>NZ_SPHX01000002.1:0-605941 GCF_004535805.1 Cellulomonas sp. HD19AZ1
ACTGCTGCCTCCCGTAGGAGTCTGGGCCGTGTCTCAGTCCCAGTGTGGCCGGTCGCCCTCTCAGGCCGGCTACCCGTCGTCGCCTTGGTAGGCCATTACCCCACCAACAAGCTGATAGGCCGCGAGTCCATCCTTCACCGATAAATCTTTCCAGACGCTACAGATGCCCGTGCGTCTCGTATCCGGTATTAGACCCCGTTTCCAAGGCTTATCCCAGAGTGAAGGGCAGGTTACTCACGTGTTACTCACCCGTTCGCCACTGATCCCCCCAGCAAGCTGGGGTTCACCGTTCGACTTGCATGTGTTAAGCACGCCGCCAGCGTTCGTCCTGAGCCAGAATCAAACTCTCCGTGAATGTTCATCAGCCACTCACCAGCCCGAAGACCAGCAAGCAACAGACACCACAAAGAACCCCCTCGAAAGAGGGCATCAACTGGCATCATCCCCGAACCAGACCCACGGGGGTGGACCTGATCCGAGCTCGACACCATTTACATGGCATCGACTACTTGGCACACTGTTGAGTTCTCAAGGAACAGACGCGCATCCTCGTCGGCCTTTCGGCTCTTGCAGGAGGCTTTGTGTCTTTCTCCAGTCTAGCAGGCTTTCTTCCGGCCTTTGACCACCGTGGTGGTCCGTGGCTTTCCGATCGCCGCCGCAGGACTCTAGCACGGCGTTTGGGGCGCCGTGTGCGGGCCTTGCGGGGATGCCCTGCTCCGTGGGACCGACCACCGAGTCGAGCTCGGTGTCCGTTCCTCCCTGCCGGGCGGGCTCCAAGAACATTACGCGAGCGTTGCGCGGAGGGCAAATCCCGGTGACGGTGACCGTGGTCACGCCCTGCGCGCGGCTCCCGGGCCGCACCGGTCGTCGCCCTGCCGACGGCGACGGCCCCCGGTGAGCGTTCGCTCACCGGGGGCCGTCGGGGTCCGGGGTGCCGCCCCGTCGGTCAGTTCAGCCCGGGGACCGGCGACCCGGCGTCGGCCTCGGCGTCCACGACCGCGAGCGTCCGCTTGCCGCGTCGCAGCACCGCCCACCGCCCGTGCAGCAGGTCGTCCGCCGACAGCGTCGCGTCGTCCCCCGCGACCCGGACGTTGTTGACCGACGCCCCGCCCTCGGCGACCGCGCGCCGCGCCGCGGCCTTGCTCGTGACGACGCCCGTCGCGGCGAGCAGGTCGACGACCAGGTCGCCGGGCCGGCCGGGCGCGGTCGGCAGCTCGGCGACGGCGGCGGCGAACGTCGCCGCGTCGAGGTCCGCCAGGTCGCCCCGTCCGAACAGCGCCTGACTGGCCGCCACGACCGCGTCGGCCGCGCTGCTCCCGTGCACGAGCGCCGTCACGTCGTACGCCAGCGCGCGCTGCGCCTCGCGCGCCGCCGGGCGCTCGGCCACCGCGGCCTCGAGCTCGGCGATCTGCTCGCGCGTGCGGAACGTGAACACCTTGAGGTAGCGCACGACGTCGGCGTCGTCGGTGTTCACCCAGAACTGGTAGAAGGCGTACGGCGTCATCATGTCGGGCGCCAGCCAGATGGCGCCCCCCTCCGACTTGCCGAACTTGGTGCCGTCCGCCTTCGTGATGAGCGGCGTCGTCAGCGCGTGCACGGGCGAGCGGTCCGTCTTGCGGATCAGCTCGACGCCCGACAGCAGGTTGCCCCACTGGTCGTTGCCGCCGGTCTGCAGCGTGCAGCCGTGACGACGGTGCAGCTCGAGGTAGTCGAGCCCCTGCAGGATCTGGTAGCTGAACTCGGTGAACGAGATGCCCTCGTCGCTCTCGAGCCGGCGCGCCACCGTGTCCTTGGCGAGCATGGTCCCCAGGCGGAAGTGCTTGCCCACGTCGCGCAGGAAGTCGATCGCGGACAGCGGCGCCGTCCACTCGAGGTTGTTGACCATGCGCGCCGGGTTGTCGCCCCTGAAGTCGAGGAACCGCTCGATCTGCGTGCGCAGCCGGTCGACCCACTCGGCCACGGTCTCGCGGGTGTTGAGCACGCGCTCGCCCGACATGCGGGGGTCGCCGATCAGCCCGGTCGCGCCGCCGACGAGGGCGAGCGGCCGGTGGCCGGCGAGCTGCAGGTGACGCATGACGACCAGCTGCACGAGGTGCCCGTGGTGCAGGCTCGGAGCCGTCGGGTCGAAGCCGGTGTAGAAGGTCACGGGGCCCTGCGCCAGCGCGGCGGCCAGCGCGTCGCGCTCGGTCGTCTGGGCGATCAGCCCACGCCACTCGAGCTCGTCCAGGATGTCGGTCACGTCGTTCTCCTCGGTCGGACGCGGGCGCCCGGTGTCGGGCCCACGTCGGGGGTCTGGTGCGACGCGCGCTCCGCGTCAGGCCGACGCCGTCGCCCCACCGGGGGCGTCTGCCGACGTCGGCGAGCGATACGCGGGACGGTAGGCCGAGACGGTCGGCTCGTTGGTCAGCCACAGACGCCACGGGTGGCGCCGACCGTCGCCGCCGGGGCCGGACACCCCGACGCGCGGTCCGGTCGCGACCGCGGGCAGGGCGGTCGCCGCGTCACGCCGTCGCAGCACGACCGCTCCCCCGGGCTCGGTCAGGTCGGCGCCGTTGGCGTCCAGGTCGAGCCCGAGGCACACGGCCAGCCGGGCCGGCCCGCGCGCGAGCTGGCGCCGGTTGTCGACGACGCCCGCGGCCTCGCGCCGCCGCCACGCGAGGTCCGCGCCCTCGACGACCTCGCCCGCGCGCAGCAGCACCGCGGCCGCGCGGCCGGTGGGCTCGGCGACGACGTTGAGGCAGTGGTGCAGCCCGAGGTGGCGGTAGACGTAGAGCCGACCGGGCTCGGCGAACATCGCGGCGTTGCGCGCGGTGCGGCCACGGAACGCGTGCGAGCCCGGGTCGTCGTCACCGCCGTACGCCTCGACCTCCGTGACGCGGACGGTGACGTCTCCCTCGGCGCTGCGTGCCGTGAGGAACGCGCCGAGCAGGTCGTGCGCGACCGCCATGACGTCACGTGCGTACCAGGTGCGCGCGGGGACGCCCCCGACGCCGGCGACGACCTCGTCGCCGGGACCGGGCGTGGTCTCGGCCGCGTTCACGTGGTCATCATGCCAAACGCGTCGAGCCGCACGTCGGCGCGTCCGCGCGTGCCCTCACGTGCGAAGTGCGCACGCTCGAGCGCCATCCACGCGAGCCAGTGCGCACGCTCGTGCGCGCCGTCGCGCGCGAGGCCGCGCGCGAGCCGCACGTCGTCGTCGGCCTCGACCCACACGGTGAGCGTCGCGAGGGCGTCGACCGCACGCCGCGCCGACCCGCACCCCTCGAGGACCAGGACGTCCGGGACGTCGAGGTCCACCCAGCCGGCGAGGTGACCGGCCGCCCAGTCGTACCGCTGGTAGCGCGCCGCGCGCCCGCGGCGCAGCGGCTCGAGCACCTGCGCGCGCAGCCGCGGCCACAGCGTCCCGTCCAGCCCGGTCCACCCGTCGTACAGGTCGTCCAGCCCGAGCACCGTCGCGCGCGCACCGGCCGTGCGCACCGCGTCGGCGACGCGTGCCGCGAACGTCGTCTTGCCGGAGCCGGCCGGTCCGTCGACCGCGAGCAGCCGGACCGGCCCCAGCCGCGCCGGGCCCGCCAGGACCCGCCCCGCCACCGTCCCCGCGGCGTCGACCGGCCCGCTCACGGCTGCCGGGGACGCGTCCACGCGGCCATGATGCCCGACGGCGCGGCCACACCCGTCCGGGCCGGACGCGCCGCGACCACCGGCGGGACGCTCCGGTGGTCGCGGACGCGCACGTCAGACGCGGAACGTGCCGACGAGCTCGCCGACCTGCCCGAACCCCGACGCGATGGCCGTCACGTGCCCGCCCGCCTCGTCGAGACGCTCGGTCGTCGCGCTCATGCGCCCCGCGACCGCCGACGACGTCGTCGCGATCTGGCCGACGCCCTCGGCGGCGCGCGTGACGCCGCGCGTCATCTCGGCCGTCGTCGCGCTCTGCTCCTCGACCGCCGCCGCGATGGTCGACTGGTGGTCGCTGATGCGCCCGATCACGTCGGTGATGCGCGTGATCGCCTCGACCGCCGCGGTCGTGTCGGCCTGGATCGCGTCGACGCGGCGCGCGATGTCGTCCGTCGCCTGCGCGGTCTCGCCCGCGAGCTCCTTGACCTCGCCGGCCACGACCGCGAAGCCCTTGCCCGCCTCGCCGGCGCGCGCCGCCTCGATCGTGGCGTTCAGCGCGAGGAGGTTCGTCTGCTCGGCGATCGAGGTGATGAGCTTGACGACGTTCCCGATCTGCGTCGACGACTCGCCGAGCCGCGCCACCGTGTCGGCCGCCTCGCGCGCCGCGTCCTGCGCGTCCCGCGCGACCCGCACGGCGTCGTCGGTGCTCGTCGCGATCTCGCGGATCGAGGCGCCCATCTGCTCGGCACCCGCCGCGACGGCCTGCACGGTGTGCGCGACGTCCGCGGCCGACGCCGCGAGCGAGCGCGCGTCGCCGTCGACGACCCCGGCCTCGCGGCGCAGCTCGACGTTGCCGGTGTCGAGCGCACGCGCGTCGTCGGCCAGCGCGCCGACCTGGCGCGTCACGCCGGCGAGCGAGGCCTGGAGCGCGTCCAGGCCCGCGTCCAGCGACCGGGCCGCGACGCCGATCTGGTCGCCGTTGTCCATGCGCGCGCGGGCCGTGAGGTCACCGCGCTCGATCGACCCGGCCACGGCGACGAGCCGCTCCAGCTCCCGCTCCATGCTGCGCGACCCGACGCGCGCGAGCACGAACCCGAGCACGCCGGTCAGCACCGCGACGCCGAGCACGAGCTGCGTCGTGCGGGTCGCGAGGGCGTCGACGTCCGCACCCGCGGCGGTCATCGACCGCAGACCCGTCACCGCGATGACGGCCGTGACGGTGAGCAGCACGACCATGACGGTCGCGAGCATCGCGACCTTGCCGCGCACGCCGACGTTCGCGAACCAGCGCTGCACGCCGTTGAGGTCGGAGAGGTAGGGCTCGACCGGGGTCGACGGGGCGTGGCCGGAGGCTGCCATGGTCACCTTCTCGCTGCGGGGGCGCTGCAGTGCGCCGCTCCCCTGCCGCGATCGGCCGCCCCGGGTCGTTCCTGAGGGGACCGGCCCCGGGGGACCGTCAGACGGTGCGCGCCGCACGCAGCCGGGCCGCGGCGTCGCGCGCACGGCCGAGCTGCTCGGCGACGCGCACGGGCGCGGTGCCCCCGACGGCGTCGCGCGACGCGAGCGACCCCTCGACCGACAGCACGGCGCGCACGCCGGGCGTCAGGTGCGGGCTGATCGCGGCGAGGTCGTCGTCCGACAGGTCCCACAGCTCGATCCCGCGCTCCTCGCAGACCCGCACGCAGGCGCCCGCGACCTCGTGCGCGACGCGGAACGGCACGCCCTCGCGCACGAGCCACTCGGCGACGTCGGTCGCGAGCGAGAAGCCCTGCGGCGCGAGAGCCGCCATGCGCTCGGTGTCGAACGTCAGCGTCGCGACCATGCCCGCGAACGCCGGCAGCAGGACCGTGAGCTGGTCGACCTGGTCGAAGACCGGCTCCTTGTCCTCCTGCAGGTCGCGGTTGTACGCGAGCGGCAGGCCCTTGAGCGTCGTGAGCAGTCCCGTGAGGTCGCCCACCAGGCGCCCCGCCTTGCCGCGCGCGAGCTCGGCGACGTCCGGGTTCTTCTTCTGCGGCATGATGCTCGACCCCGTGGAGTACGCGTCGTGCAGGCGCACGAAGCCGAACTCCTTGGTCGCCCAGAGCACGACCTCCTCGGCGAGGCGCGACAGGTCCACGGCCGTCATGGCCGCGACGAACGCGAACTCGGCGACGACGTCGCGCGACGCCGTGCCGTCGATCGAGTTCTCCACCGGTCCGTCGAAGCCGAGCTCGGCCGCGACCTTCGCCGGGTCGAGGCCCAGCGAGGACCCCGCCAGCGCGCCCGAGCCGTACGGCGAGCGCGCCGCGCGCGCGTCCCAGTCGGCCCACCGCTCGACGTCGCGCAGCAGCGGCCACGCGTGCGCGAGCAGGTGGTGCGCGAGCAGCACGGGCTGCGCGTGCTGCAGGTGCGTGCGGCCCGGCATGGGCGCGTCGCCCGCCGCCTCGGCCTGCGCGACGAGCGCGTCCACGACGTCGAGCACGAGGCCCGACAGCACGCGCGACTGACGCCGCAGGTACATGCGCACGAGCGTCGCGATCTGGTCGTTGCGGGAGCGCCCGGCGCGCAGCTTGCCGCCGAGCTCGGTCCCGGCCCGCTCGATGAGCCCGCGCTCGAGCGCGGTGTGCACGTCCTCGTCGTCCGGCGTGGGCGCGAACGCGCCCGACGCGACGTCCGCCCGGAGGCGTTCGAGCGCGTCGACCATGCCGGCGACCTCGGCGTCCGACAGCAGACCGGCGGCGTGCAGCACGTGCGCGTGCGCGACCGATCCGGTGATGTCGTCGTCCGCGAGGCGCCAGTCGAAGTGCGTCGAGCGCGAGAGGTCGGCGAGGGCCGCCGCGGGGCCGGACGCGAAGCGTCCGCCCCACAGCGCGAGCGGGCCGGGCTGGGCGGTCACGCGTCGATGCCCCCCTGCGAGCCGAGGTCGGGCGCGTTGCCGAACTTGACGTCGCGCGCCGCGGCGAGCTTGGAGCTCAGGCCGTAGATCTCGATGAAGCCCTTCGCGGCGGACTGGTCGAACGTGTCGCCCGTGTCGTACGTCGCGAGGTTGAAGTCGTACAGGCTCGAGTCGGAGCGACGGCCCGAGACGGTCGCACGGCCGCCGTGCAGCACGAGGCGCACCTCGCCGGACACGTAGCGCTGCGTGTCCTCGACGAACACGTCGAGCGACTTCTTCAGGGGCGAGAACCACTGGCCGTCGTAGACGAGCTCGGTCCAGCGCTGCTCGACGCCGCGCTTGAAGCGGGCCTGCTCGCGCTCGACGGTGACGTTCTCGAGCTCCTGGTGCGCCGCGATGAGCGCGATCGCGCCGGGGGCCTCGTAGACCTCGCGCGACTTGATGCCGACCAGGCGGTCCTCGACGATGTCGATGCGGCCGACGCCCTGCGCGCCCGCGCGACGGTTCATCTCCTGGATCGCCTGCAGCGGGGTCACCGGCACGCCGTCGAGCGCGACGGGCACGCCCTGCTCGAACGTGATGACGACCTCGTCGGCGACCGGCGGGAACGTCGGGTCGTCGGTGTAGGTGTAGACGTCCTTGGTGGGGCCGTTCCAGATGTCCTCGAGGAACCCGGTCTCGACCGCGCGGCCCCACACGTTCTGGTCGATCGAGAACGGGTTGTGCTTGGTGGTCGCGATCGGCAGCTGGTGCTTCTCGGCGTACTCGATGGCCTTGTCGCGCGTGAGCGCGAGGTCGCGGACGGGCGCGAGGCACTTGAGGTCGGGCGCGAGCGAGGTGATGCCGACCTCGAAGCGGACCTGGTCGTTGCCCTTGCCGGTGCAGCCGTGCGCGACGGTGGTCGCGCCGAACTGCCGCGCGGCGCGCACGAGGTGCTTGACGATGACGGGGCGCGAGAGCGCCGAGACCAGCGGGTACCGGTCGAGGTACAGGCCGTTCGCCTTGAGCGCCGGCATGCAGTACTCGGTGGCGAACTCGTCGCGCGCGTCGGCGACGTACGCCTCGACCGCGCCGCAGTCGAGCGCGCGTCGGCGGATGACCTCGAGGTCCTCGCCGCCCTGGCCGACGTCGACCGCGACGGCGATCACCTCGGCACCGGTGGCCTCGGCGATCCAGCCGATGCCCACCGAGGTGTCGAGGCCGCCGGAGTACGCGAGGACGACGCGTTCGGTCATGTCAGGTTCTCTCCTTCATCGAGGTCTGCATGCATGAACATACATCCACATGCGGACCTATTCATAACTGAGGTCAGCCCTCGGCGGCGAGCGCGAGGAACCGCGCCGCGAGCGCGTCGCCCCCCGCCGGGTCCCGCGAGATGACGAGCACCGTGTCGTCCCCCGCGATCGTCCCGAGCACCGACGGGAGCACCGAGTGGTCGATCGCCGAGGCCAGCAGCTGCGCGCCGCCCGGCGGGGTGCGCAGCACCACGAGGTTGCCCGACGCCTCGGCCGTGACCAGCAGCTCGGCGCTCAGGCGCACGAGCCGCGCCGCGAGCTGCTCGGTGTCGGCCATCGTCGGCGTGCGGTCGCCGCCCTCGGCCGGCACGGCGTAGGCGAGCGCACCCGTCGCGGTCCGGATCTTCACGGCGCGCAGCTCGACCAGGTCGCGGCTCAGCGTCGCCTGCGTGACCGTCACGCCCTCGTCCGCGAGCAGCCCCGCGAGCTCACCCTGCGAGTGGACGGTGCCGCGCTGCAGCAGCGACACGATGAGCGCGTGCCGCGCGGCCTTCGTCGCCGCGACCGTCGGCGTGCTCACGAGTGCTCCAGCAGGAACGTCAGGAGCGCCTTCTGCGCGTGCAGCCGGTTCTCGGCCTCGTCCCACACGACCGACTGGGGCCCGTCGAGCACGTCGGCGGTGATCTCCTTGCCGCGGTACGCGGGCAGGCAGTGCAGCACGAGCGCGTCGGGCGCGGCGAGCGCGAGCGCCGCCGCGTCGAGCCGGAACGGCACGAACCGCGCCTCGTCGTCCGCGTCCCGCGCGTCCTGGCCCATCGACGTCCACGTGTCGGTCGCCACGACGTCCGCGCCCGTGACCGCGGCGGCCAGGTCGTGCACGACGGTCACCGACCCGCCCGTGCCCGCCGCGACGCGCTCGGCGTCCGCGACCACCGCGGGGTCCGGCGACGCGTCCGCCGGGGCCCCGACCCGCACGTGCATGCCCGCGGTCGCGCCGCCCAGCAGGTACGAGTGGGCCATGTTGTTCGCGCCGTCGCCGACGTACGCGAGCGTCGTGCCCGGCAACGACGCGACGCCGCCGCGGTGCTGCGCGACCGTCATGAGGTCGGCGAGCACCTGGCACGGGTGGAACTCGTCCGTGAGCGCGTTGACCACCGGGACGCCCGCGAGCGCGGCCATCTCCTCGATGCGGGTCTGCGCGTGCGTGCGCCACACGATCGCGGCGACCTGACGCCCGAGCACGCGCGCGGTGTCGGCGATCGACTCGCGCTCGCCGATGCGGGCCAGCCCCCCGTCGACCGGCAGCGGGAAGCCGCCGAGCTCGGCGATGCCCGTGAGGAAGCTGACCTGCGTGCGCAGGGTCGGCTTGTCGAAGACCGCCGCGACCGCGCGCGGGCCCGACAGCGGCGTGCGGATGAACCGGTCGTCGCGGAACGCGAGCGCGAGCTCGATGACGGCGGCCTGCTCGCGGTGCGACAGGTCGTCGTCGCGCAGGAAGTGGCGGGTCACGGGGTCTCCTCCGCGGCGAGGTCGGCCGGCAGCGCGGCGACGAGGTCGACGAACGGCTGGGCCTGCTCGTCGGTGAGGACGTACGGCGGCGCGAGGCGCAGCGTCGTGGGCGTGCACGGGTTGACGATGATCCCGGCGGCGAGCGCGTCGGCCGCGACACGGGCCGCGACGGGGACCGTGAGCTCGACGGCGATGAGCAGCCCCTCGCCGCGCACCTCGCGCACGAGCGGGTTGCCGGTCGAGCGCAGCCGCTCGCGCAGCCGCTCCCCCAGCGCGGTGACGTGCGCGAGCAGGCCGTCGCGCTCGACGACGCCGACGGTCGCGAGCGCCGCGGCGGACGCGACGGGGTTGCCGCCGAACGTCGTGCCGTGCTGACCGCGCCCGAGCAGCGCGGCGACGTCGGGCCCGTACGCGATGAGCCCACCCACGGGAAACCCGCCGCCGAGGCCCTTGGCGACCGTGACGACGTCGGGGCGGACGCCCCCGCCGAGGTGCGGGTGCTGGTGCGCGAACCAGCGGCCCGTGCGGCCCATGCCGGTCTGCACCTCGTCGAGCACCAGCAGCGCGCCGTGCGCCGTCGTCAGCTCGCGTGCGAGCGCGAGGTAGCCGGGCGGCAGCGACCGCACGCCCGCCTCGCCCTGGATGGGCTCGACGAACAGCGCGGCCACCTGGTCACCGCCCTCGGCGAACGCGGCCCGCAGCGCGTCGGTGTCGCCGAACGGCAGGAACTCGACACCGCCGGGCAGCGGCTCGAACGGCTCGCGGTACGCGGCCTTGTGCGTGAGCGACAGCGCGCCCAGCGACCGGCCGTGGAACGCGCCCTCGAGCGCGAGCACGCGCGGCCGGGCGCCGCCCGAGTGCCGGCGCGTGAGCTTGAGCGCGGCCTCGTTGGCCTCGGTCCCGGAGTTCGCGAGGAACACGCGCGACCCCTCGGGCGCGTCGGCGAGCGCGACGAGACGCTCGGCGAGCGCGATCTGCGCGGGGCTCGCGAAGAAGTTCGACACGTGGCCGAGCGTGCCGAGCTGCGCGCTGACCGCCGCCGTGAGCGTCGGGTGCGCGTGGCCGAGCGAGTTCACGGCGATGCCGCCGAGCAGGTCGAGGTAGCGCGTGCCGTCCGCGTCCCACACGTAGACGCCCTCGCCGCGCACGAGCACGCGCTGCGGCGGGCCGAACGTGTCCATGACGGCGTGCGCGTAGCGCTCGGTCCACTCGGCCACCGAGCCCGCGGCGGCCGGGACCGGCAGCGCGTCCTCGGTGCCGGGCGCGCGGTGCCGCGCGGTCGTGGGGGTGCCCTCGGGCGTGGTCGTCACCGGTCGTCCTCCTGGTCCTGCGTCGCCAGGCGCACGGCGCGCACGGGCACGGTCGACGGGTGGCCGTCGGGGTCGGCGTCGGGCAGCACCATCGTCCCGACGCCGTCGGACGTGAACACCTCGACGAGGATCGAGTGCGGCGCGCGGCCGTCGATCACGTGCGCACGCGGCACGCCGCCCTCGACGGCGCGCCAGCACGCCTCCATCTTGGGGCGCATGCCCGCGTCGAGCCGCGGCAGCAGCTCGGCGAGGGCCGACGCGCGGATGCGTCGCACGAGCGAGGACCGGTCCGGCCAGTCGGTGTACAGGCCCTCGACGTCGGTGAGCACGATGAGCTTGCGCGCGCCGAGCGCGACCGCGAGCGCGGCCGCCGCGGTGTCGGCGTTGACGTTGAGCACCTGCGTGGGGTCGTCGACGTCGGGCGCGACGGTCGAGACGACCGGGATGCGGCCCGCGTCGAGCAGGTCGAGCACGGCGCCGGGGTTGACCTGCACGACGTCGCCGACGAGCCCGACGTCGACCTCGACGCCGTCGACCACGGCCGTGCGGCGGCGTGCCTGGAACAGCCCGGCGTCCTCGCCCGACAGCCCGACGGCGTGCGGCGCGTGCGCGTTGAGCAGGCCGACGAGCTCGCGCGACACCTGGCCCGTGAGGACCATGCGCACGACGTCCATCGCCTCGGGCGTCGTGACGCGCAGCCCGCCGCGGAACTCGCTGCGGATGTCGAGGCGGTCGAGCATCGCGTTGATCTGCGGTCCGCCGCCGTGCACGACGACCGGCCGCAGGCCGACCTGCCGCAGGAACACCATGTCCTGCGCGAACGCGCGCTTGAGGTCGTCGTCGATCATCGCGTTGCCGCCGTACTTGACGACGACGAGCGCGCCGGAGAACTGCTGCAGCCAGGGCAGCGCCTCGACGAGCACCTCCGCCTTCTGGTCGGCGCGCAGGTCGGTGCGGGTGTCGAAGACGAAGTCGTCGGGCACGGGCGGGGGCGTCGTGGTCATGTGGAGTACGCGCTGTTCTCGTGGACGTAGTCGTGCGTGAGGTCGTTGGTCCAGACGGTCGCGGCCGCGTCGCCCGCGTGCAGGTCGACGGTCACGTGCACCTCGCGGGCCGACGCGAGGTCGACCTCGCCGCGGTCGGCGTGCGGGCGCGCGGCCTTGCAGACGAGCACGCCGTTGATCGCGACGTCGATCGCCTCGGGGTCGAACGGCGCGACCTCCTCGGGCACCGTGCCCGCCTGCGCGAGCACACGCCCCCAGTTGGGGTCGTTGCCGAACATCGCGGCCTTGAAGAGGTTCGAGCGCGTCACGGCGCGCGCGACGGCGACCGCGGCCTCCGGCGTCGTCGCGCCGACGACGTGCACCGCGATGTCGTGCGACGCGCCCTCGGCGTCGGCGACGAGCTGGCGCGCGAGCGACGCGCACACGCGCCGTACGGCGTCGGTGAGGACGTCGGCGGCGGGCGTGACGCCCGACGCGCCGGACGCGAGCAGCGTCACGGTGTCGGAGGTCGACATGCAGCCGTCGGAGTCGACGCGGTCGAACGTCTCGGCCGTCGCGGCCCGCAGCGCGGCGTCGAGCACGGGCGCCTCGACGTCGGCGTCGGTCGTGACGACGCACAGCATGGTGGCCATCGCGGGGGCGAGCATGCCCGCGCCCTTGGCCATGCCGCCCACGGTGAACGTGCCGTCGGGCGTCTCGACCGTGACGTGCGCGGTCTTGGCCACGGTGTCGGTCGTCATGATCGCGGTCGCGGCGTCGAGCCCCGCGTCGGGCGTGAGCGCGGCGGCCGCGAGGTCGACGCCCGCCAGCAGCGTCTCGCGCGGGAGCCGCTCGCCGATGAGACCGGTCGAGCACACGACGACGTCGCCCGCCGAGACGCCCAGGGCCGTCGCGACGCACTCGGCCGTGAGATGCGCGTCGAGGAAGCCCTCGGGGCCCGTGCTGACGTTCGCGCCGCCCGAGTTGAGGACGACCGCCGAGACGACGCCGTCCGCGACGACCTGGCGCGACCAGACGACCGGCGCGCCCACGACGCGGTTGGTCGTGAACACCGCGGCGCCCGCGTGCCGCGGCCCGTCGTTGACGACGATCGCGAGGTCGGGGCGCCCGGACGCCTTGAGCCCGGCGGTGACGCCGGACGCGCGGAAGCCCGCGGGCGCGGTCACGCCCGGCGACGTGCCGGGCGACGTGCCCTCGAGGGCGGGTCCGAGGTGGTCGGTCACGGGGCGACTCCGTTCCGGGGCAGGCCGAGCGTCTCGGGGAGCCCGAGCGCGAGGTTGAGGGACTGCACGGCACCGCCGGCGGTTCCCTTGACGAGGTTGTCGATGGCGGTCACGGTCACGACACGGCCGGCGCGCACGTCGAGCGCGACCTGCACGAGTGCGGCGTTGGACCCCGCGACGGCCGCCGTCGTGGGCCACTGCCCGTCGGGCAGCACGTGGACGAACGGCTCGTCGGCGTAGGCCGCGCGCCACGCGGCGCGCAGGGCGGTCTCGTCGAGGTCGACGCCGGGCGCGAGCCGGGCCGTCGCGGTCGCGAGGATGCCGCGCGCCATGGGCACCAGCACGGGCGTGAACGACGTGCGCACGTCGACGGCGCCCGCGCTGCGCAGGTTCTGCGCGATCTCGGGGACGTGCCGGTGCGTGCCGCCGACCGCGTAGGGCACGGCCGACCCGAGCGCCTCCGACGCGAGCAGGTGCGGCTTGAGCGCCTTGCCGGCGCCCGAGTACCCGTTGGCGAGCACGGCGACGAGGTCGGTGGGGTCGAGCAGGCCGGCCGCGACCCCCGGCTGCAGGCCGAGCGTGACGGCCGTGACGTTGCAGCCGGGCACGGCGATGCGCCGCGCACCGGCGAGCACGGCGCGCTGGTGGCCGCCGGTCGCGGCCGTGACCAGCTCGGGCAGCCCGTACGTCCAGGTGCCCGCGTGCGGGCTGCCGTAGTAGGCCTCCCAGTCGGCCGCGTCCTGCAGGCGGTGGTCGGCGCCGAGGTCGAGCACGACCGGGTCCTCGCCGAGCGCCTCGAGCTCGGCGGCGACCTGGCCGCTCGCGCCGTGCGGCAGCGCGAGCACCACGACGTCGTGGCCCGCGAGCGCCCGCGCGGTGGTGGGCTCCAGCACGCGCTCGGCGAGGTCGCGCAGGTGCGGGTGGTGCGCGCCCAGCGCCGTGCCCGCGCTGCTGTGCGCGGTGAGCGTGCCGATGCGCGCCTCGGGGTGGTCGAGCAGCAGGCGGAGGATCTCGCCGCCGGCGTACCCGCTGGCGCCGGCGACCGCCACGGTGAACGTCATGTGCATGAACATACAGTCGGCTGCACACAAATACCAACGACGCGCGGGGAACACACCGCCTCGTCGCGGTGGTTGCGCCAGGCATGCGTGCAGTCGTCGCGACCCGGGCCGGCGGCCCCGAGGTCCTCGAGGTCACCGACGTCCCCGACCCGACCCCGGCACCCGACCAGGTGCTCGTGCGCGTCGCGGCCGCGGGCGTCAACTTCATCGACACCTACCGGCGCAGCGGCACCTACCGTATGCCGTTCCCGCACGTCGTGGGGTCGGAGGGCGCCGGCGAGGTCGTGCAGGTCGGTGCGGACGTCACGACGCTCGCGCCCGGCGACCGCGTCGCGTGGGCGTCCGCGCCCGGCTCGTACGCCGAGCTCGTCGCCGTGCGCGAGGCCGACGCCCTGCCCGTGCCGCCCGGGGTCGACGACGCGACGGCCGCAGCCCTGCCGCTGCAGGGCATGACCGCGCACTACCTCGCCGCCTCGACCTTCCCGCTGCGCGAGGGGCACGACGTGCTGCTGCACGCCGGCGCGGGCGGCGTCGGGCTGCTGCTCACGCAGCTCGCGGCCGCACGCGGCGCGCGCGTCATCTCGACCGTCGGCTCGCCGGAGAAGGAAGCGCTCGCGCGGGCGGCCGGCGCGAGCGACGTCGTCCGCTACCGCGAGCTGTCCGACCTCACCGCCGAGCTCCCCGCGCTGGTCCGCGACCTCACCGGCGGCCGCGGCGTGCACGTCGTCTACGACGGCGTCGGCAACGACACGTTCGACGCGTCGCTCGCGTCGCTGGCCCGCCGCGGCACGCTCGTGCTCTACGGCGGGTCGTCCGGGCAGGTGCCGCCGGTCGACCTGCAGCGGCTCAACGCGGCAGGCTCGCTGTTCGTCACGCGCCCCACGCTCGGTGACCACACGGCCACGCGCGACGAGCTGCTGTGGCGCGCCACCGAGCTGTTCGACGCCGTCGCCGCCGGTGCGCTCGACGTCCGCGTCGGCGCCACCTACCCCCTGGCCGACGCGGCCGACGCCCACCGCGCCCTCGAGGGGCGCACCACCACCGGAAAGGTCCTCCTGCTGCCATGAGCCTCGACACCCCCGTCTTCGCCGCCCCGCCGCGGACCGTCACCGTCGAGGTCTGGTCCGACGTCGCGTGCCCCTGGTGCTTCATCGGCAAGCGCCGGTTCGCCACGGCGCTGCGCGACTTCCCGCACGCCGAGCACGTCGAGGTCGTGTGGCGCTCCTACCAGCTCTCCCCCGACACGCCCACCGGCCCCGGCCGCCCCGAGGTCGACGCGCTCGTCGAGATGAAGGGCCTGCCCCGCGACCAGGTGCAGCAGATGTTCGGCCACGTCACCGACGTCGCCGCGGGCGAGGGCCTGCGGTACGACTTCGACCGCACGCTCGCGTTCAACACGTTCGACGCGCACCGCCTGCTGCACCTCGCGCGCCGCGCCGGCGGCGCCGCGCTCGTCGAGGCGACCATGGAGGCGCTGTTCTCGGCGCACTTCGAGCAGGGCGTCGACCTGGGCGCCGACGGCGCGCTCGTGCGCATCGCCGCGCAGGCCGGGTTCGGCGACCACGGCTGGTCGGACGAGCGCGTCGCGACCGCCCTCGCGGGCGACGACGCGGCCGACGAGGTCCGCGCCGACCTCGACGAGGCGCGCGCGCTGCGCGTCACGGGCGTGCCGTTCTTCGTCGTCGACCGGAAGTACGCCGTCTCGGGCGCGCAGCCCGCCGAGGTGTTCACGCAGCTGCTCGACGCCGGGTGGCGCGAGGCCAACCCGCTGACCGCCGCCCCGAGCGCCGAGGCCTGCACCGACGGGTCCTGCTGACGCGACGCCGGGCCGGCGCCCGCCCGCGACGGACGGCGCCGGCCCCGCTGCGGGCGGACCTCAGACCCGCGCCGGCACCGTGTCCCGCCGACGGGCCGGCGGGACGTCCACGACGAGGTCGACCTGGTCGAAGAACGCGACCTCGTGCTCGCACGAGCGCACGTACGCCGCGAGCATGCGCGTGCGCGTCGTCGCACCGACCTCGCGCGCCGCGGCGTCCGCGAGCGCACCCGCCTGCGCCGCCGACGCCGCGAACGCCGGGTCGCCGTAGGTCGCGACCCAGTCGCCGTACGGGTGGTCGGCCAGGTCGCCCGCTCGCGCGAGGATGCGCGCCCCGATGTCCGCGTACAGGCGGTAGCACGGCAGCACCGCGGCGGTGACCTCGGCGTACGTGCCGGTCGCGCCGACCGCGAGCAGGTGGTCGGTGTACGCCGTGGTGACGGCGGACGCGGGGACGCCGGCATACCGCCCGTGGGCGAGCCGGTCGCGGTGCAGCGCGGCCTCGACGTCCAGGCACGTGCTGGCGCCGCGGGCCCAGAACGCCTGCGCCTCCCCCGTCGGTGCGAGCTCGCTCGCGCGGGCCAGCACGCGCGAGTACTCCGCGAGGTAGAGCGCGTCCTGGTGCACGTACGCCTCGAACGCCGCGCGCGGCAGCGTGCCGTCGGCGAGCGCGCGCACGAACGGCAGGTCGTCGCACGCCGCGCGCAGCCCGGCGACCGCGTCCCAGGCCTCGTCGCCGAACGGTCGCGCGCCCAGCGTCGGCGCGTGGTGCAGGTGGTCGACCGGGCCGCGTCCGGACCCGACGCGCAACGCCTCGCCCGCGGCGATCGCGCCCGTGAGCCACTGCTTGGCCTCGCGGACCGTGCTCACCCAGTCGGGACGCCGCGGCCGCAGCGCCGCGACGGCGGCGGACAGCGAGCAGCCCGTGCCGTGCGTCGCGGTGGTCGCGACGCGTGGCGCGTCGAGCTCGACGACGGTCGTCGCGTCGACGACCGCGTCGGGGCTCGCGGCGCCGCCCAGGTGGCCGCCCTTGAGCAGCACGACGACGTCGCGCGTGCGGGCCAGCCGGCGGGCCTGGTCGAGCGCGGCGGGCCACGTGCGGGCGGTCGGCTCGCGCAGCAGCACGCCGAGCTCGGGCAGGTTGGGCGTCACGAGGTGCGCGGCGCCCACGAGGTCGCGCACGGCGTCCTCGGCGTCGGCGTCGAGCAGGCGGTCGCCGCTGGTCGCGACCATCACGGGGTCGAGCACGACGACCGGCGGTCGCGTGCGCGCGAGCCAGTCGCCCACCTCGAGCGCGACCGCGCGGGTCGCGAGCATGCCGATCTTCACGGCGTCGACGTGCACGTCGTCACCCACGGCGTCGAGCTGCGCGCGCAGGAACGGGACGTCGGGCACGTGGACGTCCCGCACGCCGTGCGTGTTCTGCGCGACGAGCGCCGTGACGACCGCCATGCCGTACGCGCCGTGCGCCGCGAACGACTTGAGGTCGGCCTGCACGCCGGCGCCGCCGGTCGGGTCGGTGCCCGCGACCGACAGCACCCGCACGCGGCTCGCGCGCCCCGGCCCCGTCACGTCCGTCGGCCCGGTCATCGCGCACCGCCCGCGACGAGCGCGCCGTCCCACGCCGCGACGAGCGCGGCGGCCGCCGCGCCCGGGTCGTGGGCCGCGCACACCGCGCTCACGACGGCCATCGCGTGCGCGCCGGCAGCCCGCAGCGCGGGCGCGTCGGACGCCGTCAGCCCGCCGATCGCGACGACCGGCCGCCCGGCGGCGGCGTCGACCGCGCGCCGCAGGCCGTCGAACCCGAGCGCGGGACCGGCCTCGGGCTTGGTGGGCGTCAGCCGCACCGGGCCGCTGCCCACGTGGTCGGCGCCCGCAGCGGCACGCACGTGCTCGGGCAGGGCGGCGGACACGCCGATCAGCGCGTCGGCGCCGAGCAGCGCGCGGGCGTCGTCGACCTCGAGGTCGCGCTGGCCGACGTGCACGCCGTCGACCGACGCCCCCCGGGCACGCGCCGCGAGCGCGACGTCGACCCGGTCGTCGACCACGAGCGCCGCAGGCCCCGCGAGGCGCAGCGCGTCGGCGACGGCGACCGTGAGGTCGACGAGCTCGCGCACGGTCGCCCGCTTGGCGCGCACCTGCACGGTCCCCACCCCGGCGCGCACGGCCGCACCGGCGACCTGCGCGGGATGGTGCCCGGCGCGGGCGCAGACGTCCGCGTCGAGCACGAGGTAGACGCCCCCCGGCAGGGCCGGCGCGCTCATGCCGTCACCGCCGCGGCGTCGCGCACGCCCGCGCGCAGCGTGTCGGGCGTCAGGCGGTACAGCTCGTCGACGAGCGCGACCTGGAACGACGCAGGGCCGTGCGCGTCGCGCGCGGCCCGCTCGGCGGCCACGCCCAGCGCGGTCGACGCGCCGACCGCCGCGGTCAACGGGTCGGTCACGGCGGCGAACGCCGCGACGAGCCCGCCGAGCGCGCAGCCGGCCCCCGTGATCGCCGTCAGCAGCGGGTCGCCGACGGCCAGCCGCACGGTCGTCGTGCCGTCGGTGACGAGGTCGACCGGCCCGGACACCGCGACCACGCCGCCGGTCAGCGCGGCGACGGCCGCGGCCGCGTCGGCCGCGGCGTCGACCCCGTCGAGCGCGTCGACACCGCGCCCGCCCGACGCGTGGCCCGCGAGCGCGCGGACCTCGCTCGCGTTGCCGCGCACGACCGCGGGCCGCTCGGCCAGCAGCACGCCGGCCAGGCGCGTGCGCACCGACAGCACACCGACCGCCACGGGGTCGAGCACCCACGGGACGCCCGCACCCGCCGCCGCCGCGACGGTCGGCGCGACGCACGCCCGCTGGTCGGGGCCGGGCGTGCCGAGGTTGACCAGGACGGCGCCCGCGACGCCCGCGAGCTCCTGCGCCTCGCCCGGCACCGCGGCCATCGCGGGCGACGCACCGAGCGCGAGCAGCGCGTTGGCGACGAGGTTGGTCGTCACCTCGTTGGTGAGGCACTGCACCAACGGCGTGCGCTCACGGACGGCCGCGAGCGCGGCGGCCGCCGCGGCGGCCAGGTCGTCCGGCGGGGCACCCGTGCGGTGCGGGGCGGACGGGAGGACGGCAGACGTCATGGTCGACATCCCTTCGCTCGTGCTAACGAGATCAGGTTCGACGGGTGTGATCTCAGCCCGGCTCGGTACCGGGCACCCCGTGTCGCGGACCACCGTAGCAACAGCGCGCGGCGCCTCCCAGGTACGTCCGCGTCGCGGGCCGGGGTGCACGTCGGCCCTGGTCGTGGACGCGCCGACCGACCGCGGGCACGCGCCGCTACCCTCGCGGTGCGGGTCGCCGACGCCCGGGGGCGGCGGACGTGACCCGCGTCCGCCACCGCGCGCGTGCGCGCCCGACCCTGCGAGGCGACATGACGACCTCCCCCGACGCGACCCGACCCGCCGTGCTCACGGACCCCGTCGGCACCGTGGTGCCGTCGAGCGTGCCGACGCACTGGTACAACCTCGCGGCGGACCTGCCCGAGCCGTGCCCGCCGGCGCTGCACCCGGGCACGCGCGAGCCGCTGACGCCCGACGACCTGGCGCCGCTGTTCCCGATGGCGCTCATCGCGCAGGAGGTCTCGACCGAGCGCTGGGTGGAGATCCCGCAGACCGTGCGCGAGCTGTACGCGCTGTGGCGGCCGTCGCCGCTCGTGCGGGCGCTGCGCCTCGAGCGCGCGCTCGGGACGCCGGCGAAGATCTACTACAAGTACGAGGGCGTCTCGCCCGCCGGGTCGCACAAGCCGAACACGGCGGTCGCGCAGGCGTACTACAACGCGGTCGAGGGCATCACGCGGCTCACCACCGAGACCGGCGCGGGCCAGTGGGGTGCGTCGCTGTCGATGGCGTGCGCGCTGCTCGGGCTGGACTGCGAGGTGTGGCAGGTCCGCGCGTCGTACGACGCCAAGCCGTACCGCCGCATGCAGATGGAGACCTACGGCGCGACGTGCCACGCGTCGCCGTCGGACCTCACCGAGGCGGGGCGCGCGATGCTCGCCGCCGACCCGACGACCACGGGCTCGCTCGGCATGGCGATCAGCGAGGCCGTCGAGTCGGCCGCCAAGGACCCGGCGGCGCACTACGCGCTGGGTTCGGTGCTCAACCACGTGCTGCTGCACCAGAGCGTCATCGGCGTCGAGGCGCTGGCCCAGCTCGACGAGATCGGCGAGACCGCCGACGTCGTGTTCGGGTGCGCGGGCGGCGGGTCGAACCTCGGCGGGCTGTCGTTCCCGTTCCTGGGCCGCAACCTGCGCGACGGCACCACGACCCGCGTGGTCGCGTGCGAGCCGGCGGCGTGCCCGTCGATGACGCAGGGCGAGTACCGGTACGACTTCGGCGACGTCGCGGGCCTCACGCCGCTGCTGAAGATGCACACGCTCGGCAAGGACTTCGTGCCGCCCGCGATCCACGCCGGCGGCCTGCGCTACCACGGCATGGCGCCGATGGTGTCGCACGCGTACGAGCTGGGCCTCATGGAGGCGATCGCGGTCGAGCAGGACGCGGCGTTCGCGGCGGGCGTCGAGTTCGCGCGTGCCGAGGGGCTCATCCCCGCGCCGGAGTCCACGCACGCGGTCGCCGGCGCCCTCGCGCACGCGCGCGCCGCGACGACCGACGAGACGATCGTCATCGGCCTGTCGGGCAACGGCGTGCTGGACCTGCCGGCGTACCAGGACTACGTCGCGGGCTGAGGTCCCGGCACCGCACCGGCCGCGCCGTCGTCCGCCCCGCCCGCGGCGGACGACGGCGCACCGACGCGTGCCCGTAGCAGCGCGAGGTCGTCGTCCGTGAGCAGCGCCCGCGGAAGCACCACGACGGACGGCACGCGGGCGAACCGCAGGAGCAGGGCCGAGCGGTGCACCCGCACGGCCGCGTAGGTGCTCCACGGTGCGCACGTGGACCCCGCGGCCGTCTCGGTGACCAGCGCGTCGTCACGGATCTGCGCCCGCACCGTCGCCCCGGGCACGAGCGTCGCGCCCAAAGCACGGCGCGCCGAGCGGCGCGTGCGCCAGACGACGAGCACCGGCAGCAGGACCGCAGCGACGAACCCTGCCCAGGCGCCCTGCCGTCCGGGTGTCGTCACGCCGACGAGGACGGCCACGGGCGCCGCGACGAGCGCCCAGACGGCCAGCATGCGCGGCCGGGTGAGCAGCTCGACCGTCGCGTCGCGCGCGACGCGACGCACGAGCTCGGGCGTGATGGTCAGCTCCCGCACCAAGGCGGTGTCGTCGGGCACGCGCACATGCTGGCACCGCGGTGCACCGCCCCGAGCCCGTGCGCGGCGTGGTTCACCCGGACGGACGCGGACGCGCCCGGCGCACGACGGAGGGGCCCGCCCTCACCGGGCGAGCCCCTCCGTGCCGTGCGGCGGTGCGGTCGCGTCAGCCGCGGACCGACACCGTGCGGCTCGTGCTGCCCGCGACGTTCGTCGGGTCGGACGGGACGAACACCGCGGTGAGGCGGTGCGTGCCGCTGCCGAGGTCGCGCGGCACCGTGCCGACCGCGACGCCGAGCACGACGTTCGCGCGCGCCACGACCCGGTCGCCCTCGCGCAGCTCGACCGTGCCGGACGGCATGCGCCACGTGTCGAGGGCGACGGTCGCGACCCACGCCGACGGCACCCACCGGGGCAGCGGCGACTGCACGACGCTCAGCGTCGTCGTGCTGGTCGCCTGCTCGACCGTGACGGTCACCGGCTCCGACTGCGAGCCCGCGACCGCGTCGGTCCCGGCCCACCGGGCCACGACCTCGTAGGTCCCCGCCGCCGTGTCCGCCGGCAGCGTGAACGTCGCGCGGCCGTCGCGCAGAGCGGCCGTGCCGAGCACCTCGTCGCCGACGACGAACTCGACCGCACCCGTCACCGGGGCGTCGGCCGTGACCGTCGCGACCAGGCGCACGCGCTGCCCCCACGTGCCGTGCACGTGCGAGTCGGGCGAGGCCGTGAGCGTCGTGGTCGACGCGGGCAGACCCACCTCGACCGTGACGGGCACCGTCGCCGTCGTGCCGCTGGGTGCGGCCACGACCGTCAGCGCGTGCTCACCGGGCTCGACGCCCGCGGGCACCGTGACCGTGACCTGGGCCGACGCGTCGGGTCCGTCGCCCCGCACGAGCGGGAACGACCCGAGCGACTGCTCGCCCCACAGCACCTCGACCGCGGTGTTCTCCGGGGCCCCGAGGCTCGTGAGGTTGATCCCGCCGACCGTGAACGTCAGCTCGTCGCCCGGTGCCACCGGCGCGTCGAGCGCGGGCACCGACACCGCGCGCTCGGCGAAGTCCGGCGTCAGCCCCGGGTGCGCCTGCAGGTACGCGATCCACGCGTCACGGTCGATGAGGCCCGAGTCGGCCGTGGCCGTGCCCTGCGAGAACACCCGGAAGTTGTCGCCGCCCTGCGCGAGGAACGAGAAGGTGCCGATGCGGTACTCCCCCGCCGGGTCGATCGGCGCGCCGTCGACCGTGACCGACGTGACGCGGTCGCCCAGCGGCCGCGTCGCGTCGTACGTGTACGCGACGTTGTCCGACAGCCCGAGCTGCAGGTACGGGCGGCTCGGGATCGTGCCGTCCGGGTTGGTCTGCCACTGCTGCTCGAGCATCGTCACCACCTGGTCGCCCGTGAGGGTCGTGGTCCAGAGGTTGTTGACGAACGGCAGCACCGCGTTGGCCTCGGCGTACGTGATGGTGCCGTCGGGCGCGTACAGCAGCTCGGAGCGCAGGCCGCCGGGGTTGACGACGCCGATGTCGGCTCCGCCGCGCTCCGGCGAGGCGAGCGTGTCGAGCAGCGCGTCCGCCACGAGGTTGCCGAGCGCCGACTCGCGGCTGCGGTCGTCCCGGCCCGTCGTCGTGCCCGGAGCCGAGCCCTGGTACACGCCGCCGACGTACGCGCCGCCGCTGAACGCGGTCGTGACGTCCGCCGTGACCGAGCCGACCGACTGCGCACCGACCTCGTTCGCGTACGCGAGCGCGGCGTCGACGATCGTCTTGACCTCGGCGACGCGCGGGAACGCCGCGACCAGGTCGGCGTCGGCCGTCGTGGTGCGCGCGACGTTCTCCGCGGTCACGGCCGTGACCTCGTCCGCGTCGCGGTCGTACGTCAGCACGACCTTGCCGAGGAGCTCGCCGTAGGACCCGGTCTGCACGACCGGGCGCTCGACGTCGCCGTTCGACGCGAGCCACGCGTACTGCTTGTGCGTGTGACCCGTGAAGATCACGTCGACCGCGGGGACCGTCTCGCTGACGATCGCCGCGAACGCGCCGCCCGCGGCGACCTCCTCCTCGAGGGTCGCGCCGTCGGGCGTCCCGGCGCCCGCGCCCTCGTGGTACTGCGCCACGATGACGTCGGCCTCGCCGTTGGCGGGGTCGCCGTCCGTGAGCTGCGCCGCGACGCGGTTGACCGCCTCGACCGGGTCGCCGAAGTCGAGGTCGGCGATGCCGCCCGGCGTCACGAGCGTCGGGGTCTCCTGCGTGACCACGCCGATCACGGCGACGCTCACGCCACCCATGTCGAGCAGCGCGTACTCGTCGAGCGCGGGCGTCGCGGTGCCCTTCTCGTAGACGTTCGCGCCCAGGTACGGGAACTCCGCGTTGTCACCACCGGCGATCACGCGGTCGACGAGGTCGTCGTAGCCCTTGTCGAACTCGTGGTTGCCGACCGCCGACGCGCGCAGGTCCAGCGCGTTCAGCACGTCGATCGTCGGCTGGTCGTCCTGCACGGCCGACGCGAACAGCGACGCACCGATGTTGTCGCCCGCCGACAGGAAGGCCACCGGGCCGTCCGCGGCCGCGCGCTGCTGCTCGACGGTCCCCGCGAACTTCACGGTGTTGGCGTCGATGCGCCCGTGGAAGTCGTTGATGTTGAGGAACGTGAGGTCGACCGGGCCGGTGTTGTCCTCGCCCGCGGCGAAGCCCACCTTGACGGGGTTGTGGTCCGACGACCGGTACGGGTCCGGTGCGTAGAACGACGTGCCGTGGTAGTTGAACCGGCTGTACTCGAGCGCGATCGACTCCTCGGCGTTGATGCCCCACACGTCCGCGCCGGTCGCCCGGGTCGCGGCCGCCTCGTTGAGCAGCACGTGGTCGAGCGAGCCCGACAGGCCCTGGAACGCGTACGAGTGCTCACCCGGCGCGAGCTGCGCCGCGGCGTTGACGTAGCCCACGTCGTACAGCACCTGCAGCGGGTCCTCGTGCGTGTACGAGTTGAAGTCACCGACCAGCGCGACCGCCGTGGCGTCGCCCTGCACGGTGGGCACCCAGTCGCGCAGCGCGGTCGCCTGGCGCACGCGCGACTCGTTCGACGCGCCCTGCCCGTCGCCCGTGTCGCGGTCGCCCGGCCAGGGGCCGGCCGAGCTCTTGGACTTGAAGTGGTTCACCACGACGAGCAGGGGCTCGCCGCCCGCGGCCGGCGTGAAGACCTGGCCGATCGGCTCGCGCGCGTTGCCGAACGCCTGGTCGTCGCCGCCCTGGTCGCCCAGCGCGCGGGGGTCGCCCGTGGGCGTCGCCGCGGCCGGCCGGTAGATGATCGCGTTGGTGATGACGTCCTGCTCGGCCGCGGGCGGCAGCTCGGCGGACGACGGGACGTACGCCCACGTCCCGGCGCCGGCGGCCTCGTTGAGCGCGTCGACGAGCGTCGCGAGCGCCGCGTCGGGCGTGCCCGTGACGCGTGCCGAGTTCTCGATCTCGAGCAGGCCGACCACGTCGGCGTCGAGCGCCGTGATGGCCGCGACGATCTTGTCCTGCTGCCGCTCGAGGTCCGCCTTGTCCCACGCGCCGCGCTGGTCGCAGCCCTCGCGGACCGTGACCGGCTCACCCGTGGGGTCGCGGTACGGCACGCACGCGGGGTTCTCGTCGCCGAGCGTCGTGAAGTAGTTGAGGACGTTGAACGAGGCCACGCTCAGGTCGCCGCCCACGGCCGCGGGTGCCGCGGTGCGGGTGTCCTCGAACGTCGCGGGCGCGGGCCCGCCCGCCACGACCGGCGCGGTCGGGCTGAGCTTCCACGCGTTGTTGCGGTAGTCGACGACGACCGGGTCGGTGAACTGCACGGCCGCGCCGATCCGCACGGGGTTGTCGAGCGACACGTACGGCGGCGTCAGCGCGCCGTTGCCGGGCGCGAGGAAGTTGGTCGACGCGCCGTCGTCGAGCACGACGCCGCGGGCGGCGTTGTCGGCGACGACCGCCGCGGCCTCGGGCGTGCCCGGGCGTGCGACGTCGGTCGGCTGCAGCAGCGGCGTCGTGCCGACCGCGAGCGCGACCTCGCCGTACTGGTTGGTCGTGTACGTGTTCGAGACCGTGAGGTCGCCGGTCGGCAGGTACAGCATCGACTCGAGCGCCTCGCGCGCCGCCGCGTCCGCGGGCCACGTGCCCTGCACGGGCGTCGGCGCGTCGGCGGCCGGGAGCTGCTCGAGCGCCGCGGCACCCTCGACCGCGATCTGCGTGAGGCCGAAGTACTCGGCGACCTGCCCGGTCACGCGCACGTGCTGCCCGGTGGACACCTGCCCGACGGTCGACGGCGAGTACACGAACACCGCCTCGGACCCGGTACGCCCGGTGGTGTCGCCCCCGCCCGAGCCCGGGGTCTGCAGCACGTAGCCGTCGTAGCCACCGGTCGCGTACACCGCGGTGACGACGCCGGACGTCGTGACCGTGCGGCCCGCGAGAGGCGACGCGTCGCCGGTGCCCTGCACCTCGGCGATCGTCACGGTCGTCGGCTCACCGGGTTCGCCGGGCTCGCCCGGTCCCGTGCCCGCCGGCGTGGGCGTCGGCGTCGCGGCGCGGAAGTCCGCCGCGTTGTCGGCCGTGTGCGTGTGCGCGTCGTCGCGCTGCACCGACGTCGCGTTCGTCGTCGCGGGCGCCGGGGCGGTGCCGGCGAACGACGACGCGGTCGGGCCCCAGCCCAGCAGGTCCACGACCGTGTCGACCTGCGCGCACCCGGTCGAGCACGTCAGCGCCGCGGTGCCCTGCACGAGCGCGACCTTGCCGTTCGTGCCGCTCATGGCGACGTTCGTGCCCTCGAGGTCCACCGGCACGTCGGGCGCCGCGGTGTTCGCGCCGAACGCCTGCCCGACCACGAACGTCGAGCCGGCGGGCACGCTGCCGGACAGCGGCGTGACCTGCCACGACGCGCCCGTCACGGACGCGTACTGCAGCGAGTACCCCGCGAGGTCCACGGGGGCGTCGCCCGTGTTCACCAGCTCCACGAAGTCCCGGTCGAACGGGGCGCCGGAGTTGCCGCCACCCCCGTACACCTCGTTGACCAGCAGGGTCGCGTCGGTCGACACCGCCGCGCTCGCGGCTCCGGCGGCTGCCACACCGCCGGTGAGCACCAGGGCGAGCGCGGTGAGCGCTCCGGTGGCCGTTCGTCTGACGTGCACGCAGATCTCCTCCGTCGGGCGCAGCGAGGGGTCGTGGTGACCACGCCTCGTCGCGCGGGCAGGCGGCCGCACCTGGACGGCCGTCCTCACCCTGTGGGGTCCGTCCCTTTCGCCGCAACTACCCGACAGTAACTATCTGGTGAACTCGTCCGACGACGCCCCGGTTCGTCCGCATTTCGCGGTGCCGAGCGGGGCGCGACACGGCGCAGGGACGACGCAGGCCGGCCCCGGGAGCACCCGGGACCGGCCTGCGGTGAGACGGAACCGTCCGCTACGCGCGCAGCTCCGCGCCGACGCGCGCGTGCGCCTCGGCCACGACCGCGTCACGCACCGCCGCGGTCTCGGCAGCCGTGAGCGTGCGGTCCGGCGCACGCAGGCGCAGCGCGAACGCGAGCGACGTGCGCCCCTCGCCGATCTGGTCGCCCGTGTAGACGTCGAACAGCCGCACGTCCTCCAGCACGTCGCCCGCGGGGCTCTGCTCGACACCCGCACGGACCGCGGCCAGCACGTCCGCCGCCGGGACGTCGGACGCCACGACGAGCGCGACGTCCTCCTTGGCGACCGGGAAGGTCGAGACCGGGGCGGCCTCGACGGGCGCGTCCGACGACTCCGCGAGCAGCGCCGTGAGGTCGACCTCGAACGCGACCGCGCGCGCCGGCAGGTCGAGCGCCGCGACCACCTGCGGGTGCAGCTCGCCCGCGTGCCCCACGACCGCGCCCGTCGGCGCCGTGAGGCGCGCGCACCGACCCGGGTGGAACGGTGCACGCTCGCCGTCGGCCGCGACCGCGAGCTCGACGCCCACGCGCTGCGCGACGCGCTGCACGAGCGCGATCGCGTCCGCGTGGTCCGCGCGGCGGCCGGGACCCCAGTGCCCGGACGGCTCGACGAGCCCCGTGAGCACGCCCGCGACGTGCAGCGGCTGGTGCGGCACGGCCGCCTCGACGGTCGCGAGCACGTCGTCCGCGGGACGCACGCCCCCGGGCAGCCGCGGCGCGACCCCGCCGTCCGCACCCGGGAGCGTCACCAGCCCGAGCTCGAACACGCCGAGGTCGGTCGTGCCGCGCGCGACGTTGCGACGCGCGGTCTCCAGCAGCGTCACGAGCAGGTCGGTGCGCATCAGCGGCTGACCGTCGGCGAGCGGGTTGACCAGGCGCACCGCGTGGCGCCGCTCGTCGTCCGCGGCCAGCCCGAGCGCGTCGAGCTGCGCCGCCGAGACGAACGGGTAGCTCAGCACCTCGACCATGCCGGCGGCCGCGAGCGCGTCGGCGACCGCGCGGCGCTGCCGCTGACCGCGCGTGAGCCCCCGGCCGACGGGTGCGGGCGGCACGACCGACGGGATCGCGTCGTACCCGCGCAGCCGGGCGACCTCCTCGACCAGGTCGACGCCCGCGACGAGGTCCGGACGCCACGTGGGCGCCGTGACCCGCCACGGCACGGCCGACGCGTCGACCGTGCAGCCGATCTCCTCGAGGGTCGCGCGCACCTCGTCGTCCGTGTACGGCACGCCGACGAGCCGCCCCGCCTGCGCGGGGTCGAACGCGACCGGCGCGGGCGCGCCCGTGCGGTCGACGTCGGTGAGCGCGTCGTCGACCGTGCCGCCGCCGTGCTCGACGAGCAGCGCCGCCGCGCGCGCGACCGCGACCCGTGCGAGCCGCGGGTCGACGCCGCGCTCGAACCGCTTGGAGGCCTCCGAGGTCAGCCGGTGCCGCCGCGAGGACCGCGCGACGCTCACGGCGTCGAAGTGCGCGGCCTCGAGCAGCAGGTCCGTCGTGCCGTCCGACACCTCGGAGTCCGCGCCGCCCATGACGCCCGCGATCCCGAGGACGCGCGCCGCGCGCCCCCCGGTCGAGTCGGTGACCAGCAGGTCCTGCGGGTCGAGCGTGCGCTCGACGCCGTCGAGCGTCGTCGTGCGCTCCCCCGCCCGCGCGCGCCGCACCACCACGGGCGCCGTCAGCGTCGCGAGGTCGTAGGCGTGCATGGGCTGGCCCAGGTCGAGCATCACGTAGTTCGTCACGTCGACCGCGAGGCCGATGGGCCGCATGCCGGCCTGCGTGAGGCGCCGCTGCAGCCACGCCGGCGACGGCGCGGACGCCGCGACGCCGCGCACGACCTGCGCGACGAACCGGTCGCAGCCCGGCACGTCGTGGATGCCCGCGTCGTCGTCGATCTCGACGCCGAACCCCGCGGGCCGCTCGCGCAGCACGTCGTCGGACGGCAGGCCGAGGTCCGTGAAGCGCGCACCCGTCGAGTGCGCGTACTCGCGCGCGACGCCGCGCATCGAGAAGCAGTAGCCCCGGTCCGGGGTCACGTTGATCTCGAGCACCTCGTCGGCCAGGCCCAGCAGGCGCAGCGCGTCGGTGCCGGGCGCCGTCACGTCGTCGCCGTGGCCGAGGCGCGACAGCACGATGATCCCGTCGTGGTCCTCGCCCAGCCCGAGCTCGCGGGCCGAGCAGATCATGCCGTCCGACACGTGCCCGTACGTCTTGCGCGCCGCGATCGGGAAGGGCCCGGGCAGCACGGCGCCCGGCAGCGCGACGACGACGCGGTCGCCCACGCCGAAGTTGTGCGCGCCGCACACGATGCCGCGCGCGACCGTCGGCTCGCCGGCCTCGTCGAGGTCGTTGTGCGCCCCGACGTCGACGCGGCACCAGTTGATCGTCTTGCCGTTCTTCTGCGGCTCGGGCGTCAGCTCGAGCACCTGGCCGACGACGAGCGGGCCCGTCACGCCCGAGGTGTGGATCGCCTCCTCCTCGAGCCCCACACGCACGAGGTCCGCGGCGAGCGTCTCGGCGGTGAGGTCGGCGGGCAGCTCGACGTGGTCGCCGAGCCAGGTCAGCGGGATACGAGGCATGTCAGATCACCGTCCGGAACTGCTGGGAGAAGCGCACGTCGCCCTCGACCATGTCGCGCATGTCGGCGATGCCGTGCCGGAGCATGAGCGTGCGCTCGATGCCCATGCCGAACGCGTACCCCGAGTACACGTCGGGGTCGACGCCGCACGCGCGCAGCACGGCCGGGTTGACCATGCCGCAGCCGCCCCACTCGATCCACCCGGGCCCGCCCTTCTTCTGCGGGAACCACAGGTCCATCTCGGCGGACGGCTCCGTGAACGGGAAGAACGACGGACGCAGGCGCGTGCGCGCCTGCGGCCCGAACATCGCCCGCGCGAAGTGGTCGAGCGTGCCCTTGAGGTGCGCCATCGTCAGGCCCTTGTCGACCGCGAGGCCCTCGACCTGGTGGAAGACGGGCGTGTGCGTCGCGTCGAGCGCGTCGGTGCGGAACACCTTGCCGGGGCACGCGATGTACACGGGCACGCCGCGCTCGAGGAGCGTGCGCGCCTGCACGGGCGACGTGTGCGTGCGCAGCACGAGGCCCGAGCCGTCCTCCGGCACGTCGGCGCCGGCGGGCGGCGCGACGAAGAACGTGTCCTGCATCTGACGCGCCGGGTGGTCGACGCCGAAGTTGAGCGCGTCGAAGTTGAACCACTCGGCCTCGAGCTCGGGGCCCTCGGCGATCTCCCAGCCCATCGCGACGAACACGTCGGCGATGCGCTCCGAGAGCGTCGACAGCGGGTGGCGCGCGCCGAGCGGGTGGCGCTCGGCCGGGAGCGTGACGTCGACGGACTCCTCGACGAGCACGCGCGCGTCGCGCTCGGCCTCGAGCTCGGCCGTGCGCGCCGCGATCGCGGCGTTGACGCGCCCGCGCGCCTGCCCGACGAGCCTGCCCGCGGCCGCCTTGTCGGGGCCGGGCAGCGCGCCGATCGCGCGGTTCGCGAGCGCGAGCGGGCTCGCGTCACCCGTGTGCGCGAGGCGGGCGGACTTGAGGGCGTCGAGGTCGCCGGCGGCGGCGACGTCCGCGAGCGCGGCGTCGACGGCCGCGGCGACGCCGTCGGCGTCGAGCGGGGACAGCGTGGTGTCGCTGGTCATGGGGACCTTCCAGGACGGTTCCGGGCGGTCGGCACCCGCGGGTGCGGGCCTCGACCGGCGGCCGGACGCGGTGCTGGGCGCACGCACGTCGGCCGGCTGGGCAGTCTAGTGGCGCCCGGCCCGGGGCGGCCGGGGCGTCCGAAGGACGTCAGCGGCCGGCGTCGGCGTGCAGGTCAGCGCACGCGGCCCGGGACGGGCCGCGGAAATCGGTGACCACCCGCCGTGCGGGTGCGCTCGACCGCGCTCATGCCGTCATGCTGCCACAGCCCGGGTCAGCGGCCGAGCGGACACCGCGCGAGCGGCGCGTACAGCGGCCCGCCGCCACGCCCTTCGCCCGGGCGCGACTCGACGAGCGTGATCTCGTCCACGGTCCACACCGGCCCCTGGTACACCGCGAGCGCCTGCACGAACGTCTCCGCGGGTCCCGGGTCGTCGAACCGGGCCCTGTCCCGGCCCGGCCCCCGCGCACCGGGGGGCGTGCCGCGGTGCCGCGCCGGACGACCCGCTGGCCGCACGCGTCCCACCGTGAGGTGCGGACGGTGCCGCACACGGGGGTCGGGCGGTGCGCCGTGCGCGTCGCCCGCCGCACGGGCCGCGGCCGCGAGCGCGGTGGCCGCGGCGACGTCGCCGCCCGCGCCGACCCACAGCGTGCGGTGCGCGAAGACACCGGCGCCCGCGAGCCGCAGGTCGAACGGCGCGAGCGCGGTCGCGTGCGCCGCGAGGTCGGCCCCCAGCGCGTCGACGACGGCGTCGGGCAGCGTCCCGTAGAACGCCGACGTCAGGTGCCACGCGTCGCGCGCGGTCCACCGCACCGCGTCGTCGGGCCCGCTGCGGGCGCGGACGGCGCCCAGCGCGAGGTCGAGGTGGTCGAGCACGTCGTCGGGCGGCCACACCGCGGCGAACAGTCGCATGCGGTCAGCCTGCCAGGGCGCGCCCCGGCACGGCAGGTCTCGCGCCGCGCGACGCGGACCGTCCGCTCGGCGTCCGGCCCCGGGCGCTCGGCGGTCAGCGCTGCGCGCGCCCCGACGCGTACAGGCAGACCGCCGCGGCCGTCGCGAGGTTGAGCGACTCGGCGCGCCCGCGCAGCGGCACCCGCACGACGGCGTCGGCGAGCGCGAGGTCCTCGTCGCGCAGCCCCCACGCCTCGTTGCCGAAGACCCAGGCCGTGGGCGCCGCGAGGTCGGGCACGCCCTGCGGTGCCCGCCCCGCGACGTCGAGCAGGTCGTCGAGGTCGTGCGCACCCCCGCCCGCCGCGGCGAGCACCGCGACCCCGGCGTCCCGCAGCGCCGCGACGACGTCCGGGAGCTCGGGCCCCGTGACGACCGGCAGGTGGAACAGCGAGCCCGCCGTCGAGCGCACCACCTTGGGGTTGTGCACGTCGACGCTGCTCGCCGTGAGCACGACCGCGTCGGCGCCGGCCGCGTCGGCCGCGCGCAGCACGGTGCCCGCGTTGCCGGGGTCGCGCACGTGCGCGAGCACCGCGACGAGCCGGGGCGCGCCCGCGACGACCGCGTCCAGGCCGGCGTGCACGAGGTCCGCGACCGCGACCAGGCCCTGCGCGTCGGCGCTCATGGCGTCGACCACCTCGGGCGTCGCGAGGCGCACGCGCACGCCGCCGGCGTCGGCCGCGGCCAGCACGTCGGCGTACCGCTGCGCCGCGTCGGGCGTCGCGTACAGCTCGTGCACGCACCCACCGCCGGGAGCGACGGCCTCCCGGACGGCCTGCGGCCCCTCGACGAGGAACCGGCCGTGCCGGCGCCGCGCGGACCGGTCGGCGAGCGCGCGCACCGCCTTGACGCGGTCGGCGCGGGGGTTGCTCAGCAGGTCGTCGGCCACGGCCCCATCATCCCCGAGCCGCGGGGACGGCGTCACCGCGGGGGGACGACGACGCCCCCGCCGTCACGAGGACGGCGGGGGCGTCGGTGCTGCGGTGCCGGCGGTCAGCCGACGGTGCGCGGCGAGGTCACGCGGCGCTGGGCGCGTTGACGTCCTCGGGGAGGGCGGCCTTGGCGACCTGCACGAGCGCGGTGAACGCGGCGGCGTCGTTGACGGCCAGGTCGGCCAGGACGCGACGGTCCACCTCGACGCCCGCGAGGCGCAGACCCTGGATGAGACGGTTGTACGTCAGACCGTTCTCACGCGAGGCCGCGTTGATGCGCTGGATCCACAGCTTGCGGAAGTCGCCCTTGCGCGCCTTGCGGTCGCGGTAGGCGTACACCAGCGAGTGGGTGACCTGCTCCTTGGCCTTGCGGTACAGGCGCGAGCGCTGTCCGCGGTAGCCGCTCGCCCGCTCGAGGGTCGACCGACGCTTCTTCTGGGCGTTGACCGCCCGCTTCACGCGTGCCACGTGATGCTCCTTGCCTTGTCCGGGGCTCGGTGCCTCCGCCTGGGCGCTGACGCGCCGAGGGGGTCAGCGGCCGAGCAGCTTCTTGATCTTGGGAGTGTCGGCGGGCGAGACGACGACGTCACCGGCGATGCGGCGGGTGCGGCGGCTCGACTTGTGCTCGAGCAGGTGGCGACCACCGGCCTGCTCGCGCATGACCTTGCCGGTGCCGGTGACCCGGAACCGCTTCTTGGCACCGGAGTGCGTCTTGTTCTTCGGCATGGCTGCCGTCTCTCCTTGTCGTTCGCATCGCACGGTCGTGCGACTCGGGGGTTCGTCCGGGCGCCGCGGGGCGGCACCCGTGCGGTGTGTCAGCCGGCGTCGCCGCCGTCGCCCGTGGCGCGCGGGCCGGGCCGCGGCGCGGGCTTGGGCGCCGCGCCGGGGCGCGGTGCGGGCCGGGCGGCCGGGGTCGGCGTGGCCGACGCCGGCCGCGGCGTGCTGGGACGCGCGGCCGGGCGCGGCGAGGCCGCGGGACGCGGGGCCGACGCGGCGGGGCGCGGGGCCGACGCGGCCGGACGCGGCGCGGACGACGCGGCCGGACGCGGCGCGGACGACGCGGGGCGCGGCGACGACGCGGGACGCGGGGCGGCGGCCGGGCGCGACGCGGGCGCCGGCTCGGCGGCGGCCGGAGCAGCCGCGGGCGCGGGCGCCGTCTCGACGGGCGCCTGCTCGGCGGCGGGCGTCTCCTCGACCTCGATCGTCTCGTCGACGGTCTCGAGCGTGTCGTCGACGGTCTCGTCGGACGCCTCGCGACGCGGGCGCTCGTCGCGCGACTGCGCGGCGCGGCGCTCCTTCTGCTGGTCGGCCTTCTTCTTGGTCGGGCCGAGCACCATGATCATGTTGCGCCCGTCCTGCTTGGGCATGCTCTCGATGAAGCCGAGCTCGGCGACGTCGGCGGCGAGCCGCTGCAGCAGGCGCACGCCCATCTCCGGGCGCGACTGCTCGCGGCCGCGGAACATGATCATGACCTTGACCTTGTCGCCGGCCGCGAGGAAGCGCTCGACGTGACCCTTCTTGGTCCCGTAGTCGTGCGGGTCGATCTTCAGACGGAAACGGATCTCCTTGAGGATCGTGTTCGTCTGGTTCCGACGCGCCTCACGGGCCTTCATGTCGGCCTCGTACTTGAACTTCCCGTAGTCCATGATCTTGCACACGGGCGGACGGGCGGTCGGCGCGACCTCGACCAGGTCGAGGTCCGCGTCCTGGGCAAGGCGCAGCGCGTCCTCCAGGCGCACGATGCCGACCTGCTCCCCCTGGGGGCCGACGAGTCGGACCTCGGAGACGCGGATCCGATCGTTGATGCGGGGCTCGCTGATGTGGTGCTCCTCGGGTGAGTCGTGATGGACCCCAGGAACGAGGAAGGCCCCCGTCCTGGGCACAGGAGGAGGCCATGTCCGGTCGCGGCGGCCTCCCTCGCGGGCGACCACCGTGCGGTCGGCGGGCGAGCCCGACGACCGGCGACTGGGACCCGGTCCCTGTCGCCGGACGAGCCGGACGGGCGGGACCCAGGTGGGACGTGACTCCACTTGTGCATCCGTGCCGCCGCGGGTCCCCGACACCGGCACGGAGGTCCTGGGCCGTCCGGCCGGGGCCGGTCGACGAGGTGCCGTGCGGGGACGAGGGCGCGCGGTAGCGCGGAACAGTCCCGACAACCATACCAGAGCTCGAGCGCGACCCCCCCGACCCCTCCGCACCCCTCCTCGGCACCCCGCCCTCACCCCGCGGCACCCGGCGCCTCGCACGGGAGACCTGGACGCTCGTCAGACTTGAACGATTCCAGAAACCATGATCGGGTGGGACCGTGACCGACACCGACCTGCTGCGGCAGCACGGGCTGCGGGTGACCGCTCCCCGGCTCGCCGTGCTCGACGCGCTCGAGGCGCACGCGCACCTCGACGCCGACGAGGTGCTGCAGCGCGTCCGCACGACCCTGCCGACCGTGTCGGTGCAGGCCGTCTACGACGTGCTGCACGCCCTCGCCGGCGTCGGGATGCTGCGCCGCATCGAGCCCGCGGGGCACCCCGCGCGCTACGAGCGCCGCACGGGCGACAACCACCACCACGTCGTGTGCCGCACGTGCGGCACCGTCGACGACGTCGACTGCGTCGTCGGGCACGCACCGTGCCTGGCCCCGAGCTCGACGTCGGGCTTCACGGTCGACACGGCCGAGGTCACGTTCTGGGGCCTGTGCCCCGCCTGCCGGTCCGCCGGCTGACCCACCCGGTGCCGTCCCTGCCGGCACCCGCGGGCGTCCGCGCCCGTCCCGACGAAGGAGGAGCCCCCGTGCCCCACGTCCCGCCCACCACCACGAACTCCGGTGCGCCCGTCGCGTCCGACGCGCACTCGCTCGCCGTCGGCGCCGACGGCCCGATCGTCCTGCACGACCACTACCTGGTCGAGAAGCTCGCGCAGTTCAACCGCGAGCGCGTGCCCGAGCGCGTCGTCCACGCCAAGGGCGGCGGCGCCTTCGGCACGTTCACGGTGACGCACGACGTGTCGGCGTACACGCGCGCGGCCCTGTTCCAGCCGGGTGCCACGACCGAGATGCTCGCGCGCTTCTCGTCGGTCGCCGGCGAGCACGGCTCCCCCGACACGTGGCGCGACCCGCGCGGCTTCGCGCTGAAGTTCTACACGACCGAGGGCAACTACGACCTCGTCGGCAACAACACGCCCGTGTTCTTCCTGCGCGACGGCATCAAGTTCCCCGACTTCATCCGGTCGCAGAAGCGCCTGCCGGGCTCGAACCTGCGCGACAACGACATGCAGTGGGACTTCTGGTCGCTGTCGCCCGAGTCGGCGCACCAGGTCACCTGGCTCATGGGCGACCGGGGCCTGCCGCGGTCGTGGCGCACGATGGACGGCTTCGGCTCGCACACCTACCAGTGGGTCAACGCGGCCGGCGAGCGGTTCTGGGTCAAGTACCACTTCCAGACCCAGCAGGGCATCGACAACCTCACGGCCGACGAGGCCGCGCAGCTCGCGGGGTCCGACGCCGACCACCACATCCGCGACCTGTTCGAGCACATCGCCGACGGCGACTTCCCGCGCTGGACGCTGCGCGTGCAGGTCATGCCGTACGAGGACGCGAAGACCTACCGGTTCAACCCGTTCGACCTCACCAAGGTGTGGCCGCACGCCGACTACCCGCTCATCGACGTCGGCGTCATGGAGCTCAACCGGAACCCCGAGAACCACTTCGCGCAGATCGAGCAGGCGACGTTCGCGCCCAGCAACTTCGTGCCCGGCATCGGCCCGAGCCCCGACAAGATGCTGCTCGCGCGGATCTTCTCCTACGCCGACGCGCACCGGTACCGCGTCGGCACCAACCACGCGCAGCTGCCGGTGAACGCGCCCCACGCCGAGGTGCACTCGTACTCGAAGGACGGCGCCGCGCGCTACGCGTTCCCGCCCGCCGACCGCCCGGTCTACGCGCCGAACTCGCTCGGCGGCCCCGCCGCAGACCCGGCGCGCGCGGCCGAGACCGGCGGCTGGGAGTCGGACGGCGAGATGGTCCGCGCCGCCGCGACCCTGCACCCGCAGGACGACGACTGGGGCCAGGCCGGCACCCTCTACCGCGACGTGTTCGACGACGCCGCGCGCGAGCGGTTCCTCGAGACGATCACGGGCCACGTCGGCGCCGTGCGCAGCGACGAGATCCGCGCGCGCGCCGTGCAGTACTGGACGAACGTCGACGCCGGGCTCGGCGCCGCGCTGCGGGCCGCGCTCGTCGCCGCCGGCGCGCCGGTCGAGGCGGGCGAGCCCGGGACGGCCAGCACGCCCGTCGCCTGACGCCCGCGTCCCGACGCAGCCCGACGACGGCCCGCACCCCACCGGGTGCGGGCCGTCGTGCGTCCACCGCAGCTGCCCGCCGGGTGCGGGCGGGCACCGCACCGGTGAGAGGATCGGGGCATGAGCGACTCGCCCGCCCACGACGCGCCGGACCCGACCGCCGAGGCGGTGCGCGACATCGCCGACGTCGCCGCCGTGGAGGTCATCACGACCGCCGCCGTCCACCTCATGAGCGCGGCCGCCGTCAAGTGCGGGCTCGCCGAGGACGACGCGGACGGCGCCGGTGCGCGGCACCGCGACCTCGACGAGGCGCGCAAGCTCATCACGGCCCTCGCGGCGCTCGTCACCGCGTCGGCGCCCGACATCGGCAACCAGCACGCGCGCTCGCTGCGCGACGGCCTGCGCTCGCTGCAGCTCGCGTTCCGGGAGGCGTCGCCGTTCCCGGACGCGCCGGGCGAGGGGCCCGGCGAGGCGTTCACCGGCCCGGTCTCCTGACCGCTCTGCGAGCACCCTCCTGAGCGCACGCGGGAATCCGCGCGACGCCACTCCGGCCACGGGCGTACCCTCGACGAGGCGCGCACCACGTGCGGGCCGTCGACCGACCGGAGGAGCGAGCATGCGGTGCGTGACCGCGGGGAGCGAGGTGGCCGTGCAGGCCTGCTCGGGCGTCCCCCGTCGCCGCACCGCCGTCTCCTGAGCGCCCGGGCACCGTCCCGCACGCTGGCGCGCCGTCCTCGCGCACCCTCGACGGGTGCCGACGACGCGCCGACCGCACCCGCGGTCCCCGTGACGGCCGGTGGCGGCCCCGCCCGCCCTGCCGTCGTCCCCCGGCCCGCCCGCGCCCGTCCCCGGTCGCGGCGCACCGTGGTGGGACGACGGTCCCCGCCGCACGGAAGACCGAGAACCCATGCTCCCCCTGACCGAGAAGCAGCTGCGCTCCGCCCTCGTCAACGCCTCGCGCCGCGAGGCCGCCGACGCGACCCTCCCCGACCTGACGACCCTCGACTGGGACCGCCTCGACTACCTGGGGTGGCGCGACCGCCGCGCGCCCCTGTCCGCGTACGTCGTGCTCGAGCTCGACGGTGCGCCCACGGGCGTGCTGCTGCGCGCGTCCGACGCGTCCCGTGCCCGCCGCCGTGCCGTGTGCGCGTGGTGCGAGGACGTCGTCGTGACGGACGACGTCACGCTGTACGTCGCGCGGCGCGGCGGTGCGTCGGGGCGGCGCGGCAACACGATCGGCACGTTGATCTGCACGGACTTCACGTGCTCGCGCAACGTGCGGCGGCCACCGACCCGCACCGAGGCCGGGTCCGACGCCGAGGCGATGCGCGAGCTGATCGTCGAGCGGCGCGTCGCGGGCCTGCGCGAGCGCTCCGCGCGGTTCGTCGCGGAGATCCTCAGCACGCGCTGAGCGTCATGGCGCGGTCGGCGTGTGCCCCCGAGGGGCCGCACCGGCCGCGCCGTCGCGCGCACCGACCGGGTCGTCGACGACGACCTCGGCGGGCGTCTCGGCGGCGGGCGACGTGACGACGGCCGGCGACGACGGCACGGCCGGCACGTCGTCCGCCGCGCCCGCCGGCGCCAGGAGGGCGGGCCTGCGACGGCGCACCGCGACCACGACGAGCCCGAGGCCCGCGACGCCGCCGCCCACGACGGCCGCCGTGAGGAAGCCGCCGCCCGCGCCCACGTGGTCGATGACCCACCCGCACAGCGGCGCGCCGAGCGCGTTGCCGACGGTCTGCATGGTCCCGCTCCACCCCATGACCTCGCCGCGGCGCTGCTCGGGGACCAGCCGCACGAGCGTCGCGTTGATGGACGACAGCGCGGGCGCGCACGGCAGGCCCGCGACGAACACGGCCGCCGCGAGAGCGACCGGGCCCTGCACGAACGCGGCCGGGAGCGTCGCGGCGGCGAGCACCGCGACGAGCAGCAGCGGTGACGGCTGCCGCGGGCTCGCGCCGTGCAGCAGGCCGCCGACGGCCGACCCGCCGGCCCACAGCGCGATCATCCAGCCGACGTCCGTGGCGCGCCCGGCGTCGTTGAGCGCCGCGACGAGCGACACGTCGGTGCCCATCAGCACGAACGACGCGGCGGCGGCCGCGAGCAGCACGACCAGCAGGTGCGCGGACAGCACGCGCGTGCCGGGCGGCAGCGGCGCGTGCTCGACGCCGGCCGTGCGCGTCGGGGGGTTCGCCCACAGCAGCAGCAGGCCCGCGGCGACGGTCGCCGACCCGACCACCGTGAGCGCGAGCGCGCTCGACCCCTGCGTCACGAGCAGCACGCCGAGGACGGGGCCGAGCATGAACGTGAGCTCGGTGAAGACCGAGTCGAGCGCGTAGGCCGCCTTCTGGTGCGCGGGCGGCACGAGCACCGCGAGCGACTGCCGCGTCACGGAGAAGACGGGCACGAGGAAGACGCCCGCGACGAACGCCGCGGCGATCAGCGGCACGTACGCGAGGTGGGGCGCCGCGAGCCAGACGCCCGACTCGACCACCACCGACGGCAGGACGGCACGGCGCAGCCCCACCCGGTCGACGAGGCGACCGCGCCACGGCGCGCCGATCGCGAGGCCCACGGTCATCGCCGCGGCGACGACGCCCGCACGCGCGTACCCCTCGTCGAGCGCCGTGACGACGTGCAGCGTCAGCACGACGCCGGTCGTCGCGTGCGGCACGCGCGCGACGAGCGAGACGAGGAACAGCCGCAGCACGCCGGGCAGGCGCAGCACGTCGCGGTACGAGGAGATCACGAGTCCGTATCGTCACACGCCGCGCACCGTGCCCCGGTCCGCCCGTCCCGGGCGCACCGCAGCGACCTGTCCGGCTCGTCCCGTCCCGTCCGGAGCGCACCCGTCGCGCGCGGCGCGACTGCGCCCGACGTCACACGTCGCACGCCTATCCTGGGGCGATGAGCGGCCCGAGCGGACCCGTCCCCTCCCCCGGACCCCAGCCCCCTGCCGTCCCGCCGTCGGTGCCGCCGGGCGGCTGGCCGGCCGCGGCGCCGAGCCCGCAGCCGGCACCCACGGACGCTCCCCCGCCCGCGCGGCGCCGGCGCCCCGCGGTCGCGGTCCTCGCGGTGCTGCTGGTGCTCACGCTGGTCGGCGCGGGCGTGCTCGGCACGTACCTGTGGCGCACGAGCGACTCGTGGCGCGACGCCGCGGCGGACTGGGAGGCGCTCGCGCGCGAGCACGGTGCGCAGGTCGCGCAGACGCAGGCCGACCTCGAGGCGACGTCGTCCGAGCTCGAGGCGACCCGCGGCCAGCTCGCGACGGCGCAGACCCGCATCACCGAGCTCGCGGACGAGAAGGCGCAGCTCGGCGACACGACGGCCGCGCAGCAGCAGCTCGCCGACTACCAGACGCGCGTCTCGCGCGCGGCGGGCGACGTCGCGACGGCGCTGACGAACTGCATCGACGGTCAGAAGCGCCTCATCGAGTACCTCGGCGACACGTCGCGCTACGACGCGGACGACCTCGCGCGGTTCCGCGCGGACGTCGAGCGCGTGTGCGGCGCGGCGACCGACGCGAACGCGGCGCTGCAGCGGGAGCTCGCGCGGTGAGCCGCCGCGTGGGCGCGGCGACGCTCGTGGGCGTGCTCGCGCTGGCCGGGTGCGCGGCGCTGCCGCAGCCCGCGCCGCCCGTGCCGGGCAGCGTCGTCCCGAGCAGCGCGCCCGCGCCGTCCGCGAGCGCGGACGGTTCGCAGCTGTCGCCCGACGGCTTCGACGCCGCGCAGCGCATGGCCGTGCGCATCCGGAACATCGGGTGCGGGGCGCTGTCGACCGGGTCGGGGTTCGCGGTGGACGAGCACACGCTCGTGACGAACCGGCACGTCGTCGCGGACTCCGCCGAGCTCGAGCTCAGCACGTACGACGGCCGGGACGTCACCGCCGAGGCCGCGAGCACGGCCGCCCTCGCGGACCTCGCGGTCGTGCGGACGGTCGACGCGCTGCCCGCCGCACCCGTGCTCGCCGACGCGGACCCGGCCGTGGGCGACCCCGTGACGGTCGTCGGGTACCCGCTGGGGCGTCAGCTGACGGTGACCGACGGCCGCGTCGTGGGTGCGGTCACGGACCCCCTCAACGAGAACCTGGGCGAGGTGCTCGTGACCGACGCGCCCGTCGAGCCCGGGTCGTCCGGGTCGGCGGCGCTCGACGCCGAGGGACGCGTCATCGGCGTGGTGTACGCCAAGAACGCCGACGACATGAGCTTCCTCGTGCCCGTGAGCACGCTGCGCGACCTGCTGGCCGACGAGACGGCCTTCGCACCCGCACCCGCGTGCGGGTGACCCCACCGAGAGGACGCACGACATGGGTGACCACCGCCTCGACCCCGCCGCGCTGACGCGCTCCGCCGACGACACGTTCACGGTCCGCCGCGTGTTCGGCGAGCCGTACGAGCGGGACGGTGCGCTCGTCGTGCCCGTCGCGCGCGTCACGGGCGCCGTGGGGACGGCGACCGCGACCGGGGACGGCGGTGTGCGCGGCCCGCGGCGCGACGACGACCGCGGCGCCGGGCCGTACGGCACCGGCGACGCCGGTGCGGGCGCGTTCGGCACGCACGTCAAGGCGGTCGGCGTGTTCGTCGTCGACGACGACGGTGCGCACTGGCACCCGGCGCTCGACCTCAACCGCGTGATCCTCGGCGGGCAGCTCGTGGGCGCGGTCGTCGGGTGCGCGTTCGCGCTCGCGTGGGCGCTGCGGCGTCGCTGAGACGACCCGCCGGCGTCCGCTGGGACGACCCGCCGCGGGCGAGGCCGCTCAGGCCGTGCGGACCCGCAGCTCGAGCGAGTCGACGCGCGCGGCGACGTCGGGGTGCTGCGCGAGCGCCGCGTTGACCTGACCGAGCACGCGGTCGAGCGCGGCGCGGTCGAGACCGGGCAGCACCGCGAGCTCGACGGCGACCTCGGCGCGCGTCCCGGGCACCGCGTCGGCGCCCGCGACGAGGCGCACGCCGGCCACGGCGTCGCGCACCGCGGCGCGGACGGCGTCGTCGACCCGGCCCGCGCGCACCGCCGGGCGCCACGGATGACCCTGCGCGAGCGCGTAGACGGCCGTGCGCGGCAGCACCGCGGTGACCGGTCCGCCCGCGTCGAGGACCATGACCTCCCAGCCCTCGGTGACGGCCGAGAGCGCGGCGCGCGCGACGTCGGACGGCACCGGGCGCGCGTCGGCGCGCCAGCGGGTCATCGCCGCGACGCCCGTGAAGACGGGCAGCGCCGTGCGGCCGTCGGGCGTGCGCAGCGCGACGACGCCGGCCGACGCCTCCTTGTCGACGGTGTGGGCGTGGCCGTCGTGCTCGACGACGCCCTCGACCTCGAGCTCGGCCAGCACGGGCACGAGCACGCGCGTCGGCGCGAGCGCGGCCACGACGTCCGCGAGCTCGGCGCCGCCGTCGGCGTACCGTGCGAGCGTCGCCGTGAGCGCGGGGTCGGCCGAGCCGTCGTCGCCCGCGAACGGTGACGACGGCGGCAGCGCGCGGCCGGTCACGGGCGCCCGGCGACGTCCAGCGCCTGCGGCAGCGTGAACGCACCCGCGTACAGCGCCTTGCCGACGATCGCGCCCTCGACGCCCGCCGGCACGAGCGTGCGCAGCGCCGCGACGTCCTCGAGGCTCGAGACGCCGCCCGACGCCACGACCGGCGCCGACGTGCGCGCGCACACCTCGCGCAGCAGGTCGAGGTTCGGGCCGCGCAGCGTGCCGTCCTTGGTGACGTCGGTGACGACGTACCGCGCGCAGCCCGCGTCGTCGAGGCGCGCGAGCACCTCCCACAGGTCGCCGCCCTCCTGCGTCCAGCCGCGGGCCGCGAGCGTCGTGCCGCGCACGTCGAGACCGACGGCGATCTGGTCGCCGTGCGACGCGATGACCCGCGCGGTCCACTCGGGGTCCTCGAGCGCGGCCGTGCCCAGGTTGACGCGCGTCGCACCCGTCGCCAGCGCACGCTCGAGCGACGCGTCGTCGCGGATCCCGCCCGACAGCTCGACCTTGACCCCCTTGGCGGCGAGCTCGGCCGCGACCTTGCCCAGCAGCACCGCGTTGGTGCCGCGCCCGAAGGCGGCGTCGAGGTCGACGAGGTGGATCCACTCGGCACCGCCCGCGTACCAGTCGAGCGCCGCGGACAGCGGGTCGCCGTACGACGTCTCCGAACCGGCCTCGCCCTGCACGAGGCGCACGGCCTGGCCGTTCGCGACGTCGACGGCGGGCAGCAGCTCGAGCCGGGGCTCACGCGTGGGTGTCATGGGTCCTCTCCGGGTGGGGTCCGCGCGCGCCGGAGGCGGGTGCGGGCGGTGCTCAGCGCAGCGAGCCGACCCAGTGGGACAGCAGCTGCGCGCCGGCGTCGCCGGACTTCTCGGGGTGGAACTGGGTGGCCGACAACGGCCCGTTCTCGACCGCGGCGACGAAGCGCCCGCCGTGGTCGGACCACGTGACGAGCGGCGGCGGGAGCGGGTGCTCGCCTGCGGCCGGCGCGTCGTGCAGCGGGAAGGTGCGCGCCGCGTAGGAGTGCACGAAGTAGAAGCGCTCGTCGGCGAGCCCGTCGAACAGCACCGAGCCCGCGGGGGCGTCGACCGTCGCCCAGCCCATGTGGGGCACGACGTCGGCCTCGAGGCGGTCGACGACGCCGGGCCACTCGCCCAGGCCGTCGGTGCGCACGCCGTGCTCGACGCCCTCGCCGAACATCACCTGCATGCCGACGCAGATGCCGAGCACGGGACGTCCGCCCGCGAGTCGGCGGTCGACGATCTGGTCGCCGCCCACGGCGCGCAGACCGGCCATGACGGCCGCGAACGCGCCGACGCCGGGGACCACGAGCCCGTCGGCCTCGAGCGCGGCCTGCTTGTCGGCGGTCAGCTCGACGTCGGCGCCGACGCGGGCGAGGGCCCGGACGGCGGAGCGCACGTTGCCGAAACCGTAGTCGAGGACGACGACGCGAGGAGACACCCGGACAGGCTACCCGCGCCCCGGTCGGCGCCCGTCGGGCGTCCGTCGGGCGGACGTCGGGCCGACGCGCCGCGCCGGCGCGTCAGCGGCGGTGCGCCGCCAGCATGCGCATGGCCTTCCACCGCGACAGCCCGACCGACGTCACGACACCCTCGAGCTCGCCCACCGGCACGTCGCCGAGCAGCAGGTCCTCGAGCACCGGGGGCGCGCCGGACAGCACGAGTCCTGCCGGCAGGTCCTTCTCGCGCGCACCGCCGACCCACTGCGACGCGGCGATCTTGCCCTCGCGCCGCTCGAGCAGGACCACCGGCACCTGCCGCAGCAGCCGCGACACGGCACCGGCCGCCTCCGAGCCGGCCGCCGGGTCGCGGACCACCGCGAGCGCGCCGATCGGCGAGGGCACGGCGTCGACGTCGACCTTGGCGAGCGAGCACGCCGCCGCGAGCGCGTCGGCGACCGCCACCTGCGTGACGACCACGGCGACGGTCGGCGGCTGCTCGGCCGTCAGGGACGACAGGTCGTCGGGGACCTCGACGCCGTCGAGGTCGTCCGTGCCGCTCACAGGGCCCCCTTGGTGGACGGCACGCCGTCCACCCGCGGGTCGAGCGCGACCGCGGTGCGCAGCGCGCGCGCGAGCGCCTTGAACTGCGCCTCGACGATGTGGTGCGGGTCGCGGCCCGCGAGCACGCGCACGTGCACCGTGAACGCCGCGTGGTGCGCGATCGACTCGAGCACGTGCGCCGTGAGCGAGCCCGTGAAGTGGCCGCCGATGAGGTGGTACTGCTGCCCCTCGGGCTCGCCCGAGTGCACGAAGTACGGCCGGCCGGAGACGTCGACGACCGCGTGCGCGAGCGCCTCGTCGAGCGGCACGGTCGCGTCGCCGTAGCGCACGATGCCGCGCTTGTCGCCCAGCGCCTCGCGCAGCGCCTGCCCCAGCACGATCGCGGTGTCCTCGACCGTGTGGTGCGCGTCGATGTGCGTGTCGCCCTGCGCGCGCACGGTGAGGTCGATCAGCGAGTGCTTGCCGAGCGCCGTGAGCATGTGGTCGTAGAACGGCACGCCCGTGTCGATCTGCGTGCGTCCCGTGCCGTCGAGGTCGAGCTCGACCACGACGCTCGACTCGCTCGTGCCGCGCTCGACGCGCGCCGTGCGACGGCCCGTCCCGCTGGGCTCCCCGCTCATCGTCCCGTCACCTCCACCAGGGCGTCCGTGAACGCCGCCGTCTCCGCCGGGGTGCCGACCGACACCCGCAGCCACCCCTCGGGGCCCGTGACGCGCACGAGCACGCCCCGGTCGAGCAGACCCTGCCAGACCGCGTCGCGGTCGTCGAACCGGCCGAACAGCACGAAGTTGGCGTCCGAGTCGGCCGCCTCGAACCCGCGGCCGCGCAGCCACGCGACGAGCGCGTCGCGCTCGTCGCGCAGCGAGCCGACCTGCGCCATGAGCTCGGGCGCGTGCGCGAGCGCGGCGCGCGCGACGGCCTGCGTCACGGCCGACAGGTGGTACGGCAGGCGCACGACCCGCAGCGCGTCGACGAGCGCGGGCGCGGCCGCCAGGTAGCCCACGCGGGCGCCGGCGAGGCCGAACGCCTTCGACATCGTGCGGCTCACCGCGAGGTGCGGGTGCTCCGCCAGCAGCTCGAGCGCCGACGGCGTGCCGGCACGCCGGAACTCGCCGTACGCCTCGTCGACGACGACCACGCAGCCGCCGGGCACGCGCGCCGCCGCGTCGAGGACCGCGCGCACGGTGGCGGCGGGCAGCGCGGTGCCCGTGGGGTTGTTGGGGCTCGCCAGCAGCACGACGCTGGGGGCGTGCTCGGCGATCGTCGCGCGCGCGTGCTCGGGGTCGAGCGTGAAGTCCTCCGCGCGTCGCCCCACGACCCACCGGGTCGAGGTGTCGCGCGCGTACTCGGGGTACATCGAGTACGTCGGCGCGAACGACAGCGCCGTGCGCCCCGGGCCGCCGAACGCCTGCAGCACGTGCAGCATGATCTCGTTGGAGCCGTTGGCGGCCCACACCTGGGCCGGCGTGAGCGCGACGCCGGACTCGGCGAGCAGGTACGCGGCGAGGTCGGCCCGCAGGTCCGCGAAGTCGCGGTCGGGGTACCGGTTGAGCCCGCGCGCGGCCTGCGCGACGGCCGCGGCGACGTCGGCGACGACCTGCTCCGACGGTGCGTACGGGTTCTCGTTGACGTTGAGCAGCACGGGCACGTCGAGCTGCGGCGCGCCGTAGGGCTCGAGGCCCGCGAGCTCGGGGCGCAGCGGCAGCACCGCGCCGGGGGCGCCGGCCGCGCCGCCCGTCGACGGGTCGGTCGAGGGGACGGTCGACGGGTCGGGCGGGAGGTCGGACGAGACGGTCACGCCCCGAGTGTAGGGACCGTGCGCGGCGCACCCGCGGCCCCGCCCACCCAGCGGGCGGTGTGGGTGCACGCACGTACGCTGCCGGTCATGCCGACCCACGCCGACCCCGCCGCCGTCGACCGCACCGCGCTGCGCGCGCAGGCCGAGGACGTGCTGCGTGCGCTGGTCGGGCGGCCCGACGCGCGCCTGCACGAGGACCAGTGGCAAGCCGTCGAGGCGCTCGTCGCCGACCGGCGTCGCGTGCTCGTCGTGCAGCGCACGGGGTGGGGCAAGTCGGCCGTCTACTTCGTCGCGACCGCGCTGCTGCGCCGCGGCGCGGCCGGTCCGCCGCGCGGCGCGACGATCATCGTGTCGCCGCTGCTCGCGCTCATGCGCAACCAGGTCGAGGCGGCGCGCCGCGCGGGCATCGCGGCCGAGACGCTGAACTCGGCGAACCAGCAGGACTGGGACGACGTGCACGCGCGCATCGCGGCGGGCGAGGTCGACGTGCTGCTCGTCTCCCCCGAGCGCCTCAACAACCCGGGCTTCCGCGACGAGGTGCTGCCGCGGCTCGCCTCCGACGCCGGTCTCGTGGTGGTCGACGAGGCGCACTGCGTGTCGGACTGGGGGCACGACTTCCGCCCCGACTACCGCCGCATCCGCACGCTCCTGGCCGACCTGCCGCACGGCGTGCCGGTGCTCGCGACGACCGCGACCGCGAACGCGCGCGTGACGGCCGACGTCGCCGAGCAGCTCGCGGTCGGCGACGACGACGCGGGTGCGCTCGTGCTGCGCGGCACGCTCGACCGCCCGAGCCTGCGCCTGCAGGTGACCACGCTGCCCGACGTCGCGACGCGCCTGGCCTGGCTCGCGGCGACGCTCCCGGCGCTGCAGGGGTCCGGCATCGTCTACTGCCTGACGATCGCGGCGGTCGAGCAGGTCACCGAGCACCTGCGGGCCGCGGGGCTCGACGTGCGCGCGTACACCGGGCAGACCGACCCGACCGAGCGCGAGCAGGCCGAGGCCGACCTGCTCGCCAACCGGGTCAAGGCGCTCGTCGCGACGTCGGCGCTCGGCATGGGGTACGACAAGCCCGACCTCGGCTTCGTCGTGCACGTCGGCGCGCCCTCGTCGCCGATCGCGTACTACCAGCAGGTGGGCCGCGCGGGTCGCGCGACCGAGCGGGCCGACGTGGTGCTGCTGCCGGGCCACGACGACCAGGCGATCTGGGAGTGGTTCGCCTCGACCGCGTTCCCGCCCGAGGACCAGGTGCGCGCGACGCTCGCGGCGCTCGACGCGCACGGCACGCTGTCGACCGCGGGCCTCGAGACGTTCGTGAGCCTGCGGCGCAGCCGCCTCGAGGGCATGCTCAAGGTGCTCGACGTCGACGGCGCCGTGCGGCGCGTGCGGGGCGGCTGGGAGTCGACCGGTCAGCCGTGGTCGTACGACGGCGAGCGGTACGCGCGCGTCACGGCGGCACGGCGCGCCGAGCAGCGCACGATGCTCGACTACCAGGCGACCGAGGGCTGCCGCATGGCGTTCCTGCGGGCCGCGCTCGACGACCCGGACCTGCCCGACGGCTGGCGCTGCGACCGGTGCGACCGCTGCACCGGCGAGAGCGTGGGCGCCGTTCCGGACACGTCGGCGGTCGAGCACGCGCGCGAGCTTCTCGCGGTGCCGGGCGAGCCCGTGACGGCACGGCGGCAGTGGCCGTCGGGCCTGGGGTCGCTCGGCCTCGACCTCAAGGGCCGCATCCCCGCCGACGAGCAGGTCGAGGAGGGGCGCGCGGTCGGCCGCCTCGACGCGCTCGGGTGGGGCGGCCCGCTGCGCGAGGCGCTGCGCGAGCAGGTCCCGGCCGAGCTGCCCGCGAACCTGCGGCCGCCGGTGCGCACCGTGCTCGACGCATGGGCGCCGCAGGTCGACGTGGTCGTCGCGGTGGCGTCCGAGAGCCGGGGTGCGCTCGTCGAGCACCTCGCCGCCGGCACGGCGCGGCTGCTGGGCGTGCCGCTGGTCGGCGCGCTCGTGCCGACGGGCACGCCGTCGCGGCACGACGTGAACTCCGCCCAGCGGCTCGCGGACGTGCTGCGCCACCTCGACCTGCCGCCCGACGTGGCCGCCGCGGTCGCGGGGCGGCGCGTGCTGCTCGTGGACGACCGCACCGACACGGGGTGGACGCTCACGGTCGCGGGCCGCCTGCTGCGGCGCGCGGGCGCGCAGCAGGTGCTGCCGTTCGTGCTCGGCGTCGGCTGACCCGGGCGCTGCGTCGGACGGCCGGGCCGTCCGACCGTCGAGCGGCACGCCCGACGCGCGTCAGAACCGCGCGCGGACCGCCTCGCCGTGCGCGGGCAGGCCCTCGGCGTCCGCGAGCGCGACGACCCGGTCGGCCACGACCGCGAGCGCGTCGGCGTCGTACTCGATCACCTGGACGGCACGCAGGAACGAGTGCACGCCCAGGCCGCTCGCGAAGTGCGCGCAGCCGCCCGTGGGCAGCACGTGGTTGGACCCGGCCATGTAGTCGCCAAGCGACACGGGCGACCAGGGGCCGACGAAGATCGCACCGGCGCTCGTGACCCGCTCCGCCCACGCGGCCGCGTCGACCGTCTGGATCTCGAGGTGCTCGGCGCCGTACGCGTTGACGACGGCCAGCCCGGCCTCGAGGTCGTCGACGAGCACGATCGCCGACTGCGAGCCGCGCAGCGCGGTGGCGACCCGCTCGCGGTTCACCGTGTCCTCGACGCGGTCGACGAGCTTGGCCTCGACCGCGCCCGCGAGCTCGACCGACGGCGTGACGAGCACGGCCGCGGCGAGCGGGTCGTGCTCGGCCTGCGACACGAGGTCGGCCGCGACGTGCACGGCGTCGGCCGTGCCGTCCGCGAGGACCGCGATCTCGGTCGGCCCGGCCTCGGCGTCGATCCCGACGAGACCGCGCACGAGGCGCTTGGCCGCCGCGACGTAGACGTTGCCGGGCCCGGTGATGACGTCGACCGGCTCGCAGAGCGTCTCGCCGTCGACGTCCTCCGAGCCGGCGGCGCCGTAGGCGAGCATCGCGACGGCCTGCGCGCCGCCGACCGCGTAGACCTCGTCGACGCCGAGCAGCGCGCACGTCGCGAGCACGACCGGGTCGGGCAGCCCGTCGCGGTCCTTCTGGGGCGGCGACACGACCGCGAGCGACTCGACGCCCGCCTCCTGCGCCGCCACGACGTTCATGACCACCGACGACGGGTACACCGCGAGCCCGCCGGGCACGTACAGGCCGACGCGCCGCACGGGCAGCCAGCGCTGGCGCACCTGCGCACCGGGGGCCACCTCCACCGTGAAGTCGGCGGGTCGCTGCGCGGCGTGCACGCGACGCACCCGCACGATCGTCTCCTCGAGGGCCGCGCGCACGCGCGGGTCGAGCGCGTCCACCGCGGCCGCGACGACTTCGGCCGGCACGCGCACGTGCACCGGCCGCACGCCGTCGAAGCGCTCGGACAGGTCGCGCAGCGCGGCCGCGCCGTGCGCGCGCACCTGCTCGAGGATCGGCGCGACGGCCGCCGCGGCGTGCTCGACGTCGAGCTCGGCCCGGGGCAGCTCGTCGAGCAGCTCACGACGCGACAGGGTCCGACCGCGCAGGTCGATGCGGGAGATCACGTCTCGGATTCTAGGCCGCGAGGCGCGCGTGCTCCCGTCCGTCCGCGACGCACCTCGCACCCGGGTGCCGCCCCCGGGGCCGCGACCCGCACGGCCCGTCGTCGCACGTATGCCGTCTCCTGCCAGACTGGGCGCGTGAGCACGCGCGACGACCCCATCCGCCTCGGCCAGTTCCTCAAGCTCGTCGGGCTCGCCGAGACCGGCGGGCACGCCCGCGCGCTGCTCGACGACGACGCCGTGACCGTCAACGGCGAGCCGGAGACGCGCCGCGGCCGGCAGCTGCAGGTCGGGGACGTCGTCGAGGTCGACCTGCCGGGCGGTCCGCTGCAGGCGGTCGTCGAGCTCGACGACGAGGACTGAGCGCGGCGCACCGACCGACGGCGTCCTCCGCCGCGGGCGCGGTGCCAGGTCCGGGGGCGCCAGGTCCGCGGCGGCGCACCGGCCACGGACCCGCGCGCGCTAGGAGGCCAGCCCCACCGTCGCCTGCCCCGGCGTCGCGAGGCAGCTCGGCCCGAGCAGCGCCTTGAGGTCGCCGTACAGCGACGGCGAGCGCTCGACGCGGAACCCGTCGCCGAGCCGCATGACGACCGCGCGGCCGGGGCTCGTGAGCCGCAGGTGCACCTCGGTCACGCCGGGGTGCGTCGACAGCACCTCCCGCAGCCGCTCGACGACGGGCGGCGTGCAGCGCGACTCGGCGAGCGACACCACGACGGGCGCGTCGGCGACAGCCGACGTGTCGGGGATCGTCACCTCCATCGCCTGCAGCTGCATCTGGTCGTCGCGCCGTCGCACGCGCCCGCGGATCACGAGCACCGCGTCCTCGGCGAGCACGGTCGAGTAGGCGAGGTAGGTCTCGCCGAAGAACATGATCTCGACCGAGCCCTCCATGTCCTCGAGCGTCACGGCGGCCCACGGGTTGCCCTGCTTGGACATCTTGCGCTGCAGGCTCGTCACGAGCCCCGCCACCACGACGGTCGACCCGTCGGGGCGCGCCTCGTCGGCGTTGAGCGTCGCGATCGAGACGTCGGCCTGCGCGGACAGCACGTGCTCGAGACCCGACAGCGGGTGGTCGGACACGTACAGGCCGAGCATCTCGCGCTCGAACGCGAGCCGCTGCTTCTTGTCCCAGTCGGGCAGGTCGGGGATCGTCACGGCGATGCCGCTGCCGGTCTCCTCGTCGCCGCCCAGCTCGGCGAACAGGTCGAACTGGCCCGTCGCCTCCTTGCGCTTGACGTCGATGACGGCGTCGACCGCCTGCTCGTGGATCAGCAGCAGCGAACGCCGCGCGTGCCCGAGCGAGTCGAAGGCGCCCGCCTTGATGAGCGACTCGATCGTCCGCTTGTTGCACACGACGGCCGGCACCTTGTCGAGGAAGTCCGTGAACGACGTGAACGCGCCCTTCTCCTCGCGCGCCGCGACGATCGCGTCGACCACGTTGGCGCCGACGTTGCGGACCGCGGTGAGGCCGAAGCGGATGTCGGCGCCGACGGCCGTGAAGTTCGCCGACGACGAGTTGACGTCGGGAGGCAGGACCGTGATGCCCATGTGGCGGCACTCGCCGAGGTACAGCGCCGACTTGTCCTTGTCGTCGCGCACCGACGTGAGCAGGCCCGCCATGTACTCGGTCGGGTAGTTCGCCTTGAGGTAGGCCGTCCAGTACGACACGACGCCGTACGCCGCGGAGTGCGCCTTGTTGAACGCGTACCCGGCGAACGGGACGAGCACGTCCCACACCGCCTGGATCGCCGCGTCGGAGTAGCCCCGCTCGCGCATGCCCGCCTGGAAGGGCACGAACTCCTTGTCGAGGACCTCCTTCTTCTTCTTGCCCATCGCGCGGCGCAGCAGGTCGGCCTGGCCGAGCGAGTACCCGGCGAGCTTCTGCGCGGCGCGCTGCACCTGCTCCTGGTAGACGATCAGGCCGTGGGTGACGCCCACCACGTCCTCGAGCGGCTCGACGAGCTCGGGGTGGATCGGCTCGATCTCCTGCAGCCCGTTCTTGCGCAGCGCGTAGTTCACGTGCGAGTTCATGCCCATCGGGCCGGGGCGGTACAGCGCGATGACGGCCGAGACGTCCTCGAAGTTGTCGGGGCGCATCTGCCGCAGCAGCGACCGCATCGGCCCGCCGTCGAGCTGGAACACGCCCAGGGTGTCGCCGCGGCCCAGGAGCTCGTACGTCGCGCGGTCGTCGAGGGGGACCTCCTCGATCGCGATGGGCTCCTTGCCGTTCATCACGATGTTCTCGAGCGCGTCGTCGAGGATCGTGAGGTTGCGCAGGCCCAGGAAGTCCATCTTGATCAGCCCGAGCGCCTCGGACGCCGGCTGGTCGAACTGCGTGATGATCGCGCCGTCCTGCGGGCGCTTCATGATCGGGATGATGTCGAGCAGCGGCTCGCTCGACATGATGACGCCGGCCGCGTGCACGCCCCACTGCCGCTTGAGGTTCTCCAGGCCGCGCGCGGTCTCGAGCACGCGCTGCGCCTCGGGGTCCGCCGCGACGACCTGGCGGAACTCGTCCGCCTCGGCGTACCGCGGGTGCTCGGGGTCGTACATGCCGGACAGCGGGATGTCCTTGCCCATGACGGGCGGCGGCATCGCCTTGGTGAGCTTCTCCCCCATCGCGAACGGGAAGCCCAGCACGCGCGACGCGTCCTTGAGCGCCTGCTTGGCCTTGATGGTGCCGTAGGTGACGATCTGGCAGACCCGGTCGTCGCCGTACTTCTCGGTGACGTACCGGATGACCTCGCCGCGCCGACGCTCGTCGAAGTCGACGTCGACGTCGGGCCAGGACACGCGCTCGGGGTTGAGGAAGCGCTCGAAGATCAGGCCGTGCTCGAGCGGGTCGAGCTCGGTGATGCCCATCGCGTACGACGCCATCGAGCCGGCGGCCGAGCCACGGCCCGGCCCGACGCGGATGCCCTGCGCCTTGGCCCAGTTGATGAAGTCCGCGACCACGAGGAAGTAGCCCGAGAACCCGAGCTGCGTGATGACGCCGACCTCGTAGTCGGCCTGCTTCTGCACCGCGTCCGGGATCGAGCCGGAGTAGCGCCGCAGCAGACCGTTCTGGACCTCCTTGACGAACCAGGAGTCCTCGTTCTCCCCCGCGGGCACGGGGAACCGCGGCATGTAGTTCGCGCCGGTGTTGAACGACACGTCGCACTGCTCGGCGATGAGCAGCGTGTTGTCGCACGCCTCGGGCAGCTCGGCCCACGTGCGGCGCATCTCGGCCGCGGACTTCACGTAGTAGCCCGTGCCGCCGAACGCGAACCGCGACCCGCCGTTGTCGCTGGTCGGCTCGTCGAGCGTCGACCCGGACTGGACGGCGAGCAGCACCTCGTGCGCGTGGGCGTCCTCCTCGCGCGTGTAGTGCAGGTCGTTCGTCGCGACCAGCGGCGCCCCGATGGCCTCGGCGACGCGCAGCAGGTCCTTGATGACGCGCTTCTCGATGTCGAGCCCGTGGTCCATGACCTCGACGTAGAAGAACTCCTTGCCGAAGATGTCCTGCAGCTCGCCCGCGGCGCGCACGGCCTCGTCCCAGTGACCCAGGCGCAGCCGCGTCTGCACCTCGCCCGACGGGCAGCCCGTGGTCGCGATCAGGCCGTCGGCGTAGCGCGACAGCAGCTCGCGGTCCATGCGGGGCCACTTGCCCATCTGCCCCTCGACGGACGCGAGCGACCCCATCCGGAACAGGTTGTGCATGCCCGCGGTGGTGCGGCTCAGCAGCGTCATGTGCGTGTACGCGCCGCGCGCCGACACGTCGTCGGCGGCCTGGTGCGCCTCGCCCCACCGCACGCGGTTCTGGTCGAACCGGCTCGTGCCCGGCGTGACGTACGCCTCGACCCCGATGATCGGCTTCACGCCCCGGTCGGTGGCCTTCTGCCAGAACTCGAACGCCCCGAACAGGTACCCGTGGTCGGTGATCGCCATCGCCTGCTGCCCGAGGCGCGCGGCCTCGTCGAGCATCTCGCCGATGCGGGCGGCACCGTCGAGCATCGAGTACTCGCTGTGCACGTGGAGGTGGACGAAGGACGGGTCCGGGGATCCTCCAGCAGCCATGCGTGCGATCCTACGTCGCCCCACCGACGCCCCCGACGCGGCCCGCCGGGCGAGGGGTGCCGATCAGGAGTAGGCGCCCCGCAACGCCTCGAGCGCCGCCGCGAGGTCGTCGGGGTACTCGCTGCGCGTCTCGAGCCACTGCCCCGTGCCCGGGTGCTCGAACCCCAGCCGGACGGCGTGCAGCCACTGCCGCCGCACGCCCACGCGCGCCGCGAGCGCCGGGTCCGCGCCGTACGTGAGGTCGCCCACGAGGCTGTGCCGCAGCGCCGCGAAGTGCACGCGGATCTGGTGCGTGCGCCCGGTCTCGAGGTGCACCTCGACGAGCGACGCGCCTGGCAGCATCTCGAGCACCTCGTAGTGCGTCACCGACGGCTTGCCGTCCGCGACGACCGCGAACTTCCAGTCCGACGACGGGTGCCGGCCGATCGGTGCGTCGATCGTGCCGGTCGTCGGCGACGGGTGGCCCTGCGCGAGCGCGTGGTACACCTTCTCGACCGTGCGCTCCTTGAACGCGCGCTTGAGCACCGTGTACGCGTGCTCGCTCTTCGCCACGACCATGAGGCCCGACGTGCCCGCGTCGAGGCGGTGCACGATCCCCTGGCGCTCGGCCGAGCCGGACGTCGAGATCCGGTAGCCGGCCGCCGCGAGCGCCCCGACCACCGTCGGCCCCGTCCACCCCGGCGACGGGTGCGCGGCCACGCCGACGGGCTTGTCGACGACCACGACGTCGTCGTCGTCGTGCACGATCCGCATGCCCGGCACGGGCTCGGGCACGACCACGGGCGTCGCCGGTGCGGGCTCGGTGAGGTCGACCTCGAGCCACGTGCCCGCGACCAGCCGGTCCGACTTGGCGACCGCGCGGCCGTCGACCCGCACGGCGCCGTCCGTCGCGAGGTCCGCCGCGCGCGTGCGCGAGAGCCCGAGCAGCCGCGCGAGGGCCGCGTCGACCCGCTCGCCGGCCAGGCCGTCCGGGACCGGCAGCGACCGCACGCCGCTCACGCGGCACCGTCCCGGCCCGGTGCCGTGCCCGGACCGTCGTCGACGGCGGCAGCGGGCCGGCCGGCCGGCTCGGCGGGCCCGTCGCCCGCGTCCCCCGCACCGGTCCCGTCCTCGGCCGCGTCGGACGCGCCGTCGCGCGTGCCGTCGACGTGCACCCCGCGCGCGGTCAACCACACGACGAGGACGGCCGCCACCACGATCGCGATGTCTGCGACGTTGCCGATGAACAGCCGCCAGTACGCGAGGAAGTCGATGACGTGCCCGTGCAGCGGCCCCGGCTCGCGGACCATGCGGTCGACGAGGTTGCCGAGCGCACCGCCGAGCAGCAGGCCCAGCGCGACGGCCCAGCCGGGCGAGCCGAGCCGGCGCGACACCCGCACGATCACGACCACGACGGCCGCCGCGACGAGCGTCAGCACCCACGTCATGCCGCTCGCGATCGACAGCGCGGCGCCGTCGTTGCGCACGAGCTGCAGCCCGAACACGTCACCGAGCAGCGGCGTGCGCTCACCCGGACGCAGCGCCGCGACCGCCCACACCTTGGTGAGCTGGTCGACCAGCAGGACACCCGCGGTGAGCGCACCGAACACGCGCAGCAGACGACGGCGCCGTGCCGGGTCCACCGCTGCGGCAGCGGCGGGCGTCGGCGCGGCCGTCGCGCCCGCCGTCGGGGCGGCGCCGTCCGGGCGCTCGTCGGGCAGGGCGGTGTCGTCGTCCGTCATGGGCACCGCAGGAGTCTACGGGCGCGTCAGCGCCGCTCCTCGCGCTGCTTGCACGTCACGCACAGCACGGCGCGCGGGAACGCCTGCAGGCGCGCCTTGCCCACCGCCTGGCCGCACGACTCGCAGACCCCGAACGTGCCGGCCGCGAGGCGGTCGAGCGCGTGCGTCGTCTGCTCCAGCAGGTCGCGCGTGTTGTTCACGAGCGTCAGCTCGTGCTCGCGCTCGAGCGCCGACGACCCGGAGTCCGCCTGGTCGTCACCGGCGCCGTCGCCGGAGTTGCGCAGGAGCTCGGAGAGCTCGGCGTCGGCCTCGGCCAGCTCCGCGGTCAGGCGTTCGCGGTCGGCGGTCAGCTCGGTGGCGACCTCCGCGAGCTCCCCGTCGGTCCACGGGTCCTCCCCGTCACGGACGGGCAGCACCGCCACGAGGGCCGCCCGACCCTTCTGCGACCCCGTCGTCAGCGTGCTCAGTGCATCGTTGGTGCTCACGGACGTTCCCCCCGTCTCGAGTGCGGCGACTGTATGCGCGTCTGCGCCCGCGCACAACATCACGCGCCGCCCCCGCCGCGGGCGCGACACGCCGTGCCGACCTGCACCCGCGCCGTGACGTGGGGCACGCGACGACGGCCGGGGCGGTGTGGTCGCGCGACCACACCGCCCCGGCCGTCCCGGGGTACGCCGACGCCGCCGGGGGTGGCACCTCCCCCGGCGGCGTCGTGGTACGTCAGATGCTCTGCGTCTCCGCGACCGGCTGACCCTGGCCGGAGCGCGGGGGCAGCGCGTTGCCGCGGTTCTCGAGGTCGCCCAGCAGGTTCTCGAGGTAGCTCTTCAGTCGCGTGCGGTAGTCGCGCTCGAAGACGCGCAGCTCGTCGATCTTGCGCTCGAGGAGCGACCGCTCCTGCTCGAGCTGGCCGAGCGTGCGCTGCGACGTCTCCTCGGCCTCGCGCACGATGCGGGTCGCGCGGGTCTTGGCCTCGTTGATGAGCCGGTCCGACTCCTCCTGGCCGCTGCGGACGTAGTCGTCGTGCAGCTTCTGGGCCAGCGCGAGCATGCCCGTCGCGGACTCCGGCTCGCTGCTGCGACCCGGCGCGGGCGCCGACGTGGCCGCCACCGGCGGCTGCGCCAGGGCCGGCACGGGCGCGGGCTGCACCGGCGCGGGCGCCGGGGCGGGAGTGGGCTCGGGCGTCGGCTCCGGCTTGGGCGCCGGCGCGGACTGCTGGGCCCCGGCACGGCTCAGCTCGGCGATGCGCCGCTCGGCGGCCGCGAGCTTCGTCTTGAGGTCGTCGTTCTCGCCCTGCAGGTCGCGCAGGGTGTTGACGACCTCGTCCAGGAAGTCGTCGACCTCGTCCTGGTCGTAGCCCTCACGGAACTTGGTCGCCTGGAACTTCTTGTTCAGGACGTCGTCTGCGGTGAGCAGTGCCATCGTCGTCACCTCTGTCGGTCGTACTGGGTCCGGTCGGCGGCAGTCAGTCCACCGACCACCTCGGGCCACGGTAGCGGAGTTTCGGGGCGGTGCACGCCCCCCGGGGCACGGGCGACGCGGGTCGCCCGGCGTGCATCACGGCGGGTCCGCCGCGGTGTCGTTCGGCTGCTCACACGCTCGCGAGCAGCGACATCAGGAACGTGCAGCCCAGCGCGAGCACCAGGAACGCGAGGTCCAGACGCACCGAGCCGATGCCGATCGGGGGCAGCACGCGTCGCAGCGCGCGCAGCGGCGGGTCGGTCACGCTGTAGGCGACCTCGGCGACGACCAGCACGAAGCCGGTCGGCCGCCACTCGCGCGCGAACACCTGGACCCAGTCCAGGACGAGCCGCACGAGCAGCAGCAGGAAGAAGACGAGGACGACCAGGTAGAGCAGGTTCGCGAAGATGCGCACGCGTCAGCTCTGGTTGTAGAAGCCGGCGCGCGCCGGCGGCTCGGGCGCCGCGGTGTCGCCCGCGAGCTCGACGTGCGCGGGCGAGAGCAGGAACACCTTGGCGGTGACCCGCTCGATGGCTCCGTGCAGGCCGAAGATCAGCCCGGCCGAGAAGTCGACGAGCCGCTTGGCGTCCGCGTCGTCCATGTCGGTGAGGTTCATGATCACGGGCGTGCCCTCGCGGAACGCCTCACCGATCTTGCGCGCGTCGTTGTACGAGCGCGGGTGGATCGTCGTGATGCGTCGCAGGTCGCCGGACTCGCGCGGGGCGGGCGCGGCCTGCACGCGCGGCGTGCGGTGCAGCGGCGTCACCTGCGCCTCGTAGGTCTCCTCGGGCACGGCGGTCTCCGTCTCCTCGTACTCCTCGAGGTACTCCTCGTGGTCGGACCGGTCGTCGGCCAGGCCGAGGTACAGCATCGTCTTGCGCAGCGCTCCGGCCATCGCGTCGTCTCCCATCCGCCAGGTCTCCCCGACTCCCGCGCCCCCGCACGCCCCGTCACCGTCGGACCGGTGCCGGACGTCCCTGCGCTGGTCACGCTAGCAACGCGGACCGCACGCGGCTCGGCGACACGCGGGCGTGTCGGGAGTCGGGCGCACCGGCCGTGACCCGTGCCACGTCACGGCGCCGCGGCGGGGTCCACGAGCCGGACGACGCCCGCGAAGCGCCCCGTCGCCGGGGCGCGCTCGTGGACGGAGCGGCGGTGCGAGTAGAGCGCCGCGTCGCCGTAGGTGTCGCGGCCGTCCACGTGGACGTCGCCGACGCCGCACGCCGCGAGGACCGCGACCACGCCCGCCGCGAGGTCGACCGCGGGGGTGCCCGCCGCCGTCATGCCCGCGGCCGCGGGGACCCGGGCCGCGACGGCGTCCCGCATCGCCGCGGGGACCTCGTAGGAGGCGGCCGCGATGCAGGGCCCGACGGCCGCGCGGGTGCGGCCGGGGTCGGCGCCCAGCGCGACCATCTCCGCGACCGCGGCCTGCAGGACGCCGGCCACGAGCCCCGGGCGACCCGCGTGCACCGCCGCGACGACGCGCGCCACGGGGTCCGCGAGCAGCACGGGCGCGCAGTCGGCCACGTAGACCCCGAGCGCGACCCCGGTCGCCGTGGTCACGAGCGCGTCGGCGCGGACCTCGGGGTCGAGACCCCCGGGGCCGACACGGACGACGTCGGCGCCGTGCACCTGGGTCGCGAGCACGAGTGGCGCACCGAGGCGCTGCGCGACGGCGTGCCGGTTGCGGGCGACGACCTGCGGGTCGTCGCCGACGGCGGACCCGAGGTTGAGCCCTGCCCACGGTCCGGCGCTCGCCCCGCCCGCCCGCGACGTGAACCCCGCGAGGACACCCGGCCCGAGCGGGACGACGGCGAGCTCGACGTCGTCCGCCGGGGCGGGCGCACCCGGCACGACCGCCCCTACTTGAGGAAGTCGGGCACGTCGAGGTCGTCGCGCTCACGACGGGCCGGCGGCTCCTCGGCGAGGACCCGCGGCACCTCGAGCGCACCGGTGACCGGACGCGGCTCGGCCTCGGTCGACAGGAACGCGGGCACCTCCTGCTGCGGCGAGGCCCCCGTCGCCGCGGACGAGCCCACGGGCACGAGGTCCTCGTCCGCGACCTGCACGGGGCGCGGCGTCGGCACGGCCGACGCACCCGGCAGGGTCGTGACGGGCGCGACCGCGGGGACCTGGCGGGCCGTCGACCCGCTCACCTGGCCGAGCGCGCGGCCGTCGCGGCGCTGCACCGGACCACCGCCGTCGAACCCGGCGGCGATGACGGTCACGCGCACCTCGTCGCCGAGCGCGTCGTCGATGACCGCGCCGAAGATGATGTTCGCCTCGGCGTGCGCCGCCTCCTGGACGAGGCGCGCGGCCTCGTTGATCTCGAACAGCCCGAGGTCGGAGCCGCCCTGGATCGACAGCAGGACGCCGTGCGCCCCGTCGATGCTCGCCTCGAGCAGCGGCGAGGAGATCGCCATCTCGGCGGCCTGCACGGCGCGGTCCTCGCCGCGCGCGTACCCGATGCCCATGAGGGCGGACCCGGCGCCCTGCATGACGGACTTGACGTCGGCGAAGTCGAGGTTGATGAGGCCGGGGGTCGTGATGAGGTCGGTGATCCCCTGGACGCCGGACAGCAGCACCTGGTCGGCGGAGTGGAACGCGTCGAGCACCGAGACGTTGCGGTCGGAGATCGACAGCAGCCGGTCGTTCGGGATGACGATGAGGGTGTCGACCTCGGCGCGCAGCGCGTCGATGCCCGCGTCGGCCTGGACCGAGCGGCGGCGGCCCTCGAAGGTGAACGGCCGCGTGACGACACCGATCGTCAGCGCGCCGAGCGAGCGTGCGATGCGCGCGACGACGGGCGCACCGCCCGTGCCGGTGCCGCCGCCCTCGCCCGCGGTGACGAAGACCATGTCGGCGCCGCGCAGGACGTCCTCGATCTCCTCCGCGTGGTCCTCGGCGGCCTTCTTGCCGACCTCGGGGTCGGCGCCCGCGCCGAGCCCGCGCGTGAGCTCGCGGCCGACGTCGAGCTTGACGTCGGCGTCGGCCCTGAGCCGGGCCTGGGCGTCGGTGTTGACGGCGATGAACTCGACACCCTTGAGGCCGACCTCGATCATGCGGTTCACGGCGTTGACGCCGCCCCCGCCGATGCCGACGACCTTGATGACCGCCAGGTAGTTCTGCGGAGCTGCCACGGTGGGTGCCTCTCGTTCGCGGGTCGCGGCGTGCTGGGCCGCTGGTGCTCGCCCCGGCGCGCGGGACTGGTGCGATGAACCTTCACCCTCAGGTTGAGGGTGAGAGTTATGTCAGGTGTGTTGTCGGGACGTGACGCTAGGTCGCCGCTCCCCGTCGTTCAACGACCGCCGCGCGCGTGTCGGCGATCCTCGCCGCCATCGGCGGCGTCGACCCCGTCACCGGGTGATCGGCAGGCGCGGTGCGGACACGTCGAGGACCGACGCACCGGCCGCCTGCGGCGCCGCACGCAGCGCCTGCAGCACCGCGATCTTCAACGGCGTCTCGTCCGCGCTCCCCCAGTCGACCTGGGGACCGTCGCGCAGCTGCATCGTCACGGTGTCCTGCGTCCGGGCCGCCACCGACCCGACCTGCGCCAGCAGGTCGGGCGGCAGCTGCTCGAGCACCCGCAGGACGGCCGTCAGCGTGCGCTCGTCGCCGACCGGCACGTCGACCGTGGGCAGCCCCTCCGGCGGGGCGTCGGCGCGACCGACCTGCACGCCCTGCTCGTCGAGCAGGACGACGCCCCCGCCGTCCGGCTCGGGGACCGCGGCGACCGGCTCGCGGGACACCAGCTGGACCGCGAGCCCGTCCGGCCACTCGCGCACCACGCGCGCCTCGCGCACCCCCGGCACGTCGAGCACGGCGTCGCGCAGACCCACGGTGTCGAGCCGCGGCAGCGGCGTCCCCGCACGCTCCGCGACCACCGCGAGCACCTGGTCGACCGCCACGACCGTCCCGGCCCCCGTGACCTCGACCTTCTGCGGGTCGAGCGCGAGCACCGGCGACAGCAGCAGCAGCCAGGCCAGGCCCCCCGCGCCCAGGACGCCCCCGGCCGTGAGCAGCAGCTGCCGGCGCGCGAGGTGCCGGCGCGCCCGCGCGCGCTCGGCGAACCGCTCCTGGGACGTGGTGGAGACCACGGCCGGTCGCACGGGCCCGGAGAACCGACCCGTCGTGTACGTCGTGACGGTCCGCGTCGCCCCCGTCGACGGCACCGTCGGCGTCGCACCCGACGTCGCGCGCGCCGCACCCCGCGCACCCTCGCGCGGCGTCGCGTCGGCAGCCCGTGCCGGACGCGACCCGGGACCGCTCGCCGCGCGCCCCGACCCGCCGGCAGCCGCCCGTCCGTCGGCGGGCCCCGGGCGCGCGACCGGACGCGCCGCGCGGGTCGGCGTCGTGCCGGGCTCGTCGCCGGACGGCGACGGCTCGGCGGTCGGCGCCGGACCGGGGCGTGCGACCGGACGTCGGGGCGCCGCCGGCCGCGACGCCGCCGGGCGTCGCGGTGCCGGCGGGCGCTGCGGGCTCACGGCCGGGCACCACCCGCGGCACCACCGTCGGCCGGCGTCGCCTCCGCGCCCGCGACCTCGGCGCGGGCCGCCAGCTCCGCCAGCACGACCGGGCCCAGGTCGGTCACGTCACCCGCCCCGACCGTCAGCAGCAGGTCGCCGGGGCGCGCGAGCGCGGCCGCGGCCCGCGCGGCGTCCTGGCGGCCCGGCACGAACACGGCCTTGCCGGGCGTCGGCACGTGCGCGACGACGAGCGCACCCGTCACCTCGGGGTCCGGGTCCTCGCGCGCCGCGTACACGTCGGTCACGACCACCGCGTCGGCGAGGTCGAACGCCGCGCCGAACTCGCGCGCGAACGTGCGCGTGCGGGAGAACAGGTGCGGCTGGAACAGCACCACGACGCGACCCTCGCCCGCGACCTGGCGCGCGGTCCGCAGCAGCGCCGCGACCTCGGTCGGGTGGTGCGCGTAGTCGTCGACCACGCGCACGCCGTCCGCGCTGCCGCGGTCCTCGAAGCGGCGACCCGTCCCGACGAAGTCGCCGAGCCCGGCCGCGGCCTCCTCGCCCGGGACGCCCAGCCGACGCAGCGCGCACCAGGCCGCGGCCGCGTCGAGCGCCATGTGCGCACCGGCCACGCGCAGGTGCAGCACCACCGGCGGCTCGTCGCGCGGCGTCAGCTCGACGCGCCACCGGCCGTCGTCGGTCGCCGTGCTCTCGCCGACGCGCACGTCCGCGTCCGGGGCCGTGCCGTACGTGCGCACCTCGACACCGCGCGTCGCGAGCCGGTCGCGCACGGCCGCGACGAGGCGCGCCGACCCCGCGTCGTCCGCGCACGCGACGAGCAGCCCGCCGTCGCGCACGCGGTCGGCGAACCGCTCGAACGCGGCCTCGAAGCGTTCCTGCGTGCCGTAGTGGTCCAGGTGGTCGGGCTCGACGTTCGTCACGACCGCGACGAGCGGCTCGTAGGCGAGGAACGAGCCGTCGGACTCGTCGGCCTCGGCGACGAACGGCCCCTCGCCGTGCCGCGCACCGCCGAGCGTGCCCGCGGTCGAGCGCACGACCCCGCCGATCGCGAACGACGGGTCGGCGCCCGCGTGCACGAGCGCCGCGGCCACCATGCCCGACGTCGTCGTCTTGCCGTGCGCGCCCGCGACGGCGACCGCGTCGCGGTCCGCCATGAGCGCGGCCAGCGCCTCGGACCGGTGCAGCACCGGGACGCCGCGCTCGCGCGCCCGGGCGACCTCGGGGTTGGTGTCGCGCACCGCCGACGAGACCACGAGCGTGTCGACGTCCTCGACGTGCGCGGCGTCGTGCCCCACGTGCACCGTCACGCCCGCGGCCCGCAGCGGCGCGAGCGCCGGGCCGTCGTGCGCGTCGGACCCGCTGACCCGCAGGCCGCGCGCCGCGAGCAGCGGCGCGACCGCCGACATCCCCGCACCGCCCACGCCGACGAGGTGCACACGGCCGAGGTCGGCCAGCGCCACCGGCCCGCGCTCCCCCGGGTCCGCGACGGCGGGGACGTGCGCCCGGCGCCCGACGGCCGCCGGTGCCGTGGCCCGCAGGTGCGCGGGCAGCTGCGCGTCGACCAGGTCCGCGACGCGCGCGGCGGCGTCGCGGACGCCGACCGCGGCGGCCGCCGCGCCCATGCGCGCGCGCGTCTGCGCCGCGTCCCCCGAGCCCAGCAGCACCGGGACGTGGGCGCGGACCCACGCCGGCGTGAGGTCGGCGTCGTCCACGAGGACCCCGCCGCCCGCGGCGACGACGCCCGCCGCGTTGAGCCGCTGCTCGCCGTTGCCGAACGGCAGGGGCACGTAGACCGCCGGGATCCCGAGCGCGGCGAGCTCGCAGACCGTGCCGGCGCCCGCGCGGCCGACGACGACGTCCGCGACCGCGAGCGCGCGGTCCATGGCCGTGAGGTACTCCACCACGTGGTAGCGCTCGGCGCCCGGCACGCCCTCGAGCGCCGCGCGCACCTCGTCGGCCTTGCCGCGGCCCGTCAGGTGCAGCACCTGCGCACCCGTCGCGAGCAGGTCGGCGGCCGCACCGGCCACGGCACGGTTCACGCTCACCGCACCCAGCGAGCCGCCGGTGACCAGCAGCGTCGGCAGCTCGGGGTCGAGCCCGAGCGCCGCGGCACCCTCGCGGCGCGTCGCGGCGGCGTCGACGGCGCGGGCCGCGAGCAGGTCCTGCACCGCGGTGCGCAGCGGCAGGCCGGTCACCTGCGCACCCGGGAGCGCGGTGCCCTCGAACGTCACGGCGACCGCGGCCGCCCACCGCGCACCCAGCCGGTTCGCGAGGCCCGCGCGGGCGTTCTGCTCCTGCACGACGACGGGGATCCCGCGCCGGCGCGCCGCGAGGTACGCGGGCGTCGCGACGTACCCGCCGAACCCGACGACCACGTGCGCGTCGACCGCGTCGATCGCGTCCTGCGCGGCACGCACCGCGGCGCGCAGCCGCCCGGGCAGCCGCAGCCAGTCGGGCGTGGGACGGCGTGGCAGCGGCACGCGCGGCACGACGTGCAGGTCGTAGCCGTGCTCGGGCACGAGCCGGGACTCCAGGCCCTCGGCCGTGCCGAGCACCGCGATCCGCCCGTGCGGGTGCCGGCGGCGCAGCTCGTCGGCGACCGCGAGCAGCGGGTTGACGTGCCCCGCGGTGCCGCCGCCCGCGAGCAGGACGCCCGGCGCGTCAGCCACGGGTCCGCCCGATCACCGCGAGCGAACGCCGCACGACCGAGGGTCGAGCGGCGAGCGCCTCGGCGGCGCCCGGCTCGGAACGGGCGAACGAGAGCAGCATGCCCAGGGCGGCCATGGTCATGATGAGTGCGGAACCTCCGGCGGAGACGAGCGGCAGCGGCACCCCGATGACGGGGGCCAGTCCGATGACGACGGCGATGTTGACCAGCGCCTGCCCGACGATCCACGCGAAGGCGGCCGCGGTGGCGATCTTCACGAAGGGGTCCGGGTGACGGCGCATGATGCGGACCATCGCGAACGCGAGCAGCGCGAACAGCGCGAGCACGAGCAGCGTGCCGACCATGCCGAGCTCCTCGCCGAGGATCGCGAAGATGAAGTCGTTGTGGGCGGCCGGCAGGTAGGACCACTTCTCGGCGCTCTGCCCGAGGCCGACGCCGCTCCAGCCGCCCGTCGCCAGGCCGTAGCCCGCGTGCAGCGTCTGGTAGCACTCGTTCTGCACGTCGCAGTCCGCCGACAGCCACGACATGATGCGCGCCATCCGGTTCTCGCTGCCGATCGCGAGCGCCGCGACGCCCGCCGCGGCCACCGCGCCGGCGACCGCGAAGATCCGCAGGGGCACGCCCGCGACGAACATCGCCCCGGCCACGAGCAGCACCATCACCATCGCGGTGCCCAGGTCGTGCCCGAGGAGCACCACGCCGATCGCGACGCCGGCCACCGGGACGGCGGGCACCAGCGCGTGCTGCCACTCGTGCAGCAGCCGCAGCTTGCGCGAGAGCACCGCCGCGAGCCACACCACGAGCGCGAGCTTGACCGCCTCCGAGGGCTGCGCCGTGAAGCCCGGCACGCACACCCAGTTGCGGTTGCCGCCCGCACCGCACCCGAGCGGCGTGAACACCAGCAGCTGGAACACCACGGCGAACCCCAGCAGCGGCCACGCCGCCGCCCGCATGAGACGCACGGGCACCCGCGACAGCACGAGGAGCACGGGCAGCCCCATGAGCGCGTACTGCGCCTGGCTGAAGAACACCGCGTACGGCGACTTCCCGGCCGCGAGCGACTCGACGCTCGAGCTCGACAGCACCATGACCAGCCCGATCGCGACGAGCAGCAGCGTCGCCCCGAGCAGCACGTAGTAGCTCGTCACGGCGGAGTTCCAGGTGCCGAGGAACGCGGGCTCGCGCACCTCGGGCGTGCCGCCGGGCGGCGTGACCGCGCGGGTCGGTGCGCTGCGCGGGCGCGCGTCGGGGCCGGGCGTCACGGCGCGCCGTCCGCGCGCCGCTCCTGCCCGGCGTCGTCGCCCCCGAGGCGGTGGACGGCCGCGGCGAACGCGTCGCCGCGCGCGGCGTACGAGGTGAACTGGTCCATCGACGCGCAGGCCGGCGCCAGCAGCACGGTCACGGGCACGCCCTCCGGCGCACCGGCGGCGAGCCGGCGCGCGGCGGTCACGGCGCGGTCCATCACCGGTTCAGTGTCACCGGCGTCCACCTCGAAGACCGGGACGTCGGGCGCGTGTCGGGCGAGCGCGTCGCGCAGCGGCGCACGGTCCACGCCGACGAGCACGACGCCGCGCAGCCGGTCGCGCCGCTCGCGCACGAGGTCGTCGAACTCCGCGCCCTTGGCGAGGCCGCCCGCGACCCACACGACCGACCCGGGCTCGAAGGCCGCGAGCGAGGCCGACGCGGCGTGCGCGTTGGTCGCCTTCGAGTCGTCGACGTACGCGACGTCGTCGACGCGGCCGACCGTCACGATGCGGTGCGCCCCGGGCGCGAACGCCCGCAGCCCGTCCCGCACGTGCGCGGGCTCGACGCCGTGCGCGAGCGCGAGCGCGGCCGCCGCGAGGGCGTTGCGCACGACGTGCGGCGGCACGACGCCGCCCGGCCCGGCGAGCTGCGCCAGGTCCGCGAGCGTGCCGAGCTCGGCCGCGTGCGTGTGCCGCAGCCGCGCGAAGCCCCGGTCGACGAGCACGTCGTCGACCAGCCCCACCTGCCCCACGGCGGGCGTGCCGAGCGTGAAACCGACGGCGACGCAGCCGTCGACGACGTCCGCGTCGCGCACGAGCCGCTCGGTCACGGGCTGGTTCGCGTCGTAGACGCACGCGACCTGCGCGTGCTCGTAGATGCGGCCCTTGTCCGCCGCGTACGCCTCGAGCGACCCGTGCCAGTCGAGGTGGTCGGGGGCGACGTTCAGCACCGCCGCGGCCTGCGCCGACATCGAGGACGTGTGGTGCAGCTGGAAGCTCGACAGCTCGACCGCGAGCACGTCGAGCGCGGGGTCGACGGCCGCGAGCACGACCGGCGTGCCGACGTTGCCCACCGCGAGCGTGCGCCGACCGGCGGCGCGCAGGATCGACTCGAGCATCCCGACGGTCGTCGTCTTGCCGTTCGTCCCCGTGACGGCGAGCCACGGCGCGGGGCCGTCGCCGCCGTCGCGCGGCACGCGGACGTGCCACGCGAGCTCGACCTCGCTCCAGACGGGCACGTCGCGCTCGCGCGCCGCGACCAGCAGCGCGTGGTGCGGCGGCAGGCCCGGCGACGCGACGACGAGGTCCGCGCCGGCGAGACCGTCGGCGACCAGGACCGCGACGTCGTGCGCGTCCGCCTCCGGCGCGCGGTCGTCGTACGTCACGACGCGGGCGCCGCGGTCGGCCAGCACCTGCGCCGCTGCGCGCCCCGAGACCCCGAGGCCCGCGACCAGCACGGTGCGACCGTCGAAACGTGCGTCCACCTACTGCGCCACCCACTCCGCGTAGAAGATCCCGACGCCGAGCGCCACGAACAGCCCGGCGATGATCCAGAACCGGATGACGATCGTCACCTCGCCCCACCCCGACAGCTCGAAGTGGTGGTGCAGCGGCGCCATCTTGAACACCCGTCTGCCGGTCATCTTGAAGAAGCCGATCTGGATGACATCCGACAGCACGATGAGCACGAAGAGCCCGCCGATGATCGCGCCGAGGATCTCGGTGCGCGTGAGGATCGTGAGAGCCGCGAGCGCACCGCCCAGCGCGAGCGAGCCGGTGTCGCCCATGAAGATCTTCGCGGGGCTGGCGTTCCACCACAGGAAGCCGAACAGCGCTCCCGTGATGGCCGCGGCGACCACCGCGAGGTCCAGCGGGTCGCGCGTCTCGTAGCACCGTGGCCCTGCGGACAGGATCGCCTGGCAGCTCTGGTTGAACTGCCACACCCCGACCAGGACGTACGCGCCGAACACGATGAGCGACACGCCCGTCGCGAGGCCGTCGAGGCCGTCGGTGAGGTTCACCGCGTTCGACCACGCGGTGATGAGGAAGTTGGCCCAGACCACGAACAGCACGAGGCCGACCGTGACGCCCGCGAACGCGAGGTCGAGGTTCGTGTCACGGATGAACGAGATGCGCGTCGACGCGGGCGTGCGGAACTGCCCGTTGGGGAACTGCAGCGCGAGCACCGAGAACACGACGCCCACGACGCCCTGGCCCACGATCTTCCACAGCGGCGACAGCCCGAGGGACCGTTGCCGGGAGATCTTGATGAAGTCGTCGAGGAAGCCGACGACCCCCAGCCCGGTCATGAGGAACAGCGCGAGCAGCGCGGACGCGCTCGGACGGGTCCCCGTCAGCAGCAGGCCGAGCGCCCAGCCGACGAGCGTCGCGCCGATGATGACGACGCCGCCCATCGTGGGCGTGCCACGCTTGGTGAAGTGCGCGGTCGGCCCGTCCTGCCGGATGAACTGACCGTACTGACGACGGACCAGGAACCGGATGAACAGCGGCGTGCCGAGCAGCGCGAGCAGCATCGAGATGCCGCCCGAGATCAGGACGGCCCTCATGCGTCGGCCCCCGTCAGCACGTCGCCGAGGCGCCACAGGCCGGCGCCGTACGACGACTTCACGAGCACGACGTCGCCCGCGCGGAGCTCGTCCGCGAGGAACGCGGCCGCGGCGTCGACGTCGTCGGCCAGCACGACCTCGTCGCCCCACGACCCCTCGTGGTTGGCCCCGTCGCGGATCGCACGCGCGCCCTCGCCGACGACGACCGTGAGCCCGATGTTGAGGCGCACCACGAGCCGTCCGATCGCGTCGTGCGCCGTGCGGTGCTCGTCGCCCAGCTCGAGCATCTCGCCGAGCACCGCGACCGAGCGACGCTCGCGCCCGGCGATGACCGCGAGCGCCTTGAGCGCGGCGCGCATCGAGTCCGGGTTGGCGTTGTACGAGTCGTCGACCACGGTCACGCCGTCGGGGCGGTCCACGACGTGCATGCGGTGCGGCGACAGCGCGTCGGCCGCGGACAGGCCCGCGACGACGTCGTCCAGGTCGAGACCGACCGCGAGCGCGCACGCCGCGGCAGCGAGCGCGTTGTGCACGTGGTGCTCCCCCACGAGCCGCAGCTCCACGCGACGCTCGTGGGTCGCGCCGTCCACGGCGTGCACGAGCGTGAACGACGCGCGACCGAGCCCGTCGAGACGCACGTCCGCCGCGCGCACCTGCGCGTCGGGCGCGACGCCGAACAGCACGACCGGGCCGGGGGCCTGCGCGGCCATCGCGCGCACGCGGTGGTCGTCGGCGTTGAGCACCGCCGTGCCGTCGGGCACGAGCCCCGCGACGATCTCCGCCTTGGCGCGCGCGACGTCCTCGACCGTGCCGCCGAAGCCGCCCAGGTGGGCGTGGCCCACCAGCAGGACAGCGGCGACGTCGGGGGGTGCGACGTCGGTGAGGTACGTGAGGTGGCCGGGGCCGCTCGCGCCCATCTCCAGCACGAGGAACCGCGTGGCCTCGTCGGCGCGCAGCACCGTGAGCGGCAGCCCGATCTCGTTGTTGAACGACCGCACGGGCGCGACCGTGGGGCCCGCCGCGCCGCACAGCTGCGCGAGCAGGTCCTTGGTCGTGGTCTTGCCGACCGATCCGGTGACGCCCAGCACGCGCAGGCCGCTGCCGCCGGGGGCCGCCGCGGCCTCGCGCAGGCGCACGAGCACGTCGCGGGCGAGGTCGCCCAGCGCGCGCTCGACGTCGGGCACCACGACGCACGGGACGCCGTCGAGGGCGCGCGAGGCGAGCACCAGCGCGGCGCCGGCCTCGACGGCCGCGGGCGCGTAGTCGTGCCCGTCGACGTGCTCGCCGGGCAGCGCGACGAACAGGCCGCCGGTCAGCGCCTCGCGCGAGTCGACGACGACCGGGCCGGTGACGACCTGGTGCGCGGGGACGCCGGCGAGCGTGCCGCCGGTCGCGGCCGCGATCTCCGCGGCGGTGAGGGCGATCACGCGTGCTGCTCCCGGCGCTCGGCGCGGGCGGCGAGGAACACGTCACGGTCGTTGTAGCGGTGGAACACCCCGGCGATCTCCTGGGTCGGCTCGTGGCCCTTGCCCGTGACGATCACGGTGTCGTCCGGACCAGCCAGACGAAGGGCGTCGCGGATGGCCTGCGCGCGGCTGGTCGCCTCGTGCACGTCGGCCAGGTCGGGGCGCACGTCGCGCACGCCCTCGAGGATGGCGGCCCGGATGGACGCGGGGTCCTCCGAGCGCGGGTTCTCGTCGGTGACCACGAGCACGTCGGCCAGCCGCGCGCCGACCTGCCCCATGATCGGGCGCTTGCCGCGGTCGCGGTCGCCGTCGGACCCGTAGACCAGCACGAGCCGGCCCGGCGTGATCGGGCGCACCGCCTCGAGCGCGAGCGTGAGCGCGTCGGGCGTGTGCGCGTAGTCGACGAGGCACAGCGGCCAGCCGTCGCCGCGCTCGACGACGCGCTCCATGCGTCCCGGGATCGCGTGCGCGCGCCCGACCGCGTCGATCGCGGCGCCCAGCGGCACGCCCGCGGCGTGCGCGAGCACGACGGCCAGGGCGGCGTTCGACACGTTGACGAGACCCGGCAGCGGGCTGTGCGCCTCGTGCACGCGGCCGTCGGGCCCGCGCAGCGAGAACCGCGAGCCCACGCCGTCGAGGCCCACGTCGGCGTCGACCACGACCCAGTCGGCGCCCGCGCACACCGGGCTGCCCGCGCGCGTCGCGACGCTCTCGACCGGGATCGGCGCCTCCTCGGCGAGACGCTGGCCCCACACGTCGTCCACGACGACGACGCCGCGGCGCGCCTGCTCGGGCGAGAACAGCCGCGACTTCGCGCGGAAGTACCCCTCCATGTCGCCGTGGAAGTCGAGGTGGTCGCGCTGCAGGTTCGTGAAGCCCACGACGTCGAACCGCGTGCCGAGCACGCGCCCCAGGGCGAGCGCGTGCGACGAGACCTCGGTCGTCAGCGCCGTCGCGCCGCGTTCGCGCGCGAGCGCGAGCAGCGACTGCAGGACGGGCGCCTCGACGGTCGTGCGCGGGCTCTCGACCGCGTCGTCGCCGATCCGCAGCTCGACCGTGCCCAGCACGGCGGTGCGCTCGTGCACGGCCCGCAGCGCGGCGTCGACGAAGTACGTCGTCGTGGTCTTGCCGTTCGTGCCGGTGACGCCGACGGTCACGAGGCGCTCGCCGGGGTCGCCCAGCGCCCACGCGGCCACCGGCCCGGCCAGCAGCCGGGGGTCGTCGGCGAGGAGCACCGGCGTGCCGGCGGGCACGAGCGCGGCGCCCTCGTCGTCGGTCAGCACGGCCACGGCCCCGCGCGCGACCGCGTCGGCCGCGAACCGTGCGCCGTGGACCTTCAGGCCCGGCACCGCGACGAAGAGGTCGCCCGGCGCCACGTCGCCGCTCGCCATGGACACACCCGTGAAGGTGGTCCCGGCGGCGTCGGGGCCGGTGGTCCGCAGCGCGAACGCCGCGACGAGGTCGTCGACCCTGCGGGCCGGCGGGTGCTCAGGGCGCAGCCGGCCCAGGGGGGACGTCATGGGGAGGAATCTACCCCGGTCGGTCACTCCCACGTCGCCGGGTACAGCGTCGGAGCGGCCCCCGAGGGCGCGATCCCCAGCTGCTGCAGCGCGTATCCCGTGACGTCCGCGAACACGGGCGCGGCGACCGTGCCGCCGTACGTCGACGTGCGGGGGTTGTGCAGGATGACCGCCGTCACGATCTGCGGGTCGTCGGCCGGGGCGACCCCGATGAACGACGACGTGTAGCCGCTCGGGTTGAAGCGCTGCGCGGTGCCGGTCTTGCCGGCGACGCGGTAGCCCGGGATGGCCGCGTTGGTGCCCGTGCCGTCGTCGACGACGCTCTCCATCATCGACAGCACGCTCGCGGCGGTCTGCTCGGAGACGACGCGCGTGGCCTCGGGGGCGTCCTTCGCGACGTAGGTGCCGTCGGCGTCGGTGTACCCCGCGACCATGTGCGGCGCCACGCGCACGCCACCGTTGGCGATCGTCGCGAAGACGCTCGCGGCCTGCAGGGCGTTGACCGACACGGCCTGCCCGAACATGACGGCGTACTCGTCGCGGCCCTGCCACTTGTCGGGCGTGCGCAGGCTGCCCGGCGTCTCGCCGGGCATCTCGATCCCGGTGCGCTGCCCGAACCCGAACTTGGCCATGTAGTCGTACCGCTGCTGCTTGGTGAGCCGCTGGCCGAACTCGACCGTGCCGACGTTGGAGGACTCCGCGAAGATCCCCGTGGCCGTGAGCTTGAGCACGGGGTGGTCGTGCGAGTCCTTGATCGTCTCGCCCTGGGGGGTCTGCCACCGGTCCGCGACCTGGAACCGCTCGGTCGGCTGCACGACGCCCTCCTCGAGCGCCGCCGCCATCGTCACGACCTTGCTCGTGGAGCCGGGCTCGAACGCGTCGGTCACGCTGCGCGACAGCGCGTCCGCCGCGGCGTCGCCCGGTGCGTTCGGGTCGAACGCCGTGGAGTCGGCGAGCGCGAGCACGCGCCCGTCCTTCGTCATCACGACGACGGTCCCGGCCTCGGCACCCGTCGCCGCGACCTGGTTGCGCAGCGCCTCCTCGGCCTTCCACTGCAGGTCGAGGTCGAGCGTGAGCCGCACCGACCGGCCGTCGCGCGCGGGGGTCTGCTCGCCGGCACCGCCGGGCAGGGGCTGCCCGCCGCGCCCGCGCTCGTAGCTCTCCTGGCCGGCGGTGCCCTGCAGCTCGCCGTCCAGCGCGTACTCGAGCCCCTGCAGCCCGACGCCCTCGGAGTTGACGAAGCCGACGATGTTGCCGCCCACCGCGCCCTTCGGGTACACGCGGTCCGCGACGCGCTCGACCACGATGCCGTCGAGCCGCAGGGCCCGGATCTCGCGTGCGACCTCGGGGAGCACGTCCTTGGCGACGACGACGTAGCCGCGGTCCCCCACGAGCCGCCCGCCGAGCTCGGCCGGGCTCGTGCCGAGCAGCGGCGCGAGCTGCGACGCGACGCCCGCGGCCCCGCTCAGCGCGTCGGCCGACCCGCGCCCCTTGTACGCCGCGACCTGGTTCTGGTTGACGACGACGCGGTACCGCTCGACGGACGACGCGAGCACGACGCCGTCGGCGTCCGTGATCTCGCCGCGCGCGCCCAGCGTGGAGACCTGCGTCATGCGCGCCGCGCGCGCCTGCGCCGCGATCTCGGGACCGGCGACGCCCTGCACGTAGACCAGCCGGCCGACGAACACCGACAGCACGAGCGCGAGCGTGACCACCAGCGCGACCATGCGCCCGCGCGACGCCACGACGGTGCGCGGCGCGGCGTCGCCCGCGGGCAGGCGTCCGCCCGCGCGGACGGCGCCCGTCGCCGGGCGCGCGGCGACGCGGTCACGCGTCGGGCCGCCCGTGCCGGGCCGACGACGCGGGACGGTGCCCGTGCGCTCGCTCACGCGGCCCACGGTGCCACGCGACGCGCGACGATCCGCTGCGGCGCGCGGGGCGGCTGCCCCCGAGCGCGCGTGCGGCGCGCGACGCACCCGCGACGCGCCGCCGGGCGCCTGGGCGCTCATCCGGCCGCGGGGGCGGGGGCTCCCTGGACGCTGCCGTCCGCGAGCCGCAGCCACCCCGTGCCGTTGGCCTCCACCATGCCGAGCGCGCGCGCCGCCTCGGCGAGCTGCGTCGGCGACGACTTCGCGTCGAGCTGCGCGACGAGATCCATGCGGTCCTGCCGCAGCCGCCCGAGCTCGTTGGACAGCTCGTACCGCTCGAACGCGAGCGACGCGACCTGCGTGTTGAGCAGCAGGGCGGCGAGCAGCGCACCGCCCAGCACGGCCATGCAGGCGAGCACGAACGGCACGCGGGACCGGGACTGCGCGGGCGCGCGGACGACGCGCAGCCGCGGGCGGGGCGCCGGGGCCGGGCGTGCCGGCTGCGGGTAGGCCCGCGCGGAACCGGTGCGGGCGGCGGCCAGGGGCAGGGCGCTCATGCGGCTCTCCTCGGGGTGCGCAGGTGGTCGGGGGTGGGACGCAGCCGCTCGGCGGCTCGCAGGCGGACGGACTGCGCGCGCGGGTTGCGCGCGAGCTCGTCGAGGTCGGCCTCCTCGGCGCCCCGGGTGAGGAGCCGCAGGTAGGGCGCGTGCGTCGCGGGCTCGACGGGGAGGTCGGGCGGTGCGCTCGACGTCGCGCCCGCGGCGAGCGTGCGCTTGACGAGGCGGTCCTCGAGCGACTGGTACGACTCGACGACGATCCGCCCGCCGACCGCGAGCGCCTCGACCGACGCGGGCAGCGCGCGCTCGAGGGCCGCCAGCTCGCCGTTGACCTCGATGCGCAGCGCCTGGAACGTGCGCTTGGCGGGGTGGCCGCCCGTGCGCCGGGTGGCCGCCGGCACGCCCGCGCGGACGACGTCGACCAGCTCCGAGGTCCGCGTGAGCGGCCGCTGCTCGCGACGCCGCACGACGCCGCGCGCGATCCGCGCGGCGAAGCGCTCCTCGCCGTACTCGCGCAGCACCCGGGCGATCGCCCGCTCGTCGTAGGTGTTGAGGACGTCGGCCGCGGTCGGGCCGGTGGTCGGGTCCATGCGCATGTCGAGCGGTGCGTCGTGCGCGTACGCGAAGCCGCGCTCGACCTCGTCGAGCTGCAGCGACGACACACCCAGGTCCATGAGGACGCCCTGGACCGCCGGGATGCCGAGGTCGTCGAGGACGTCGCGGATCTCGTCGTACACGGCGTGCACGCCCGTGAACCGGTCACCGAACGGCGCGAGCCGCGCCGAGGCCAGCGCGAGCGCCTGCGGGTCGCGGTCGATCCCGACGACGCGCACGTGGTCGAACGCGCGCAGCACGCCTTCGGTGTGCCCGCCCATGCCGAGCGTCGAGTCGACCATCACGGCACCGGGGGCGGCGAGCGCGGGCGCGAGCAGGTCGAGGCACCGCTGCAGGAGCACCGGCGTGTGCCGGGTCGCGGCGTCGTGCTGCTCGTCCATCTGCCCTCCCCTGCTGGTCTCGCCGCGGCCGTCCGCTCGTGCGGGTCGCGGTGCGTGCGGTGCTCGGTGTGGTGGTGCCGGTCGTGCCCGTGGATGGCCGGACGGTCCCTCCTCCGTCCGGCCAGATCCCCCACCGACCCTCTGGCGCCGGGGAAGTGGCGTCAGAGCGGACGGGAGGAGGTCTCGTCGGGCGGAGCGGTCGTCGGGCGGTCTCGGGCGGGTGCTGCTCGTCAGAAGGGGCCGTTCGGGAAGACCTCCTCGGTGGTGTCGGCGTACCCGGCCTCCTGCTCCGCCAGGTACGTCTCCCAGGCCTGGAGGTCCCAGATCTCGACGCGGGTGCCGGTGCCGATCACGGCCACGTCCCGGTCGAGCCCGGCGTAGGTCCGGAGCATCGGCGGGATCGAGATGCGCCCCTGCTTGTCGGGCTGCTCGTCGCTCGCACCGGACAGGAAGACGCGCAGGTAGTCGCGGGCCTGCTTGCTCGTGACGGGCGCGGTGCGCAGCTGGTCGTGCATCCGACGGAACTCGTCCATCGGGAGCACGAAGAGGCAGCGCTCCTGCCCGCGCGTCATCACGAGCCCACCGGCGAGCTGGGGCCGGAACTTCGCCGGGAGGATGAGCCGCCCCTTGTCGTCCAGGCGCGGCGTGTACGTCCCGAGGAAGGGCGCGAAGGAGCCGAAGGCGCCGGACGACTCATACGACACCTCACTCCCCTCCCGTGCGCCCCGACCGGTCGACCACCCCGGCGCGAGGGCCTCACCGACCCTCGCTCCGCAGCGGTGCGGACCAGCTCCCCCCAGCCCTCACCACGTGCCTCCACGGTACTCCACTTCCCTCCACCCGCATCTTTTGAATGCGGGAAGTTCACCCGTTCGATCCGCGTTCACGCAGGTCAGACACGTGGAGCGAAGTGGAGGGCCCGGACGCGCCCGGTGGCGCCGCGGTGCGTCGCGCGCGGTCGGGACGCCGGACGAACCGGGGCCAACCCCGGCAATACGACCCCGCCACGGGCGCTCGGACGCCACAGGCGCTCCCCTGCGGCCCCGGCGCGGCACCCGGGTGGGGCGATGTGGAGGGACGCGGGCCGCACGGCCGCGCACGACGCGGGCGACCACGGACGGACGACCCCGGGCGACGAAGGCCACCCGCGGCGCGCGCGCCATGCGTACGCTCGTCCCAGTCCGCCGAGGGAGCCGTACACATGTCGACACCGCCGACCCCGGACGAGCTCGCCGCGCTCGTCGCCGTCACCACCCGCCTGCGCGCGAACGTCGAGTCCGTCGTGACCGGCCGTCCCGAGCTCGTGCGCACGTCGCTCGCCGTCCTGCTGGCCGAGGGCCACCTGCTGCTCGAGGACGTGCCCGGCGTCGGCAAGACGACGCTCGCCAAGGCGATCGCGCGCAGCATCGACGCCTCGGTGGGGCGGATCCAGTTCACGCCGGACCTGCTGCCGAGCGACCTCACCGGCGTCAACATCTTCCGGGCGCAGACCCACGAGTTCGAGTTCCGGCCCGGGCCCGTCTTCGCGCACGTGGTCATCGGGGACGAGATCAACCGCGCGTCGCCGAAGACGCAGTCCGCGCTGCTCGAGTGCATGCAGGAGGCGCAGGCCACGGTCGACGGCCGCTCCTACCCCCTGCCCCGCCCGTTCCTCGTCGTCGCGACGCAGAACCCGGTCGAGATGGAGGGCACGTACCCGCTCCCCGAGGCGCAGCGCGACCGGTTCATGGCACGACTCACCGTCGGCTACCCGAGCGTCGAGGCGGAGCTCGACATGCTCGACGCGCAGGAGACCGCGGACCCGCTCGCGCGGCTGCGACCCGTCACCGACGCGGCCGAGGTCCAGCGCTGCGTCGACGTCGCGCGCCGGCTCTACGCCGCACCCGCCGTCAAGCGCTACGTGGTCGACCTCGTGACCGCGACGCGCGAGGACCCGGGCCTGCGGCTCGGCGCGTCGCCGCGCGCCGCGATCCAGCTGCTGCGGGCGTCGAAGTCGCTCGCCGCGATGGCGGGACGCGACCACGTGCTGCCCGACGACGTGCAGGAGCTCGCGGTCGCGGTGCTCGCGCACCGCCTGCTCCCGAGCACCGAGGCGCGGCTGTCCGGACGCACGACGCAGGACGTGGTCGCCGCCGTCGTCGCCCGCACGCCGCTGCCGGTCGCCACGACCGCCGCACCCGCCCGGCAGACCGCGGGCTGATGCGTCAGCGTCCGACCGCCCGGGGCTGGGCGCTCGCCGCGGCGGGTCTCGTCGCGCTGCAGGTCGGGATCGGCCTCGGCTCGCTCGACCTCGTCCGGATCGGCGTCCTGCTGCTGGCCCTGCCCGTGGTCGCGCTCGGCGTCGCGGTCGCGGTCGACGCGGCCCGCGGACGACGGGGACTCGCCGTGCGGCGGTCCGTGCTGCCGGACCCGGTGCACGCGGGTGAGGAGTCCCAGGTGGAGGTCGAGGTCCGCGCCACCGACCGCGCGGGCCGCGCACGCCTCGCGGGTCTGCGGTTCTCGGAGCAGGCGGCGGTCGAGCTCTCGGGCGGTCGGGCGCTGCGCGCGCGCGTCGTGCGCCGGCCGGAGACGGCCAGCGTCCGCTACACCGTGCGCGCGGGCCGGCGGGGTCGCTGGCCGCTGGGGCCGCTGGTCGTGACGCGCGTCGACACCTTCGGCGTCGTGCGCTCGCGCGCGACCCTCGGCGACGAGACCCAGGTGGCCGTGTGGCCCGCCGTCGCGGCCCTCCCCGCCCCCTCCGACGTCCTGGTGGGCGAGCCCGACCGCGTCGCGCTCGGTGCGCGCACCCCGTCGACCGACGACGCCCACCTGCGCGACTACCGCGAGGGCGACGACCTGCGCCGCGTGCACTGGCGCTCGAGCGCACGCCGCGGCTCGCTGCTGGTGCGCTCGGACGAGCGTGCCGGGCTGCGCCCGGTGACCGTGCTGCTCGACCTGCCCGTGCGCGCGAGCGCGGCCGAGTGGACGATCTCGCTGACCGCGTCGATGGCGCTCGCGATGCTCGACGCCGGGCACCCCGTGCGCCTGGCGGGTGCCGGCGTCGCACCGGGCGGGGGGTCGGGCGCGTCGCCGTTCGTCCACGCCCGCAGCGGCCCGGAGTCGCGCGCGGCGCTGCTCGACCTGACGATCGACCTCGAGCCGGCCCGGTCGGCGCCCGAGGGTGAGGCCGCGCTCGTCGACGCGGTCCGCGTCCTGGGCACCAGCCAGACGGGCGGCGAGATCGTGCTCGCGGCCCTCGGACCGTTGACCCCGGGGGCTCGGGCCGGCCTCGCGCACCTCGGTGACGCCGCGCAGGCGTGGGCGGTCGTCCGCGAGGACGGCCGGACCTCCGGCGACGCACGCGACGCGCACGCCACGGTGCTGGCGCTGCGCCGAGCGGGATGGCGCGCCGTGCAGGTCACCACGGGCACGGACCTGCAGACCTGCTGGCTCGAGCTGCTGGGGGGCGCACGATGACGCCGACCCCCGAGCAGGGCGCGCGCGCGTGGCTCGGTGCCGCGCTGGGCGTCCTCGCGACCTGGGCCGCGCTGCTCGCGCTGTCGGGGCTCATCGTGGGGACGCGGTGGCTGGTCGTCGCCGGGGTCGCGGTGCTCGTCGTCGGCGCGACGACCGCGCTGACCCGGGCCCTCACCCGCCGGTGGTGGGTGCCGACCGTCGCCGGTGCCGCGGTCGCGGTCGTGGGGCTCGTCCTGCGCTACGGCGCACCACCGGGACGACCGCAGTTCCTGCCCGACCTCGACGCGCTGCGCCGTGCGTGGGCGACCGCGCAGCAGGGCGTGGCGGTCGTGAACGACTCCTTCGTGCCGATGCCGGACGTGCGTCCGGGCGAGATGCTCGTCGTCGTCGGCGCGGTCGCCGTGCTCCTGCTCGTCGACGCGGCGGTGCTCGCGCTCCGGGTGCCGGCGCTGGCCGGCGCCCCGCTGCTGGCGCTCTGGGTGCCCGCCGTCGTGCTCGGCTTCCCCGCCGGCGCCACGGCCGTCTTCTGGACCGCCACCGCCTACCTCGCGCTGCTCGCCTACGGCGCCGCACCCCTGCACGTGCACGCCGGGCGCGCGCGCCGCGCGGTCGTCGCCGCCGTGACGGCGGCGGCCCTGGCCGGGTTGACCGTCGTGGCCGGCCCGCCGCTGATGGACGCGCCCGGCTGGGCGAGCGTCTCGCTGCCGACGTTCGGGTCGGGAGCGGTCGGGCCGCTCGAGCTCAGCGACGACCTCGACCTGCGTGACAGCCTCGGCCAGCGCTCGGGGCAGGTCGTGCTGACGTACCGGGTCGTCGACCCCACCGCCGGGCCCGACGCGGCGGCGGACGACCCCGGCGCGGACGACGACGCCGCCGGGGCGCCGGGCCCCGAGGACGCGGACGACGACGCCACCGGGCCGCCCGTCCCCGAGGACGCCGGCGACGACGCAGCGGCGGCGCCCGCCGTCGACGCGCGCCTCGTGGGCCCGCTCCGGGCCTTCACCCTCGCGACGTTCGACGGCCGGCTCTGGGAGCGCACGGACTCGGACCGTCTCACCGACTGGGACCCCGCGCTGCTGCTGTCCTCCGACCCCGCCCTGCGCGGCGTGCCGCCGTCGCCCGAGGCCGGCACGCTCGCGCAGGTGGACGTCTCGGTCGGCGCGCTGCGGGAGCGGCGGCTGCCGCTGAGCACGTTCGCCCGCACGCTGACGGTCGAGGGAGCGTGGGCGTACGACCAGCAGCGCGACGAGGTCGTCGGCGAGCGCGCGACGCGCGAGGGCCTCACCTACGCGATGCAGGTGCAGGTGCCGTCGCTCAGCGCGGCCGACCTCCGCGGGGCCGAGGTCGGGGTGCCCGAGGACGCGGAGCTGTACACCGCGGTGCCCGCGACGCAGCACCGGGACGACATCGCGGCGCTCGCCGCCGAGCTGACGGCCGACGCGCAGGGCCCGTACGAGCAGGCGCTCGCGCTGCAGACCTGGTTGCGCTCGATCGCCAACTTCACGTACGACACGCGCGTGCCCCCCGCACGGTCGTCCGACGCCGTGTGGGACTTCCTGGAGGACCGGCGCGGGTACTGCGTGCAGTTCGCGACCGCGATGGCGATCATGGCTCGCACGCTCGACATCCCGTCCCGCGTCGGCGTGGGGTTCCTGCCCGGCGAGCGGAACCGGGACGGCGAGTACGTCGTCACGGGCCGGCTCGCGCACGCGTGGCCCGAGCTGTACTTCGACGGTCAGGGATGGGTGCGGTTCGAGCCGACGCCGGCGTCGCAGACCGGCCCGCCACCCGTCTGGGCGGACCCGTTCGCGGCGACGACGGCGACCGACCAGGTCCCGGAGGACGACCTCGACGCCGTCGAGCCCGGCGCAGCCCCGTCCGCAGCCCCGACCGCGCAACCGTCGACCCCGCCGTCGTCCGTGGACGACGCGAGCACCCCGTGGGTGCCGGTCGCGGTGGGCACCGCCGTGGGCACCGTCCTGCTGCTGGGCGCGGGCGCCCTCGTGCTCGTCGCCCGGCGGCGGCGCGCGTCCGCGGCCTCCCCGGAGCACGCGTGGACGCTCCTGCGGCGTGAGCTGGCGCGCGCCGACCTGCGCTGGTCCGACTCCGACAGTCCTCGCGCCGCGGTGCGACGGGTGCGCACCACGCTCGAGGAGCGCACCGGGGTCCCGCTGGCGGGGGCGCCGCTCGCCGCGCTCGAGCACCTCGCGACGGCCGTCGAGCAGGCGCGGTACGCACCGACGCCGGCGCCGGTCCGGCCGGGCGAGCTCGACGCGTGGCGGCTGGCGGTCCGCGCGGGCGTCGACGAGGCGGTCGCGTCGTCGACGGCGCGCCGCCGGGAGCAGGTCACGGCACGGTGATCGGCACGTCCTCGTAGGTCGACACGACCGGACCGGAGGCGAGCAGGCCGTGCCACCGCTCGATCAGGGCGCGCATGCGCGGATCGTGCTCGACGCGTTCCTGGTCACGACGCCAGGTCGCCTCGTCGGCGTACTCCATGATCTCGACGAAGGCGTCCGGGTCGGTGGTCGACCACTGCAGCCGCACGGCGACGCCGTCGGGCTCCTCGTAGACGGCGCGCGCCTCGGCGAGGAACGACTCGACCGCGGGCCGCGCGCCCGGGAGCGCACGAGCGTGCAGGTAGAGATGGATCACGCGGCCGAGCGTGCCACCGGGCACGCCCCAGCGGTCGGGACGGACGTCCCCGTCACCGTCCGCGCACGTCGAGGCGCGTCGTCAGCGTCCGTCGCCGTCGCGGCGCCGGTCCCACCGCTCCTCGAAGCGCGACATGAAGCCCTGCTTCTTCTTCGCCGCCGTGCGACCCGGGGCGGGGCGGACGGTCCCGTCCGGGGCCACGGTGCCCTGGGGGCCGCGAGGCGTGCCGTGCGGCCCCGCGAACGCGAACCCGACCGCGGCGAACATCACGACGAACCCGGCGGCGCCGAGCCACGGGAGCGACGTCGCGGCGCCCACGACCAGCAGCAGCAGGCCGACGACCGCGCCGACACCGGCGACGACGTAGCGCACGACGGGCCGTCGCCCACCTCGCTGGGTGAGCGTGTTGGCGAGCCGCGGGTCGTCAGACGTCAGCTGACGCTCCATCTGCTCGAGCACGCGCTGCTCGTACTCGGAGAGTGGCATCCCGACCCCCGTCGCACTCCAATGGACTCTTCGCCTCAGGATAGATCGGCTCACACCAACGTGGTAGTCGAGCAGTCCCTGCGGCAGGGCGATCATCATGCGTCACGAACCTGTGCGAGCGCCACCGCCGGGCGTGTCGCGCACCGAGGCTTCACCTGCCCGCCACCGCACGCACCTCACCCCCGTCCGCCGCGTCACGCACGAGGACGGCGCGGACCGCGTCGACCATGTCCTCCGCGGCGCACAACGTCCGCTCGGCACGCGACGGGGTCACGAGCTCGAACCTCCCCGCGTCCACCGCCGACCGGAGCGTCGCCGCGTGCGCGAAGAAGGCCGCCTGGGCGTGGAGCTCGGGGGCCACCACGTCCAGCATGCCCCAGACGGTCCGGGGCGCCCCCCGGCCCGTCGGGCGACCGCGAGCGGCGACGAGGGCCGCACCGGCGCGCAGGGCGGCCATGTGCGCGTGCGAGAACATCTCCCACGGCTCGCCCGAGAACTGCGCCGCGAGCAGCTCGGCGTCGGCACGCCCGAGCAGCTCGCTCGTCTGCGGGGGCAGCGACCCGGGGTGCAGCACGACGACCTCAGCGCTCACGACCGCCACCTCCCTCGACCGGCGGGACTCCCGCCACCGGTCCATCTTCGAACACGTGTTCGACTCCGTCAACAGCTGCCGCCCACAGCAGCCGCCACGACGTACGGTGTGCGCGTGGCTGCCCGACGTCGTGATGCATCGTCCCGCCGACCACCGACATCGACGGCGACGGCGCCGACCTGGCCGGACGGCCCCGTGCCGATCACGACCGGCACGGCCGAGGTCGTCCCCGAGCCCGGCCGCCCCCGCGCCGCGACGCTCCTGGTCAACGGCGTGCCGAGCTCGTTCGTCGACCTCGACGACCCCGCTCTGCTCGACTTCGAGTACATGCAGCAGGCGGCCGCCGTGATCGACGTGGTCGCGGCCACCCGCCCCGACCTGTCGGTGCTGCACCTCGGCGCCGGCGGGTGCGCGCTCGCCCGCGCGCTGGCGCACCGGCACCCGCACGTCCGACAGCTCGCCGTCGAGCTCGACGGCGAGCTCGCCCGCCTGGCGCGCGAGTGGTTCGCCCTCCCCCGCGCGCCGCACCTGCGCCTGCGCACGGGCGAGGCGCGCGCCGAGCTCGCGACGCTGCCCGACGCGTCGTTCGACGTCGTGGTGCGGGACGTCTTCGCGGGCGACCGGACCCCGGACCACCTCACGACGCTCGAGCTCACGCGCGACGTGGCGCGCGTGCTGCGCCCGGGCGGCGTCTACCTGGCGAACTGCGCCGACCGTCCGCCGCTGGCGCTCGCGCGCGCCGAGCTCGCCACGCTCGCGGCGGCGTTCGCGCGCATCGGCGTCGTCGCCGAGCCCGCGCTGCTGCGGGGGCGGCGCTACGGCAACCTCGTCCTGGTCGGCACCGACGACCCCTCGCTGCTCGACGACCCGGGCCTGGACCGGACGCTGCGGACGCTGCCGGTGCCGGCGCGCCTGCTGACCGACGGCGAGACGCGCGTGCTCGCGGGCCGCGCGACGCCGCGCCACGACCCGCCCACGCCCGCCGAGGGGACGGCGGGCGGCGCGGGCGAGGTCGGGCGCGCGCCGGGCGCCCCGACCCCCCGGGCATGACGCGGGGCCGCACCGTCGGACGGTGCGGCCCCGCATCGGCGCCCCGGCGTCGCGCCGGGGACGCGGGTCACAGCGGGCGGACGTGCTCCGCCTGCGGACCCTTCTGACCCTGCGTGATGTCGAACTCCACGCGCTGCCCCTCGTCGAGCGAGCGGTAGCCCTGCGTGTCGATCGCCGAGTAGTGCACGAAGACGTCGGCACCGCCGTCGTCCTGCGCGATGAACCCGAAGCCCTTCTCGGCGTTGAACCACTTGACCGAGCCCTGTGCCATGTCCCGCATCCTTCTGTCCCACCGTGTGACGGTGCGCGCCGACTGCCCGCACCGCGCCGCAATGCCTCACGTCCTGCACCGGGCGGTCCGGTCCCCACGGGGACGGGCGGAACCTCATGCCACCGCGACCGAGGTCACGGCGCGAGACCGGTCGAGCGTCCGTACGTCACTGCAACGCTCGCGATCCTTTCACGCCGGTGTGGCGTACGCCACGGAACGGGCCGTTTCGTCCCCCGCGGGACGGCAACGATCCGGTCACGACGCCCCCGGCACCGAGCGCTCGCGCGCGGGCGACCGGCACGGCGGCGGACGGGTCAGCCCTCGTCCCCGCCCTCGTCCACCTGGGTCGCCAGGAAGCGCTCGAGCTCGGCGCCGATCTCCTCGGCGGTCGGCAGGTCGGTCGCCTGGGCCAGCAGGCTCGTCCGCCCCACGCTGCGCGTGAACGCGTCGTACTGCTCCTCGAGGGCCTGCACGACCGCCGCGACCTCGCTCGACCCCTCGACCTGACGCTCGACCTCGCGCGTCGCCTCGGCGGCCGCGGGCTCGAGGTCGGCGAGCCGCAGGTCGAGCCCGGCCGCGCGCTGGACGTGCCGCAGACCCGCGAGACCCGCAGCGGGGTACGGCGACTGCGCGAGGTAGTGCGGCACGTGCACCGCGAAGCCCATCGCGTCGTGACCCGCCTCGCCGAGACGCAGCTCGAGCAGCGCCGACGCGCTGGCCGGCACCTGCACGGTGCCGAAGAACGACGTGTGGTCCGCCACGAGGTCGGCGCGCGTCGCGTGCGCGGTCACCGAGATCGGCCGCGTGTGCGGCACGCCCATCGGGATGCCGTGCAGCCCGACGACCAGCGGCACGTCGAACCGCTCGACGACCTGACGCACCGCGGCGACCCAGCGCTCCCACTGCACGTCGGGCTCGAGCCCGTGCAGCAGCAGGAACGGCGTGCCCTGCGCGTCGTGCAGGAGGTCCACGACGAGCTCGGGCGCGTCGTAGCCCGTCCAGCCCTCGTCGAACGTCATGACGGGGCGGCGCGAGCGGTAGTCGACCAACTGGTCGACGTCGAACGTCACGAGCCGCTGCGCGGGCCCGCCCGACACGAGGTGGTCGACGGCGACCTGACCCGCGTGGCCGGCGTCGACGAAGCCGCGCACCGCGTGCACCAGCACGGGTCCGGCACCGCCGTCGCGCGTCGCCGCGTCCACGCGCTCGGCCACGTCGACGTCCACGTCGTAGATGTCCCGGGGGTCCAGCATCCCTCACTCGCCTCTCGTCGTGCGGTCGAGAGGTGCAACGCCGGACCCGCCCGGACTCTTCCCGCGCGGCGCCGTGACCTGCGCGGCACCGCGCGGGAGGACCGTGGGGGCCGGCGCGGTCAGTGACCGGGCAGGCGCACGACCTCGACGAAGAACTCGTCGATCTGCCGGACCACGTCGATGAAGCGGTCGAAGTCGACCGGCTTGGTCACGTACGCGTTGGCGTGCAGCGAGTAGGAGCGCAGGACGTCCTCCTCGGCCTCCGACGTCGTCAGGACGACGACGGGGATCGCGCGCAGCGTCGCGTCGGACTTCATGGCCTCGAGCACCTCGCGGCCGTCCATGCGCGGCAGGTTGAGGTCGAGCAGCACGAGGTCGGGCGTCGGGGCGTCGGCGTGCTCGCCCTCCTTGCGCAGGAACTCGAGCGCGCTGACGCCGTCCGCGACCACCGAGAGGCGGTTGCGCACCTTGTTGTGCTCGAACGCCTCGCGCGTCATGAGCACGTCGCCCGGGTCGTCCTCGACCAGCAGCACGTCGATCGGCTTCTGCACGGACACTCAGGCCTGCCCCTCGACCCCGGCGTGCGGGGCGTCGTCCTCGGCCGCCGGCAGCGTCCAGCGGATGCTGGTGCCGTCCCCGGCGGTCTCCGGGATCCAGATCCGACCGCCGTGGAACTCGACGATCTTCTTGCACAGCGCGAGCCCGATCCCGGTGCCCTCGTACAGGTCCTTGGCGTGCAGCCGCTGGAAGATGACGAAGACGCGCTCCGCGTACTGCGGGTCGATGCCGATGCCGTTGTCCCGGCACTCGAACTCCCAGGAGTCTTCCACACGCGTCGCGCTGACGTGGACGTGCGGGACCCGGTCCGGGTGCCGGAACTTCACGGCGTTGCCGACGAGGTTCTGCAGCAGCTGGACCAGCAGCGGCTCCTCGCCCCGGACGACCGGCAGGCCGCCGTGCGTGACGACGGCACCGGTCTCCTCGACGCGCTCCGAGAGCTGGTCGACCGCGCGGTCGAGCGCCTGCGCGACGTCGACGTCGACGACCTCGCCCCCGACGCGACCGACGCGCGAGAACCCCAGCAGGTCCTGGATCAGCCGCTGCATGCGCTTGGCGCCGTCGACCGCGAAGTCGATGTACTGGTCGGCCCGCTCGTCGAGCTGACCCCCGTAGCGCTTCTTGAGCAGCTGCGTGAAGCTCGCGACCTTGCGCAGGGGCTCCTGCAGGTCGTGCGACGCGACGTACGCGAACTGCTCGAGGTCACGGTTGGAGCGCCGCAGCTCCTCGGCCTGCTCGGTCAGCCGGTCGTGCGCGTCGGCGATCTCGCGCCGCGACTCCTCGAGCGCCGCGAGCTGCGTCACGAGCCCGACGCGCATCGCCTCGACGTCGGCCGCGAGCTGCTCGATCTCCCCCGGCCCGTCGACGCGCACGACGTGGCTGAGGTCGCCCGAGGACACCGCGCGGCTCGCGGCCGCGAGCTCGTCCACGGGCGCGAGCACCCAGCGCCGCAGCACGACCCACAGCGTCGTCCCGACCGCGAGCGCCGCGACCACGAGCCCGGCGATGATCAGGGCGGTGAGCCGCTGCCACTGCTCGACCGCCGCGACGGCCTCGAGCCGGTTGGCACGCAGCTCGGCGTTGTAGACCTCGACGGCCGTGCGCGTCTCGTCGAACAGCACGCGTCCCGTCTCGATCGCGGCGGGGTCGACGGCCGTCGGCCCGCCCGCGGCGACGGCCGCGATCGTGGGCTCGGCGAACTCGTCGTACCAGCGGTCGGCGGCGTCGCGCGCGGCGCGCGCGCTCGCCACGAGCACCTCGTCCTGCGAGGTCCGCTCGACGCGCTGCGCGACGTCCGTGATCGAGTCCTCCTGCTCGCGCGAGCGGTGGTACGGCTCGAGCGTGACGTCGTCACCGGTCAGCGCGTAGCCGCGGACCGCGGTCTCGGCGTCGACGAGGCGGATGTACGCGGCGTCGGCGCGCGTGACCGCGTCGAAGTACGTCTGCGTGACGAGCTCCTGCGCCTGCGACGAGCGGGCCGCGACGTACCCCGTGAGCACGAGCACCGCACCGAGGACCGCGGCCGCGACGCCCAGCAGGACGCCGAGCCGGCGGCGCAGCGTCGCGCGCGGCGGGCCGGGGCGCGCGGACGCCGTCACGCGGGCCACCCGACCAGCACGACCGCCGCGTCGTCGACGAGGTCGCCGCCGTGGCGCTCGCGGACCGCCGACAGCAGCCGGCCGAGCACCGGGTCCTCGTCGGGCGCGACCGCGGCACCGTCGTCCGGCGCCGCGGGCAGCGTCCGGTCGGCGAGCTCGAGCAGCCCCGGCTTGCCCAGCCGCGTGCCGTCGGCGGCGACCGTGGCCTCGAGCAGGCCGTCGGTGTAGAGCAGCACGCGCCACGCGGGCCCCAGGTCGAGGCGGCGCGCGGGCCAGCCGCCGCCCACGGGGATGCCGAGCGCGCGGCCGCGCGCGTCGGCCGGCAGCAGCGACGACGGGTCGCCCACCAGCAGCGGCACGGGGTGGCCCGCGAGGTAGAGGTCGGCCGAGCGCCGGTCGGGGTGGATCGCGAGCATCGTCGCCGTCGTGAACACCTCGGGGCGCGAGCGCTCGGCCTGCAGCACGCGCTCGAGCAGCCCGAGGATCTCGTCGGCCGGGGTCCCCGCGATCACGAGCGTGCGCCACGCGGTGCGCAGCGTCGCGCCGAGCGCCGCCTCGTCGGGGCCGTGCCCGCACACGTCCCCCACCATCACGAGCACCGTCCCGTCGGGACGCTCGACCACGTCGTAGAAGTCGCCGCCCAGCAGGCCGTCGCGCCCCGCGCGGTAGCCGACGCGGACCTCCAGGCGCTCGTCGGTCACGCGCGGCGTGGGGAGCAGCGCGCGCTCGAGGCGCGTCGTCTCCGCGGCACGGACCAGGCTGCGGTAGAGCGCCCGGCCCGTGTCCTCGAGGCGGCGGCGCTGCACCGCGTACCGCACGGAACGCGCGAGGACGTCGGGGTGCACGTCCCCCTTGACGAGGAAGTCCTGCGCGCCCGCCGCGACGGCCTCGAGGCCCGCGTCGGTGCCGGTCAGCCCCGTGAGCACGACGACGGGCGGCGCGCCCGCGTCGAGCACGCGCTGCAGCGCGCTCAGCCCCATCGCGTCGGGCAGACCGAGGTCGAGCAGCACGCAGTCGACGTCGAGGTTCTCGAGCGCCTCGTCGACCGAGCGGGCCCACACGGTCTCGTGCACGAGACCCGCGTCCTGCAGGTGCTCCTGCACCAGGACCGCGTCCCCCTCGTCGTCCTCCACCACGAGGATGCGCAACGGCAGGTCGTCCGCGGTGGAGGCAGGGGGCGCCTCGGCCTCGCGTGCAGCAGAGCCGTGCATGGGGTCCTTCCCGTCGGTGTGCACGCACTGTAAGGCAGGACCGTCACGCACGTGCGACGAGGGCGTCGATCGGGTCGTCGCGCGCGTCGTGGCCCGGGCACCCCCGCGACGAGCGGATAATGGACGGCCGCCCGCGACGGGCGGGGGCGGTCGGGCGGGTCCCGACGGCGCCGACGACCGGGCTCGCACCCGGCACGACGGGGGTGGACGGGCTGGTGGCAGGGATCGACAGCGAGCTGGACGGCGAGCAGCGGGTCGTCGACGGGCTGTACGCGCGCCTCGACGAGCTGCGCGCGCAGGCGCGTCGCCGCCTCGCGTCCGTGCGCCGCGCCGGACCCTCGGGCTCGCCGCAGAACCGCTCGGAGCGCGACGCGTTCGCGACGCTCTACGAGGACCGGGTCGCGCAGCTCGAGGCGGTCGAGGACCGGCTCGCGTTCGGCCGGCTCGACCTGCGCGAGGGCGAGCGGCGCTACATCGGACGGCTCGGGCTCACCGACGAGGAGCAGACGCCGCTGCTGACCGACTGGCGCGCACCGGCCGCGCAGGCGTTCTACCGCGCGACCGCCGCACACCCGGACGGCGTCGCGCGCCGCCGCCACCTCGTCACGGCCGGCCGGCGCGTCACGGGCCTCGAGGACGACGTGCTCGACGTCGACGCGCTCGCCGCGGCGGGCGTCGACCCCGACTCGCTCGCGGGCGTCTCGGGCGAGGGTGCGCTGCTCGCGGCGCTCGGCGCGGCGCGCACCGGCCGCATGGGCGACATCGTCGCGACCATCCAGGCCGAGCAGGACGCGATCATCCGCTCCGAGCTCGCGGGCGCGCTCGTCGTGCAGGGCGGCCCCGGCACCGGCAAGACCGCCGTCGCGCTGCACCGCGCCGCGTTCCTGCTCTACGCGCACCGCCGCCTGCTCGAGCGCTCGGGCGTGCTGCTCGTCGGCCCGTCGCGCACCTTCCTGCGCTACATCGACCAGGTGCTGCCCTCGCTCGGCGAGACCGGCGTCGTCACCGCGACGCTCGCCGAGCTCTACCCGGGCGTCGAGGCGCGCGGCACCGAGCCCGACGCCGTCGCCGAGATCAAGGGGCGGGCGCTGATGGCGCGCGTCGTCGCGCGGGCCGTGCGCCAGCGGCAGCGCGTGCCCGCACAGCCCACCAGCGTGCGGATCGACGGCCGCACGGTCGTCGTGCGACCCAAGGACGTCGCGGGGGCCGTCGCGCGCGCCCGCCGGCAGAACAAGCCGCACAACCTCGCGCGCGTGACGTTCGTGCGCGACATGCTCGCGCGGCTCGCCGACCAGTACGTGCAGCAGCTCGCGTGGGACGTGCCGCCCGAGGACCGCGCGGAGATCGTCGAGGACCTGCGCACGACGCGCGAGATCCGCATCGCGCTCAACCTCGCGTGGATGCCGCTCACGCCCCAGGGCCTGCTCACGGACCTGTGGACCAAGCCCCACCGGCTCGCGGCCGCCGCGCCCGAGCTGTCCGACCGCGAGCGCGCGCTGCTGGCCCGGCCCGCGGACGCCCCGTGGACGGCCGCCGACGTGCCGCTGCTCGACGAGGCCGCCGAGCTGCTCGGCGAGGACGACCAGGCCGCCCGCGCGCAGGCGCGGGCCGACGCCGAGCGGCGCACGCAGGAGCTCGAGTACGCGCGCCAGGTGCTGCAGAGCACGGGCGCCGGGGACCTCGTGTCCGCCGAGGCGCTCGCCGACCGGTTCGCGAGCAGCGGGCCGTCCCTGACGACCGCCGAGCGGGCCGCCGCGGACCGCTCGTGGACCTACGGCCACGTGGTCGTCGACGAGGCCCAGGAGCTGTCCGCGATGGCGTGGCGCGCGCTGCTGCGGCGCGTGCCGACGCGGTCGCTGACCATCGTCGGGGACGTCGCGCAGACGTCGTCCGCGGGGGGCACGCACGACTGGGAGGCGATGCTCGGGCCGCTGCTGCGCGGGTCCTGGCGGCTGGCCGAGCTCACCGTCAACTACCGCACGCCCGCGACCGTCGCGCACGCCGCGCGGCGGGTCGCGCTGGCCGCGGGCCTGCCCGTGAGCCCGCAGACGTCGGCGCGGGACGTGCCCGACGCGCTGCGTCTGCACCGGGTCGCCGGCGGCGACGTCACGACGGCCGCCGCGGCGACCGCACGCGAGCTGGCGGCCACGGTCGGCCAGGCCGGCGGTGCGGGGCGCGTCGCGGTGGTCGCGACGCCCGCGCACGCGGCCGCGGTGCGCCGCGCGCTGGACGGCACCGCCGAGGACGCCCCGGGCGGCGAGCTGCCCGACCTCGAGCAGACGCTCGTCGTGCTCACGCCCGGTCAGGCCAAGGGGCTCGAGTTCGACGTCGTCGTGCTCGTCGAGCCCGCCGACGTGCTCGCGGCCTCGGCCGGGGACCTCTACGTCGCGATGACCCGCCCGACCCACGCGCTGCACGTCGTGCACGCGCGGGACCTCCCGCCGGGGTTCGTCGAGCGGGACTGACCGACCGCCGTACGGCGCCCGGCGGTCCGACACGGCCGCGCCGGGCACACCGTCCCGTCCTTCGGGACGGCTTTGGTCCGCCCCGCGGACCGGGAGCACCATGGGGCGTGCCTACCGCGCTGCTGCTCGAGAACCTCCACCCCCACGCCCGGACCATCCTCGAGTCCGCGGGCTTCGACGTCGTGACGCGGACCGGCGCGCTCGACGAGGACGAGCTCGCCGAGGCCCTGTCCGGCGTGCAGGTCCTGGGGATCCGTTCCAAGACCCAGGTGTCGGCCGACGTGCTGGCCGCCGCGCGCGACCTCGAGGTCGTCGGCGCGTTCTGCATCGGCACCAACCAGGTCGACCTGCACGCGGCGGCCGGGCGCGGCATCGCCGTGTTCAACGCGCCGTTCTCCAACACGCGCTCGGTCGTCGAGATCGCGATCGCCGACATCATCTCGCTGACGCGCCGCCAGACGGTGCTCGACAAGGAGATGCACGCGGGCGTCTGGAACAAGTCCGCCACGGGCGCGCACGAGGTGCGCGGACGCACGCTGGGCATCATCGGCTACGGCAACATCGGCACGCAGCTGTCGGTCCTCGCCGAGAACCTCGGCATGTCGGTGGTCTTCTACGACACCGCCGAGAAGCTCGCGCTCGGCAACGCACGTCGCATGCGCACGCTCGACGAGCTGCTCGAGACCGCCGACGTCGTGACGCTGCACGTCGACGGGCGCGCGGGCAACGCCGGCATGTTCGGCGCCAAGCAGATCGCGCGCATGAAGCCGGGTGCGATCTTCCTCAACCTGTCGCGCGGGTTCGTCGTCGACTACGCCGCGCTGCGCGACGCCGTGCTCGCCGGTCACGTGGCGGGAGCGGCGGTCGACGTCTTCCCCGAGGAGCCCAAGCGCAAGGGCGACCCGTTCGTGTCCGAGCTGCAGGGCCTGCCCAACGTGATCCTCACGCCTCACACGGGCGGCTCGACCGAGGAGGCGCAGGAGGCCATCGGACAGTTCGTGGCGCACAAGGTGCGCGACTACCTCGCGACGGGCTCGACGAACCTGTCGGTGAACCTGCCGAACCTCGCGCTCGACCAGCGCCCCGATGCGCACCGCGTCGCGTACCTGCACCGCAACGTGCCGGGCGTGCTGGCGACCATCAACGCGACGCTCGCCGAGCACGGCGTCAACATCGAGGGCCAGCTGCTCGCGACGCGCGGCGAGCTGGGCTACGTGGTCACGGACGTCGCGTCGCCCGTGCCCGCGGCCGTCGCCGACGCGCTCACCGAGCGACCCGAGTCGCTGCGGCTGCGCCTGCTCGACTGACGTCCGTCGGCGGGCGCCCGCCCGCCCCGGGCCGCACGCACGACGAGGGCCGCGCAGCACGTGCTGCGCGGCCCTCGTCGTGCGTGGTGTCAGGCGGAGCCGGACTTGCGCTGGAAGCGCCGCTGCACGGGCCCGGCGGTCTCCGACCCGTGCACGGCCCCGGTGTTCCGGCCCCCGTCGGCCGTCCGGTGGCCGCTCGACCTCTTGCGCTCGAGCGCCTCGCGGAACTTCTCCCTGGTCTCGTCGCTCACTGCCGACGGCTTCTCGTCCTGCGTCATGCGATGGTCCTCCGCTCTCGCGACGTGGTCGTCGGGCTCCCCCAGCGTGGTGGACGCGAGGGCCCGACGCCAAACGGTTTGGTGCGACCGGCCTCGGGCGGGCCGGCTCGGCCGGATCAGCCCTCGGCCGTGGTCACCGCCGCGGCCTGCGGGGTACCGGCCGCCGTCTCGGCACGTTCGGCGCGCAGCGTGCGGATCGCCGACTCGAAGTCGTCGAGCGAGTCGAACGCCTGGTAGACGGAGGCGAACCGCAGGTACGCGACCTCGTCGAGCTCGCGCAGCGGGCCCAGGATCGCCAGGCCGATGTCGCCGGCGTCGATCTCGGCCGAGCCCGCGGTCCGCAGGTTCTCCTCGACCTTCTGCGCGAGCAGCGCGAGGTCGTCCTCGCTCACGGGCCGGCCCTGGCAGGCCTTGCGGACGCCGTTCGCGATCTTGGTGCGGCTGAAGGGCTCGGTCGCACCGGAGCGCTTGACGACGGACAGGCTCGCGGTCTCGATGGTCGTGAACCGCCGCTGGCAGCTGGGGCACTGGCGCCGCCGACGGATCGAGGACCCGTCGTCGGACGTGCGGGAGTCCACCACGCGCGAGTCGGGGTGCCGGCAGAAGGGACAGTGCACAACGAACCTCTCGGCGTTGCCGATCACGGGACGGCGCCCGCCACGACACGCGCCGGACGGACGCACGCGACGGTAGGACGTCGCAGGCGCAACTGCAACATCGCGTGCCTCGGCAGCGCGAGGGCGGCCGCCGTGCGACGGCCACCCTCGCCGGGACGCCCCCGTCCCTTCGTGGCGCCGACTCGCCTCGGTGCCACCTGCTGCTGCGCGCTGGCGGACCCGGACGCGCCGGATCGCCGCACACACCTCCGGCTGGCCCCCCAGCCTGCCGAATGAGGTAAGGCTAACCTAGCCGGAGGCGTCGACACTGACAACCCGCGTCCACGCTCAACCCACGGGGACGACGAGCGTCTGCCCCGCCGTCAACCCGGCGGACGGCAGCTCGTTCAGCCGCTGCAGGCGCAGCACCACGTCCCTGACGTCCTCTCCGGGCGCGGCGACCTCCGACGCGATGCCCCACAGCGTCTGCCCGGGCGCCACGACCACGCGCTCGACCTCCATCGCGGACCGCGGGCCGTCGGCGTGCGCCGACACGGCAGCACCCCCGGCGCCCGCGGCGAGCAGGAGGGCCAGGCCCCACACGACGACCCGCCCGCGCGTCGTGAGGCGCAGCGGGGCCTCGGCCCGGGGCGCGGGCCGCCGCCGCGCACCCGCCGCCGACGGCGTGCATCCACCGCGGAACGTACCGGGTGCGATGGTGATCGCGCTCATGTCGTACCCCTCTCGCCGCACGAGCCCCGGACCGACCGGAGCCGCTCGGATTCGAACGCCTGTTCGTCGAACGTCTGTACGATGTCTACCAGAGCCGACCGACATCCGTCGAGACACGCTCGAACAGATGTTTGATCCGCCCGGGCCGCCCGCCTAGGGTGGCTGCTGCAGCGAGTGCACCACCGACCACCGACATCTCCCCCGGGCGACGTCGGTGCGCAGGGGCGCCGTTCCCGCACGACCAGCGGGTCCGGGCCTCGACGCGGCGGGGCGACGCTGGGCGCGCGCCCCCCGGCCCGCGCCGACGCGACAGCAGGAGGCGCAGTGGACGTGCAGGAGCGCTCGACGACGGGCACCGACCGGACGCGCGCCGCGGGGACCGCGGCGCCCGAGGTCGCGGAGGTCCCGGGCGACGGCCTCACATCCCGGCAGCGGCTCGTGCTCGAGACCATCCGGTCCTCGGTCGAGCGGCGGGGGTACCCGCCGAGCATGCGCGAGATCGGCGACGCGGTCGGGCTGACCAGCCCCTCGAGCGTCAAGCACCAGCTGACCGCGCTCGAGCGCAAGGGCTACCTGCGCCGCGACCCGAACCGGCCGCGCGCGATGGAGGTCGTGCAGCCCGACGACGCTCGGACCGTCACGGCGCTCGGCGACCGCGCGGGCGTGGCGCTCGGCGACGGCGACGCCGCGGAGCGCGACGGCGCCCCGACGCCCTCGTACGTCCCCGTCGTCGGGCGCATCGCCGCCGGCGGCCCCATCCTCGCCGAGCAGGTGGTGGAGGACGTCTTCCCGCTGCCGCGCCAGCTCGTCGGCGAGGGTGAGCTCTTCCTGCTCAAGGTCGCGGGCGACTCCATGGTCGACGCCGCCATCTGCGACGGCGACTGGGTGGTCGTCCGCCGGCAGCCCGTCGCCGAGAACGGCGAGATCGTCGCGGCGATGATCGACGGCGAGGCGACGGTCAAGACGCTCAAGCGGGTCGACGGCCACGTGTGGCTGCTGCCGCACAACGCCGCCTACTCCCCCATCGACGGCGACGGCGCGACCGTGCTGGGCCGGGTCGTGAGCGTGCTGCGCGCCTTGTGACGCCGAGCGCGTGCGGGGCGCTGCCCGCCGCGCGACGCTGGTCGCCGGTGCCGGAGCCGCCGGCGCCGTCACCGGTGAGGAGGCGCCGCATGCCCGCACGACGTGACCCCGGCCCCAGCGTCAAGGACCCCGAGCTCTACGAGTCGTTGCGCGACCAGGGCAGCAGCAAGGAGAAGGCCGCGCGGATCGCGAACGCGGCGGCGGCACGCGGGCGGTCGTCCGTCGGCCGGTCCGGCGGGCGCTCGCGCGACTACGAGGAGTGGACGGTCGAGGACCTGCGCCGCCGCGCCGCGGAGATCGGCATCGAGGGTCGGTCACGCATGCGCAAGGGCGAGCTCATCGACGCGCTGCGCCACCACTGACGCTCCCGCGACCGCGGACGGCACGAGGGCCGCACGGGAGTCCCCGTCCGGCCCTCGTCGCACGCCGACCTCGTCAGAAGCCGAACCGCCGGGCGACGGAGCGCACGGCCTCCGCCGAGCGGCGCATGCCCATCAGCTCGTCGGAGGACATCGGCACCTCGAGCCGCTCGCGCACGCCTGACGACCCGACGATCGACGGCACGCTGAGGCACACGTCGGACATGCCGAGATAGCCGTCGAGCAGCGACGACACGGGCAGGATGCGGCGCTCGTCCTTGAGCACGGCCTCGATGATGCGCGACCCCGCGAGCGCGATCGCGTAGTTCGTCGCGCCCTTGCCCTCGATGATCCGGTAGGCGGACTCGACGACCTCGCGCGCGATCGCGTCGCGCACCTCGCGCGTCAGCGGCCCGCCGTCACCGCTCGCCCACTCGAGGATCGGGACGGAACCGATCGTGGCCGAGCTCCACAGCGGCAGCTCGGTGTCCCCGTGCTCGCCCGCGACGTACGCGTGGACGTTCTGCACCGCGACGCCCGTGTGGCGCGCGATGAGGTAGCGCAGGCGCGAGGAGTCGAGCACCGTGCCCGAGCCGAACAGCTGCGACGGCGGCAGGCCCGAGATCTTGAGCGCCGCGTACGTGACGACGTCGACCGGGTTGGTCACCATGACGTAGACCGCGTTCGGCGCGACCTCGACGATGCCCGGCAGCACCTTCTGCACGAGCGAGATCGTCGCCTCCGCGAGGTCCAGCCGCGACTGCCCCGGCTTCTGCTTGGCGCCCGCGGTGAACATGACGACGTCGCAGTCGGCCATGACCGACACGTCGTCGGAGCCCATGACCTCGGCCATCGACATGAACTGGATGCCGTGCGAGAGGTCGAGGACCTCGGCCTCGACCTTCGCCTTGTTGACGTCGAGCAGCGCGACCGTGCGCGCCGCGCCGCGCATGAGCGCCGCGTAGGCCATGGTCGAGCCGACCGCACCCGCCCCCACGATCCCCAGCTTGGACGTGCGCCGCGGCACGGACGGCGTCGGGCTGAAGGCGTACTCGTCGCCCTCGATGGCGTCGACCATGGTCGTTTCCCCTCGTCACGGGCGCGGAACCGGTGGTGCGGGACGGGCCCGCCCGGTGCGGCACCTCCCCTGCACGAGGCTAGTCGGATCCGGCGAGCCGACGTAGCGCGGAGACCACGACGTCGCGGTCCGTGGTGCGCCAGAACGGCGGCATCGACCGCTGCAGGTACTCGCCGTACCGCGCCGTGGCGAGCCGCGGGTCGAGCACGGCGACGACGCCGCGGTCCTGCGAGGAGCGCACGAGCCGGCCCGCACCCTGCGCGAGCAGCAGCGCCGCGTGCGTCGCGGACACCGACATGAAGCCGTTGCCGCCGGCGCGGGCGACCGCGTCGGAGCGCGCGGACCGCACGGGGTCGTCGGGCCGCGGGAACGGGATGCGGTCGATCACGACGAGCCGGCAGGCCGGGCCGGGCACGTCGACGCCCTGCCACAGCGAGAGCGTGCCGAACAGGCAGGTCGGCTCGTCGGCCGCGAAGCGCGCGACGAGCGTGGGCAGCTGGTCGTCGCCCTGCAGCAGCACGGGCACGTCGAGCCGCTCGCGCATCGCCTCGGCCGCGACGGTCGCGGCGCGACGTGACGTGAACAGGCCGAGCGTGCGCCCGCCGGCCGCCTCGACGAGGGTGGCGATCTCGTCGAGCTGCGCCTCGGTGGCCGGTTCGCGGCCCGGCGGCGGCAGGCGCTTGGCGACGTAGCAGATGCCCTGCCGCGGGTAGTCGAACGGGCTGCCGACGTCGAGCCCGCGCCAGCGCGGCGGCTCGTCGGCCTCGGGACGCCGCGGGCGGTCACCGGTCGCCGGGCCCGCGTCCGCGGACGGCGCCGCGCGCCCCGCCGGTCCCGTCGGTCCCGCCGTGCCGGCGTCGGGCTCGTCGTGCGTGCCCTCGAGCGTCGTCGGGCCGACGGGTGCGGCGTCGGGGCGCTGCACCAGGCCGACGGCGCGCGCGGTCGCGTCGAACGAGCCGCCGAGCGTCAGGGTCGCGGACGTCAGCACCCCGGACCGGCCGGCCAGGAGGTGCGTGCGGACCAGGCCGGCGACCGCGAGGGGGGCGGCGTGCAGGCGGGTCGTCGGGACGCCGCGGCGGTCCTCGCCGCGCGCGCACCACAGCACGGTCGCGGCGTTCTGCTCGGGGTCGGCCGCCATGCGCTCGGCCACCTCGAACAGCGCGAGCATGGCCGAGGTCGCCATCTTGCGGCCGCCGTCGACCGCGTCGCGCGACCCGCCCTCGGGCTTGAGCGCCGTGAGCATGGTGCGCGCGGCGTCGCGGACGGTCGCGACGGCGGTGCGGACGTCCTCGGGGAGCCCCTGGGGGAAGCGCCCCTCGGGCAGCGGGACGATGACGCTCGCGAGGTGCTGACCGGCGGTGTCGAGGTCGGTGGTGGGCACGCCGCCGTGCCTGCGGGCCAGCCGCGCGGCGTGCTCGATGGTCGGCAGCGACAGCTCCGCGGTGGCCTGCGCGGTCACGCGGTCGGCGAGCTCGTGCGCCTCGTCGACGACGATCACCTGGTGCTCGGGCAGCACGTTCGGCGACCCCGAGGCCGCGATGCCGAGCATCGCGTGGTTCGTGACGACGACGTCGGCCTCGCGCGACCGCGCACGTGCGGCCTCCGGGAAGCACTGCGCGAGCATCGGGCACTGCCCGCCGAGGCACTCCATGGCGGTCACGGAGACCTGCCGCCACGCGCGGTCGGAGACGCCGGGGACGAGGTCGTCGCGGTCGCCCGTGGTCGTCTCCTCGGCCCACTCGCGCAGGCGCACGACCTGGTCGCCGAGGGACTCGCGCCCGGACTCGGTCTCCTCGGGCGGGTGCTCCGCGGCGCCCGGCCGCTCGGGGACGTCGAACAGCGTGCCCTGCTCGTCGGACGGGTAGCCCCCCGCGACCTTGTGGACGCACAGGTAGTTGTGCCAGCCCTTGAGCAGCGCGATCTGCGCCTGCCGGGGCAGGTGGGACGCCAGCGCGGTGGTGACGAGCGGGAGGTCGCGCGTCAGCACCTGCCGCTGCAGCGCGAGCGTCGCGGTCGAGACGACGACGCGCTCGTCCGCGCGGACCGCGTGCCGCACCGCCGGCACGAGGTAGCCCAGCGACTTGCCCGTGCCGGTGCCCGCCTGGACGAGCAGGTGCTCACCCGTGCGCAGCGACTCGGCGACCGCGACGGCCATGGTGTGCTGACCCTCGCGGCGACCGCCGCCCAGCGCACCGACCGCGAGGTCGAGCAGCTCGCCGACCTCGGCGACCTCCTGCGCGTCGCGGCCGGGTGCGGTCACGGTCGACGCGCCCTGCGCCGGGTCGGCCGGGCGAGGGGTCGGGTCGGGGTCGGGCACCGCGACAGCGTAGTCGCGGCCCCCGACACCCCCGGTACCCGCGACCTGGCGGGTCGGCACGCCCCGGGCTCAGCCGCCGACGGGCAGGTGCCGCGCCCACCAGTCGAGCAGGTGCTCGAACCGCGCGCGCCGGTGCGTCGGCCGCCCCGAGCGGGACAGCTCGTGCCCCTCGCCGGGGAACAGCAGCAGCTCGGCCTCGACGCCGCGGCGTCGCAGCTCGACGTACCAGCGCTGCCCCTGCTCGACGGGGCAGCGCCAGTCCTGCTCCGAGTGGACGACGAGCGTGGGGGTCGTGACCCGCCCGACGTGCGCCATGGGCGACTGCGCCGCGACCGCGGCCGGGTCGACCGCGTGGTCGCCGACGTACTCCAGCCCGAACCACCATCCGATGTCGGCCGACCCGGTGAAGCTGACGGGGTCGAGGAACCCGCGCTCGACGACGGCGGCGGCGAACCGGTCGGTGCGCGTCGTCAGCCACGCAGTGAGGTAGCCGCCGTACGACCCGCCGAGGACGCCGACACGTGCCGCGTCGAGCTCCTGCGGGTGGGCCTCGAGCGCGGCGTCGAGCAGCGCGAGCACGTCGTCGGTGTCGACCGTGCCCATCGCCTGCCGGATCGCGCGGCCGTGCGCACGCCCCCGGCCGGAGGACCCGCGGGGGTTGCCGAGCACGACCGCGTAGCCCGCGCCCGTGAGCACCTGCACCTCGTCGAACAGCGCGTGCGTGTACTGCGCGAACGGGCCGCCGTGGATCATCAGCAGCGTCGGGTGCGGACCCGCGCCGTGGCGCGCGGGGTCGGGCAGCGCGAGCCAGCCGTGCACCTCGTAGCCGTCGGGCGACGTGGCCGTCAGGGGCGTCGGCAGCACCGTGCGGCCGGTCGCGCGCAGCGGGCCGGACCAGTCGGCGAGGACCCGGCCGTCGTCGTCGACGCGCAGCAGGGCTCCCGCGCTCGTCGGGGTCGCGGCGCTCGCGACGACGCGCAGGTCGCCGTCGTGGACGACGGCCGCGGCGCCGAGCACGACGTGCGGCGCGTCCAGCAGGCGCGTCGTGGTGCCGTCCGCGGCCACGTGCGCGAGGACGACGGCGCCACGGTCCTCGAGCGTCACGAGCACGCCGCCGCGCGTCGGGTGGAGGACGCCGCCGAGGTCGGTGCGCTCGGCGTCGGTGAGCCGCTCGGGCGTCGCGGCCGTCCGCAGCGCGGCGCCGGTGCCCGTCAGGGGCGCCCGGAAGAGGCCCGTGAGGGCCGCGACCGTGTCCGTCCCGTCCGGCCCGAGGTCCGCGGCGAGGAGCCACAGCGTGTCGCCGTCGACCCGCACGGCGTCGACGCGCAGCGTGCTGCCCGCGTCGGCGTCGGTCAGCGGCACGACCGCCGCCGGCCCCGTCGCGCCGCGCGGCGCGACGACGAGCACCGCGTCCCGGCGCACGTCGCGCTCGCGCGTCGCGTGCCGCGCGCACGTCGCGACGAGCGCCAGGCCGTCCGGGGCCCAGGCGGCGTCCGTGACCTCGAGCGGACCCGAGGTGAGCGCCACGGCCGCGGGCACGTCGGGCGCCCCGCCCGGGTCGGCGGGCACGTCGAGCACGTGCACGTGCCGCGGGCGGTCGGACACGAACCCGGCGCCGTCCTCGCGGTAGGAGAACGTCGTGATGTGCCGGGGTGCCTCGGCCGACGGGTCGCCGCCGGGCAGGTAGCGCCCGGCCTCGGGCACGCGCGCCGTGAACGCGAGGCGGGTGCCGTCGGGCGACCAGCGCGGCGCCGCGGCGCCCAGCGGCGCGTCGGTGAGTCGCGCGGGCTCACCGCCCGCGAGCGGCAGCACGTGCACCTGACCCGGCCCGCCGGTCAGGGGCGCGCGCGTGAACGCGACCCACCGGCCGTCGGGCGACACCTCGGGCTCGGCGTCGCGGTGGCCGTGCGTGAGGCGACGCGCGGAGCCCGTGCCCGCGGCGTCGTCGTGCGCGTCGAGCGGCACGAGCCACAGCTCGCCGCGGTAGGCGTCCGCGGCCAGGTCGGGCCGGGTCACGGCGACGACGGCCGCCGAGCCGTCGGGCAGCAGCGCGGGCGCGCCGGGGGTGGTCAGCAGGTCCAGGTCGGTGGGCAGCACCCCTCGACCCTAGGCGTCCCGCGCGGGCGTCGCGGCGCACCGACGTGCCGGGGTCGCGTCACGTCGGCGCACCGCGGGCTCACGCCGTGCGGGACGCCGCCTCGAGCTCGGCCGCGAGGCCCTCGTCGACGCGCGCCCGCAGCAGCGTGCCGTCGGGCGTGTGCTCCTCGTGGTCGATGTCGCCGTGGTCGTGCACGCGGCTGACGAGGTCGCCGCGCGAGTACGGCACGACCAGGTCGACGCTCACGCCCGGACGGGGCAGCTGGTCGGCGATGAGCTCCTGCAGCTCGGCCACGCCCTCGCCCGTGTGCGCGGACACCACGACCGAGTGCACCTCGCGCGAGCGCAGCCGCGCGACCGCCTCGGGCGTCGCGAGGTCCGCCTTGTTGAGCACGATGATCTCGGGCACGTCCATCGCGCCCGGGATGTCGGCGAACACGTGGCGCACGGCCGCGATCTGGCCCTCGGGGTCGGGGTGCGCCGCGTCGACGACGTGCAGGATGAGGTCGGCGTCGGCGACCTCCTCGAGCGTCGAGCGGAACGCCTCGACCAGCTGGTGCGGCAGCGCGCGCACGAACCCGACCGTGTCGGCCAGCGTGTAGACGCGCCCGTCGGTGGTCTCGGCCCGGCGCACGGTCGGGTCGAGGGTCGCGAACAGCGCGTTCTCGACGAGCACGCCCGCGTGCGTCAGCCGGTTCAGCAGCGACGACTTGCCGGCGTTGGTGTACCCGGCGATCGCGACCGACGGGATCGCGTTGCGCCGCCGCGACGCGCGCTTGGTCTCGCGCGCGGGCGCCATCGCCGCGATCTCGCGGCGCAGCTTGGCCATGCGGTTGCGGATGCGCCGACGGTCGAGCTCGATCTTCGTCTCGCCCGGGCCGCGCGAGCCCATGCCCGCGCCCGCGCCGCCGACCTGGCCGCCCGCCTGCCGGCTCATGGACTCGCCCCAGCCACGCAGGCGCGGCAGCAGGTACTCGAGCTGCGCGAGCTCGACCTGCGCCTTGCCCTCACGGGACTTCGCGTGCTGCGCGAAGATGTCGAGGATCAGCGCGGTCCGGTCGACGACCTTGACCTTGACGACGTCCTCGAGCGCGCGCCGCTGCGAGGGCGCGAGCTCGCCGTCGACGACGACCGTGTCGGCGCCGACCGCCGCGACCACGGTCGCGAGCTCGGCGGCCTTGCCCGAGCCGAGGAACGTGCCCGGGTCGGGCGTCCGACGGCGCTGCAGCAGGCCGTCGAGCACCTGCGAGCCCGCCGTCTCGGCGAGCGCCGCGAGCTCGCGCAGCGAGATCTCGGCCTCCTCGGCCGTGCCGGCGCCCCACAGGCCCACGAGCACGACCTTCTCGAGGCGCAGCTGGCGGTACTCGACCTCGGTGACGTCCTCGAGCTCGGTCGACAGGTTCGCCACGCGCCGCAGCGACGTGCGCTCCTCGAGGTCCAGCTGGTCGCCGTCGAACGTCGTGTGGTCGGTGCCGCCCGCCTGCAGAGCGGTCCCGGCCCGTGCGAGCACCCGTGCGACGACGTCGTCGGCCACCTCCTGCGCGCTGCGCGCCGACGCCTGCGGCGTCACGTCGGTGGTGTGCTCTCGGTCGTCCACGCGGGGCCTCTCGTCCGGGATCGGGGTGTGTCCAGGATCGCACGCACGTACGAGCGCCGCGACGGGATTTCGCTGCGGGCACAGCGCGGCCCGGCCGCTAGCCTCGGCGGGTGACCGGCACCGACGACCCGCAGGGTGAGCACTACTTCACGGCCCGTCCGGCCTCCGCCGAGCAGCGCCGCACGCGGCACGTCCGCCTGGCCGGCCGCGACGTCGAGGTCGAGACCGCGGGCGGCGTCTTCTCCCCCGACCACGTCGACCTCGGCACGCAGGTGCTGCTGCGCACCGTGCCGCAGCCGCCCGCCGCGGGCGACCTGCTGGACCTCGGGTGCGGCTGGGGGCCGATCGCGCTGACGCTCGCGCTCACGTCGCCCGACGCGCGCGTGTGGGCGGTCGACGTCAACGAGCGCGCGCTCGACCTCGTGCGCCGCAACGCCGCGCGCCTCGGCCTCGGCAACGTGGTCGCGGCGCTGCCCGACGACGTGCCGGACGACGTGCGCTTCGCGACGTGCTGGTCGAACCCGCCCGTGCGCGTCGGCAAGCCCGCGCTGCACGACCTGCTGCGCCGCTGGCTGCCCCGGCTGGCGCCGGGCGGCGACGCGTGGCTCGTGGTCGGCAAGAACCTCGGCGCCGACCCGCTGCAGCGCTGGCTCACGCAGGAGGCCGGCCTGCCCACGTCCCGCGAGGCGAGCGCCAAGGGCTTCCGCGTGCTGCGGGTCGCGCCGTGAGCGGGAGCGTCGACGGCAGCGGGACGGCGACCGACGGGCCGGCCTCGCCCGACGCGCCGGCCTCGCCCGACGCGCTCTGGCGCGCCCGCCGCACGACGTCGCTCGCGATGTTCGCGCTCGTCGTGCTGGTCGCGTTCGAGTCGTTCGCGGTGACGACCGTGATGCCCGAGGTCGCGGCCGTCCTCGACGGGCGCGCGCTGTACGCGTTCGCGTTCGCCGGCCCGCTCGCGACCGGGGTCGTGGGCATGGTCGTCGCGGGTGCGTGGGCGGACCGTCGCGGACCAGCCGCGCCGTTCGCCGCGGGCACGCTCGTGTTCGTCGCCGGGCTCGTGGTCGCGGGCGCCGCGACGAGCATGCCCGTGCTCGTCGCCGGGCGGCTCGCGCAGGGCCTCGGCGGCGGCGTCGTCAACGTCACGCTGCTGGTGGCGGTCGCGCGCGCCTACCCCGCGGTGCTGCACCCGCGCGTGTTCGCGTGGTTCTCGACCGCGTGGGTGCTGCCGTCGATCGTCGGGCCCGCGGTCGCCGGGTTCCTCGCCGAGCTCGCCGGCTGGCGCTGGGTGTTCCTCGGCGTCGCGCTGCTCGTCGTGCCGGCGACCGTGCCGCTGCTGGGCGCCGTCCGCGGCCTGGGCCCGGCACGGCACGACCCCGCCCGCGCCGACCCGGCCGAGGGGTCGCCGGCGACGCGCGAGGCCCCGCCCGCAGGCCGTGACGACGCCGCCCGGCGCGTCCTGTGGGCCGTGCTCGTCGCGGCCGCCGTGCTGGCCCTCAACGTCGCCGCACAGCTGCCGCGCGCGTGGTCCGCGCCGGTCGCCGTGGTCGCGGCCGTCGCGGCGCTCGCCGCGGCCCGCCCGCTGCTACCGCGCGGCACGCTGCGCGCACGGGCCGGCCTGCCGTCCGTGATCACGACGCGCGTGCTGGTGTCGGGCGCGTTCTTCGGCGCCCAGGTGTACGTGCCGTACCTGCTGGTCGACCGGGACGGGTGGTCGACGTCCGCGAGCGGGCTCGGGCTCTCGACCGCCGCGCTCGCCTGGTCGGCGTCGTCGATCGTCCAGGGGCGCCTCGGGCACCGCCTGCCCAGCTGCACCGCGGTGCGGACCGGCACGGCGCTCGTGGCGGTCGCCGTGGTCGGGGCGACGGTCGTCACCCTGCTGGGCCTGCCCGCGTGGGCGGTCGTCGCGGTGTGGACCGCCGCGGGCGCCGGCATGGGCATGGCGTCGTCGCGGCTCAACGTCCTCGTGCTGGGCTGGTCGGCCCCGCAGGACCAGGGCCGCAACTCCGCCGCCCACAACATCGGCGACTCCGTGGGTGCGTCGCTCGCGCTCGCGCTGACGGGTGTCGTCGTCGTGTCGGTGGGCGGCGGCGACGGCTACGTCGGGCCTGGGCCGTTCGTCGCGGCGTTCGCCCTGACGGCGCTGCTCGCGCTCGGCGCCGCGGCCGTCGCGCCGCGCGTCGGCGTGCCGCGCGTCGGCGTGCCGCCGACCGAGCGCCGGCCGACACCCGGTGCGGCCACCCCGCCGGCGGGACCGTCGCCCGCGGGGTCGGACGCGCCGCCGCCGACCGCAGCGGCGTCCCCGCTCACGGCCGGGGGCAGCGCCGCCGCGAGCGCACCCAGCACCTGAGCCGGCGTCGGCACGCCCTCGGCCCGCGTCACGACCCGCCCGTCGGCGTCGAGCACGACGACGGTCGGGGTGCTCACGACCCGCAGCGCGGCCGCGAGCCCGGGCGCGTCCGCGACGTCGACCTCGACGTGCCGCACACCGGGCACCGAACCTGCCACACGCGCGAGCACGCGACGCGTCGCGCGGCACGGCGCGCAGAACGCGGTCGACACCTGCAGGAGCGTCGCCCGCTCCCCCCGCGGCCCGCCGAGGTCGTGCGCCGTGAGCGTCAGCGGCTCGGTCACGCGGGCAGCGCGGCCAGGTCGACGTCCAGCTCGGCGACGAGCGTCGCGGGGCCGGCGAGCTCGGCCTGCCCGTCGGCGTGCAGCGTGACGCGCACCGTGCCGCCCGGCACGTCGACGAGCCACACGTCCGGCGCCTGGTCCCCGCCCCACGCGCGGACCGCGGCGGCCGCGGCGACCGCCCCCGTGCCGCACGACCGGGTCTCCCCCACGCCGCGCTCGTGCACGCGCATGCGCACGTGCCCCCGCGGGTGACCGTCGGGTCCGGCCTCCTCGCCCAGCGGCACGACGAGCTCGACGTTGGTGCCGTCGTGCGGCACGGGTGCCACGTCGGGTGCGACCGTGAGGTCGGCGCGCGCGAGGTCGGCGCCGTCCGCGAGCACGACGACCGTGTGCGGGTTGCCGACGTCGACCGACAGCCCCGGCCGCGTGACCGCGAGGCCCGCGACGTCGACGTGCGCGTCACCGCCGTCGGACACCGCGGTCGCACCGCCGGGCAGCGTCACGGCTCCCATGCCGACCGCGAACCACGGCCCCGCTCCGACGTCGGCGGGCACCTGCGCGACCGTCCGCAGCCCGGCGCGGGTGCCCACGTCGAGCGGGCCCGCGGCCGGGTCCCACAGACCGAGGTGCTGCGCATACGCCGCGAACACCCGCACGCCGTTGCCGCACATCTGCGCGACCGACCCGTCGGCGTTGCGGTAGTCCATGAACCAGCGCGCGGCGCGCGCCGCGGCGGGGGCGTCGTCGACGTGCGCGGTCGCGACGAGCCGGATCACGCCGTCACCGCCGACGCCCGCACGCCGCTCGCACAGCGCACGCACGAGCGCGGGCGTGAGGTCGAGCGCGCCGTCGCGGTCGTCGAGCAGCACGAAGTCGTTCTGCGTGCCGTGGCCCTTGGTGGCGACCAGGCGTCCGGCCTGCGGGGCGGCGGTCGGCGTGGCGGTGGTCGTGGCGGTCACGACCCCAGCGTACGGCGGGTGGGCTCGTCGATCGCGGGCGCGTCCAGCCGTCCGGCGTCGGCCGCCGCGACCACGTCGAGCGCGCGCGCCACGAGGTCCGGGTCCCGGGCGTCGAGCCACGTGACGCGGGGGTCCCGGCCGAACCAGCCCATCTGCTTGCGGGCGAGCCGGCGCGTGCCCGCGGCGGTCGCGGCGCGCGCCTGCGCGCCGTCGAGCTCGCCCGCGAGCTCGGCGAGCGCCTGCGCGTAGCCGACCGCGCGGGACGCCGTGCGACCCAGCCCGTGGGCCGCGAGCGCGCGCACCTCGTCCAGCAGACCCGCGTCCCACATGCGCTCGACGCGCCGCGCGATCCGCTCGTCGAGGGCCGCGCGCTCGCAGTCCAGCCCGATCTGCACCGCGGGCACCTCGTACTCGTGCCGCGGCAGGCTCGCGGAGTACGGCCGCCCGGTGAGCGTCACGACCTCGAGCGCGCGCACGAGCCGGCGGGCGTTGCGCGGGCCGATGCTCTCGGCGGCCGCCGGGTCGACGGCCGCGAGCTCGGCGTGCAGCGCGCGCGCCCCCTCGGTCTCGACGCGCTCCTCGAGCGCGGCGCGCACCGCCGCGTCCGTGCCGGGGAACTCCATGCGGTCGAGCAGCGCGCGCACGTACAGCCCCGACCCGCCCACCGCGACGGCGCGCACGCCGCGGCGCGCCAGGTCGGCGAGCACCGCGCGCGCCTGCACCTGGTAGTCCGCGACCGAGGCCTCGTCGCGCGGGTCGAGCACGTCGAGCAGGTGGTGGGGCACGCCGCGCCGCTCGGCGGGCGCGAGCTTGGCCGTGCCGACGTCCATGCCGCGGTACAGCTGCATCGCGTCGGTGTTGACGACCTCGCCCCCCAGCGCGAGGGCGAGCTCGAGCGCGAGGTCCGACTTGCCGGTCGCCGTGGGGCCGACGAGCGCCACGACGAGGGTCACGACGCCGCCCGCCACAGCACGGCGGCGTGGGCCGCGCCGCGCCAGACCGTCGCCAGCCGCACCTCGGGTGCGGGCCCCTCGTCGCGCGCCGTCGCCGCGCGGGCGTCGAGCGCGCCCACCAGCACCTGCCAGGGCGCCCAGCCCGTCACCGCGAGCGCCGCGGCGGTCGCCGGGTCGAGCGCGGCCAGCGCGCGACGCGCGGGTCCCGCACCGTCCGCGAGCGCGCGCAGCAGGGCGTCGTCCAGGTCGTCGGCGCGCGGGTCGCCGGGCAGGGGGGCGTCGTCGCCGTGGCGTGCCGACCCGGACCCGACCACGACGAGGGCGGTCGACGGGTCGGCGCCCAGCGCGGCGCCGAGCGCTCGCAGCGCGCCCGCGGGCCCGGGGGCGACCTCGACCGCGTGCAGCCGCTCTGCCCGCGTACCCGCCGCGAGCGCGAGCCGCAGCCCGACGACCGTCCCGGTCTCGGCGCCGCCGACCGCGGCGTCCGGCGCACCGGGGGCCGGGCGCAGCCGCACGGTCGGCACGGGCTCCCGCAGCAGGTGGTCCGGCACGCCCGCCGCACCGGCGCCGAGCGGGACGTCGCCGGTCAGCGCGCGGTCGCGCGCGCCCGGGGCGACCACCACGACGCGCTCGGCACCCGCCACCGCGTCCGCCACGACCGCGCCGGCCGCGGCACGCAGCGCGCGCAGCGCGGCCTCGTCGGGGCCGCGGCCGGCGGCACCCGGCAGCAGCAGCACGGTGTCGGGGACGAGGGCGGCGGCGAGCACGGACCGACCGTAACGCGTGCCACGTCCGCGACCGGCGCCCCGCCCCGCGCGTCGTCGGCGGTGCCAGGTAGGGTCGGCCGCATGGGGTGGTTCCGTCTGCGCGCTGCGCGCTGGAGGGCTCGTACGCGTCCCGCACCCGTGCGCGACGCGAGCTCCGTCGACGACCGCGAGCTGCACGACCGCGTGTCCGAGCTGCTCGTGCGCGAGCTCGGCGGCGCCGACGCGGCGACCCGGGCACCGGCACCCGTGTCCCCCGCGCGCATCGCGTCGTGGATGTCCGACAACCAGTTCTCCTACTTCGTCGACAACGACGGCGACCTCGGGGGGCTGTGGCGCGGACGGCTGTTCTACTTCTTCCTCTTCGGGGAGCAGTCCGAGATCCTCCAGGTCCGCGGGCAGTGGCACCGCGAGCTCGCGATCGAGCGCCTCGAGGAGGTGCTCGACCTGTGCAACGAGTGGAACGCCGAGCGGATCTGGCCCAAGGCGTACGCGCGCGTGCGCGACAACGGTCGCGTGCACGTGGTCTCCGAGGTCGCGACGGACCTCGAGCACGGCGCGACGGACGCCCAGCTCAGCCAGCTGCTGTTCTGCGGCCTGTCGACGGGCAGCATGCTGTTCGACGCGCTCGACGAACGGTACCCCGACCCCGCGGGGACGGCCCCGTGAGCGCCCCGGGCTGGCTGCTGCGCGTGCTCGGCGGGCTGCCCAAGCCCACGAAGACGCGCCCCCAGGACGACGAGCCGCCGCAGCCCCTGACGCGCGACCGCGTCGCGGACTACCTGCTGGGGCGCGGGTACCGGTTCGTGATCGACGAGGACGGCGACCTCACCGGCACGTGGGACGGCAGCCGGTTCTGGTTCCTGCTGCTCGGCGAGCAGTCCGAGATCCTGCAGGTGCGCGGACGCTGGCACCGCACGCTGCCGGTCGAGCAGCGCCGCGCGGTCGCGCTGGCCATCAACGACTGGAACCGCGAGCGCATCTGGCCCAAGGCGTACGTCCGCGAGGAGGAGGGCGAGCTCGCGGTGTACGCCGAGGTCTCGGCGGACCTCGAGCAGGGCGTCACCGACCTGCAGCTCGCGCAGCTGCTCGCGTGCGGCCTGGGCACGGGTGTGCAGCTGTTCGCGGCGCTCGACCCCGTGGTCCCGGCGGACGGCCCGCCGCCGCCCGACGTGCCCGACAACTGAGCGCCCACACCGCCGCGGCGCCTCCCGGGCGGCGGGGCGTCACAGCCCGCCGAGCACCTGCCCCAGCACGATCTTGGTGATCATCGCGGCCGGGTACACGAGCGCGTAGCCGAGCGCGACGCGCGCGTCGTACCCGGTGCGCGCGTTCGCGAACGCGAGCACGGCCGGCTGGGTCTGCGTGCCGCCGACGATCCCGGACAGGCGCGTGCCGCCGATCCGGAAGACGCGACGCATGACGAGCGAGAGCCCCACCGCGACCGTCGTCGTGACGAGCGCACCGAGCACGAGGATCCGCAACCACTCGCCGGACGTGAACGCGGCGCCGATCTGCGCGCCCGCACGTGACCCGGCCTGCGCCAGGAACACCAGGAGCCCGAGCTCGGCGACGGCCTGCGCCGCCGTGTAGGGCATGGCCGTGACGACCGGCCCGATCCGGCCGACGCGCCCGAGCACGAGCCCGACGAGCAGCGTGCCGGCGGCCGAGCCGATCGAGAACACACGGCCCGGCACGGGGAACGCGACGGCACCCAGGAGGATGCCCAGCGTCATGCCGACGCCGAGCACCACGGGCGTGATGTCCGACAGCCCGCGCGACGAGTCGCCGAACCACCGCGACACCTCCGCCATGCGCTCGCGCGGTGCGATCACGCGCACGCGGTCGCCGAGCTGGAGCTGGAAGTCGTCCGTGGCGAGGACGTCGACGTCGCCGCGACGCACGCGCGAGATGGTCGCGCCGAACCGGTGCAGCAGGTCGAGCTCGGCGATCGTGTGCCCCGCCGCGTGGTCCGCCGAGACCGTGACCCGGCGCATGTCGAGGTACAGCCGGTCGGCCTCGAGGCGGTGCGACGACGCGTGCCCGAGCTCGCGCGTCACCGCCTCGACGTCGTCCACCGGGCCGACCACGGTCACGAGGTCGTCGAGCACGAGCAGGTCCGCGTCGGCGGCCGTCCGGATCGGCGACGTCTCGCCCCGTCGCACGCGCGAGAACTTGATCCGGTCGCGGTGCGCGAGCTCGAGGTCGCGCACGCGCACGCCCGCGGTCGCCTCGACGCGCACGGTGCGGCTCACGAGCGTCGGGGGCGCGTCGGTGTCGTGCTCGCGGTGCCGCAGCGCGACCGACACCGCGACGAGCATCCCGACCACCCCGAAGAGGTAGGTGACGGCGTAGCCGATCGTCGGCGTCGTCGCGTCGCCCGCGGCGTCGCGCGCCGCCGCGAGCGCGGGCGTGTTCGTCACCGCACCCGCCCACGCGCCCGCCACCGTGGGGGCGTCCAGCCCGAGCAGCCGGCCGGCGCCGACCGCGACGCCCGCGCTGACGACGAGCACGCCCGCGGTCGCGAGGATCGGCGCGAGCGAGCGCCGCAACGACGAGAAGAACGTCGCGCCCGAGACGAGGCCGACGCAGAACGTGAACAGCGTGAGCCCGAGCGTGCCGAGCGCCTCGGTGATCTCGAGGTCGACGCCGTACGACGCCGCCCACGCGGACGACCCGATCGCGAGGAACAGCACGGCGGCCGCGCCGAGCCCGACGCCCCGCACCTTGACGTGGCCCACCGCGGACCCGACGCCGATGACGACGAAGAGCAGCAGCACGGGCTGCTGGGCGAGGAACAGGAAGACGTCTCGCATGACGGGCTCCACTGACGCTGCGACGTGGCGACACTGCCGCGTTCATTGAAGCGCCGGTCGTCGGGCCGCTCCTGGTCCGAAGGGCCCGGGTCGCGCGGCCGCGCCGGCGGGGCGCGTCAGCGCAGCGTCGTCGGCGCGCGTCAGCGCAGCGTCGTCGGGCGCGCGTCAGCGCAGCGTCGTCGGGCGCGCGTCAGCGCGCGGGGCGACCGAGCGTCGGCAGGCCGAGCACCACGGGTCCGGCCGGTGCCGGCGCACCCGTCCCGCACGAGGACGCTCCGCCGTGGTCGTGCTCGTCGCGCCCTTCGGCACGGGCCTGCCACGCGTCGCCGGCGCGCGTGCGGCGCACGCGGAACGTGCCGCCGGGCGCGAGCGCCGAGTCGGCGACCAGGTGGTGCGGCGCGCCGTGCGTGACCTCGACGGTCACGAGGTCGCCCGGCCGCGGCGCGTCCTGCGGCGCCAGGTCCGCCGGCAGCGCGAGGTGCACCAGACGGTTGTCCTCCGCGCGCCCGGAGATCCGGGCCGTCGCACCGTCCTTGCGTCCCTCGCCCTCGGCGACCAGCACGTCCAGCGTCCGCCCGACCTGCGCGGCGTTCTCCTCGGCGGAGATGCGCTCCTGCAGCTCGACGAGCCGCTCGTACCGCTCCTGCACGACCGCCTTGGGCAGCTGGTCGGGCAGGTCCGCGGCCGGCGTGCCCGGGCGCGGCGAGTACTGGAACGTGAACGCCGACGAGAACCGCGACGCCTCGACGACCCGCAGGGTCTCGGCGAAGTCCTCCTCGGTCTCCCCCGGGAACCCGACGATCACGTCCGTCGTGATGGCGGCGTGCGGGATCGCGGCCCGCACGCGCTCGAGGATCCCGAGGAAGCGGTCGGAGCGGTAGGACCGACGCATCGCGCGCAGCACGCGGTCGGAGCCCGACTGCAGCGGCATGTGCAGCTGCGGCATCACGGTCGGCGTCTGCGCCATCGCCTCGATCACGTCGTCCGTGAACGCGGCCGGGTGCGGCGACGTGAAGCGCACGCGCTCCAGGCCCGGGACGGCGCCGACGGCGCGCAGCAGCTTGCCGAACGCGTGCCGGTCGCCGAACCCGACGCCGTACGAGTTGACGTTCTGACCCAGGAGCGTGACCTCGATGGCCCCGGTCGCGACGAGCGCCTCGACCTCGGCGAGGATCTCGCCCGGGCGGCGGTCGCGCTCCTTGCCGCGCAGGTGCGGCACGATGCAGAACGTGCACGTGTTGTTGCAGCCCACGCTGATCGACACCCATCCCGCGTACACGGACTCGCGCCGCGTCGGGAGCGTGGAGGGGAACACCTGCAGCGACTCGGCGATCTCGACCTGCGCCGCCGCGTTGTGCCGCGCGCGCTCGAGCAGCGTCGGGAGCACGTCGAGGTTGTGCGTGCCGAAGACGACGTCGACCCAGGGCGCGCGCTCGACGATGCCCGCGCGGTCCTTCTGCGCGAGGCAGCCGCCCACGGCGATCTGCATGCCTCCGGGGCGCGTGCGCTTGGTGCCCGCGAGCCGCCCGAGGTTGCCGTAGAGCTTGTCGGCCGCGTTCTCGCGCACGGCGCACGTGTTGATGACCATGACGTCGACGTCCTCGGCGGCCGCCTCGGCGGGCGGTGCGGGCACGTAGCCGGCCTGCTCGAGCATGCCGGCCATGTGCTCGGAGTCGTGCACGTTCATCTGGCAGCCGAGCGTCTTGACGAGGTAGGTCCGCGGGCGCGCGTCGGCGCCCGCGGGCGCGTCGGGCGCGTGCGGCGCGGCTGCGGCGTCGGTCAGGGTCGTGGACATCGTCCACCAGGGTACGACCCGCCCGGCGGCCCTCGACGCACCCGCGGGACTGACCCCGCCGACCGCGCGGGCGACACGGAACGGACGTTTCGTGTGAACCCGCTGTTACGCGACCGTGACGTCCACACGTGGCATACGCAACATCTCACCCGTAGGTTCGGTCCATGGTTGACAGCACCACGGCGGAGCCGGGCCGTGCGGACGTGGACGCACGTCCGACCGGCGAGCCGCTCCTCGTCCTCGACCACGTCGACAAGCACTTCGGTGCGCTGCACGTCCTGCGGGACGTCGACCTCACCGTGCACCGGGGCGAGGTGGTCGTCGTCATCGGGCCGTCGGGCTCCGGCAAGTCGACGCTGTGCCGCACGATCAACCGGCTCGAGACGATCGACTCGGGCACCATCACGATCGACGGCAAGCCCCTGCCCGCGGAGGGCCGCGAGCTCGCGCGGCTGCGCGCCGACGTCGGCATGGTCTTCCAGTCGTTCAACCTGTTCGCGCACAAGACGGTGCTCGAGAACGTCACGCTCGGCCAGATCAAGGCCAAGGGCGTCAGGCCCGCGCAGGCGAAGGCGACCGCGATGGAGCTCCTCGAGCGCGTCGGCGTCGCGAACCAGGCGCACAAGCGGCCCGCGCAGCTCTCGGGCGGGCAGCAGCAGCGCGTGGCGATCGCGCGGGCCCTGGCCATGAAGCCGAAGGCGATGCTGTTCGACGAGCCGACGTCCGCGCTCGACCCCGAGATGATCAACGAGGTGCTGGACGTCATGGTGAGCCTCGCGCGCGACGGCATGACCATGGTCGTCGTCACCCACGAGATGGGGTTCGCGCGCCGGGCCGCGCACCGCGTGGTGTTCATGGACGCCGGGCAGGTCGTCGAGGAGGCCGACCCCGAGACGTTCTTCACCGCGCCCCGCAGCGAGCGCGCCAAGGACTTCCTGTCGAAGATCCTCACGCACTGACCCGACCCGCGACGCATCCTCACCGACCATCCCGACCCTGACCGACGCAGGACGAACGAAGGGGAAGCACACATGCGTGCACGACGACTGGCCCTCGCACTCACGGCGGTGGCCGCGCTCACGCTCGGCGCCTGCTCCGGCGGCGACGACGGCGCCGGCAGCGGCGGCTCGGACGGCGCGACCGCGGGGGGCGGCTCGGGCGAGAAGATCCGCATCGGCATCAAGTTCGACCAGCCCGGCCTGGGCTACCAGGACGGCAGCGACTACACGGGCTTCGACGTGGACGTCGCGACGTACGTCGCGGGCAAGCTCGGGTACGAGCCGGACCAGATCGAGTGGGTGCAGGCGCCGTCCGCGCAGCGCGAGACGATGCTGCAGAACGGCCAGGTCGACATGATCTTCGCGACGTACTCGATCACCGACAAGCGCAAGGAGGTCGTCGCGTTCGCGGGGCCCTACTTCGTGGCGGGGCAGGACCTGCTGGTCGCGGCGGACGACGACTCGATCTCGGGCCCCGAGGACCTCGAGGGCAAGAACCTGTGCTCGGTGACGGGCTCGACGTCGGCGCAGCGGATCAAGGACGAGTACGCGGCGGGCACGAACCTGCTCGAGCAGCCCGGGTACGGCGAGTGCGTCACCGCCCTCGTCGCGGGCACGGTCGACGCGGTCACCACCGACGACATCATCCTCGCGGGCCTGGCGTCGCTGCCGGCGAACGAGGGCAAGGTCAAGGTGGTCGGCAACCCGTTCTCCGAGGAGAAGTACGGCGTGGGCCTGCCGAAGGACAACGACGTGTGCGCCGACGTCAACAGCGCGATCGAGGCGATGATCGAGGACGGGTCGTGGCAGAAGGCGCTCGACGACAACGTCGGTGCGTCGGGGTACGAGCCGAACGACTCCCTCAACCCGCCGACGGTCGAGGCCTGCGCCTGACGCCCGTCTGACCGTCGACCGGGGCCGGCCGCGCGCACGTCGCGCGGGCCGGCCCCGGCACCGCCCACCGCACCCCGGGAGGCCGCGTGGACGAGGGCTACCTCGACCAGTTCGTGTCGCTGTTCGACCAGTACGACGTGCTCGGCGCGTTCTGGGTGAACATCCAGCTCACGGCGTACGCTGCCGTGCTCGCGCTCGTCATCGGCACGGTCCTGGCCGTCATGCGGATCTCCCCCGTGCCGAGCCTGCGGTGGGCCGGCACGACGTACGTCACGCTGCTGCGGAACACGCCGCTCACGATCATCATCGTGTTCTGCGTGCTGGGACTGTGGGGCCAGCTCGGCATCACGCTCTCGAGCGACTTCCAGACGAACTTCTTCCGCCTCGCCGTGCTCGGTCTCGCGGTCTACCACGCGGCGTTCGTGTGCGAGGCGCTGCGCTCGGGCGTCAACACGGTGCCGGTCGGGCAGGCCGAGGCGGCGCGCGCGATCGGCCTGGGGTTCTGGCCGGCCGCGCGCCTCGTGATCCTGCCGCAGGCGTTCCGGGGCGCGGTCGCCCCGCTGGGCAACGTGCTGATCGCGCTCATCAAGAACTCGACGGTGGCCGCGGCGGGCTCCGTCGCCGAGACGTCGGGGCTCATGAAGACGATGATCGAGTTCCGGCCCGACGTGATCCTCGCGGTCTTCCTCACGTTCGCGATCGGCTACGTGATCATCGTCGTGCCCGTGGGGCTGGCGACGACGTCCCTCTCGCGACGGCTGGCGGTGGCCCGGTGAGCAACCTCGTCCTGTTCGACGTCCCCGGGCCGCGCACGCGGCGCCGGATGCTGCTCGTCAACGTGCTCGCGGGGGTCGTGGTCGCGGGGATCGCGGTCTGGGCCCTCGTGCTCCTGGGCCGCAAGGGCCAGCTCGCGCCCGCCATGTGGGAGCCCTTCGTCCAGCCCCGCACGTGGACGGCCTACCTGCTGCCGGGGCTGCTGCAGACGCTGCGAGCGGCAGGGCTCGCGATCGTCGGCTCTGCGGTCTTCGGGCTCGTGTTCGGGATGGGCCGGCTGTCCGGCTCGCGCGTGGTGCGCTGGGTCAGCGGCACGGTCGTCGAGTTCTTCCGCGCCGTGCCCGTGCTGCTCATGATGGTGTTCTTCTACAGCGGCATCGCGCAGCTGCGGGTCGTGGACCCGCCCGACGTGCCGCTCCTCGCGGTCGTGCTGGCCCTCACGCTGTACAACGGCTCGGTGTTCGCCGAGCTCGTGCGCTCGGGCGTGCACAACCTGCCGAAGGGCCAGCGTGAGGCCGCGCTGGTGGTCGGGCTGCGGCCCGCTCAGTCGTTGCGGCTCGTCGAGGTGCCGCAGGCGCTCATCGCGATGCTCCCCGCGATCGCGAGCCAGCTCGTGGTGATCCTCAAGGACACGGCGCTGGGCGCGATCATCACGTACCCCGAGCTGCTGGACGCGGCACGCCGGTTCGGCTCGGGCAACGGCAACATGCTGCAGGCCCTGCTGATCGCCGCGCTGGTGTTCATCGTCATCAACGTCGCGCTCACGACGCTGGCCGAGCGCCTCGCGGCGCGCGTCGGCCGGCTCACGGCGGGCACGGCCAAGGCCGACGCCCCGGCGATGGCGGCGACCACCGACCGCTAGCCGTACGGACCGGGCGCCGGCGCGCCCGGGGGCCGGACCGCTCCCGGTGCGACGCGCCCGGCCGGTGCCGCACGCGGCACGAGGGGGCGCGCGTCGCGTCAGCCCGCGGTCGCGCTCGCGCGCAGCTCCCGGACCACGGTCACGCGGATCTCCCCCGGGTACGTCAGGTCAGCCTCGATGTGCTGCGCGATCGCACGCGCGAGGTGCGGCAGCGCCCGGTCGTCGACCTCCTCGGGCTCGACGACGACGCGCACCTCCCGGCCGGCGGCCATCGCGAGCGCGCGACGCACCCCCTGGTGCTCGGTGACGAGCGCCTCGAGCTCGACCATCCGCTCGACGTACTGGTCGACGTCCTGCCGCCGCGCACCGGTCCGCGCGGCCGAGACGGCGTCGGCCGCCTGCACGAGGACCGCCTCGACGGTCGCGGGCGGCACCTCGTCGTGGTGCGCGGCGATCGCGTTGACGACGGCTTCGCTCTCGCCGTGCCGGCGCGCGAGGTCCGCGCCGACGGCGGCGTGGGTGCCCGGCACCTCGGCGGTGAGGGCCTTGCCGAGGTCGTGCAGGAACGCGCCGCGCCGCGCCACCTCGACGTCGGCGCCGATCTCGGCGGCCGTGGCGGCGGCGACCTGGGCGCACTCCACGAGGTGCTCGAGGACGTTCTGGCCGTACGACGACCGCAGGCGCAGCCGTCCCATGGTGCGGACGAGCTCGGGGTGCAGACCCGTCACGCCGGCGCGCTCGGCGGCGTCGTGACCCGCCGCGTCGTGCCGCTCCTGCGCGCCCGCCTGGGCGTCGGCGTACGCGGCCTCGATGCGCTGCGGGTGGATCCGGCCGTCGGCCATGAGCGCCTCGAGAGCGACCTGGGCGAGCTCGCGGCGCTCGGCGTCGAAGCACGACAGCACCACGCTGCCGGGCGTCTCGTCGACGAGGACGTTGACGCCCGTGAGTGCCTCGAAGTGCCGGATGTTGCGCCCTTCCTTGCCGATGATCCGGCCCTTCATCTCGTCGGACGGCAGCGGCAGCACGGTCAGCGCGTGCTGCGCGCTGCTCGGCACGGCGAGACGCTGCACGGCGGTCGCGACGATCCGGCGGGCGCGGGCGTCGGCGGTGCGACGCGCCTGCGCCTCGGCGCGACGCACGCGGGCGGCGGCGTCGTTGGCGGCCTGGTCGGCGATGCGGCGCGTGAGCTCCGCGAGCGCCTCGTCCTGCGTGAGTCCGCTGACCGACTCGAGCTCGGCGCGCGCCTGCGCGCGGGCGTCGGCGAGGCGTTCGTTGGCGGAGCGGTCGGCGTCGGCGAGCGTGCGGGCGGCGACGTGCTCGGCACGGTCGAGCGCGCGGGCCGCGCTGCGCTCGGCGGCGGCGACGGCCTCCGCCTCGGCGCGGGTGCGGCGCTCGAGCTCGGCGATCTCGGCGCGCTGCGCGGCGACCTCCTGCTCGCGCTCGACGACGCGCCGTTCGCGCCGTTCGGCGTCGGCGAGCATCGCGCGCGCGTCCTCGCGGATGCGCTCGACGTCCTGCGAGGCCCGGCGTCGCTGCAGGTCGGCCTCGCGGCGCGCGACCAGGACGAGCAGGAGCGCGACGAGGCACGCACCGAGCAGCCCGACGACCGTCGCGATCGTGCTCTGGTCCACGTGGTCCTCCCGACGTCGGGAGCCGCGGCAGCACCCGTGACGTTCATTGTGCCGGGCGACGGGCCCGCCGATGACCAGGTGGCGGCGCGGCGGCGCCACGGTGGGGCGTGGTGCGGGGCACGACGCGCGACCCTGCGGACCCGAAGAGCGTGGCTACAGCGTGCCGTCGTCCGGGGCGTCCTCGTCGTCGACGCCCTCGGCCGCGAGCTCCTCGCGCACGAGTCTGGACACGAGCCCACCGGGGTAGCCCTTGCGCGCGAGCGCTCCGTAGACGCGCCGTACGCGCACGTCGCGCTCGAGCGCCGCGGTGGTGCGCAGGCGGCGCCGCACGAGCTCGCGCGCGGCGTGCTCCTCGTCCTCGTCGTCGACGCCCTCGAGCGCGACGGCGGCGGTCTCGTCGTCGATGCCCTTGCGGCGCAGCTCGACGGCCAGCGCGCGCCGCGACAGCCCGCGTTCGGCGTGGCGTGAACGCACGAGCATGTGCGCGTACTCCTGGTCGTCGATCAGCCCGACCTCGGTGAAGCGGTCGAGCACGCGCGTCGCGACGTCCTCCGGGACGTCGCGGCGCGCGAGCGCGTCGGCGAGCTGGGCGCGTGACTGCGCCGCCCCGGTGAGCCGGCGCAGCACGATCGCGCGCGCCACCGACTCGGGGTCGGGCTCGTCGTCCTGCGCGGCCGCGCCGACCTCGGGCGGCTCGACGGCCGGCCGGCCGCGGCGACGTGCCGCGGGCCGGCCGGTGAGGTCTCCCACGATCAGAAGTCGACCGGGACCGGGGCGTCGGCGGGCGCGTCGACCACGGCGCCGATGCCGAGCTTCTCCTTGATCTTCTTGTCGAGCTCGTTGGCCAGGTCGGGGTTGTCGCGCAGGAACTTGCGCGCGTTCTCCTTGCCCTGGCCCAGCTGGTCGCCCTCGTAGGTGAACCAGGCACCCGACTTGCGGATGAAGCCGTGCTCGACGCCGAGGTCGATGAGCGACCCCTCGCGCGAGATCCCGACGCCGTAGAGGATGTCGAACTCGGCCTGCTTGAAGGGCGGGGCCATCTTGTTCTTGACGACCTTGACGCGCGTGCGGTTGCCGACCGCGTCGGTGCCCTCCTTCAGGGTCTCGATGCGACGGATGTCCATGCGGACCGAGGCGTAGAACTTGAGCGCCTTGCCACCGGTCGTCGTCTCGGGGCTGCCGAAGAAGACGCCGATCTTCTCGCGCAGCTGGTTGATGAAGATCGCGGTGGTGCCCGACGCGTTGAGCGCACCGGTGATCTTGCGCAGGGCCTGCGACATGAGGCGCGCCTGGAGGCCGACGTGCGAGTCGCCCATCTCGCCCTCGATCTCGGCCTTGGGCACGAGCGCGGCGACCGAGTCGATGACGATGATGTCGATGGCGCCGGACCGGATCAGCGTGTCCATGATCTCGAGCGCCTGCTCGCCGTTGTCGGGCTGCGCGACCAGCAGCGCGTCGGTGTCGACGCCCAGCTTCTTGGCGTACTCGGGGTCGAGCGCGTGCTCGGCGTCGATGAACGCCGCGATGCCGCCGGCCTTCTGCGCGTTGGCGACGGCGTGCAGCGCGACCGTCGTCTTGCCGGAGGACTCGGGGCCGTAGACCTCGATGATGCGCCCGCGGGGCAGACCACCGATGCCGAGCGCGACGTCCAGCGCGATCGACCCCGTGGGGATGACCTCGACGGGGGCGCGGCCGTCGTCGCCGAGGCGCATGACCGACCCCTTGCCGAACTGGCGGTCGATCTGGCTGAGTGCGGCCTCGAGGGCCTTCGCGCGGTCAGGTGCGGCCATGGTGCTACCTCGTCGTCTCGTGCAGCGTCGCGCTGCTCCTGCGGGAACTGGTCTCGTCCTGCGTGACGCTATGCCCGACCACCGACATCCCGGCCGGACCGCCGCACGCCCGCGTCCGGCGCTGCCGGGGGGCGGGGCTGTGGTCGGTTCGACCGTGTCACCGCACCCCACGCTACCCGAACACGTGTTCGATGCGCGCACGCGCGGCGGCGTGTCGCGCCGCGCACCCGCACCCGCGCCGGCGGCGACCCGCCGTCACGGCGCCGCGCGGACCTCGGTGACGTCGCCCGGCTCGAGCACCCGCACCTCCACGTCCGGCGCGACGCGGCGCGCGGCGGCCTCGAACGCGCGCCCCGCACGGTCCATCCACCCCGGCGGCAGCCGCCGCGACGCGGGCGCGTGCAACGTGCCCCAGTGCACCGGGACGGCGACGCGCGCGCCGACCGACGCGCACACGCGCGCGGCCTCGAGCGGGTCGAGGTGCCCGCCGGACAGCCGCGGCCCCCACCCGCCGACCGGCACGAGCGCGACGTCGACCGGCGCACCGGCCAGCTCCGGGACCCGCGCGAGCCCCGGGAACGGGCCGGTGTCCCCCGCGAACCACACCGTCGTCCCGTCGCCGCGGACGACGAACCCCGTCGCCGCGTTCGGGCGGTGCGGCATCGGCCGGTGCCCGTGCTCCGCGGGGACCGTCCGCACCCGCACGTCCGTGCCCGGCGACGGCCACCACTCGTCGTCGGCGAGCCCGACGCCGTGCAGGCCGTGCGCCGCGAGCCAGTGCGCACTCGTCGGCGCGGCGAGCACGGGCACCGGGCCGAGCAACCGCAACGAGCCGAGCTCGGCGTGGTCGTGGTGCAGGTGCGACACGAGCGCGACGTCCGCGCCGCGCCAGTCCGACGTCCGCGGGGCGCGACCGCCGCGGCGGCGCAGCACACCGGCGTGCCGCCGCAGCAGCGGGTCGGTCACGACCCGCACCCCGGCCACGTCGAGCACGGTCGTCGCGTGACCGAGCCAGCGGACCCGCACGCTCACGACGCACCCTCCCCTGGCTGCCTGGTCGTGCGCGCGAGCGGCGCGGCGCGCACCCCCCGCTCGACGAGCCAGTCCACGAGCTGCGCGTGCACCGCGTCCGGGCCCACGAGCACGCGGCGGCCGTCGACGTCCTCGCAGCGCGCGTCGTCCACCGCGAGGTCCGCCGGGTGCAGCAGGAACGCGAGGTTCTGCGGACCGCCCAGTCCGCCGTGCGAGCCCACCTGCCCCTCGAACGCGTGCACCTGGTCGCGCGGGCCGACCGCCGACACGAGCAGCAGGTCGCCCGTGTGCGGCAGGCGCGCGGCGCGCGCGAGGTCGGCGCGGGCACGCGAGGGGTACGCCGCGAGCGGGTCGTCCCCCTCGACCACGTCCCCCTCGACCTCGAGCAGCCGCAGACCCGAGCGCCCGACCGCCACGAGCCCGCGCGTGCGCGAGTCGACCACGACCACGCCCACCGCGGGACGCGCCGCGAGCCCCGGCACGAGCCCGGGCCAGCGCTCGTGCACGTCCTCGAGCGTCAGTCGCCCGGGCGCGTCCGGGAACCACACGAGGCCCAGGTTGCCCGACCCGACCACCACGACGTCCGGCACGTCGGAGCCGGCCCCGCGTGCGGCGCGACCGTGCTCGCGCACGCGCGGCACGCCCTCGTCGCGGCGCACCCGCCCGCGGCGTCGGTCCGCCCCGGCGTCCGGGCCCAGCACGACGGGGTCCCCGGGGCGTCCCAGCACGCTCGTGAGCAGGGAGTTCAACGGCCCCCAGTCCTCGCCGTCCGCGCTCTCGACACCCTCGACGCGCTCGACCCCGCCCTCGGCAGCCGGCTCGGCCATGAGGGCGCGCACGGTGTCCAGCAGCGAGCGGCCCTCGACCTGCTCGAACGTCGCCCCGAGCGTCTGACCGTGGTCCGAGAGCACCACGAGGTCGTACTCGCGCGGCGCGACGCGCGCGACCTGCTCGAGGATCCGCAGCACCTGGTCGAGACCCTCCAGCGAGCGCAGCGACTCGGGCCGCGTCGGTCCCGCGTGGTGCGCGACCTCGTCGTAGTCCACGAGGTCGACGAACACGGTCGGCACGCCCCGCACGAGCGCGTCCGCGACCAGCGAGGTCGCGAGGTCGCGCAGCAGCACGTTGGTCACGGCGCGCAGCAGCACGTACCACCCGCCGCGGGGCACGCGCGGACGCACGTCGTGCACGGTCTGGCGGCGCGCCTGGTAGAGCTCCTTGACGACCTCGCCGACCGTGACGGTGACGGCGCGCGCGAGCACGAACGGCCGGGCGAAGAACCGCACGTAGCCCGGCCCCGGGCCCAGGCCGTGCCGGCGCCCCCGGCTCATCACGAGGTAGGACGCCGCGGCGTCGCCCGAGAACATCGTCGCGACCGCCGTGCCGCCGCCGGCCAGCAGGCCCGCGCCGTCGGACAGCCGCTCCTCGACGACGGCCGCGTCGTCGGGGTGGTTGGTGACGACGAGCCGGCCCAGACCGCGGTCCCACCAGCGGAACGCGGGGATCTGGTCGGCCGCGCCGTGCAGCAGACCGGCCTGCGCGGCGGGCGTCGTCGACGGCACGGTCGCCCACCAGGTCGCGAGGCGGTGCGTGCCCTCCTCGACCCACCGCTGCATCGTGGGGACGAGCCCGGCCTCGACGGCCTGGTCGAGCACCGGCGCGCTCACGCCGTCGAGCTGCACCACGAGCATGCCGCGCGGCCGGTCCCCCGCGTCGTGGTCGCGCGCGCCCGCGGACCGCTGCGCGCGCCGCACGACGTCCGCGACCACGTACTCGTTGTCGCTCGACCCCCAGAGCCAGCGCCCGGCCGCCATCACCACCGACGTGAGCACGAGCACCCACAGCACCGCCCAGCCCGACGTGACCTCGACGCCCGACGCGACGCTCAGCGCCGCCCACAGCACGAGCACCTGCGCCGCGAGCCCCGCCACGAGCGCCCCGCCCGCGCCCGCGACCGACGCGAGCAGCCGCAGGGGCGCGCGCAGCACGAGGTCCCCCACGCCGACCGCGAGCGCCGCCAGCAGCACGCCCCACGGGGTCGTCGCGCCCACGCCGTCGACCACGGTGATGGCCACGCCCAGCCCGAGCGCGGTGACGACGAGCGAGAACAGCGCGTCGCCCACATCCACCGCGCGCGGCAGCAGCCGCCGGCGGCGGTCGTCCCCCACGGACGGGCGCGGGTCGGGGGTCACGGTCCTCAGCGGTCCGCGCGGCGCGGCGGCGCCTGCCGGTGCGGGTCGCTCCCCCAGCGTCGGGCGTCCGGGATGCCGAGCTCGTCGCACAGCGCGTGCCACACGGCGCGAGGGTCCTCGCCGTCCGCGAGCGCGACGGCGCCCGTGCGGCCGCCGAGCTCGCCGAGCACGAGCTCGTCGAGCAGCAGCCGGCCCTGGACGGGGCCCAGCACGTCGTCCACCAGGTCGGTCAGCTCGCGGTACCTCACGCCCCCAGCCTGCCACCGTCGCGCCGGGCCGCGCGTGTCGGTGCCGACCGACACAATGGCCCGGTGGTGCTCGACCGATTCTCGGAGCCGACCCGTGCGTGGTTCACGGGCGCGTTCGCCGCGCCCACGGCCGCGCAGGCGGGAGCGTGGGAGGCGGTGTCGGGCGGCGACCACGCGCTGGTCGTGGCCCCCACCGGGTCGGGCAAGACCCTCGCGGCGTTCCTGTGGGCGCTCGACGGCCTGCTGACGGGCGAGCCGCCCGCCGAGCCCGGTGCGCGGTGCCGCGTCGTGTACGTCTCGCCGCTCAAGGCGCTCGCGACCGACGTCGAGCGCAACCTGCGCTCGCCGCTCGTGGGGATCCGGCAGGCGGCGACCCGGCTCGGGCGCACGCTGCCCGACGTCACGGTGGGCATCCGCACCGGCGACACGCCGCCGAACGAGCGGCGCGCGTTCGCCACGTCACCCCCCGACGTGCTCATCACGACCCCCGAGTCGCTGTACCTGGTGCTCACGTCGGGCGCGCGGGCGGGACTCGCGGGGGTGCGCACCGTGATCGTCGACGAGATCCACGCGGTCGCGGGCACCAAGCGCGGCGCGCACCTGGCCGTGAGCCTCGAACGACTCGACGCGCTGCTCGAGCGCGAGGGCGGGCCGGGCCCCGTGCAGCGCGTCGGGCTGTCGGCCACCGTGCGGCCGGTCGACGCGGTCGCGGCGTTCCTCGGCGGCGCGCGACCGCGCGACGAGGGCGGTCGCGAGGTCGTCGTCGTGCAGCCGCCGTCGCAGAAGGTCATCGAGGTCGACGTCGTCGTGCCCGTGCCCGACCTGGGCGACCTCGCGTCCGCCGCACGTCCCGGTGCCGCGGGCACCGCCCCGGGGTCGATGAACCGCTACGGCGGCCCGGGGATCGACCCCGACCTCGCGGGGTTCGGCGCGCCCGCACCGGGGGCCGCGCCCGTGGCCGTCGACGACGGGCCGCCGCGCGCGTCGATCTGGCCGCACGTCGAGGAGCGCGTCGTCGACCTCGTCGCGGCGCACCGCTCGACCCTCGTGTTCACCAACTCGCGGCGGGGCGCCGAGCGGCTCACCGCGCGCATCAACGAGGTCTGGGCGGAGCGCCACGGCGCGGACGTGCCCGACCCCGGCGCCGCGCAGCCGGCCGCGGCACCCGGGCAGTCCGGCACGTCGGCGGGCGTCGACACGCGCGACGCCGCGACGATCGTCGCGCGCGCGCACCACGGCTCGATGAGCCGCGCCGAACGCACCCGCACCGAGTCCGAGCTCAAGGCGGGACGGCTGCCCGCGGTCGTCGCGACCAGCTCGCTCGAGCTCGGCATCGACATGGGCGCGCTCGACCTCGTCGTGCAGGTCGGCGCGCCGCCGTCGGTCGCGAGCGGCCTGCAGCGCGTCGGGCGCGCGGGCCACCAGGTCGGGGCCGTGTCCCGGGGCGTCGTGTTCCCGACGTACCGCGGCGAGCTCGTGCCGGCGGCGGTGACCGCGCAGCGCATGCGCACCGGCGAGCTCGAGGCGCTGGCCGTGCCGGCCAACCCGCTCGACGTCCTCGCGCAGCAGGTGGTCGCGATGGTCGCGGTGGACGACTGGCCGCTCGACGACCTCGCGCGCGTCGTGCGGCGCGCGGCGCCGTTCGCGACGCTCGGCGAGGCGACGCTGCGGGCCGTGCTCGACATGCTCGCGGGCCGCTACCCGTCGGAGGACTTCGCGGAGCTGCGCCCGCGCATCGTGTGGGACCGGGTCGCCGACGTGCTCTCGGGCCGCCCCGGCGCGTTGCGGCTCGCGGTGACGAGCGGCGGCACGATCCCCGACCGGGGCCTGTTCGGGGTGTTCCTCGCGGGCGGCGGCGAGACCAGCGACGTGCCGGCCGACGCCGAGCGCTCGGGCGGCCGCGTGCGCGGCGGCAAGCGGGTCGGCGAGCTCGACGAGGAGATGGTCTACGAGTCGCGCGTCGGCGACACGTTCACGCTGGGGTCGAGCACGTGGCGCATCGAGGACATCACGCCCGACCGCGTGCTCGTCACGCCCGCCCCCGGGATCCCGGGGCGCCTGCCGTTCTGGAAGGGCGACGCCCCGGGACGCCCCGCCGAGCTGGGGCGCGCGGTGGGCGGGTGGGTCCGCGAGGTCGCGGCGCTCGGCGACGACGCCGCGCGCGAGCGCGTCGAGGCGGCGGGGCTCGACGCGTGGGCGGCGGACAACCTGCTCGCCTACCTGCGCGAGCAGCAGGAGGCGACGGGGCAGGTCCCGAGCGACACCGTGGTCGTCGTCGAGCGCTTCCGTGACGAGCTGGGCGACTGGCGCGTCGTGCTGCACTCGCCGTACGGCGCACGTGTGCACGCGCCGTGGGCCCTCGTCCTCGCGGCGCGCCTGCGCGAGCGGTACGGCGTCGACGCGGCCGCCATGCACGCCGACGACGGCATCGTGCTGCGCCTGCCCGACGTGCTCGACGGTGCCGCGGACAGCGCGTGGGACGCCGACGGCGGCACCGATTCCGGGCCGCGCCTCACGCTCGACGACCTGCTGCTCGACCCCGACGAGGTGCTCGCGTCGGTGCGCGACGAGCTGGGCGCGTCGGCGATGTTCGCGGCGCGGTTCCGCGAGGCGGCCGGCCGTGCGCTGCTGCTGCCCCGACGGCGCCCCGACCGGCGCCAGCCCCTGTGGCAGCAGCGGCAGCGCGCCGCGCAGCTGCTCGAGGTCGCGGCGCGCTACCCCGACTTCCCGATCCTGCTCGAGGCGGTGCGCGAGTGCCTGCAGGACGACTTCGACACCGACGCGCTGATCGAGCTCATGCGGGACGTCGGCTCGGGGAGGGTGCGCGTCGTCGAGGTCACGACGACGCACCCGTCGCCGTTCGCGCAGTCGCTGCTCTTCGGCTACACCGCGCAGTTCCTGTACGAGGGCGACGCGCCGCTCGCGGAGCGACGCGCGGCCGCGCTCACGCTCGACCCGACCCTGCTGGCCGAGCTGCTGGGCTCGGGCGGCGAGTCCCAGCTCGCGGACCTGCTGGACCCCGAGGCCGTCGAGCGCACCGAGGCCGAGCTCGCGGGCACGGCGCCCGACCGGCAGGCGGGGACGCTCGAGCAGGTCGCCGACGTGCTGCGCCGCCACGGCCCGCTGCCCGTCGCCGACGTGCAGGCACGCACGCGCGCCGACGTGCGCGACCTCGTCCCCGACTGGCTCGACGAGCTCGCGGCGGCCCGCCGGGCGATCCGTGTGCGGCTCGGCGGCGTCGCGCCCGAGCGCGCCGAGCAGTGGGCGGCCGTCGAGGACGCCGGTCGGCTGCGCGACGCGCTGGGCGTCGCGCTGCCCGTCGGGGTGCCCGAGGTGTTCACCGAGGTCCTGCCCGACCCGCTCGCGGACCTGCTGCGCCGGCACGCGCGCACGCACGGCCCGTTCCCCGCGGCGCAGGCGTCCGCGCGGTTCGGGCTCGGCGTGGCCGTGGTCGGCGAGGTGCTGCGCCGCCTCGAGGTGTCCGGCGTGCTCGTGCAGGGGCGGCTGCGCCCCGACGTGCTGGGCGGCACCGGCGACGAGTTCTGCGACGCCGACGTGCTGCGCCGCCTGCGGCAGCGCTCGCTCGCGGCGCTGCGGTCCCAGGTCGAGCCGGTCGACCCGCGCGCGCTGGGCGTCTTCCTGCCGCGCTGGCAGGGCGTGCACGCGGTCGGGCGACGGCCCTCGGGCCTGCGCGGCGTGGACGCGGTGGCCCGCGCGGTCGAGCAGCTCGCGGGCTTCGCCGTGCCGGCGTCGGCGCTCGAGACGCACGTGCTGCCCGCGCGGGTGCCGGACTACTCCCCCGCGATGCTGGACGAGCTGACCTCGGCCGGTGAGGTGCTGTGGGCGGGCCACTCACCCCTCGCGGGCCACGACGGAATGGTGTCGCTGCACCCGGTCGCGGTCGCGGACCTCACGCTCGCCCCCGTGCCGGACCTCGACGCGACCGATGCGCCCGCGAGCGGCCCGGTGCACCGGGCCGTGCTCGCGGCGCTCGAGGGCGGCGGCGCGTGGTTCCTCGGTCCGCTCGTCGAGCGGGTCGCCGCCGTCCGGCTCGACGACGACCCCGCGCCGGGCACGACGGCCGTGCTCGAGGCCCTGTGGGACCTCGTGTGGGCGGGCCGGGTGACGAACGACGGCCTCGGCCCGCTGCGCGCGTGGCTCGCGGGCGGCCCGACCGCGCACCGCACGCAGGCCGCCCCCGCGCGCGGGCGCCCGCTGCGACCGCGACTCGGGCTGCGGGCCGGGGTCCGGCTGGGTGTGCCGACGGCACGTGACGACGGCGGGCGCGTCGGCGGCTCGACGTCCGGCGCGGGCGCCGGACGCTGGTCCCTGCTCCCGGCACGCGAGCCCGACCCGACCGTCCGGGCGCACGCGCTCGCGGCGCAGCTGCTGGACCGGCACGGCGTCCTCACGCGGGCGGTGGCCCCCGCCGAGGGCGTCTCCGGGCGGTTCGGCGACGTGTACCGCGTGCTCAGCGCGCTCGAGCAGTCCGGTCAGGTGCGCCGCGGGTACTTCGTCGAACGGCTCGGGGGGTCGCAGTTCGCGCTGCCGGGCGCCGTCGACCGGCTGCGGGCGGACGCCGAGGTGGTCGACCGCGCACGCGAGCGCGCGGCCGACCGGCTCGACACCGCTCCCCTGGGTCCGGGCCTGCCGTGGCAGGACGTGCCGCCGCCCGCGTGGGGGGCGCCCGCCGGGCCGGGTGCGTGGTCGCCCGGGGCGCCCGACGCCGACCGGCGGTCCGCCGACCAGCCCTGGGTCGTCGTCCTGGCCGCGACCGATCCGGCGAACCCGTACGGTGCGGCGCTCGCGTGGCCCGACGCCCCCGAGGGGCGCGACGGCTCGCGGCACCGACCGGGGCGCAAGGCCGGCGCCCTCGTCGTGCTCGTCGACGGCGGCCTCGCGCTGTACCTCGAACGGGGCGGGCGGACGCTGCTGACGTTCAGCGACGACCGCGTGACGCTCGACGCAGCGGCCGACGCGCTGGTGCACGCCGTGCGCGAGCGCCGCGCGGGCCGGCTCACCGTCGGGCGCATCGACGGCGCCGAGGTGCTCTCGGCGGACGTCCTCGCGACCCCGGCCGCGACCGCGCTGACCGGTGCCGGGTTCGTGACGACGCCGCGCGGGCTGCGGCTGCACGCGTCGTGAGGGCCGCCCGGGAGCCGGGGGCGACCGATGCCCGAGGGTGACGTGCTGCGCCGCGCCGCGGCGCACCTCGACCGTGCGCTCGCCGGGCAGCGGCTCGTGCGGGCCGACCTGCGCTGGCCGACGGCCGCGACGGTCGACCTGCGCGGGCGCACGGTGCTCGGCACGCGGCCCTACGGCAAGCACCTGCTGACCCGCTTCGACGACGGGCGCACGCTCCACACGCACCTGCGGATGGACGGGACGTGGCGGGTCGTGCCGTCGTCGGACCGCCGCGCGGCGGCCCGGGCACCGCAGGTGCGCGCGGTGCTCGCGGTCGAGCGGTGGACCGCCGTCGGGTACCAGCTCGGCATGCTCGACGTCGTGCCCACGTCGGCCGAGCCGACCCTGCTGGGGCACCTGGGGCCCGACGTCCTCGACGGCGACTTCGACGACACGCCCGGTGTGCCGTGGGCCGGGCCGCCCGTCCTCGACCTCCCCACGCCGGGGATCGACGAGGCGGTGCGGCGCTGGCACGCGCAGGGCGGCCGCCCCGTCGGCGAGGTGCTGCTGGACCAGCGGGTCGTCGCCGGGCTCGGCACGATCTTCATGGCCGAGTCGCTGTTCGCACGCGGCTGGTGGCCGTGGGCCCGCGCCGACGCGGTCGACGACGCGGCGGACGTGCTGCGTGCCGGTCGCGCGCTGCTGCGCGCGTCGGTCGCGACCGGCCGCCCGGACGCCGCGGTCTACGGGCGCGAGGGTCGCACGTGCCCGCGGTGCGGCGCGCGGGTCGCGCGCGACGACATCGGCGTGGCACCCACGCAGCGGCAGGTCTACTGGTGCCCGGGCTGCCAGGTGCGCGGGCGCGGCTGAGGCCGCGGGTCGACGACGGCAGGACGCACGACGGGCCGGGCACGCCGCTCCCGGCGTGCCCGGCCCTCGTGATGCCTGTGCGTCAGCCGACGGGCGTGAGCTCCGACCGCGGCATCGCCCACCCGGCGTCGCCGAGGTCGGACCCGGCGGCCAGGTCGGCGGGGACGGTGTCGGGGATGTGCAGACCCTCGGCCACCGCGACACGGTCGCTGACCTCGCGCAGCACGAGCGACAACGGCACGTCGAGCGCGTCGCAGATGCTGCTGAGCAGCTCGGACGACGCCTCCTTCTGCCCGCGCTCCACCTCGCTGAGGTAGCCGAGCGAGACACGGGCTGCCGAGGAGACCTCACGCAGGGTGCGGCCCTGGCGCTGGCGCGCGTCCCGCAGGACGTCACCGATCTCTCGTCGTAGGACGACCATCTGGGCTCCCCCCTTCACGTCACGTCCTCGGTCGACGGACGGTCCCGCGGGGTGCGCGGCCGTCCCACTCGCTGCACCCGGCCGCACGGCCGGGAGGCGACCACCGTACCGCGCACCGCCGACGCGTGCGCCTGACGGGCGGGTGGTGGTCCGGGTGGTGTTCACACCGTCCCCAACGCGAGGGCGGCCCGCCGTGTTCCCCGCGACGTCAGCGCTCACCCGGCAGCGCCGCGAGCGCGAGCGCGAGCACGGCCCGCACCGTCCCGGTGCGGACCCGCGCCCGGTCCCCCGCGAGCACGAGGCTGCGGACCTCGCGCACCCCGGCCGCGACGACGGCGACGTGGACGGTGCCCGGTGGACGACCGTCCTGCGGGTCGGGCCCCGCGACGCCGGTCGTCGCGAGACCGACGTCGGCGCCGCAGACTCGACGCACGCCCGCGGCCATCGCGAGCGCCACGTCGGGGTCGACCGCACCGCGCGCGGCCAGCAGCTCCGCGTCGACGCCCAGCACGCTCGCCTTGAGGTCGGTGGCGTACGCGACGACCCCGCCGCGCACCACGGCCGACGCACCGGGCACGTCGACGAGCGACGCCGCGACGAGCCCGCCCGTGAGCGACTCCGCGGCCGCGACCGTGAGGCCCGTGCGGGCGAGCAGCCCGACCAGCGCCCGGGCGTCGGGCAGCGGGCTCACAGCCCCGCCGTCGGCGGGACGCCCGCGGCGCGGCGGATCCGCACGGCGGTCCGCACGTAGTCCGCACCGGTCACGAGCGTGACCGCGACCGCGGCCGCCATGACCACGGCCGCGACGACGCCGACGAACGCCGGCAGGTGGTCGAGCGGCAGCAGGTACAGCGACAGCGCGACGGACTGCAGGACGGTCTTCAGCTTGCCGCCGCGCGACGCCGGGAGCACCACGTAGCGCAGCAGGAAGAACCGCATGACCGTGATCCCGAGCTCGCGCACGAGCACGAGCACCGTGACGGCCCACCAGAGGTCGCCCAGCCACGAGAGCAGCACGAGCGCGGCGCCGATCAGCAGCTTGTCGGCGATCGGGTCGAGCATCTTCCCGAGGTCGGTGACCTGGCCGGACCGGCGCGCGAGCCAGCCGTCGAGCCGGTCGGAGGCGGCGGCCACGACGAACAGCGCCGTCGCGAGCAGGCGTCCGCCGACCGTGTGCCCACCGTCCGCGAGGAGCGCGACCGCGAAGAACGGCACGACGGCGATCCGCAGGACGGTCACGACGTTGGCCGGGTTCCAGGCGGAGGGAGCGTCGGCGACCACGCGCCACAGCCTACGGGGCGGGCGGCGCACGACCGGCATCTCGCAGGTCACGGGTCCAGGACGCGCGCCCGGCGGTGACGGCGCGCCTCAGGCGAGCGGCAGCGCGCCGCCGTAGAGCCACCCCTGGCCGTAGCGCCAGCCGTTGCGGCGCAGGAAGTCGGCCTGCTCCTCGTTCTCGATGCCCTCCGCGATCGTCACCATCGCGAGCTCGCGCGCGAGCGCGCCGAGCGCACGTGTCACCTTGCCGGCGGTCGGGTCGTGCGGGATGCCTGACGTGAACGACATGTCGAGCTTGACGCCCGCGACGGGCAGGTCACGCAGGTACGACAACGGCGAGACACCGGTCCCGAAGTCGTCGAGCAGGATCGGCACGCCCGCGGCGGAGAGCTGGGTCAGCTCGTGACGGATCCGGGTCCCGGACGCCACGAGCGAGGACTCCGTCAGCTCGAGCACCAGCCGCCCCGCCGTCACGCGGTGCCGCGACAGGTCCTGCAGGAGCCGCGTCGCGAGCTCGGAGTCCCCCAGCTGGTCGGCCGACACGTTGACGGACACCCAGCGCGCGTCGTCGGCGGTGCGTGCCAGGAACTCCACGACGCGCGACGCCACGAACTGCCCGAGCAGCACCGACACGCCCGCCTCCTGGATGTGCGGGAGGAACGCGCCCGGCAGCAGCAGGCCGCGCTGCGGGTGCTGCCACCGCACGAGCGCCTCGTACCCGACGACCCGGGCGTCCGACAGGTCGACGATCGGCTGGTAGTGCACGACGAGCTCGTCGTGCTCGATCGCGTGCACGATCTCGCGCTGCAGGGTCGGGGCGGTGGACAGCTCCATCGACGCGTCGTACACCTCGGTGCGGCCGCGGCCGCCCTGCTTCGCGCGGTAGAGGGCCGCGTCGGCCGCAGCGAGGAGCGTCGGGGCGCCGGCGTCCACGAGGTGCTGGTCCGCGAGCGCGATGCCCACGCTGGCGGCCACCGCGAGGCGGCGTCGCCCCACCCGCACGGGCTCCGCGAGCCCGGCGTGGATCGCGTTGGCGACCTCGAACACCGCGCGCGCCGCGTGCACCGACTGCAGCACCACGACGAACTCGTCGCCCCCCAGCCGCGCGACCGTGCCGCCGCCGGCCGTCGCGGCGCGCAGCACGCCCGCGACGTGCACGAGGATGTCGTCGCCGGCGGCGTGGCCGTACCGGTCGTTGACCGCCTTGAAGCCGTCGAGGTCGCACGCGAGCACCGACACCCGGTCGACCGCGCCCGGCTGCGACAACGCCGTGTGCAGCACCTCCTGCAGCAGCGTGCGGTTGGCCAGCCCGGTCAGGGGGTCGTGCATGGCCCGGTGCGTGAGCATCTCGGCCTGCATGCGGGACTCCGTCGCGTCGCGCACCTGGACGACGAAGTGGTCGGGCCGGCCGTCGGCGCCGCGCACGAGCGCCGCGTCGAGCACGACCCAGACGAGCTGCTCGTCCGCGCGCCGGCACCGCATCTCGAGCGAGAAGCGCTGCTGGCCGCCGCCCAGGAGCCGGTCGGTCGCCGCCCGCTGGGCCGCGTGGTCCTCGGGCGCGCTGAGGTCCGCCATGGGGTACCCGCGCAGGGCCTGCACGTGGGTCCCGAGCAGCTCGGCGAGCGCGACGTTGGCCTCGGTGATGCGCCACTCGAGGTCGACGAGCGCCATCCCGATCGGCGCGTTCTCCATCGCGACGCGGAACTGCGTCTCGCTGCGCGACAGCGCGACCTCGACGTCGCGGCGCGCGGTGATGTCGACGACCGTGGTCAGCACGGCGGCCTCGTCGTCGTCGGCGGGCACGCCGCGGCTCGTGACCTGGACGACCGACGGACGCGCACCCGCCAGCGGCGGGACGAGCGTGACCACCGTGGTGCGCTCCGGCTCGCCGTGGCGACCGAGCACCTGCGCGGGGCTCACCGCCAGCCCCCGGTCGTCGAGCAGCACGAGCGGCAGGTCCGCGACCGCGACGCCCACGACCGCGTCGCGGGCCACGCCCAGGATCTCGGCCGCGCGCTCGGACAGGTCCAGCACGCGCGCGTCGTGCGACTGCACGACGACACCCTCGTGCGTGACGCTCTGCAGCGCGTCGTACCGCCGGCGCAGCTGCCGGGCCACGTGCACGAGCTCGGCGTTGCGCCGCGTCTGCGCGCGCTCGCGCCGCAGCAGCACCAGCACGGTCACGAGGGAGACGATCGCGACGAGCGCGATGACAGCGCTGACGACGCCGTACGGTCCGACCAGGTCTGCGCCCACCGGACGGCCGCTCAGTCGTCGGCGGGCTCGGGCCCGCCGTCCCTCTCCTCGTCGTCCGGGCCGTCCGCGGCGCCCGTGTCGCCGCGCAGCATGGCGAGCGTGCCGGGCAGGTCGTCGGGCTGCACGAGGACCTCGCGCGCCTTCGACCCCTCGGAGGGGCCGACGATCTCGCGGGACTCGAGCAGGTCCATGAGCCGCCCGGCCTTGGCGAAGCCGACGCGCAGCTTGCGCTGCAGCATCGACGTCGAGCCGAACTGCGTCGTGACGACCAGCTCGGCGGCCTGCAGCAGCAGGTCGAGGTCGTCGCCGATGTCCTCGTCGACCTGCTTCTTGGCGGCGACGACCGTGACGTCCTCGCGGTAGACGGGCTTGAGCTGCGCCTTGACGTGCTCGACGACGGCGTGGATCTCGGACTCGGCGACCCACGCGCCCTGCGTGCGCATCGGCTTGGCGGCGCCCATCGGCAGGAACAGCGCGTCACCCTGGCCGATGAGCTTCTCGGCGCCCGGCTGGTCGAGGACGACGCGCGAGTCGGTGAGGGACGACGTCGCGAACGCGAGACGCGACGGCACGTTGGCCTTGATGAGCCCGGTGACGACGTCGACCGACGGCCGCTGCGTCGCGAGCACGAGGTGGATGCCCGCGGCGCGTGCGAGCTGCGTGATGCGCTGGATCGAGGCCTCGACGTCGCGCGGGGCGACCATCATGAGGTCGGCGAGCTCGTCGACGATCACCAGCAGGTACGGGTACGTCGCGATCTTGCGCTCGGACCCCGGCAGCGGCTTGACCTTGCCCGCGCGGACCGCGGCGTTGAAGTCGTCGATGTGCTTGTAGCCGAACATCGCGAGGTCGTCGTACCGCGCCTCCATCTCCTTGACCACCCACTCGAGCGCCTCGGCGGCCTTCTTGGGGTTGGTGATGATGGGCGTGATGAGGTGCGGGATGCCCTCGTACAGCGTGAGCTCGACGCGCTTGGGGTCCACGAGGATCATGCGGACCTCGTCGGGCGTGGACCGCATGAGGATCGAGACGATCATCGAGTTGACGAACGACGACTTGCCCGCGCCGGTGGCGCCCGCGACGAGCAGGTGGGGCATCTTCGCGAGGTTCGCGACGACGTAGCCGCCCTCGACGTCCTTGCCGACCCCGATCACCATGGGGTGCTCGGACCGCTTCGCGGCGCTCGAGCGCAGCACGTCGCCGAGCGCGACGGTCTCGCGGTCGGTGTTGGGGATCTCGATGCCGATGGCGGACTTGCCGGGGATCGGCGACAGGATGCGCACGTCGGCGCTCGCGACCGCGTACGCGATGTTCTTGCTCAGCGCCGTGACGCGCTCGACCTTGACGCCCTGCCCGAGCTCGACCTCGTACCGCGTGACGGTGGGGCCACGGGTGAACCCGGTGACCTGCGCGTCGATCTGGAACTGCTCGAGCACCGACGTCAGCGACTCGACCACGCGGTCGTTCGCGGCGGAGCGCACCTTGTGCGGCGCCCCCTTGGCGAGCGCGTCCTCGTGCGGCAGCAGGTAGACGACGTCGCCCTCGAGCATCGGCTGCTCGCCGCGCGGCACGCCGGTCGGGGCCGGGGCGGTGAGCTCGGGCGTGACGACCGCGGTCGGCGCGGTGGGGGCCGCGGGCGGCATGCGCCGCGTCTCGACCACGTCGGGGACGTCGTCGACGTCGTCGAGGTCCTCGTGGTGGACCTGGGCGGCACGCTCGAACGCCTCGTCGCCCTCGTACTCGTCGAGGCGCCGGTCGTCGGGGTCGGGGACGTCGTCCGCGCGACGCCGGCCGAGCAGCGAGCGGCGCTTCTTCGCGGGCGGCTCGGGCCGCGCGCTGTGCAGCGCCTCGATCACCAGCGGCGCGTCCTCGTCGTCCTCGACCGCCGCGCTCTCGTGCTGGCCGGTCAGGCGCCGGTACAGGCCCTGCAGGCGCGGTCCGATCTGGTGCACGGGGGTGGCGGTGACGACCAGCACGCCGAAGAACGCGAGGATCCCGAGCAGCAGGCCGGCGACCACGGGGGTCAGCAGCGTCGCGAGCGGCGTGCCGACGGCGAACCCGACGATGCCGCCGGCCGCACGGACGGCCGCCATGTCCTGCGTGCCCGGCTGCCCGTGCGTGAGGTGCACGATCCCGCAGACCGCGATCGTGATCGCGCTCAGGCCGATGCCGATGCGCGAGTTGGCCTGGACGCGCTCGGGGTGCCGCATGAGGCGCACCGACACGCCCAGCAGCACGACCGGCACCGCGACGCCGACGACCCCGAACGTCCCGGCCACGACGTTGTGGATCACGTCGCCCGCAGTGCCGGACAGGTCCCACCACTCGCGTGCGGCGACGACCACCGCGAGGCCGAGCAGCGTGAGCGCCAGACCGTCGCGCCGGTGCGCCGGGTCGAGGTCGCGCGCTCCTGCGCCGACGTGCCGGGCGGTGCCGCCCACGACGTGCGCGACGCCCATCCACGCGCCGCGCAGCATCCGCAGCGGCAGGGGCGGGCGCGGGGGCTCGGCGGGCTTGCGGGCGGCGGGACGCGACCCGCCGCCCGCCCTGCCGCCCTGGGGCGACCGCGACGACGCTCCGGAGGCGCGCGTCGAGCGCGCAGTGCCTGGGGTCGTACGGGTCGCCATGGTCCTCACGGTAGCGGTGGGTCGGGCCGGAGCGTCGTCGGCGCACGTCCGTGTCGCGCACCGACCTGCGCCGTCCCGTCCGCACGACGCCCGTCGGACGGGTGTCGGCGCCCCGTGCCACGATGCCCGCATGGCACGCACGCCACGTCGAGCCGCCGGCACCGGCGCCACGCCGTCGGTCGACCGTGGGACCGCGCTGCGCCACCGCGCGCACGTGCAACAGCTCACGCGCCCGCCGTCGTCGGCGGCCGACCCGACGGACGCGCACGTCCTCGACCTGGGCGTCCAGGACACGGGACCCGACGGGGCGCTGTGGGCTCTCGCCGTCCGGGGCGTCGCGACGCGGGCGCGCGAGCACCCCGACGTCCTCGCCTACGCATGGACGCTGCGGGGCGCGCCGCACGCGTACCGCCGCGCCGACCTGCGGGATGTCGAGCGCGCCGTGCGCCCGTGGTCGGACGACGACGCCGCGCGGCGCATCTTCGACGCGGCCCGGCCCCTGCGCGCCGCGGGCATCGGCCCCGCGGCGGCGCTCGGCCGGGTCGCGAGCGCCCTGCGCGAGGTCGTCGACCGCCCCCGGGTCAAGGGCGAGGTCTCGACAGCGCTCACCGCGCTGCTGCCCGCGCCGTACCTGCGCGAGTGCCGCCCCTGCGGGGCCACGCACGCCTACGAGCAGACGTTCCGGCTCGCGGCGCTCCACGCGGGCCTCGAGCTCGAGCCCGGCACGTCGCCACCCGTGCTGCGCCGCGTGCCCCGGTGGACGTCGACCCGCGTCGGCGACACCACGCCGGCCCCGCCCGGCGCGCCCCTCGACCTCGTGCACGGCGCGCTGCACCTGCTCGGACCGACCACGCGTCGCGACGTCGCGACATTCCTCGACGCCGCCCCCGCGGACGTCGCAGCGCGCTGGCCCGACGACGCCGTCGACGTCCTCGTGGACGGTCGTCCCGCCCAGGTGCTGGCCGACGACCTCGACGCGCTTCTCGCCGCACCCGCGCCGACCGGCGTCGTGCGGCTGCTCGGCCCCTTCGACCTCTGGCTGCAGGCGCGCGACCGCGACGTCGTGGTGCCCGACCCCGCCCTCCGTCGCACCCTGTGGCCCACGCTGGGGCGGCCGGGCGCCGTGCTCGCCGACGGCGAGGTCGTCGGCACGTGGCGTCCGCGGACGCGCGGCCGGAGCCTCGCACTCGAGGTCGAGCCGTGGACGCCGTGGGACGACGCGCTGCGCCACGCCGTCGACGAGCAGCACCGCCTGCTCGCCGCGTTCCGCGGCGTCGACGTGACGTGACGGTGCGGGCTCACACCCGCACCGTCACCGTCCGCTGCGCTCCGGCTCAGGCCTCGAACCGTGGTCGGTCCGCGCCTGCGCTCCGCTCCCGGCGCGTGCGCTGGCGCGCCCGCACCGTCCGCTGCGCTCCGGCTCAGGCCTCGAACCGTGGTCGGCCCGCGCCTGCGCTCCGCTCCCGGCGCGTGCGCTGGCGCGCCCGCACCGTCCGCTGCGCTCCGGCTCAGGCCTCGACGACCACCGGGATGATCATCGGGCGACGGCGCAACTTGTTGGACACGAAGCGGCCCACGACGCGCCGCATGACCTGCTGCAGCTGGTGCGTGTCGGTCGCGCCGCCGCGCACGGCCTCCTCGAGCGCGGCCGTGAGGTCCGGGAGCACGCCGTCGAAGACGTCGTCCTGCTCGGCGACGCCGCGCGCGTGGATCTGCGGGCCGGCGAGCACCGTCCCGTCGGCGGAGGACACGACCGCGAAGATCGACACGAAGCCCTCGTCGCCGAGGATCCGGCGGTCCTTGAGCTCGGCCTCCGTCAGCTCGCCGACGCTCGAGCCGTCGACGTACACGTACCCGCACGGCACGGCCCCGACGACGCTCGCGCGACCGTCGACGAGGTCGACCACGACGCCGTCCTCGGCGAGCACGACCCGGTCGGCCGGGACGCCGGTGCGCACCGCGAGCGCGGCGTTCGCGATGAGGTGCCGCACCTCGCCGTGCACGGGCATGACGTTGCGCGGACGCAGGATGTTGTAGCAGTACAGGAGCTCGCCGGCGCTCGCGTGGCCCGAGACGTGCACCTTCGCGTTGCCGGAGTGCACGACGCGCGCCCCGAGCCGCATCAGCCCGTTGATGACGCGGAAGACCGCGTTCTCGTTGCCCGGGATGAGGCTCGACGCGAGCACGACCGTGTCGCCCGGGCCCACGGAGACCTTGTGGTCGCCGTTGGCGATCCGCGACAGCGCGGCCATCGGCTCGCCCTGCGAGCCCGTGCACATGAGCACGACCCGGTCGTCCGCGAGCTTCTCGATCTGCTTCTGGTCGACCAGCACGCCGTCGGGCACCCGCAGGTAGCCCAGCTCGGCGGCGATCCCCATGTTGCGCACCATCGACCGCCCGACCAGGGCGACCTTGCGCTCGTTCGCGACGGCCGCGTCGATGACCTGCTGGACGCGGTGGACGTGCGACGCGAACGACGCCACGACGACGCGCCCCGTCGACTCCGCGAACACCTGGTCGAGCACGGGGCCGATCTCGCGCTCGGGCGTGACGAAGCCGGGCACCTCGGCGTTGGTCGAGTCGACCATGAACAGGTCGACGCCCTGCTCGCCCAGGCGCGCGAACGCCCGCAGGTCCGTGATGCGGCCGTCGAGCGGCAGCTGGTCCATCTTGAAGTCGCCGGTGTGCAGCACGGTCCCGGCCGGCGTGCGCACGGCGACGGCGAGGGCGTCGGGGATCGAGTGGTTGACCGCGACGAACTCGCACTCGAACGCGCCGAGCGTCTCGACCTGGCCCTCGCGCACCGCGAGCGTCAGCGGCGTGATGCGGTGCTCCTTGAGCTTGGCCTCGACGAACGCGAGCGTGAGCTGCGAGCCCACCAGCGGGATGTCGCGGCGCAGCCGCAGCAGGTACGGCACGGCACCGATGTGGTCCTCGTGGCCGTGCGTGAGGACGATCGCGTCGATGTCGTCGAGCCGGTCCCGGATGTAGTCGAAGTCCGGCAGGATCAGGTCGACGCCGGGCTGGTGGTCCTCGGGGAACAGCACGCCGCAGTCGATGACGAGCAGGCGCCCGCCGTACTCCAGCACGGCCATGTTGCGCCCGACCTCGCCGAGGCCGCCGAGCGGGACGATCCGCAGGCCGCCCTCCGGCAGCGGCGGCGGCAGGGTGAGGTCGGGGTGGGGGTGACTCATGGATCTCCTGGGTGATCGGTGGGTGCCGACCCGTGCGTCATGCCCGGTCGGCGCCCGCGACGACGTCGAGCAGCCCGCTGGCGGCCAGACCGGCGCGCACGTGCGCGGCCTCGTCGTCGGTGAAGGGGACGAGGGGCAGCCGCATCGCGCGGCTGCTCAGGAGGCCGAGCTCGACGAGCGCGGCCTTGGCGGCGGAGGCCTGGAAGCCCGCGCCGTTGACGGCCGTGACGGCCGGGAGGACCTCGCGCAGCACGGCGAGCGCACCGGCGGCGTCGCCCGCGCGCCACGCGGCGAAGAGGCGTGCGAACGCGGCGGGCGCGACCTGCGTCGTCACACCGACGAGGCCGACGGCGCCGTGCGCGAGGAACGCGAGCGCGAGCGCGTCGTCGCCGCTGTACCACGCCAGGCCCGTGCGCGGGATGGCGCGCGCGGCCTCGACCACGTCGCCCGACGCGTCCTTCATCGCCACGACGCGGTCGTGCGCCGCGAGCCGGTCGACCGTGCCCGGGGCGAGCCGGACGACCGCGCGCCCGGGGACGTCGTAGAGCATGACGGGCAGGTCGGTCGCGTCGGCGACGGCTGTGACGTGCCGCACGACGCCCTCCTGCGAGGGCCGCGAGTAGTAGGGCGTCACGACGAGCAGGCCGTGCGCACCGGCGGCCGCGGCCTGCTCGGCCATGCGGACCGCGTGCGCGGTGTCGTTGGAGCCGGCGCCCGCGACGACGTACGCGCGGTCGCCCACGGCCTCGACGACCGCCTCGACGACCGCGGCCTTCTCGGGCGAGTGCGTGGTCGAGGACTCCCCCGTGGTGCCGTTCAGCACGAGGCCGTCGTGACCCGCGTCGACGAGGTGCTGCGCGAGCCGGACCGTCGCCTCGAGGTCGATCGCGCCGTCGGCGGTCATCGGGGTGACCATCGCCGACAGCAGCGACCCGAACGGGTGGGTGGCGGAGGTCACGGCAGGCATGCGCACACGGTACCGCCCGGGCACGGCCGCGCGCGGCGGCGTCCCGTGCGCCGGTCGGCCGGGCCCGCGCCCGCGACCGACGGGCGCGTCAGCGCCGCCACGTGTCGAAGCGGTAGCGGGCGCCCGTGCGGGACACGAGCCACGGCGCGTCCTGACCGCCGGCGACGCACCGCCAGCCGGGGCCGATCGCGGGCGCCGTCGTGTCCCCCGGCACGTCGAGGTCGACGACGGTCACCTCGAGCACGTCGGCGCGGTCGAGCGCCGCGGCGTAGACCGCTCCCCCGCCGATGACCCACACGTCGGGCGCGGTCGCGAGCGCGGCGTCGAGGTCCGCCAGCACGTCCGCGCCGGGGGCGTCGAACCCCGGGTCGCGCGACAGCACCACGTTGCGCCGGCCCGGCAGGGGGCGGAAGCGCTCGGGCAGCGACTGCCAGGTCGCACGCCCCATGACGACGGTGCCGCCGGCCGTGACCTCGCGGAAGTGCGCCATGTCCTCCGGCACGTGCCACGGGATGCCGCCGCCGTCGCCGATGACCCCGGCGGGCGTCTGCGCCCAGACCAGCCCGATCACCGCGCTCAGACCGCCACGGGCGCCGCGATGGCCGGGTGGTGCCGGTACCCGACCACCTCGACGTCGTCCCACGTGTAGTCGAACAGCGACGCGGCGCGCCGCAGGTGCAGCTGCGGCGCCGGGTACGCCTCGCGCGTGAGCTGCTCGCGCACCTGGTCGACGTGGTTGTCGTAGACGTGGCAGTCGCCGCCGGTCCACACCAGGTCGCCGACCTCGAGGTCGACCTGCTGCGCGACCATGTGGGTCAGCAGCGCGTACGACGCGATGTTGAACGGCACCCCGAGGAACAGGTCGGCCGAGCGCTGGTACAGCTGGCACGAGAGCCGACCGTCGGCGACGTAGAACTGGAAGAACGCGTGGCACGGCACGAGCGCCATGTCGTCGAGCGCCGCGACGTTCCACGCCGAGACGACGTGGCGGCGCGAGTCCGGGTTCGACCGCAGCTCGGACAGGAGCGTCGTCAGCTGGTCGACGTGCCCGCCGTCGGGCGTCGGCCAGGACCGCCACTGGACGCCGTAGACCGGGCCGAGCTCACCGTCGGCGTCGGCCCACTCGTCCCAGATGTGGACGTCCTTGGCGACGAGCGAGGCGATGTTCGACTCGCCGCGCAGGAACCAGAACAGCTCCTCGGCGACCCCGCGGAAGAACACCCGCTTGGTCGTGACGAGCGGGAAACCGGCCCGCAGGTCGAACCGCATCTGGTGCCCGAACACCGAGCGCGTCCCGGTGCCGGTGCGGTCGGCCTTCGGGGTGCCGGTGGTCAGGACGTGCCGCAGCAGGTCCTCGTACGGCGTGGGCACGGTGGCGGGGAGCGCGACGGGCGCGGCGGCGAGGTCGGCCATGGGCACATCGTCGCACCCCCGCGCCGACGCACGGGCCCGGCGTCCGGCGCGCCGCGACCGCGAACCCCGTCACGGGCGTGCCGTCCGGTGCGGGACCCTCACCTCGCGGTTGGCGGGCGCGCCGCCACGCGGCGAGGATGGCGCGCATGAGCACGTCGCTGCCCCCCTCGGTCGCCGCCCACCTGCCCACCGGGCTGCTCGTCGGGGGCCGGTGGCGCCCCGCACGCTCGGGCGCGACGTTCGCGGTCGAGGACCCCGCGACGGCCACGACGCTGTTCGAGGTCGCGGACGCCGACGAGCGGGACGCGCGCGACGCGCTCGACGCGGCCGTCGAGGCCGCCGAGCCGTGGCGACGCACGTCGCCCCGCCGACGGGCCGACCTGCTGCGCGCGGTGTACGACGTGCTCACGGCGCGTGCCGAGGACGTCGCCGCGCTCGTCACGGCCGAGGGCGGCAAGCCTCTCGCGGAGTCCCGCGCCGAGGTCGCGTACGCGGCCGACTACGTGCGCTGGTACGGCGAGCAGGCCGTGCGGCTCGACGGGCTCGCGCGCCGCGCACCGGCAGGCACGCACCACCAGCTCGTGCTGCGACGCCCGGTCGGCCCCGCGCTGCTCGTCGCGCCCTGGAACTTCCCGGTCGCGATGATCGCCCGCAAGGTCGCACCGGCGCTCGCCGCCGGGTGCACGTGCGTCGTCAAGCCCGCGCAGCTCACGCCCCTGACGACCGCGTACGTCGCCGAGCTGATCCGCGCCGAGCTCGAGGCCCGCGACCTGCCCGCGGGCGTCCTCAACGTCGTCCCGTCGTCGTCGGCGCGGCGCATCAGCGAGCCGCTGCTCGCGGACCCCCGCCTGCGCAAGCTGTCCTTCACGGGCTCGACCCAGGTGGGCGCGACGCTGCTCGCGGCCGCCGCACCGCACGTGCTGCGCACGTCGATGGAGCTGGGCGGCAACGCGCCGTTCCTCGTCTTCGCGGACGCCGACCTCGACGCCGCGGTCGAGGGCGCCGTGCAGGCCAAGATGCGCAACAGCGGGCAGACCTGCGTCGCCGCCAACCGCTTCCTCGTGCACGCGTCCGTCGCCGAGGAGTTCACGGCCCGGCTCACCGCCGCGTTCGACGCGCTCGTCGTCGGGCACGGCGCCGAGCCCGGCGTGACCGTCGGGCCGCTGATCGAGCGCGCCGCCGTCGAGCGGGTCGCGGACGTCGTCGCCGAGGCCGCGGACGGCGGTGCGACCGTGCGGACGGGCGGCGACCCGCTGCGGCGCAGCGGGTACTTCTTCGCGCCGACCGTGCTCGCCGGCGTCGCGCCCGACGCGCGTGTCGTCACCGACGAGACGTTCGGACCCGTCGCGCCCGTCGTGACGTTCGACGACGACGCCGAGGCGCTGCGCCTGGCGAACGGGACGCCGTTCGGTCTCGTCGCGTACGCGTACACGCGCGACCTGACGCGGGCCATGCGGCTCGTCGAGGACGTCGAGGCCGGGATGATCGGCATCAACCGCGGCATGGTGTCCGACGCGACCGCGCCGTTCGGCGGCGTCAAGACCTCGGGCCTCGGCCGCGAGGGCGGCGAGGCCGGCATCGAGGAGTACCTCGAGCCCGTGTACGTCGCGCTCTGACCGGGAGCCGCCGCGCCGGGTCCGGGACCGGCCCGCGACGGCCGCCGCCCGCGGCGGTCGGCCCGTGGACGCCGCGGCGGACCGCTCGAGGGCGTGTGCGACAGTGACCGCGTGACACCGCTCGACCCCGTGACCGCCGCACGACGGCAGGCGGTCTCGGTGTCGGTCGCCACGGGGCTGTACGGCGTGTCGTTCGGCGCGCTGTCCGTCGCCGCCGGGCTCGACGTGCCGCAGACCATGGCGCTCAGCCTGCTGATGTTCTCGGGCGGGTCGCAGTTCGCGTTCATCGGCGTGGTCGGCGCCGGGGGTGCCGCGGGCGCGGCCGTCGCGTCCGCCGCGCTGCTGGGCGCGCGCAACGGCCTGTACGGCGCGCAGCTCGCGCCGCTCCTCGCGCTGCCGTCCCGTCGACGCCTGCCCGCCGCGCACCTGACGATCGACGAGTCGACGGCCGTCGCCACGGCGCAGCCGACCCGGGTCGCGGCGCGCGTCGGGTTCTGGTGGACCGGGCTCGGCATCTACCTGCTGTGGAACCTGTTCACGCTCGTCGGCGCCCTCGCGGGCGACCGGCTCGGCGACCCGCGCGCCTACGGCCTGGACGCCGCCGCGGCCGCCGCGTTCCTCGCGCTCGTCTGGCCCCGGCTCGCGGGTCGCACCGCGCAGGTCGTGGCGGGCGCCGCCGTGGTCGTCGCGCTCGCGACCACGCCCGTCCTGCCCGCCGGCGTGCCCGTGCTCCTCGCGGCGCTCGTCGCCGTCGTCGTCGGGCTCGTCAGCACGGGCCCGCCGCCGGCCGCCCCGGCACCGGGCGGTGCCGCGTGACCGGGCTCTGGTTCGCCGTGCTGCTCGCGGGGCTCGCCTGCCTGGGCATCAAGCTCGCCGGTCACCTGCTGCCCGAGCACTGGCTCGCGCAGCCCCGCGTCGCCCGGGTCGCCGCGCTCGTCACGGTCGCGCTGCTCGCCGCCCTGGTCGCCGTGCAGACCGCCACGACCGGCGGCCGGCTCACGCTCGACGCGCGGCTGCCCGCGCTCGTCGTCGCGGCGGTCGCGCTGGCGCTGCGCGCGCCGTTCGTCGTGGTCGTGCTGCTCGCCGCGGCGACCGCCGCGGGGCTGCGCCTGCTCGGCATGCCCTGACGGACCGCGCGTTAGGCTCGCCGGGTGCTGCCCCCCACCGCCGACGTGTCCGTGCGCCCCGCCGTGCCCGGCGACGAGACCCGCATCGCGCACATCCAGCTCGCCGCGTGGCGCACCGCGCACGCCGACGTGCTGGGTGAGGTCGTGCTCGGCTCGCTCGACGAGGACGCGTTCGTCGCGCAGTGGGCGCAGGCCGTCACCGCTCCCCCGGGCCCCGGGCACCACGTGCTCGTCGCGTGCGACGGCCCGCACCTCGTGGGCTTCGCGTCGGTCGCGCCGATCCCCGCGCCCGACCCGACCGACGCGCCCGCGGGCGTCGTGCTCGCGCTCGAGGTCGACCCGCAGGCGCAGCGCGGCGGCCACGGCTCACGGCTGCTGGCCGCGGCGGTCGACCTGCTGCGCGCCGACGGCGCCGACCAGGTGCAGACCTGGGTGATCGAGGGCGACGCCGCGCGCGAGCAGTTCCTCGAGGGCGCCGGGCTGGGGCCCGACGGCCTGACGCGTCGGCTCGCCACCGGGCCCGGCCCCGACGAGGAGGCGCACGTCGTGGTCGAGCGCCGCTGGTACGCGGGCATCTGACCGCCGCCGGCCGAGGGCGTCAGGGCAGCTCGGTGCGGGTCGGTCGGCCGCGGTGCAGACGGCTCGCGGTCCGCAGCGCGGCCCGCGCACGCGAGCGGTCGCCCGCCGCGTCGTAGGCGAACGCGAGGTGGTACCACGCGCGCCAGTCGTCGGGCGACGCGTCGACGCGCTCCCGGTGCGGCTCGAACGCGGCGCGGGCCGCGGCACGGTCGACGCGACCGCCCGGGGAGCGCGGCAGGTCGTCGACCGGCAGCTCGCCGGCCGCCGCGAGCGCGTCCGCCATGCGCTGCACGTCGAGCGCCAGCAGCCACTCGCGCACGATCAGCGCGAGCACCAGCAGCGGCGCCACGAGGAACGCGACACCCAGCGCGACGCCGACGGGCTCGCCCGTGCCCATGAGCTGCACGGCGCGCACGCCCACCAGCCACACGTAGAGCGCGAGCAGCGCGCTCAGCGCGACGGCGGCGACGAGGCCCGTCCGGCGACGGCGCGTGCGCGGGGCGTCGGTCATGCGTGCAGGTCCAGCAGGTCCTCGAGACCGACCGTCAGGCCCGGCCGGTCGACGACGCGACGGACCGCGAGCAGCACGCCGGGCATGAAGCTCACGCGGTCGAACGAGTCGTGCCGGATCGTGAGCATCTCGCCCGCGTTGCCGAGCAGGATCTCCTCGTGCGCGACGAGACCCCGCAGCCGCACCGCGTGCACGCGCACACCGTCGACGTCGGCGCCGCGCGCGCCGTCGACGGCCTGCGTCGTCGCGTCCGGCACCGGGCCCAGGCCCGCGGCCGCGCGCGCCGCGGCGATGCCCTGCGCGGTGTGGCGCGCCGTCCCGGACGGCGCGTCGACCTTGTCGGGGTGGTGCAGCTCGACGACCTCCGCCGACTCGAACCACCGGGCGGCCTGCCGTGCGAAGGCCATCGCGAGCACCGCACCGAGCGCGAAGTTCGGCGCGACCACGACCCCCACCCCCGGCGCGCGGACCAGATGGTCGCGCACCCGGCCCAACGACGCGTCGTCCCACCCCGTCGTCCCGACGACCGCGTGCACGCCCGCGTCGACGAGCGTGTGCACGTGGTCCTCGGTGACCGACGGGACCGTGAAGTCGACCGCGACGTGGGCGCCCGCGTCGACGACCGCGCGCAGGTCGTCCCCGGCGTCCAGGGTCGCGACGAGCTCGAGCCCGTCCGCCTCCTGCACGGCGCGCACCGTGGTGCCCCCCATGCGTCCGGACGCTCCCAGCACGGCCACGCGGATCGGTTCGTTCACGCCTCGCACCCTAACCGGCGGCACCCGCACCCGACGGACGGGTCCAGCCCGTCAGACGCCGGCGGGCCCCAGCCGCTGCGCGAGGTGCTCGGCCAGACGACGCAGCTCGACGGGCGGCAGGCCCGTGAACCGCTCGACCTCGCGCGGCGGGTAGCCCGCGTCCACGAACCACTCGACCGTCGCGACCGTCGCGACCGCGTCGACCGGCCCGGTGCCGACGGACTCGCGCACGAACGTGCTGAACCGCACGGCCGCGAGGTACTGCGCGGGCGTCACGCCCAGCAGGGTCGTGCACCACCGGTGCAGGTCGCCGACGCTCGCGGCGACCTCGCGCGCGATGTCGCTCGCGCGCACGAGACCGCGGTGCGCCTCGACGTACGCGATCGCGTCCTCGAGGCGGTCGAGCTCGGCGCCGTCGTGCCGCGGCCGGGCCGCCAGCGCGTCGAGGAGCGCCGCGACGGCCGCGTCGTCCGCGCCCTCGTCGAGCAGCGCGCCCACGCGCGTCGCCGTCCCGGCCGGGAGGACGTCGTCGAGGGCGGTCCAGGCGTCCGCGAGGGGCCGGCCGGCGCGCAGCCGCGCCGGACCCAGCGGGTGCAGCTGCACGCCCAGCCGCACCACGGGTCCGCGCTGCCGCGCGACGACCGCGTGCGTCCAGGGTCCGCGCACGCCGTCGCCGTCGGGCGTGCGCGCACCCGTGAGCGGGTCGACGAGCTCGCCGGCCGCGCCGCGCACGACCTGCAGGAGCCCGCGGCCGTCGGGCAGCAGCACCTCGACGTGGTCGGCGCCCGCCGCGTGGCGCGCGACCCACGCGTGCTCGGCGACGCCGCGCAGCACGGCGGGGACGGGGTACCGGCGGTAGTGGTCGACGGCGACGGGCATGCCCCCATCATGCCGCGCGCGGCGGACGCCGGGACCCGTCGCGGGGCCCGGCGCGGGCCGACGAGGTCAGTCGCCGAACGGGCCCACGCGCACGACGCTGCGCGGCGCGGCCGCGAGCTCGGCCGCGAGCTCCTGCACCTGCGCCGCCGTCACGGCGCGCACGCGCTCGAGCGACTCGTCGACGTCGAGCAGCTCGCCGTGGACCAGCTCGGCCTTGCCGAGCCGGCTCATGCGCGACCCGGTGTCCTCCATGCCGAGCACGAGGCCGCCGCACAGCTGGCCGATGCTGCGCGTGAGCTCGGCCGCACCCATGGGCGCGTCGGCCATGCGCTCGAGCTCGGCGACCATCAGCGCGGTCACCTCGTCGACGCGTGCGGGCGTGCAGCCCGCGTAGAGCCCGAACAGGCCGGTCTCGGCGTGGCCGGTCGCGAACGAGTACGTCGAGTACGCCAGGCCGCGCTTCTCGCGGATCTCCTGGAACAGCCGCGAGGACATGCCGCCGCCCAGGGCGGCGCTCAGCACCGACAGCACGAACCGACGCGGGTCGGTCGAGGTGAGGCAGGGGCCGCCGACGATGACGTTGGCCTGCTCCGTCGAGCGGCGGATCGTCAGCTCGAGCGCCGCGGGCGGCACCGGGGCGCCGGCGGCGCGGCGCGCACGCGGCGTGGCCGTGGGGTCGAGCGGCCAGCCGCCCGCGGCGAGCGCGGCCTCGACCTGCGCGCACAGGGCGTCGTGGTCGACTCCCCCGGCGGCGGTGACGACGAGGGTCTCGGGGCGGTAGTGCTCGCGGTAGTGCTCCCACACGGCGTCGCGCGGCACGTCGCGGATGGCCTGCGGGGTGCCGCCGATGGGCCGCCCGAGGGGCGTGTCGCCGAACACGGCGGCGGCGAACTGCTCGTGCGCGACGTCCGACGGGTCGTCGTCGTTCATCGCGAGCTCTTCGAGGATGACGCCGCGCTCGGTCTCGAGCTCGTCGGCGTCGAGCCGCGCCGAGGTCACCATGTCCGCGATGACGTCGACCGCCATGGGCACGTCGGAGTCGAGCACGCGCGCGTAGTAGCACGTGTGCTCCTTGCCGGTCGCGGCGTTGGCCTCGCCGCCGACGGCGTCGAACGCCTCGGCGATGTCCATCGCCGTGCGCCGCGCCGTGCCCTTGAACAGCAGGTGCTCGAGGAAGTGCGTCGAGCCGAAGTGGCCCGACGTCTCGTCGCGCGAGCCGACGCCGACCCACGCCCCGACCGTGGCCGAGCGCAGGCCGGGCATGTGCTCGGTGAGCACGCGGACCCCGCCGGGCAGGACGGTGCGCCGCACGGCGGCGCCTCCGTCCTGCCCGACGACGAGGTCAGCCCCCGGCGAACCGGGGGCGACCAACGGGAGGGCGAGCGGCACGTCAGGCGTCGGCGGTGGCGGACGCGTCCGCTGCCTCGTCCTGGGCCCCGGCCTCGGCCTCGTCGAGCACCGCGTGCAGCGAGAGCTTGCCGCGCGGGTCGATCTCACCGATCTCGACCTGGACCTTCTGGCCGATCTTGAGGACGTCCTCGACGTTCTCGACGCGCTTGCCGCCCACGAGCTTGCGGATCTGCGAGATGTGCAGCAGACCGTCCTTGCCCGGGGACAGCGAGATGAACGCGCCGAACGTCGTCGTCTTCACCACGGTGCCGACGAAGCGCTCACCGACCTCGGGCATGTGCGGGTTGGCGATCGCGTTGATCGCCGCCCGCGCGGCCTCCGCCGACGGACCGTCGGTGGCGCCGATGTAGACCGTGCCGTCGTCCTCGATGGAGATGTCGGCGCCGGTCTCCTCCTGGATCTGGTTGATCATCTTGCCCTTCGGGCCGATGACCTCGCCGATCTTGTCGACCGGCACCTTGACCGAGATCACGCGGGGCGCGAACGGGCTCATCTCGTCCGGGACGTCGATCGCCTCGGCGATGACGTCGAGGATCGCGAGGCGCGCCTCCTTGGCCTGCGTCAGCGCGCCGGCCAGCACCGAGGCGGGGATGCCGTCGAGCTTGGTGTCGAGCTGGATCGCGGTGACGAACTCGCGCGTGCCGGCGACCTTGAAGTCCATGTCGCCGAACGCGTCCTCGGCGCCCAGGATGTCGGTGAGGGCCGCGTAGCGGGTCTCACCCTCGACCGTGTCGGACACCAGGCCCATCGCGATGCCCGCGACGGGCGCGCGCAGCGGGACACCGGCGTTGAGGAGCGACAGCGTCGCGGCGCAGACCGAGCCCATCGACGTCGAGCCGTTCGAGCCCAGCGCCTCGGAGACCTGGCGGATCGCGTAGGGGAAGTCCTCACGCGCCGGCAGGACCGGGACGATCGCGCGCTCGGCGAGCGCGCCGTGGCCGATCTCGCGGCGCTTCGGCGAGCCCACGCGGCCGGTCTCGCCGGTCGAGTAGGGCGGGAAGTTGTAGTGGTGCATGTACCGCTTGCGCGTCTCGGGCGAGAGCGAGTCGATCTGCTGCTCCATGCGGAGCATGTTCAGCGTCGTGACGCCGAGGATCTGGGTCTCGCCGCGCTCGAACAGCGCCGAGCCGTGCGTGCGCGGCAGCACCTCGACCTCGGCCGACAGCGTGCGGATGTCGCGCAGGCCGCGGCCGTCGATGCGGAAGCCGTCGGTGAGGATCCGCTGGCGGATGAGCTGCTTCTGCAGCGAGCGGTACGCGGCGGAGATCTCCTTCTCGCGTCCCTCGAACTGCTCGGCGAGCTCGCCGACGACCTCGGCCTTGATCTCGTCGAGGCGGTTCTCGCGCTCCTGCTTGCCGGCGATCTGCAGCGCGGCCGACAGGCGCTCGGACGCGGCCTGCTCGACGGCGGCGAACGCGTCGGGCTGGTAGTCCGGGAACGTCGGGAAGGTCTGCGTCTCCTTCGCGGCCTGGGCCGCGAGTTGCTGCTGCGCCTCGACGAGGGTCTTGATGAACGGCTTGGACGCCTCGAGGCCCTGCGCCACGACCTCCTCGGTCGGCGCGGTGCCGCCGCCGCCGTGGATGAGGTTCCACGCGCCCTCGGGCGCGTCGGCCTCGATCATCGCGATCGCGACGTCGTCACCGACGACACGGCCCGCGACGACGATGTCGAACGTCGAGCGCTCGCGCTCGGAGTAGCGCGGGAACGCGACCCACTGGCCGTCGACCAGCGCGAGGCGCGTCGCAGCCACGGGGCCGGAGAACGGCAGGCCGGACAGCTGCGTCGAGATCGACGCGGCGTTGATCGCGAGCACGTCGTACGCGTCGTCGGGGTTGATCGACAGGACCGTCACGACGACCTGGACCTCGTTGCGCAGGCCCTTGACGAACAGGGGGCGCAGCGGGCGGTCGATGAGACGGCACGCGAGGATCGCGTCGGTCGAGGGACGGCCCTCGCGACGGAAGAACGAGCCGGGGATCTTGCCCGCGGCGTACTGGCGCTCCTCGACGTCGACCGTCAGGGGGAAGAAGTCGAAGCCCTCGCGCGGGTGCTTGCCGGCCGTCGTGGCCGACAGCAGCATCGTGTCGTCGTCGAGGTAGGCCACGGCGGAGCCGGCGGCCTGCTTGGCGATGCGGCCCGTCTCGAAGCGGACGGTGCGGGTGCCGAAGCGACCGTTGTCGATCACGGCCTCGGCGAACTGGATCTCGGGACCCTCCACGGGTGCCCTCCTTGTTCTCGAAGGCGCCGCCCACCCCGCGACGGTCTTCGACCGTGGTACCCGGACACGAGTTCCGGGGGCCACTACCGAGGACCGGACGAGCGGGTCGGCGCGGTGGATTGCGGTGGAGCGTGCGTGCGGGGTACCGACCCCGTACGCAGGACCAGCCCGGACCGTGACGGTCCGGGCTGGTCCAGGTGGTTCAGCGACGCAGGCCGAGCCGCTCGATGAGGGCGCGGTAGCGGTTGATGTCGATCTTCTGCAGGTAGGCCTGGAGGCGACGACGGCGCCCGACCAGGAGGAGCAGACCACGACGGCTGTGGTGGTCGTGCTTGTGCTCCTTGAGGTGCTCGTTCAGGTCGTTGATGCGGCGCGTCAGCACGGCGATCTGGACCTCGGGCGAGCCGGTGTCGCCCTCGTGGGTGGCGTACTCGGCCATGATGGCCTGCTTCGTGGCGGGGTCGAGCGACACGGTGCTCCTCAGGTTTCTCGTTGCGCGGTGCGCCGGGGCATGTCCACCCGGGCTCTCTCGGTCCGCGGCCGGTCGAACGGCACGCCAACTCTACCGCACGAGGGCGCCTGGTCCGGGCGTTCCCGGCGGCGGGCGCAGGACGACGACCCGCGGCCGTCAGGCGCGCGGCAGCCCGAGCACCGCGCGGACGTCCTCGACGTCGCGGGCCATGCGCTCGAGCAGGGCCTCGACCGAGTCGAAGCGCAGCGTCGGCCGCAGTCGCTCGACGAGCTCGAGCGCGACCTCGTCGTCGTAGAGGTCGAGGTCGGTGCGGTCGAGCACGTACGCCTCGACGCGGCGGTCGTGACCGTCGAACGTCGGGTTGGTGCCGATCGACACCGCCGCGGGCAGCACGCGCTCGGCGGCCGGCACCGGCGTGCCGTCGGCGCGTCGTTCGCGCCGCAGCCAGCCCGCGTAGACGCCGTCGGCCGGGACCATGCCCGCGACGTGCCCGAGGTTGGCCGTCGGGTAGCCCAGCTCACGGCCCCGCGCGTCGCCGTGCACGACGACGCCGCGCACGTGGTGGGTGCGCCCCAGCACGTCGGCCGCGGCCCGCACGTCGCCGGCCGCGAGCAGCTCGCGCACCCACGTCGAGGACCAGCGGCGGTAGCCGCCCGGCTCGTCGGCGTCGTCGGGACGCACGTCCTCGATGACCTCGACCGTGAAGCCGTGCCGCTCCCCCAGCCGGCGCATCGTCGTGAGGTCCCCGGCGTTCTGCCAGCCGAACCGCACGTCACGTCCCACCACGACCGTGCGCGCGTGCAGCGCGTCGACCAGGTAGCGGCGCACGAACTCCTCGGGCGACTGCCGCGCGAAGTCCAGCGTGTACGTCACCAGCAGCGCGGCGTCCAGCCCGGTGCCCGCGAGCAGCTCGAGGCGGTCGGCGTCGCCCAGCAGCAGCGGGGGCGCCTCGAGCGGACGGTGCACCTGCGCGGGATGGGGCGTGAACGTCACCGCGACCGCGTGCGCGCCCACGGCGCGCGCGTCCGCGACCATGCGCGTGAGCACCGCGACGTGCCCGCGGTGCACGCCGTCGAAGTTGCCGAGCGTCACGACGGACGGCCCCCACGCCGTGGGCACCTGCGACACGTCGGTCCAGACCTGCACACCCGCTCCGTTCTGCGCCCCGCGCACGCGGGACCCGGCGGACAAGCCTGCCACGCCCCGGGCGTGGTCCGGGACGCGCGATGCCCGGCGCCGGCACGCCCGCCGCACGGCTGCGCCCCGCCGGTCGGTCGACCGGCGGGGCGCAGCGTCGTCGCCGGGGACGACGACCGGGCCGCTCGGGCCCGCGCGTCAGCGCCCCAGGCGGAGCGTCAGCCGCGCCGGGTCCGTCGTGGCGCGCCCCGCGTCGTTGCTGAACACCGCGCGGTACTGCGTGCCGACCGCGAGCGGCGTCACCGGCACGCGCAGCGTCGTGCCGTGCGCACCGGGAACGGGCAGCCAGGGGCCCGAGAACCACCGGAACTGCCACCGCACGGCGGGCTGCGGGTACCCGGTCGCGGCGGCCTCGAACGTCGCCCACGACCCCAGCCGCGCGGTCGCGTCGGCGGGGTGCCGCACGACCACCGGTGCCGCCGCCGCGACGGCGAGCCGCGCGGCCCGCGTCGTGGCCGTCCCCGACGCGTTCGTGAACACCGCCCGGTACGACGACCCGGCGGCCGCCGCTGTCGCCACGACCTCGAGCGACGCGCCCGTCGCACCCGGCACGTCGCGCCACGTGCGGCCGTCGCCGACCTGCCACTGCACCGTGGGCGCCGGGACGCCCGAGGCGGCCGCGGTGAACGTGGCGGTCGTCCCGAGCGCCGCCGTCACGTCGGTGGGCTGCGTCGTGACGACCGGGGCGACCGGGGCGACCGACCCGTCGCGCTGGTCCGCGACGAACGACGCGACCCACGACAGCGCCGAGTTCCAGTTGATCGTGAGCTCGTTCGACGCCCACGAGCTGATCTCGTCGAGGTAGCAGGTGGCCGGTGCGCACCCCTCGGTGAACGCGGCCTGCATGGTCGGGTCCCACGTCGAGGCGATCGAGTTGGGCCCGCCCGCGAGAGACCCGACCGGCGGGTGCGGCAGCGACGGGTCGAGCTGCGCCGCGAACCAGCGCGAGTGCTGGTTCTGCGACGACACCGTCCCCCAGCCGGTCACGTACGAGCGGTTGAGCGCGTTGCGCCCGAACAGGTAGTCCAGCCCCTCGAGCGTGCCGCGCAGGTACCGCGCGTCGTGCGTGAGGTCGTACGCGGTCGCGGTCACCACGAGAATGTTCGCGACGGACGAGTTCGAGCCCCAGTCGTACACGCCACCGGTCGGCGAGTACACCGAGCCCCACGGCTGCGCGTCCTGGGCCGCGAGGTAGGCGTCGGCCGCGGCGACGACCGACGCCCGGACGGCGTCACGGTCGGGCAGCGCGTTCGGCACGGTCGCGAGCGTGAGCCGCCCCAGCGCCGCCGTGCTCCCCCACGAGAACCCGCCCACGCCGAACACGTCACCCGTGTGGTGCGGGCTCGCCGCGACGTCGTCGGCGTACCGCTGCTCGCCGGTCGTGACGAACAGCTCGGCGGCCGCCCAGTAGAACTCGTCCGTGACGTCGGCGTCGTCGTACGGGCCGCCACCGTCGTTGCCCGCGGCCGCGGGCGCGTACACGTCGGGGTGCGCGAGCGCCGCGTCGTACGTCGAGCGCGCCGCCGCCAGCAGCGTGTCGGCGAACTCCTGGTCGTACGGCGCGAACAGCCGCGCGCCCTGCGCCGCGACGGCCGCGACGTTGAGCGTCGCCGCCGTGGACGGCCGGTGCAGCGACCGCGGCTGCGCGTCGTCCGCGGGCATCAGCGGCAGCCCCGTCCAGCCCTCGTCGTGGACCTTGTGGTGCACCATGCCCGCGTACTCGCCCGACGGCGCGACCATCCGCAGCATCCAGTCGAGCTCCCAGCGCGCCTCGTCGAGCACGTCGGGGACGCCGTCGCCGTGCTCCGGCAGGGCGAGCGTGCCGTCGTCCAGCGCACCCGGCCGCGCCGTCGCGGCCGTGAGCGTGCGCTCGTACGTCGACAGCAGCTGCGCGACCGCGATGCCGCCGTTGACCACGTACTTGCCGTGGTCGCCCGCGTCGTACCAGCCGCCGCTCACGTCCAGCGTGTAGTCGCACGTCCAGCCGTCGTAGTAGTCGCGCGGGCCGATGCACGGCACCGCGGTGTCGCCCTGGTTCGGGGCGACGCCGACGTGCCCCGCCTCGCGCGCGTACTGCTCGCCGACGATCGACGCCTCGATGTCGGTGCCCGAGCGCGCGAGGTAGAAGTAGTTGAGCGCGTCGTACCGCAGCTGCGCGTACAGGTCCGCGGCGATCGTGAACGGGTGGCTCGTCTCGCCGTCGGCCACCAGCGTCAGGCCCGCGCCCGTCGCGTCGACGTCGGCCATGTCGATGACGTGGACGTGCTCGCCGGACGACGCGTCGTCACCGACGACCTGCGTCGAGCCCTGCGCGAGGGTCGCGCCGTCGGCGTCGTGCAGCTCCCACGCGACCGGCTCGGTCGCGTCGGTCACGAGCGTCGCACGCTTCGGGCCCTGCGGCAGGTACCCCACCTGGTTGACGCGCACGCGCGGACCGGTGTCCGGCTCGTACGGCGGCGGCGGGGTGGCGGACGTGGTCAACGAGACCTCCGAGAGGCAGAACGTGTACGGCGCGGCCTTGCCCAGGTGGAACGCCACCTGACCGGCAGCCTCGCCGTCGGCGGGGAACGTGTGCGCCGCGGTGAACGGGTACGCCAGGGTCGTGGCCTGCGTGCCCAGCGGTGCGGCGGACTGGTCGAGCACCGTACGGTACGCACCGCCGCCCTCGCCGACGATCGCGCGCACGGGTGTGGCGGGCTCCGTGCGACCCGTGAAGGTCAGCACGTAGTTCTCGCCCTCCTCGATAGGCAGACCCGTGAACGACAGGCCCGCGTCCCAGGGGTTCGCGTTGCCGCCGGGCACGTCGACGCACATCTCGCCGTCCGCGAACGTCGGGTCGCCCGTGCCGTACAGCCCCCAGGGCCCGAGGCCCTCGGCGAACGACGTGCGCGGCAGCAGCTCGGCGTCACCCGTGAACGCGACGTCGTCGAGGCAGAACGTCCACGCGTCCGCCGTGAACCCGCCGAGCTGGAACGCGATCTGCCCCTCCGGATCGCCGTCGCCCGGCGTCGCGGGGTACGACGCGCCCGCCGTGAAGACCTCCTCGACGGGGGTCGGCGCCGAGGTGAGCGTCGGGCTCGTGTCGAGGACCGTGCCGTACGGTGCGCCGTTCTGGCCGACGAGCGCGCGGATCGTCACGTCGGTCGACGCGCTCGCCGTGTAGCTCAACGTGTAGGTCGTGCCCTCGTCGACGGCGACGCCGTTGAGGACGACGCCCACGCCGTACTGCGCGGAGCCGGCGGGCACGTCGACGCACAGCGCGCCCGTGCTCGTGTCCACGTCGCCGTCCGTGCCGTAGGCGACCCACGCGCCGGCGCCGTCGTCGAAGTCGTCGTCCACCGCCGTCGCGGGCGCCAGCCCGGCGCCGGCGAGCACCGCGGCGGCCGTGAGGGCGGTCACCGCGTGGGCGGTCCGTCGTGCGCGTCGAGAAACCACGTCGTCTCCCCTGGGTTCGGGAGCGCTCCCACCTCGGTGTGGGCCGCGCTCGTCGTGCGAGCCAGGGTAGGGGTGAACCGGACGATCCGGAAGAGCCCGGCACCCGCCCGCGGCGGAAGCGTCGTCGCGTGTCAGGTCGCGGCGGGCGAGAACACCACCACGGGACGCAGCCGCGGCCCGCGTCGCTCGACGACCGCGACCAGCGTGCCGTCCGGGCCGATCGCGGCGAGGGGGCCGGCGGGGGCGTCGCCCGGCGCGATCCCCTGCCCGTACGACAGCGCGCGCGCGTCGGCGTCGTCGAGCTCCCGCGCGGGCAGCGCGGCGCGCGCGGCGTCCGCGAGCGGCAGCACGGTCACGGGACGGTCCTCCGGGGTCGCGGCGAGCTCGTCGAGCGTGCGCGCGTCGGCGATCCCGTACCCGGCGACGCGCGTGCGGCGCAGGGCCGTGAGGTGCCCGCCGACACCCAGGGCCGCGCCCAGGTCCCGCGCGAGCGCCCGCACGTACGTGCCCGACGAGCACGTGACCGCGACGTCGACGTCGAGCACGCTCACGCCGTCCACGGCGGCCGCCCGCACGTCGAGCACGTCGAGCCGTGCGACGTGCACGGGGCGCGCCGCGAGCTCGACGTCCTCGCCGGAGCGGACGCGCGCGTAGGCGCGCTGCCCGTCGACCTTGATCGCGGACACGCTGCTCGGCACCTGCTGGATGTCGCCCGTGAGCGCCGCGACGGGCGCCACGAGGTCGTCCCGCGTGAGCGCGGACGCGCCGTGGACGGCGAGGGTCTCGCCCTCGGCGTCGTCGGTCGTCGTGGCGACGCCGAGGCGCACCGTCGCGGTGTAGTCCTTGTCCGCGCCCGTCACGTAGGTGAGCAGCCGCGTCGCACGGCCGATCCCGACGACGAGCACGCCCGTCGCCATGGGGTCGAGCGTGCCGGCGTGCCCGACCTTGCGCGTCGACGCGAGCCGTCGCACGCGCGCGACGACGTCGTGGCTCGTCCAGCCGGCGGGCTTGTCGACGACGAGCACGCCGTCGTCCGCCGTGGGACGGCGCGGCCCGGCGGGCGGGCGGGCCGCCCGCTCGGGTCGGCTCACTCCTCGGTGTCGTCGTCGGCGCGGCGGTACGGGTCCTCGTCGCCGGCGTAGCGCGCACCCGCGGCGAGCCGCGCGACCTCGGCGTCCCGACGGGCCGCCTCGGACAGCGCCTCCTCGAGGTGCGCCGCGGTCTCGGGGACCGCGTCGAGGTGGAACGCGAGCGTCGGCGTCAGGCGGATGCCCGTCTGCTTGCCGACCTCGGAGCGGATCAGGCCCTTGGCGCTCTCGAGCGCCTTCGCGGAGCCGTCACGCGCCTCGTCGTCCCCGAGCACGGTGTAGTACACGTCCGCGTGCTGCAGGTCGCCGGTGACGCGCACGTCGGTCACCGTCACGAACCCGAGCCGCGGGTCCTTCACGCGCGTGTCGATCATCTGCGCGACGACCTGCTGGATCCGCTCCGCGAGCTTGCGCGCCCGTCCTGTGTCAGCCATGTCCGCCGTCCTTCCCTAGACCTTCTCCCCCACCGCGCGGATGGGGCGACTGACGTACGAGGACGACCGGAGGGAGGGGGTGGCGGGCCGTGGTGGGCCTGGCACGGGCCGCCAGGCCCGCGGTAGGCCCGCCACCCCCTCCCGGAGGTCGTCCGGAGATGAACCGACTGACGTCAGCTGCGCGGCTTCTCCCGCATCTCCCACGTCTCGATGACGTCGTCGACCTGCAGGTCGTTGAACGACCCGAGACCGATACCGCACTCGAAGCCCTCGCGGACCTCGGTCGCGTCGTCCTTGAACCGCTTGAGCGACTCGATGGTGAGGTTGTCCCCCACGACCTTGCCGCCGCGCAGGACGCGCGCCTTGGTGTTGCGACGGATCTCGCCCGAGCGGACGAGCGAACCGGCGATGTTGCCGAACTTGGAGGAGCGGAACACCTCGCGCACCTCGGCGGTACCGAGCTGCACCTCCTCGTACTCCGGCTTGAGCATGCCCTTGAGGGCCGCCTCGACGTCGTCGATCGCCTGGTAGATGACCGAGTAGAAGCGCACGTCGACGCCCTCGCGGTCGGCCAGCTCCTCGACGCGCTCCGCGAACTTCACGTTGAAGCCGATGATGATCGCGTTGTCGACCGTGGCGAGGTTGACGTCGTTCTGCGTGATGGCACCCACACCGCGGTGGATGACGCGCAGGTCGACCTCGTCGCCGACGTCGATCTTGAGCAGCGCGTCCTCGAGGGCCTCGACGGCACCCGAGACGTCGCCCTTGAGGACGAGGTTGAGGGTCTCGACCTTGCCCTGCTGGAGCGCCTGCGTGAAGTCCTCGAGGCTGATGCGCTTGCGACGCTTGGCCAGGAGGGCGGCACGCTCGGCCGCCTCGCGCTTCTCGGCGATCTGCCGTGCGGTCCGCTCGTCGGGCGCCACGAGGAACGTGTCGCCCGCGCTCGGCACCGACGCGAGACCCAGGACCTGGACCGGACGTGCCGGGCCCGCCTCGGTGACGGTCTCGCCGTGCTCGTCGAACATCGCGCGGACACGGCCGTGGGCCGTGCCGGCGACGATCGCGTCACCGACGTGCAGCGTGCCGGACTGGACCAGGACGGTCGCGACCGCACCGCGGCCCTTGTCGAGGTTCGCCTCGATGGCGACGCCTCGCGCGTCCTTGTCGGGGTTGGCCCGCAGGTCGAGCGACGCGTCGGCGGTGAGCAGGACGGCCTCGAGCAGCTCGTCGATGCCCATGCGCTGCTTCGCCGAGACGTTGACGAACATCGTGTCGCCGCCGTACTCCTCGGCCACGAGGTTGTACTCGGTCAGCTGCTGGCGGATCTTGTCGGGGTTGGCCGACTCCTTGTCCACCTTGTTGACCGCCACGACGATCGGCACGTTGGCCGCCTGCGCGTGGTTGAGGGCCTCGATGGTCTGGGGCATCACGCCGTCGTCCGCCGCGACCACGAGGATCGCGATGTCCGTGACCTGCGCACCACGGGCACGCATGGCGGTGAACGCCTCGTGACCCGGGGTGTCGATGAACGTGATGGCCCGCTCCTGGCCCTCGTGCGCGGCGCGCACCTGGTAGGCGCCGATGTGCTGCGTGATGCCGCCGGCCTCGCCCGCGACGACGTCCGTGGACCGGATGGCGTCGAGGAGCTTGGTCTTTCCGTGGTCGACGTGACCCATGACCGTGACCACGGGGGGTCGCGGTGCGAGGTCCTCGTCGCCCTCGGCCTCGAGCTCGGCGTCGAGGTCGATGTCGAAGGACCCGAGCAGCTCGCGGTCCTCCTCCTCGGCCGACACCATCTCGATGACGTAGCCGAGCTCGGCCGCGAGCGTGCCGAACGTGTCCTCGTCGAGCGACTGCGTCGCGGTCGCCATCTCACCGAGGTGGAACAGCACCGTGACGAGCGCGGCGGGGTTCGCGTCGATCTTGTCGGCGAAGTCGTTGAGCGACGAGCCGTGACGCAGGCGGATGACGGTCTTGCCGTTGCCGCGCGGGACGCTGACGCCACCGAGCGACGGGGCCTGCATGGCCTCGAACTCCTGGCGCTTCGCCCGCTTCGACTTCCGCCCGCGGACGGGGCGACCGCCCGCGCGACCGAACGCGCCCTGCGTCGAGCCGCGACCGGCGCCGCCGGGACGACCGCCGCCACCGGGACGGCCGGCGAAGCCGCCACCGCCGCCGGGGGCGCCACCGGGACGACCGCCGCCGCCGAAGCCACCACGACCGCCGCCGGGACCACCGCGGCCGGCGCCCGCGGGGCGCTCACCGGGGCGACCGACACCGCTCTGGGTGCGGCCGGGCATCATGCCCGGGTTGGGGCGCGGACCGCCGGGACGCGGACCGCCCGGACGGGGACCGCCGGGACGCTCGCCCGCGGCCGCGGCCGGTGCACCCTCGGCGGGACGCCGGTCACCGGGACGCGGCATGCCCTGCGAGGACGCGAACGGGTTGTTGCCCGGGCGCGGGCCACCGGGGCGCGGGCCGCCGGAGCGGTCCCCGCCGCGGGGCATGCCCTGCGACGGCGCGAACGGGTTGTTGCCGGGGCGTGCCGCGGGACGCGGCGCACCCGGGCGGGCGCCGCCGGAGGCACCGCCGCCCTGCGCGGGACGCGACGCCCCGGGACGCGCGGCGGGCGCCTGCGGCGCGGGACGCGCACCCGGCGTGGCCGGGGCGGGTCGAGCGGCGGGCGCCGGCGCCGGGGCGGCCGCGGCGGGCGCCTGGGCGTCGGGCGCCGCCGGAGCGGGAGCCGCCGGAGCGGGCGCCGCGGGAGCGGCCGGGGCCGGCGCAGCCGGTGCCTCGGGCGCGGGGGCCGCCGGTGCCGCGGGGCGTGCCGGCGCGGGCGTCGCCGCGGCGGGCTTGGGCGCGGCCGGGCGCGACGAGCCGCCACGTCCACCGCCGGCGGCGGGGTACGTGTCGCGCAGCTTGCGCACCACGGGCGGCTCGATCGTCGAGGACGCCGAGCGGACGAACTCACCGAGCTCGTTCAGCTTGGTCATGAGGGTCTTGCTGTCGACTCCGAGCTCCTTGGCGAGCTCGTAGACGCGGACCTTGGCCACATCTCTCCTGTCCTGGTCCGCCCCGGACAGGGTGGACCGTCGTTAGTGCCGGGTACTCATCGCTGGGTACTCATCGGTGCGTGCTCATCGGGTCGCCATCGGCTTCCAACCCGCTTCCCTGTCGACGGTCGGCACCGGGGTCGGTCCCCGGCACCGTGGTGCTTTGCTGTGGCTGGTCCTGCTCCGTGGCCCGCGCGACGGCGCGTGCCACGTCCTCGGTTCCCCAGGGGCCCGGGTTGCGCAACGCGCGTCCGAACGCCCGCCGCTTCACGGCGAGCTCGAGGCACCGCTGGTCGGGGTGCAGCCACGCACCCCGGCCCGGCATCCGGCGACGCTCGTCGACGACCAGCACGGGCGTACCCGTCCCGGCGTCGGCCAGCACCACCCTCAGCAGGACCGACCTGGGGCCGGTCTCTCGGCACCCCACGCACGTGCGGACAGGCCCCGGTTCGGGCACGGCAGGTGCGGGATCTGGGGTCCGCCTGGACGGCGAGGAGTGCCGGGCGTCCGGCCCAGCCTCGGAGAGTCTACCGCGCCGGGTCACCGGACGTGACCGGGCGCCCCCGCGGCCGGGCCGTCGGACGGCGCGTCGGCCCCCGCGGCGGGCGTCTCGGCGTCGGACCGGATGTCGATCCGCCAGCCGGTGAGCTTGGCCGCGAGACGGGCGTTCTGCCCCTCCTTGCCGATCGCGAGCGACAGCTGGTAGTCGGGGACGACGACGCGTGCCGCCTTCGCGTCCCGGTCCACGACCGTGACGTCGAGCACACGTGCCGGCGACAGCGCGTGCGCGATCATCTCGGCGGGGTCGTCGGAGTGGTCGACGATGTCGATCTTCTCGCCGTGCAGCTCGGCCATGACGGCGCGCACGCGGCCGCCCATGGGGCCGATGCACGCGCCCTTGGCGTTGACGCCGGCGACGTTGGCCCGGACGGCCATCTTGGTGCGGTGGCCGGCCTCACGCGCCATCGCCGTGATCTCCACGGTGCCGTCCGCGATCTCGGGGACCTCGAGCGCGAACAGCTTGCGCACGAGGTTGGGGTGCGTGCGGGACAGCGTGATCTGCGGCCCGCGGGGCCCGCGCGCGACGTCGAGCACGAAGCCGCGCAGCCGCTCGCCGTGCACGTAGCGCTCACCGGGCACCTGCTCGTGCTGCGGCAGCACGGCCTCGACCCCGCCGACGTCCACGAGGACCGTGCGCGGGTCGCGCCCCTGCTGGATGACGCCGCCGAGCACCTCGCCCGCCTTGCCCCGGAACTGCCCGAGCACCTGGTCGTCCTCGGCGTCGCGCAGCCGCTGGACGATGACCTGGCGCGCGGTGGACGTCGCGATGCGCCCGAAGCCCGCGGGCGTGTCCTCGTACTCGGGCGGCTCGGGGGCGTCCTCGGGCGCGTCGGGGTCGCGCGGGTCGCGCGCCCACACGGTCACGTGCCCCGTGCGGCGGTCCACCTCGACGCGCGCCCGCTGCTGCGCACCGGGCGTGCGGTGGTAGGCCGAGAGCAGCGCCTGCTCGATCGCCTCCACCAGCACGTCGAGGCTGATCTCGCGCTCGCGCTCGATGAGTCGCAGCGCCTGCATGTCGATGTCCACGTCAGCCCCTCACTGCGCCGGCGTCGTGCCGGCCGGCGTCCTCGTCGGACTCGTCGTCGCGCACCGCGGCGAGGTCCACCTGCACACGTGCGTCGCGCACGTCCTGCCATGCCAACGTCACGGGCGCACCCTCGACGGGCGTGCGGCCCTTGCCGGGCACCGTCACCGGGACCACGACGACCGCGGGCGCGTCGCCCGCGGCGACGTCGTCGAGCCGCCCGGTCACGGTGCGCCCGTCGACCGTGCGCACGACGACCGTGCGCCCCAGCGCGCGGCGCCAGTGGCGCGCGGCCGTGAGCGGCCGCTCGGCACCGGGGCTGCCGACCTCGAGCGTGTACACGCCGGGCACGACGTCGACCGCGTCGAGCGCGTCCGACACCACCTGCGTGACGTCACCCACCCGGTCCAGGTCGAGCGCGCCGGGGTCGTCCTCGGCGAGGTCCACGACCACGCGGACGACCGTGCGACCGCCGCTGCGGGCGACCTCGAGGTCGTCGAGCAGCAGACCTGCCCCGGTCACGGCGGCCTCGACGACCTCCCGCACACGCGGTGCGGTTCCTGGCGCGACCATGACGCGGCCTCCTGTCGGCTCTCCTGCTGCGGGGCGCAGGCGGCGACCCTGTGACGTTGTCCCACCAGCCTAACGACTCCCGACGCGCGTGGCCGACGCGCACCGGTGCCGCGTCGGTCACGGCGTCACGTGGCAGGATCGCGCCCGATGCACCCGTCCGCCCCCGCCCCGTCCGCGCCGCGGCACCGCGCCCGCGCGGCCCGCCCGACCCGCGCCGCCGCGCTGCTGCTCGCCGGCGCACTCGTGCTGGCCGGGTGCGGCCTGCGCCTCGAGACGCCGCCGCCGGCCGAGCCCACGCCCGATGCGACCGAGCAGGTCCGCGCGCGCACCGTCGGCGACGCGCTCGCACTGGTCTCGGCGGCCGCGGCGCTCTCGGCGCAGGGCGTCGACGAGGCCGTGCGGCCCGTGCTCGACGACGTCGCCGCCTTCTCGACGCGGCACGCCGAGGAGCTCGGCGGCGTGTACGAGTCGGGGCTGCCGGATCCGTCGCCCACCGCGACGCCCACCCCGGCGCCTGAGCTCCCCGAGGACGTCGCGACCCTGCTGACGGCGCTGTCGGCCGACGCCGACGCCGCGACGCGGGACGCCGACGCGGTCCCGGACGGCGCGCTGGCGCGCCTGGTCGGGTCGGTCGCGGTCGCGCGGGACGCGCTCACCGACCGGCTCGCGGCCGCGGCCGGGCTCCCCCGCCCCGACCGCGCGCCCGCGACGGACGACGACGCGGAGCCCGCCGCCGCACCTGACGCGTCCGCGCCGACCACCGACGCTCCCGACGACGCGACCTCACCGGCGCCCGACGGCGCCCCGGAGGCCGCCGCCGTCGCGCTCGCGCACGACGAGGCCGCGTGGACGTTCACGGTGCTCGCGGCACGCTCGGCGGACGACCGACGCGCGGCGCTGCTCGCCGCCGCGGCACGCCACGAGGCGGCCTCGGACCGGTGGGCCACGGCGGCCGGCGTCGCGGGACGCCCGACCGACCCGCGGCGCGCCGCCTACGCGCTGCCCGCGGCGCTCGACGACCCGGCGGTCGCCGACGCGCTGCCCCGCACGCTCGAGCAGGCCGTCGCAGACGCGTGCGCCGCGGCCGTCGCGAGGGCGGCGCCCGGCGCGCGCGGCGACGCGCTCACCTGCCTGCGCGAGGCGACGAGCGCGGCGACGGCCGCGGGTGCGGCGGTCGTGCCGTTCCCCGGCATGGCCGAGCTCGCGACGGCGCCCGTCGGCTGACGGACCCGCCGAACGCACCCGGCGCGCGGTCACGACGACGCCGAGGGGCACCCGCTCGACGCGGGCACCCCTCGTGCGGTGACGGTGCCGGGCTCAGCCGGCGAGCAGCTCGTCCACGAGCTCGGCGACCCGGTCGGCGGCGGTGCCCACCGGCACCTGCTCCGCCGTGCCGCCCGCCCGCGGGCGGACCTCGACGACGCCGTCGGCCAGGCCACGGCCGACCACGACCACGAGCGGCACGCCGAGCAGCTCCGCGTCGGCGAACTTGACGCCCGGCGAGACCTTGGGGCGGTCGTCGTAGAGCACCTCGACGCCGCGCGCGGCGAGCGTCTCGGCGAGCGACGACGCGGCCTCGAACACGGCCTCGTCCTTGCCGGTCGCGACGACGTGCACGTGCGCGGGCGCGACGTCGGCCGGCCACGCGAGGCCGCGCTCGTCGTGGTTCGCCTCGGCGAGCGCCGCGAGCACGCGCGTGACGCCGATGCCGTACGACCCCATGGTGACGACCTGCGACTTGCCGTTCTGGTCGAGCACCGTGAGGCCGAGCGCCTCGGCGTACTTGCGCCCGAGCTGGAAGATGTGGCCGATCTCGATGCCCCGTGCGAGCTCGAGCGGACCCGACCCGTCGGGCGCCGGGTCGCCCGCGCGGACCTCGGCGGCCTCGACTGTGCCGTCGGCCGTGAAGTCGCGGCCGGCGACGAGGTCGAACACGTGGCGGCCGGCGGCGTCGGCGCCGGTGATCCACCGCGTGCCGGGCACGACGCGCGGGTCGAGCAGGTACCGCACGGCCGTGCGCTCGGCGCCCTCGGCGACGGGCACGTTCGGGCCGAGCGCGCGCGGGCCGATGTAGCCGCGGACGAGCTCGGGGTGCGCCGCGAAGTCGGCGTCCCCGGCGGGCTCGACCTCGGCGGGTGCGACGGCGGCCTCGAGTCGCTTGAGGTCGACCTCGCGGTCGCCGGGCAGGCCGACGACGAGCAGCTCACGCTCGCCCGTGGGGTGCACGAGCGCCAGCACGACGTTCTTGAGCGTGTCAGCGGCGGTCCAGGCGCGGTCGGGGCGCGGGAACCGCTCGTTCGCGAGCGCGACGAGCGAGTCGATCGTGGGCGTGTCCGGCGTGTCCTCGACGTGCGCGGCGGGCGTGTCGGACCAGTCGAGCGCGTCCGGGACGACGGTCGTCACGGCCTCGACGTTCGCGGCGTACCCGCCGGGCGAGCGCACGAACGTGTCCTCGCCGATGGCCGTCGGCGTGAGGAACTCCTCCGACCGCGAGCCGCCCATCGCGCCCGACGTGGCCGCGACGATGACGTACTCGAGCCCGAGCCGCTCGAAGATCCGCTGGTACGCGCCCCGCTGCGCCTCGTAGGACGCGGCCAGGCCGGCGTCGTCGACGTCGAACGAGTACGCGTCCTTCATGACGAACTCGCGCCCGCGGATGAGACCGGCGCGCGGACGTGCCTCGTCGCGGTACTTCGTCTGGATCTGGTAGAGCGCGAGGGGCAGGTCCTTGTACGACGAGTACAGGTCCTTGACCAGGAGCGTGAACATCTCCTCGTGCGTCGGCGCGAGCAGGTAGTCGCCGCCGCGCCGGTCCTTGAGCCGGAAGATGTTCGGGCCGTACTCCTCCCAGCGTCCCGTCGCCTCGTACGGCTCCTTGGGCAGCAGCGCCGGGAAGTGCACCTCCTGCGCGCCGATCGCCGCCATCTCCTCGCGGACGACCTGCTCGACCTTCGCGAGCACGCGCAGGCCCAGCGGGAGCCAGGTGTAGATGCCGGGGGCGGCGCGGCGGATGTACCCCGCGCGCACGAGCAGCTTGTGGCTGGCCACCTCGGCGTCGGCGGGGTCCTCACGCAGCGTGCGGACGAACAGCGTGGACATGCGCAGGAGCATGCCCAGGAGCCTAGTGCGCCGCGCCGCCGCCGCACGCACGCGCCGACCGCTGCCCGCCCCCCCCGCCTGGCCCCTGTCCGTGGCGGCCGCGTCGGTGGGAGGATGCCCGGGTGCCGGAGCTGCCCGAGGTGGAGGCGCTCGCGCAGTACCTGCGTGAGCGCACGGTGGGACGCGTCGTGACGCGTGTCGAGGTCGCCGCGATCAGCGCGCTCAAGACGTTCCGGCCCGCGCCGGCCGCGGTGCGCGACGGCACCGTGACGGGCGTGCAGCGCCACGGCAAGTGGCTCGACCTCGCGGTGGCCACCCCTGCGGACGGCGAGCTGCACCTCGTGTGGCACCTCGCGCGCGCGGGCTGGCTGCGCTGGTACGACGCGCTGCCCGAGCGCCCCGCACGGCCGGGCAAGTCGCCGATCGCGCTGCGCGTCGGGTTCGACGACGGCGCGGGCTTCGACCTGACGGAGGCCGGGACGCGCAAGCGGCTGGCGGTGCACGTCGTGGCCGACCCGCGCGACGTGCCGCCGATCGCGACGCTCGGTGTCGAGCCGTTGTCCGACGCGTTCACGCGCGAGCGGCTGGCCGAGCTGCTCGCGGCGCGCAACCAGCAGGTCAAGGGTCTGCTGCGCGACCAGGGGACCATCGCCGGCATCGGCAACGCCTACTCCGACGAGATCCTGCTGGTGGCACGCACGAGCCCGTTCGCGCCGACCCGGTCGTACGACGCGGCGCGCACCGCGACGCTCCACGACGCGATCCGCTCCGTCCTCACCGAGGCGGTCGCGACGGCGTCGGGACGCCCTGCGGCCGAGCTCAAGGACGCCAAGCGGCGCGGGATGCGCGTGCACGGCCGCACGGGCGAGCCGTGCCCGGGGTGGGACGGGACGCCGTGCGGCGACACCGTGCACGAGGTGTCGTTCGCGGACTCGTCGCTGCAGTACTGCCCCACGTGCCAGACGGGCGGCAAGCCGTTGGCGGACCGGCGCATGTCGCGCCTGCTGCGCTGACCGCGCGGCCCGCGGACGCGCCCGACCGTCGTCCGCACGCCCGGACGGCGGAGCTGCGACGCCTGAAGGCGCAGCCCGTGAGACGGGTGCGGCCGGACGCGACGGAGCGAAGCGTCAGAACAGCACGGTCGCGAAGGCACCGACCTCGCGGAACCCGACGGCCTCGTAGGCGCGCACGGCGCGCGTGTTGTAGCCGTTGACGTACAGCGACACGACGGGCGCGACGTCGGCGCGCGTCGCCTCGACGACCGCCGCCATGCCGCCCTCCGAGAGCCGCTCACCGCGTCGCTCGGGCTCCACCCACACGCCCTGCACCTGCGCGACGCCCAGCGCGACCGCGGGCACCTCGGCCTTGAACACGACCCGCGGGCGGCGCCACGTGCCGCGGTCGACGAGCACGAACGAGCGCCCCTCCTCGACGAGCCGGCGCACCCGCACCTCGTACGGGCCGCCGGGGCCGCTGGCGGGCGAGTAGCCGACCTCCTCGGTGAACATCCGCACGCAGGCGGGCAGCACGAGGTCGTACTCGTCGGGCCGGGAGCGGCGCACGCGCGGGTCCGGGGCGACGCGCGGGTCGGTGTCGAGGACCATCGACGGCTGGTGGGCCCGCACCTCGCGCTCGGCCGGCCAGGAGCGACGCAGCCGCGACCAGAGCCCGAGCACGGGCTCGGCGGCCCCCACGATCGACGAGCAGCGTCGGCCGCGTGCGGCACCCAGGTCGGCGAACGCCGTCAGCGCACGCGACACGACGTCGGGGTCGGACGTGCCGAGGACCGGCACGAGGTTCGCGCCGACCCAGCAGACGGCGTGCAGCGCACCGTCCTCGGCGTACCCCCAGAGCTCGCCGCCGGCGCGGCGCACGCCCTGCTCCGCGGCCTGCAGGAGCCTGCTCGAGGCGAGCACCGACGCGACGGGGTCGACCGCGCACACGGCGAGCGCCGCGGGCACGTCGGCGTCCGCGAGCACGACCGCACCGGTCCGCCCGCCGAGCGCCGTCGCGCGCGGAGCCACCATGCCCTGATTGTGCACCACGTCACACCCCGGCGCGGCGTCCGGCCCACCGTCGCCGACGGTCACGCGCACGACCCGCGGGTCGTCACCCGACGGTGACGACGGGCGAGCCGTCGCCCGACTCCACCGGGTCCATCGTCTCGGCGAGGCGCATGGCCTCCTCGATGAGCGTCTCGACGATCATCGCCTCGGGCACGGTCTTGATGACCTCGCCCTTGACGAAGATCTGCCCCTTGCCGTTGCCCGACGCCACGCCGAGGTCGGCCTCGCGCGCCTCGCCCGGCCCGTTGACGACGCAGCCCATGACGGCCACGCGCAGCGGCACCTCCATGCCCTCGAGTCCCGCCGTGACCTTCTCCGCGAGCGTGTAGACGTCGACCTGCGCGCGACCGCACGACGGGCAGGACACGATCTCCAGCTTGCGCGGGCGCAGGTTGAGCGACTGCAGGATCTGGATGCCGACCTTGACCTCCTCGACCGGAGGCGCGGACAGCGACACGCGGATGGTGTCGCCGATGCCCTTGCTCAGCAGCGCGCCGAACGCCGTCGCCGACTTGATCGTGCCCTGGAACGCGGGGCCGGCCTCGGTGACGCCGAGGTGCAGGGGCCAGTCGCCGCGCTCGGCGAGCAGCTCGTAGGCCCGGACCATCACCACGGGGTCGTTGTGCTTGACGCTGATCTTGAAGTCGCGGAACCCGTGCTCCTCGAACAGCGACGCCTCCCACACGGCGGACTCGACGAGCGCCTCGGGCGTCGCCTTGCCGTACTTCGCGAGCAGGCGCGGGTCGAGCGAACCGGCGTTGACGCCGATGCGGATCGAGACGCCCGCGTCGGTGGCCGCCTGCGCGATCTCCTTGACCTGGTCGTCGAACTTCCGGATGTTGCCCGGGTTGACGCGCACCGCGGCGCAGCCCGCGTCGATGGCCGCGAACACGTACTTCGGCTGGAAGTGGATGTCCGCGATGACGGGGATCTGGGACTTGCGTGCGATGGCCGGCAGCGCCTCGGCGTCGTCCTGGCTCGGCACCGCGACGCGCACGATGTCGCAGCCCGCGGCCGTGAGCTCCGCGATCTGCTGGAGCGTCCGGTTGACGTCGGTCGTCGGGGTCGTCGTCATCGACTGGACCGAGACGGGGGCGTCACCGCCGACCTCGACCTTGCCGACGCGGATCTTGCGGGACGCGCGCCGCGGGGCCAGCACGGGGACTGGCGCCTGCGGCATGCCGAGGCTGATCGGTGTGCTCACGTGTCCATCATCCCATCCCCCGGGCTCCCGGGCGCTGTCGTACGGTGCCGTGCGGCAGCACGTGCACGGGGCCGACACGGGACGTCCACGTGGTGCGCCCCGTGCTCGGCGAGGAGCCCGCTCAGCCGAGCCGGACGGGGTTGACGATGTCCAGGTACACGAGCAGCAGCCCGACGCCGCCCAGCAGCACGAACACCGTGTACGCGAGCGGGACCAGCCGCGCCGAGTCGGACGGTCGGGGCCGCGACGCGCCCCGCACGCGGGCGACCTGCCGACGCGCGCCCTCCCACAGCGCGGTCACGACGTGACCGCCGTCCAGCGGCGGCAGCGGCAGCAGGTTGAACACGAACAGCGCGAGGTTGAGCATCGCGAGCGTCGACAGCAGGCCCGCGGCGCGCACCGCGACGGGCTCGGAGTCCATCGACGCGATCTCGCCCGCGAACCGGCCGATGCCGACGGGGCCGACGATCGACGTCTGGTCGCGCTCGCCCCCGGAGACGGTCGTCGAGACGAGGTCGACGATGCGCTGCGGGAGGGTCACGACCACCTTCATGGTCTGCCACGTGCCGTCGGCGGCGACCGCGAACGCCTCCCCCAGCGGCTGGCGCTCGATCTCGTTCGCGGGCGAGATCCCCAGGAAGCCGACCGGCCGCAGGACGGGCTTCCCGGCCGCGTCGGTCACGACGAGACCGTCGTCGTCGACGACGGGACGGTCCGCGACGACCGGTGTCGCGGTCAGCTCGACCTCGCGACCGTCGCGCTCGACGACGATCGGCACGGCACGGTCCGTCGTGTCCCGGATGAGACCGCTGACCTGCGCCCACGAGGACACCGCGACGCCGTCGTAGGACACGATGCGGTCACCCGGCTCGAGGCCCGCCGCCGCGGCCGGCGCGGCCGGGTCGTCGTCGGCGCACGTCGTGCCCGCGGGCGCGTCGGCGGCGACGATGCACTGCGACACGGTCGCGACGGTCGTGCTCGCGGTCGGCACACCGATGCCCACGTAGGCGACGACGAGCAGCACGACCGCGATGAACAGGTTCATCACCGGCCCGCCGAGCATGACGACGAGCTTCTTGGGGGTGGACAGCCGGTAGAACGCGCGGTGGTCCTCACCGGGGTGGATCTCGTCGGCGCTCGCGGCGCGCGCGTCCGCCGCGACGCGCTGGAACCAGTTGCGCGGCTCGCGCGCACCCACGGCGGCGTCGGTGGGGTACATGCCGACGAGGCGGACGTAGCCGCCGAGCGGCAGCGCCTTGACGCCGTACTCGGTCTCGCCGCGCGTGCGCGACCAGAGCGTCGGCCCGAAGCCGACCATGTACTGGCTGACCCGGACGCCGAACCGCTTGGCGGGCACCATGTGCCCCACCTCGTGCAGCGCGATCGACGCGAGCAGCACGACGACGAACACGAGCACCCCGACCAGGGCCTCCACGCGACACCACCTCCCGCGGACCCGGCGGCCCGCCCCTGCGCGCACAGCGTACGTCTGCGCCCACCCATGGTGAGGCCCGGACCTGGACGTCCGCTGGGAAGTCGCCTGGTCGGCGGAGCGGCACCCGCACCTCGGAGGGCGGTCCGGGCGGGCACGCGCGGACCCCGCCTTGTGCCGCGTCCGCAGCCGCGCGACGATCGGCCGCATGACGCCCGAGCCCGCCGCACCCCTCCGCCCCCGCACGTGCGACCGGTGAGGGCGGCGGCCACGCCGCCGTGGGCCGACGTCCGCGACCCGGCCGGCGCCGGACGGGTCGCCGACAGGCACCGGGCGTCGCTGGACGGTGACACGACCGCGGACGTCGTGGTCGTCGGCGCGGGCGCGACGGGTCTCTGGACGGCGTACTACCTGCTCGAGGCCGACCCGGCGATCGACGTGCTCGTCGTCGACGCGTCGACCGTCGGGGAGGGCGCCAGCAGCCGGACCACCGGGTGGTGCGCCGCGCGGTTCCCGGTCGCGACCGAGACGCTCGCGAGCCGCTACGGCGCGGCCGCCGCGCGCGAGCTCCGCGCGGCGCTGCGCGACACGGTGGTCGAGGTGGGTGGCGTGACGGCCGCCGAGGAGATCGCCTGCGACTTCGCGTACGGCGGTCACCTCGTGCTCGCGCGCACCCCCGCGCAGTCCGCACGACTGGCGGAGGCGGTCGCGTCCGCCCGGCGCTGGGACGACGAGGTGGAGCCGCTCGACGCCGACGAGGCCGGCACGCACCTGCGGGCGGCCGGCACGCGCACCGCGGCCTGGACCCCCGACTCCGCGCGGGTGCAGCCGCGCGCGCTCGCCACCGGCCTCGCGCGCGTGGTCGAGCAGCGCGGCGTCCGCGTGGCGGAACGCACGCGCGTGCTGCGGGTGTCGCCCCGTGCAGTCGTGACCGACCAGGGCACCGTGCGCTGCCGGCACGTCGTGCACGCCACCGGCGCGACGCCCCCGGGGGTCCCGGGCACGGGCCGCGCGGGCGCCGCCACCGACGCCGTCGCGATCGCGACCGAGCCGCTCCCGGCCCCGGTGTGGCACGAGCTCGGGCTGGCGCACGGCACGACGTTCTCGGTGGCGTCCCGCCGGGCCGTCCACGGCCACCGCAGCGCGGACGACCGCCTCGTGCTGACCGCACGCGCCGGCGCTCCCGCACCCTCCGGCGCGCACGCGCGCCTGCGCGCCGCCCTCGTGGACCTGTTCCCGTCTCTCGCCACCCGCGCCGTGACGCACGCGTGGCGGTGGCCGCTCGACGTCGCACGCGACGGGTACGCGTCCGTGGGGGTCGACCCGGCGGCGGGGCTGGCGTGGACGCACGGGCACGCCGAGGACGGCACGGCGCTCGCCAACCTCGCCGGCCGCACGCTCGCGGACCTCCTGACGGGCACCAGCAGCGCGCTCACGCGGCTCCCCTGGGTCGGGCACCGGTCCCCCGCGTGGCCGCCGGGACCGGCGGCCACCGCGATGCTGACCGCAGCGGCGTGGCGCGCGGCCTGGTCCGACCGGACCGAGCAACCGGCGTCACGCCCGCGCACGAGCCGGGGATGAGCGGCCGCGACGGGCGACCTCACCGGCGGGCACCGGTCAGCGGACGGCCAGCACCTCGTGCGCGCGGGCGCGCGCCCACCGCTCGGCGTCGAGCACCGCGTCGAGCGTGAGCGCGTCGCGGGGCGTGCCGTCGTGCTCGTCGAGCACCCGGGCGACCGTCGCCACGACCTGACCGAACCCGATGCGCCCGGCGAGGAACGCCGCGACGCCCTCCTCGTTGGCGGCGTTGTACACCGCGGGGTGGGTGGCCGACGCGGCCACGGCAGCCCGCGCGAGCGCGACCGCGGGGAACACGTCCTCGTCGAGCGGCTCGAACGTCCAGGACGTCGCCGCGCTCCAGTCGCACGGCCGGGCCGCTGCCGGCACGCGCTCGGGCCACGCGAGCCCCAGCGCGATCGGCAGCCGCATGTCGGGCGGCGACGCCTGCGCGATCGTCGACCCGTCCACGAACTCGACCATCGAGTGCACGACCGACTGCGGGTGCACCACGACCGCGATGTCCGCGACCGGCACGTCGAACAGCAGGTGGGCCTCGATGAGCTCGAGCCCCTTGTTCATGAGGCTGGCCGAGTTGACCGTCACGACCGGGCCCATCGACCACGTCGGGTGCGCGAGCGCCTGCTCCGGCGTCGCCGCCGCGACCTGCTCGGCGGACCACCCGCGGAACGGGCCGCCCGACGCCGTGAGCACCAGGCGACGGACCTCGCGGGCCGTGCCCGAGCGCAGCGCCTGCGCGATCGCGGAGTGCTCGGAGTCGACCGGGACGACCTGGTCGGGCCGGACGGCGGCGTCGTGCACGAGCGAGCCGCCCACGACGAGGGACTCCTTGTTGGCCAGCGCGAGCGCGCTGCCGGCACGCAGCGCCGCGAGCGTCGGCAGCAGCCCGACCGACCCCGTGATGCCGTTGAGGACCACGTCGGCGCCCGACGCGGCGAGCTCGGCGGCGGCGTCCGGCCCGTCGAGCACGCGCACGCCCGGCAGCGCCTCCCGCACCCTCGCCGCCGCGACGCGGTCCGCGACGGCCACCGCGGGCACGGCGTGCGCGAGCGCCTGCTCGACCAGCAGGTCCACCTGGGCACCGCCCGCCGACAGACCCGTCACGGTGAAGCGGTCGGGGTTCGCCGCCACGATGTCGAGCGCCTGCGTGCCGATCGACCCCGTCGACCCCAGCACGACGACCGTGCGCGTCATCCCGTCACCCCCCGCCGGCCGGCGCGACCCGCTCACTCGACCCCGAGCAGGACCTCGACCGCACGCGCGACGAACGCGTCGACCGGGCCCTCCGCGTAGCCGTTGCGCCCGTTGCGGCGCCGGAACGTCGCCGAGCGCACCTCGGCCGCCGCGAGCGGCGCGCCGGTGTCGAAGTACGCGACCAGCCGGTGGCACAGCTCGTCGACGTCGGCCGGCTCGTAGCCGGGCCGACGCCCCTCGGGCGGCGCGAACCGGTCGCCGTCCGGCCGACCGAGCCGGCCGTAGAGCGTGCGCGCCTGCGTGCCGAGGTGGGCCATCCAGGCGTCCTGGCCGTTGTCGGCCACGAACTGCGCGCGGTGCCGCGCGACGAACGCCGCCTCGAGCCGGTCGAGCGCCGCGTCGACCGCCGCCGTCACGTACCCGCCGCGGACCATGTCGAACGCGACGGTCCGCACGTCGGCACCGGACATCGTGCCGGCGGGACCCTGCTCGTAGACGGCCCGTGCGTGCGAGAAGAACTCGTCGACCTCGTCGGGGTCGTACCCCCGGCGCAGGCCGGACACCGTCCGGAACATCCCGTCGCTCACTCGTCCTCCTCCGCCGCGAGCTGACCGCACGCACCGTCGATGTCGCTGCCACGGGTGTCCCGGATCGTCGTCGGGATGCCGTGCGCACGCAAGCGTGCCACGAACTCCTGCTCGACCCGCGGATCGCTCGCCGTCCAGCGCGAACCCGGCGTCGGGTTCAACGGGATCGGGTTGCAGTGCACCCACCCCGAGCCGCCGCGGGCGAGCAGCTTCTCGCCGAGCAGGTCCGCGCGCCACGCGTGGTCGTTGACGTCGCGGATCAGCGCGTACTCGATCGACACGCGGCGCCCCGTGGCGTCGAAGTACCGGCGCGCCGAGTCGAGCGCCTCGTCGACCGACCAGCGCGTGTTGACCGGCACGAGCTCCGAGCGCAGCTCGTCGTCGGGTGCGTGCAGCGACAGCGCGAGCGTCACGGGGATGCCCTCGCCGGCGAGCTTGTCCATGGCCGGCACGAGCCCCACCGTCGAGACCGTCACGTTCCGCGCCGACATGCCGAAGCCGTCGGGCGCAGGGGCCACGAGCTGCCGCACGGTCGCCATCACCGACTTGTAGTTGGCGAGCGGCTCGCCCATGCCCATGAAGACGACGTTGCTCAACCGGGTCTCGCCACCGGGGACCTCGCCCGCCGCGAGGGCGCGCGCCGCCTCGCGCACCTGCTCGACGATCTCGGCCGTCGACAGGTTGCGCAGCAGCCCCATCTTGCCGGTCGCGCAGAACGAGCACGCGAGGCCGCACCCGGCCTGCGACGACACGCACAGGGTCGTGCGGTTCGCGTACCGCATGAGCACCGACTCGACCTTGGCGCCGTCGAACAGGTGGTACAGCGTCTTGACCGTCGTGCCGTGGTCCGCCGACAGCGTGCGGCTGGTGGTCAGCAGCTGCGGGAACAGGTCGGCCACGAGCACGTCGCGCGACGCCTTCGGCAGGTCGGTCATCGCGGCGGCGTCGGCCGTGAGGTGCGTGAAGTAGTGCGTCGCGAGCTGCTTGGCGCGGAACGGCTTCTCGCCGAGGGCGGCGACGGCGGCGACCCGCTCGTCGGGCGTGAGGTCGACGAAGTGGCGCGGCGGCTTGCCGCGCGCTCCGCGGGTGGGGGCGCTGAGCTGCAGGCGCACGGGCGCGGCGTTCATCGGCGGCGCCTCCTTCCGGTGGGTGGGCGGTGTCAGCCGGCGGCCGGCTGGAGGACCGAGAGCAGGAGCCACACCGTCGGGGCCGTGAGCAGGAGCGAGTCGAGACGGTCGAGCACGCCGCCGTGGCCGGGCAGCAGGCTGCCCATGTCCTTGAGCTCGAGGTCGCGCTTGATCATGGACTCGGCGAGGTCGCCGAGCGTCGCGCTCGCCACGGTGCCGAGGCCGAGGAGCGCCCCGACGAGCGGGTCGCCGTGGAAGACCGTCTGGATGCCGACGACGCCGACGACGCTCGTGAGCACGACGGACCCGACGAGGCCCTCCCAGGACTTCTTGGGGCTCACCGACGGCGCCAGGGGGTGGCGACCGAGCAGCGTGCCGACGACGTAACCACCGGTGTCGCACGCCACGCCCAGCAGGATGAACAGCGCGACACGGGCGGGACCGTCGGGCTCGGCGAGCATCAGCATGACGAAGCCGCCGAGGAACGGCAGGTACGCCGCCGCGAAGGTCGCCGCCGAGGCGTCGCGCAGCGCGGCCTCGCCGCTGCCGTCGAGCACCCGCCACACCACGGCGCCGCCCACCGTCAGCAGGAACGCCACGAAGAGCGCCTCGGTGCCGGCGACGTACGCCGAGACCAGGATCCCCGCCGACCCGACGACGAGCGGCACCAGCGGCAGGTGGATCGAGCGACGCGTGAGCGCCTGCGCGAGCTCCCACATGGCCGCACCCACGGCGACCACCGCGAAGACGGCGAACGCCTCCTTGCGGATGAACAGCGAGGCCGCGACGGCGACGAGCAGCAGGACGCCGACCGTGACGGCGGCCGGGAGGTTCCGGCCCGCCGCGGCCTTGCGCGGGGCAGCGAGCTGAGTCATCAGACCTCGAGCAGCTCGCTCTCCTTGGAGGCGAGCAGCTGGTCCACGAGCTCGACGTGCTTCTTCGTCAGCGCCTCGAGCTCCTTCTCGGCGCGGGCGACCTCGTCCTCGCCGGCCTCGCCGTCCTTCGCGATGCGGTCGAGCTCCTCCTTGGCGCGCCGGCGCACCGACCGCACCGAGATGCGGGCGTCCTCGGCCTTGGACTTGGCGAGCTTGACGAAGTCCTTGCGCCGCTCCGCGGTGAGCGCGGGCAGGACGACGCGCACGACGCTGCCGTCGTTCGTGGGGTTCACGCCGAGGTCGGAGTCGCGCAGGGCCTTCTCGATGGCCGACATCGACGACTTGTCGAACGGCGACACCAGGATCGTGCGCGCCTCGACGACGTTGAACGACGCGAGCTGCTGCAGCGGCGTCGGCGAGCCGTAGTAGTCGACGAAGACCTTGGCGAACATCGCGGCGTTCGCGCGGCCCGTGCGGATGGCGGCGAAGTCCTCCTTCGCGACCTCCACGGCCTTGTCCATCTTCTCCTCGGCCTCGAGGAGTGTGTCGTCGATCACCGGTGCTCCTTCATGTGGTTCGGACGGCGCCGGGCCGTCGTTCGCGTGGGGCGCTGTCGGTCAGCTCGCGGTGACGAGCGTCCCGATCCTCTCACCCGTGAGGGCGCGCGTGACGTTGCCGACCTCCTCGAGCCCGAAGACCCGCATCGGCACGTCGTTGTCGCGGCACAGGCTCAGCGCCGAGGTGTCCATGACGCCGAGCTCGTTGACGATCGCCTCGGTGTACGTCAGGTGGTCGAGCTTGCGGGCGTCGGGGTCGCGCCGCGGGTCGGCGGTGTACACGCCGTCGACGCCGTTCTTGCCCATGAGGACCTCCTGGCAGTGGGTCTCCAGGGCGCGCTGCACGGCGACGGTGTCGGTCGAGAAGTACGGCAGGCCCGCACCGGCGCCGAAGATGACGACGCGGCCCTTCTCGAGGTGGCGGATCGCCCGCAGCGGGATGTAGGGCTCGGCGACCTGGCCCATCGTGATGGCCGTCTGCACGCGCGTGCTGACGCCGGCCTGCTCGAGGAAGTCCTGGAGCGCGAGGCAGTTCATGACCGTGCCGAGCATGCCCATGTAGTCGGCCCGGGCGCGGTCCATGCCGCTGACCTGGAGCTCGACGCCGCGGAAGAAGTTCCCGCCGCCGACGACGATCGCGACCTGGACGCCGTCGCGGACGGCCGCGCCGATCTCCTCGGCGATCCGCCGGACCACGGGCACGGCGAGCCCGACGGCACCCCCGCCGAAGCTCTCGCCCGAGAGCTTGAGCAGCACGCGCCGAGCGGTGGGGGGCTCCCCCGCCGCGGTGTCCTGCGTCGTCGACGGCTGCTGGCTCACGTGTCCTCCACCTGGTTCGAGCGCCGGTCGCGACGCGCTGGCCGCTGGGTCGACGCGGGTCGCCCGGCGGTCCACGGGCGCCCGGTGCGGCGGTGGCCCCGACCCTCGCGGGCCGGGGCCACCGTCGACGTCACGCGGTCAGGCTCCCACGCGGTAGCGGACGAAGCCCGTCACCGTGCCGCCGGCCTCGGCGACGACCTGGCCGACGGTCTTCTTGTTGTCCTTCGCGAAGGCCTGGTCCAGCAGGACGGCCTCCTTGAAGAAGCCGTTGAGGCGGCCCTCGACGATCTTCGCGAGCGCGGCCTCGGGCTTGCCCTCGTTGCGGGCCGTCTCCTCGGCGATGCGACGCTCGTTCTCGACGACGTCCGCGGGGACCTCGTCGCGCGTCAGGTACGACGGCGAGAACGCCGCGATGTGCGTCGCGACGTCGCGCGCCACGGCGGCACCCGCCGCGTCGGTCGCGACGAGGACGCCGACCTGCGGGGGCAGGTCCTTGTTGACCTTGTGCAGGTAGACCTCGACGTGCTCGCCCGCGAGACGCGCGACGCGGCGCACGACGATCTTCTCGCCGAGCGTCGCGGCGGTCTCGTCGACGACGGTCTGGACGGGCGTGCCGTCCGACTCGGCGGCGAGCAGCGCGTCCGCGTCGGCCGCACCCGACTCGACGGCGGCCGCGAGCACGCGGTCGGCGAGCGAGATGAAGGTCTGGTTCTTGGCGACGAAGTCCGTCTCGGAGTTGACCTCGACGAGCACGCCGGTCTGGCCCTCGCCGTCGGCGGTCGGGCCGACGTGCGCCGCGACGAGACCGTCGGAGGCCGCACGTCCCTCGCGCTTGCCCACGCCCTTGAGGCCCTTGACGCGGATGATCTCGAGCGCCTTGTCGGCGTCGCCGCCGGCCTCCTCGAGCGCCTTCTTGACGTCCATCATGCCGGCACCGGTGCGCTCGCGCAGCGCCTTGATGTCGGCCAGCGAGTAGTTCGCCATCAGTTCGATCCGTCCTCGAGTTCTCGTCATGCCGATCGTCCTCGGCATGCCGGGTGCGGCGCGGGGTGTCCCGCGCCGCACCCGTGGGTCGGTGCCCGGCGCCCGTGAGGGCGCCGTGCGTCAGGCCTGCTCGGTGCCCTCGGCGGCCTCGGCGGCGGCCTCGACGGCCGGCGCGGCCTCGGCACCGGGGGTGGCGGCCGACTCGGTCGGCGCGGCCTCGCCCGCGGGGGCCTCGGCGTCGCCGGCCTGCGCGGCAGCGGCCTCGACGGCGGCCGGCGCGAGCGCCGGGTCCTGCGCGCCCGCCTCGGCGCCGGCGAGCAGCTCGCGCTCCCACTCGGCGAGCGGCTCGGCCGCGGCCTCGGCGCCCTGCGTCGCGGCCGCGCCGCCCGAGTGGCGCTTGAGCGTGCCGTCGGCGACCGCGTCGGCGATCACGCGGGTCAGCAGCTGCACGGCACGGATGGCGTCGTCGTTGCCCGGGATCGGGTAGTCGACGACGTCGGGGTCGCAGTTGGTGTCGAGGATCGCGACGACCGGGATCCCGAGCTTGCGCGCCTCGTCGACCGCGAGGTGCTCCTTGTTGGTGTCGACGATCCACACGGCCGAGGGGACCTTGGCCATGTCACGGATGCCGCCGAGCGTCTTCGTGAGCTTGTCCTTCTCGCGACGCAGGACGAGCAGCTCCTTCTTCGTCAGGCCGGAGGCCGCGACGTCGTCGAAGTCGATCTGCTCGAGCTCCTTGAGGCGCTGCAGGCGCTTGTGGACCGTCGAGAAGTTGGTGAGCATGCCGCCGAGCCAGCGCTGGTTGACGTAGGGCATGCCGACGCGCGCGGCCTGCTCGGCGACGGGCTCCTGCGCCTGCTTCTTGGTGCCGACGAACAGGATCGAGCCGCCGTGGGCGACCGTCTGCGAGACGAACTCGTAGGCCCGGTCGATGTAGGACAGCGACTGCTGGAGGTCGACGATGTAGATGCCGTTGCGCTCGGTGAAGATGAAGCGCTTCATCTTGGGGTTCCAGCGGCGGGTCTGGTGCCCGAAGTGGACACCGCTCTCGAGCAGCTGGCGCATGGTCACGACGGCCATGACACGTCCTTCCGGCGCACGCCCTGCGGCGCACGCGCTCGTGCGGACCCCCCGGGCCCGCGGTCTCGGTTGTCGGCGCGGCCGTCGGCCGTGCCCCTGGTGCCGCACGCCGCCCGCGCCGGGCGCGAGGGCCCGGACCGCTGCGGACGACGTCCCGTCCGCCGCGCCGGCACCCCTGCCGACGGCGGGCCGGGGCGGGGGGCGACGTGGACGACCGGGGTCGTGGCACGCGAAGTCGACCGGCAGGTGCCGGTCGCCCGAGAAGTCTAGCCCACGCGCCGGTCGGACCCGACCAGCGCGTCGGCTCCGCACCGGCACGCCGGGGGCGGACGCGATCGCCCCCACGCGAGTCAGCGCGCTGCGGCGAACCATCCCCAGCCCTCGCGACGCTGCGGCTGCCCACAGAACCGCGCGCGACGCCAGCGCCCGGCGCCGCGCCCCCGCGAACCTCACCGCATGCCAGCAGCCGCCCTGCCCGCCGCCCCCGCCCGCCGCCGCACCGCACGGGCGGTGACGGGTGCCGTCGTCGCCACGGTCGGCGCCTACGTCGCCCTGGCGCTCGCCACCGGTGCCGGCGGTGCGCCGCCGCCCCCCGCGCCACCTGCCGCGTACCGACCCCCGGTCGAGGCACCCGTGGTCGTGCGCGCGTTCGCGCCCCCGCCCCGTCCGTGGCTCCCCGGGCATCGCGGGGTCGACGTCGCGGCGGCGGCGGGCGCTCCGGTGCTCGCCCCGGCCGACGGGGTGGTGACCTTCGCGGGGCGGGTCGTCGACCGCGGCGTCGTCACGGTCCTGCACCCCGACGGGCGTCGTTCCAGCCTGGAACCCGTGTCGGCGACGGTCGCGGTGGGGCAGGCCGTGCTCGCCGGGGACGCCCTGGGCGTGGTCGCGGGCAGCCCGCACGGCACCGAGGGCGGGCCCGGCGTCCACTGGGGCGTGCGGGAGGGCGACGTGTACGTCGACCCGTGGGACCTGCTCCCGGGCCGCGGTCCGGTCGTGCTGCTCGAGGCGCCGGCCGGCTGACGGACGGCTCAGGCGCGCTCGGCGTCCAGCAGGCGCGTGCGCAGTCGCGTCATCGCGGCCGTGTGGATCTGCGAGATGCGCGACTCGGTGACACCGAGGACGCGGCCGATCTCGGCGAGCGTCATGCTCTCGTAGTAGTAGAGCACCACGACCAGGCGCTCGCGCTCGCCGAGGCACTCGATCGCGCGCGACAGCAGGTACTTCGTCTCCTGCGCCTCGACCGAGCCGGCCGGGTCCTCGGCCCGGCGGTCGCCGAGCGTGTCGGCCAGCGTGGCGGCACCGGGCCGGTCGTCGCTCCCGGCGAGCAGCTCGTCGAGCGCCGCGATGTTCACGGACGCGAGCTGGGAGTACACCGCGCGCAGCTCGGGCAGCGGGATCTCGAGCCGCTCCGCGACCTCGACCTCGGTCGGCGCGCGGTGCAGGGTGGCCTCGAGCTCGCCGTAGGCGCGGTCGACGGCGCGCGCCTTGGTCCGCACGGAGCGCGGCACCCAGTCCATCGCCCGGAGCTCGTCGATGATCGCGCCGCGGATGCGCGAGGAGGCGTACGACTCGAACTTCACGGCACGGTCGGTGCGGTACTTCTCGATGGCGTCGATGAGCCCGAACATGCCGTACGACACGAGGTCGGCGTGCTCGACGGTGGACGGCAGCCGCATGCCGATGCGGCCGGCCACGGCGGTCACCAGCGGGACGAAGTGCAGGATGAGCCGCTCGCGCGCCTGCGGGCAGTGGGTGGTGGTGTACCGCTCCCACAGCACCTCGAGGTCCGCCGCGTCGGCCCGCTGCGGCACCGCCGCGAGCCCACGCGCGGGGGCCGAGGACCGCTGCTGGGGGACGATCCCCGCGGGGGCCGTCCCGGGGACGTAGGCGCGTGCGACCGTGGCGGTACCGGCGCCGGCGAGGGCGTCCTGCAGTGCCGTCATCGTCGGCTCCGTTCGTGAGGGGTGCGGTGCGAGCAGGGTGAGGGGTCCCTGCACGGGGTCGGGGGGCATCGTGGTCAGGCCCGCGGGTGGGCCAGCTGGAAGGCGGAGCGCAGCCGCTCGGCCGAGACGTGGGTGTACCGCTGCGTGGTCGACAGGCTGGCGTGGCCGAGGATCTCCTGGACGGTGCGCAGGTCGGAGCCCCCCTCGAGCAGGTGCGTCGCGGCCGTGTGCCGCAGCGCGTGCGGTGCGACGTCGTCGACGCCCACCGCGGCGGCGAGCTCGTGCACGACCGCGCGCAGCTGGCGCTGGTCGGCGCGGCCACCCCGTCGCCCCAGGAGGAGCGCCGGTCCGGAGCCCTCGCGGACCAGGCGGGGCCGCCCGGTCGTGAGCCAGGCGTCGACGGCCCGCGCGGCGGGACGACCGAACGGCACGACGCGCTCCTTGTCGCCCTTGCCGACCACGCGCAGCGTGAGCTGGCCGAGGTCGAGGTCGTCGACGTCGGCCCCGCAGAGCTCGCCGACGCGCGCGCCGGTCGCGTAGAGCAGCTCGAGAGCAGCCCAGTCCCGCAGGTGGACCGGGTCCGCGTCCGCGGCCCGTTCGCGCGCCGCATCGAGCAGTCGCGTGACGGGCTCGACGGCCAGGACGGCGGGCAGCACGGACGCCGCACGAGCCGTGCCGAGACGGAGCGTCGGGTCGACCGGCACGCGGCCGGTGCGCGTGGCCCACGTGAAGAACGTGCGGGCCGCCGCCGAGCGTCGCGCCAGCGTGGCCCTGCTGAGCCCGTCCTGCACCATGGCCGCGAGCCACCCGCGCAGCAGCGCGAGGTCGACGTCGGCGAGCTGCGTCACGCCGTGCCGCGCCGCGTGGTCGAGGAGGTGGTCGAGGTCACCCAGGTACGCGCGCACCGTGTTCGCGGAGACGCCGCGCTGCGCGTGCAGGTGCAGGGCGAAGTCACTGCGCAGCAGAGCCCGCTGAGGGTCTCCCGCCGTGATCTTCGCCATGTGCATGACCCTAAGGTGGCGTGACCCGCGCCGTTCGACAAGGGGCGATTTCGACGCCAGGTCGAATGCGCGCACGAATTCGGGGCCAATGTCCGATCCGGCGTCGGGATTACTCCGTTCGCCGTTCTATTTCACCCCTTCCCCGACTCATGACCTGGGACGACGACCCACCCCGCGGCGAGACGGCGCGCCCGGCCGTCGAGCTCCAGGAGACCGAGAGCGGCACGCGCCTCGGCGACGGACACGCCGGACCGCGCGGCGATCACGTCCACGTCGCGCGGCGCACGGCGGGACAGGCCGTCGTGCACGCGCCGCGCGACGGGGTCGAGACCGTCCACCTCCCCCGCCGGCCCCTCGTCCTCGACCGCGGGGGCGAGGTGCCGCGTCGGGCTGGCGAGCTCGACCACCTCGTCCGCGTCGGTGACGCACACCGCCACGCCGTCGCGCAGGAGCCGGTGGCACCCCGCGGACGCGGCGGAGGTCACGGCCCCGGGCACGGCCCCGACCGGCCGCAGCAGCCGGGCGGCGTGGTGCGCGGTGCTCGCGGCGCCCGAGCGCCAGGCCGCCTCCACCACGACCGTCGCGCACGACAGCGCGGCGATGAGCCGGTTGCGCTGCAGGAACCTGCTGCGCGTCGGCGCGGCACCCGGCGGCACCTCGCTGACCACCGCACCGCCGGACACCACGATCTCCTCGAGCAGCCGGGCGTTGCCCACGGGGTAGGCGCGGTCGACGCCGCCGGCGAGGACCGCGACCGTCCCTCCACCCGCGAGGAGCGCGCCCCGGTGGGCAGCCGCGTCGATGCCGTAGGCGCCGCCGGACGCCACCCACCAGCCGCGGCGGACCAGGTCGGCGGCCAGGTCGACGGCCACGCGCTCGCCGTACGACGTGCTGGCCCGCGCACCCACCAGCGCGACGACCCGCGACGCGTCGTCCGCCGCGGCCGTCGCCCCGGCGCGCGCACCGCGTGCAGGAAGGGCGCCCCGGACCCACAAGGCGTGGGGCGAGGCCGCGCCGAGGTCGTCCAGGCCCGCCGGCCAGTCGCCGTCGTCGGGTGTGACGAGTCGCGCGCCGCACCGTCGCGCGGCGGCGAGGTCCCGCTCGGGGTCCACCGAGGCACGACGGGCGGACCACCGCTCGACCGCGCGCGCGACGCGGCGTCGCACGGGCGCCGCGAGCTCGCCGCCCGCCGCCTCGAGCGCGTCCCAGTCGGGGTGCCCGCGGCGGATCGACGTGTCGACCCAGTGCAGCGCGGGTGCCGCACCGCACGCCGCGACGAGCGCTCCGGCGACCTCGTCGCCGGGCTCCACGAGCGCGCTCCACACGGCGCGTGCCCGCCGCCCCGCGCCGCCGTCCGCCCGGGACGCCGCCGGCGTCGTCCCGCCCTCGCTCACGCCCCGTGCCCCCTGGTCCGCAGCAGCAGCGCCTGGGCGACGTCGGGCCGCCCGGGCGCGTCACGCCCCGCGAGGTCGGCGACGGTCCACGCGACGCGGAGCACCCGGTCGGCCCCGCGCAGGCTCAGCGTGCCCCGGTCGACGGCGCGGTCGAGGTCGGCGACGAGCCGACGGTCGGCGCCGAGCCGCGCCTGGAGCTCGCGCCCGGGCACGTCGCCGTTGCAGCGCCACGACGTGCCTGCCCAGCGCGCGCGCTGCGCGGCCCGCGCCGCGCGCACGCGCCGAGCGACGACGGCGGTCGCCTCACCGGGGGCGTCGAGCGACCGGGCGGCCGGCACCTCGAGCTGCAGGTCGACCCGGTCGAGGAGCGGGCCCGACAGCTTGCCGAAGTAGCGGCGCCGCTGCTCCGGGCGGCACGTGCAGGCCAGCCCCTTGCCGACGGCGTGCCCGCAGGGGCACGGGTTGGCCGCGAGGACCAGCTGGAACCTCGCCGGGTACCGCGCCGTGCCGGCGGAGCGGTGCAGCACGAGCTCGCCGTGCTCGAGCGGCTGCCGCAGCGTCTGCAGCACGGCGGACGTGAACTCGGGCGCCTCGTCGAGGAACAGCACGCCGCGGTGCGCGCGAGACGCGGCGCCCGGGCGCGGCATGCCCGACCCGCCCCCCACGATGCTCGCGGGCGTCGCGGTGTGGTGCGGGTCCTCGTAGGGCGGGCGACGCACGAGCCCCCGGCCGGGATCGAACGTCCCCGCGACCGAGTGCACCGCCGTGACCTCGACGGCGTCGTCCTCGTCCAGGTCGGGCAGGAGGCCCGGCAGCCGCGCCGCCAGCATGGTCTTGCCGGCACCGGGCGGGCCGACCATGAGCAGGTGGTGGTGCCCGGCCGCGGCGACCTCCAGGCCGAACCGGGCCTCCTGCTGGCCCAGCACGTCGACGAGGTCGGGCTCGTCCCGGTCCGCGAGCGCCGCCAGGACGTCGGGCACCGCCTCGACCTCCGGGACCTCGACGTCGGCCCCGTGGTGCGCGGCGACCTGCGCGAGGCTGTCCGCCGCGCGGACCCGGGCGCCCGGGACGAGCTCCGCCTCGGCCGCGTTGCCGCGCGGCACGACGACCCGCGGCCGGCCGGCGGCGACGGCCGCGGCGACGGCCGGGAGCACGCCCCGCACGGGCCGCAGCCGACCGTCGAGGCCGAGCTCGCCGAGGTGCACCCACCCCGCCACCGACGCGGCGTCGACGAGACCGGCGCCGGCGAGCGTGGCGATCGCGACGGCCAGGTCGAACGAGGACCCCGTCTTGGGCAGCGTCGCGGGTGACAGGTTGACGGTGATCCTGCGGTTCGGCCACGCGAGGCCGCTCGAGGTGACGGCCGCGCGGACGCGGTCGCGCGCCTCGGCGAGCGACGCGTCGGGCAGCCCGACGAGCGTGAACGCCGGCAGCGACGGCGCGAGGTGGGACTCGACGTCCACCACGTGCCCCGTGAGCCCGACGAGGGCGACGGCGCTGGTGCGACCGAGCACTCAGACCACCCCCACGAGGTGCTCGACCTGCGCCGCACCGCTGCGCGGCACGACGACGGCGATCACGTCGACGCGCACCGAGCGGGCGCGCACGTCGTGCTCGCGCAGCCAGCGCGCGGTGAGGCGTCGCACGCTCGCCAGCTTGCGGAACGTCACCGCCTCGGCGGGGTGCCCGTAGGCGGTGGAGCGTCGCGTCTTCACCTCGACCGCGACGACCTCGTCGCCGTCGAGCGCGACGAGGTCGAGCTCACCCTCCGTGCAGCGCCAGTTGCGCGCGAGCACCGTCCACCCGGCCTGCGTGACGAACCTCGCCGCCACGTCCTCGCCGTACCGCCCGACCGCGTCCTTCGCCCGCACGTCGACCACCTCCGGCGACGACACTGCGCCACGCGGCGGCGTGCCGAGGCTACGTCGACGACCGTCGGTGCGACGCCGTGCGGTGCCCGGGGCTGGGGATGGCTCGGCGTCCTCGCGGGCGCGTCAGCGGGGGAAGCCGCTCCCGGACCCGAGATCGAGCTCGGCCTTCGCCAGCTCCTCGACGTTGACGTCCTTGAACGTCACCACGCGCACGGACTTCACGAACCGCGCCGAGCGGTACACGTCCCAGACCCACGCGTCGACCAGCGTGAGCTCGAAGTACACCTCGCCCGCCGCGGACCGCACCTGCAGGTCCACGTGGTTCGCGAGGTAGAACCGCCGCTCCGTCTCGACGACGTACGCGAACAGACCGACCACGTCGCGGTACTCGCGGTACAGCGCGAGCTCCATGTCGGTCTCGTAGTTCTCCAGGTCCTCCGCGCTCACCGGACCATCATCCCCCATCGGACGGTCACGACGACGCGGCGGGGTCCCCGTCGGGCAGCAGGGGCTCGGCGTGCCACCCGGGCCCGCTCGCCTCCACCGGCCGCTCCTGCACGGCCGGCAGCCGCCACGAGCGTCGGTGCAGCGGCGTCGGACCGTGCTCGCGCAGCGCCGCGAGGTGCTCGGGCGCGGCGTACCCCTTGTTCTCGTCCCAGCGGTACGCGGGGTGGGCGGCGGCGTGCCGCACCATCAACGCGTCGCGCTCGCACTTGGCCAGGACGCTCGCCGCGGCCACGCTCGCGCACGAGCGGTCCGCCTTCACCCTCAGGTGCACCGCCGGCGGCTCGAACGCGCGCGGCTCGGCGAACAGGTCGTCCTGCGTGCCGAACAGGTCGGGCTCGGGCGGCGTCAGCCAGTCGTGCGAGCCGTCGAGCACCACGGCGTCGACCCGTTCGACGACGTCGAGCACCCGCAGCAGGGCCCGCGTGCCGGCGAGGCGCAGCGCCGCGACGATCCCGCGCTCGTCGATCTCGTCGGGCGACGCGTGGCCGACCGCGCGCGCGACGCCCCACCTGCCCAGCGCGGGCAGCAGCGCCTCGCGCGCGGCGGGCGTCAGCAGCTTCGAGTCCGCGACGCCGCGCGGCGCGGACCGCGTCGCCGCGTCGACCACGACCACGCCCACCGAGACGGGCCCGGCGAGCGACCCGCGCCCGACCTCGTCCATCCCCGCGACGTAGCGCAGCCCCGTGCGCAGCAGCGCCCGCTCGTGCCGCAGGTGCGGCGGCGTGCGCGGCGCCGCACGCCGCGGCGCCCGCACCGCACGCCCGACGTCGACCTGGGTCATCCGGCGTCGGGCACGTTCGCGAACACGTCGGACGGGTTGCTCAGGACCGTGAACCGGTCGAGCGGCCACACGGTGACGAACGCGACGCCGACGACGTTCTCCATCGGCACCGAGCCGCCCCCGGGCCGTCCCATGTTGCGACGCGAGTCCGCGGACTGCTGCCGGTTGTCGCCCATGAGCCACAGCGAGTCCGCGGGCACGACGACGTCGAACGCCATCTCGCTGGGCTGGGAACCCGGCGCGAGGTACGTCTCGTCGAGCGGTACGCCGTTCACGGTCACCGGCTGGCCGGGCCCGGCGCACGCCACGTGGTCGCCGGGCAGGCCGATCACGCGCTTCACGAGGTGCTCGCCGGCGTCCTGCGGGAGCAGCCCGACGAACGTCAGCGCCTCGTTGGTGGCCTCGGCGAGCGCGCTGCGCGGCTTCTGCACCTCGGGCGTGAGCCAGCCGCCCGGGTCCTTGAAGACCACGATGTCGCCGCGCCGCAGGTCGAACGGCCCGGGCGTGAGCTTGCTGACGAGGATCCGGTCGTTCTCGACGAGGGTGTCGTGCATCGACTGGGACGGGATGAAGAACGCCTGCACGAGGAACGTCTTCACCACGAGCGACAGCACGAGCGCACTGACCAGGATGATCGCAGTCTCGCGCAGCCAGGACCAGGCCGTGCTGCGCCGTCGGGGCTCGCGGTCGCGCCGGCGCCGCTGGGGCACGGTCTCCTCCTCTGCTCGCGGACCGTCCGCCGCCGCGGGCGACGCGGGTGCGCCCGCGCTCGTCGGCGCCCACGACGGACGGACGTCGTGCTGCTCGGGGGACGTGCGGGACGAGGACGGCGTCGGTCCCGTCCCCTCGGCGTGGGGCTGGCTCACCGACACACTCTGACACGGACCGGACATCCCGTGGGCGCGGACCCGGACCGCGAGACCGAACCTGGGCGGGACCTGGACGCGCCGTTCCGCGTCACGCCGCTCCGGGACGACGACGGGCGGCCACCCGTGGGGTGACCGCCCGTCGCGACGTGCCGGGAGCGCGGGGCTCAGGCCTTCTTGACCGGAGCCTGCTCGCGCTTCTCCTTGATCTTCGCCTTCTTGCCGCGAAGGGCGCGCAGGTAGTACAGCTTCGCGCGGCGGACGTCACCGCGCGTCACGACCTCGATCGAGTCGAGCGAGGGCGAGTGCACGGGGAACGTGCGCTCGACGCCGACGCCGAAGCTGATCTTGCGGATCGTGAACGTCTCGCGGACGCCGGCGCCCTGACGGGCGATGACGACACCCTGGAACGCCTGGACGCGGGAGCGGTTGCCCTCGACGACCTTCACGTTGACCTTGAGCGTGTCGCCGGGGCGGAACTCCGGGACGTCCTGGCGCAGCGATGCTGCGTCGATCGCGTCGAGCGTCTGCATGTCGTGTCGCTTCCCCGCCCTGCCGCAGGTCAGGAGCGTGATCGACGGGCGCACGCGCTGCCGGGGCAGGGCACGCGCCCGTGGTTCGGGTCTGGGTCGGTGGGACCGGGGGCCGTGGCCGTCCCGGGCCGCGCGTCGCTGTCACCCTCCCCTGCGGCAGAGAGGCGGCGGACGCACACCGAGGAGACAGTCTGCCACAACGCGACCGCGCGACCGAATCCGCAGCGGAGGGGCCCGCCGGGAACGGCGGCGTCAGTCGGGCGGGTGCTGCTCCCAGCGCCCGTCCGTCACGACCCACCCGCACGCGGCGAGCACCTCGAGGTCGTGGCGGTCGAGCGTCGCGGGGTCGAGCGCGGTCAGCAGGTCCGGTCGGCGCCGCGCCGTGCGCTCGAGCGCCTGGTCGCGACGCCAGCGCTCGATGCGCGCGTGGTGGCCCGACAGCAGCACGTCGGGCACGTCGTGCTCGAGCCAGGACGCGGGCTTGGTGTAGACGGGGTACTCCAGCAGCCCGGCCGCACCGTGGGACTCCTCGACGAGCGACGCCGGGTTGCCGACCACGCCCGGCAGCAGCCGCGCCACGGCCTCGACCACGACGAGCGCCGCGACCTCGCCGCCGTTGAGCACGTAGTCGCCGAGCGACAGCTCGGTGACGCGCCCCCGGGCCGCGTAGTGCTCCACGACGCGCGCGTCGATGCCCTCGTAGCGGCCGCACGCGACCACGAGCTGCTGCTCGCCGGCGAGCTCCTCGGCCATCCGCTGCGTGAACGGCCGCCCGGCCGGCGACGGCACGAGGAGGTGCGCGTCGGGCGTCATGACGTCGTCGAGCGCCCGACCCCACACGTCGGGCCGCATGACCATGCCCGCGCCCCCGCCGAACGGCGTGTCGTCGACCGTGCGGTGCCGGTCGTCGGTCCAGTCGCGCAGGTCGTGCACGTGCAGGTCGAGCAGCCCGGACGTGCGCGCCTTGCCGACGAGCGACAGGTCGAGCGCGGCCAGGTACTCGGGGAAGATCGAGACGACGTCGACGCGCACCGCTCAGCCCTCGACCGCGTCGCCGCGGGTCTCGTCGCTCACGACGAGGTGCTCGGCGTCGGCGGCCAGGAGCCCGCCGGGCGGGTCGAGCACGACACGACCGCCGGGCACGTCCACGACCGGGACGATGGCCTCGACGAACGGCACGAGCGTGCGCGCGCCGTCGGGCTCGCGGACGACGAGCAGGTCGTGCGCCGGCAGGTGCTCGAGGCCGACGACCTCGCCCAGCACGCGTCCGTCGGCGACGTGCTCGACGCGCAGCCCGACGAGCTCGTGCTGGTACCAGCCGTCCTCGTCGTCCTCGTCCTCGTCGGTGTCGACCAGGAGGTCGACGCCGCGCAGCGCCTCGACCGCGGTCCGGTCGGCGGCCTGCGCGAACGTCACGTACCACCGGCCCTGCGCGGTCCGCACGCGCACGACCTCGAGCGGCCCCGCCGACGCGGGCTCGGTGACGAACCGCGCGCCGACGACGAACCGCTCGTCGGGCGCGTCGGTGCGCACGTCGAGCGCGACCTCGCCGCGCAGCCCGTGCGCGCGGCCGATCCGTGCCACGGTCAGCAGCATCGTCACTCCCTCCCCCGACGCGTCGTCGGGGACGACGACGGCCCGGCCCCTCGTCGAGGGACCGGGCCGTCGGGTGTCCTGGTCAGCGCCGGTCGACGTCGACCACGTCGACGCGCACGGCACCGTCGGTCGACAGCGCGCCGACCACCGTGCGCAGCGCGCGGGCCGTGCGGCCCGAGCGGCCGATGACGCGCCCGAGGTCCTCGGGGTGCACGCGCACCTCGAGCATCTCGCCGCGTCGCAGCGACGACGAGCGCACGCGCACGTCGTCGGGGTGGTCGACGATGCCCCGCACCAGGTGCTCGAGCGCGTCGGCCAGCATCAGGCCTGCTCGTCCTCGGCGGGAGCCGCCTCGTCGGCGGTCTCGGTCGCGGCGGCGGCCTTCTTCTCGGACGCCGTGGCCTTGACCTTCTCGGCGTCGGCGGCGGCGGCCTCGACGGCGGCCTTCGGGTCGGCCTTGGCGGCCTTGGTGCGCAGCGTGCCCTCGGCACCCGGCAGGCCCTTGAACTTCTGCCAGTCGCCGGTGACCTTGAGCAGCGCGAGGACCTGCTCGGTGGGCTGGGCGCCGACGCCGAGCCAGTACTGCGCGCGCTCCGAGGTGATCTCGATGAGCGAGGGCTCCTCGGTGGGGTGGTACTTGCCGATCTCCTCGATCACGCGACCGTCGCGCTTGGTGCGCGAGTCGGCGACGACGATGCGGTAGTACGGCTGGCGGATCTTGCCGAGGCGCTTGAGGCGGATCTTCGTAGCCACGAGGTGGTGTTCTCCTGAATGTCTGCGGGGTGGCGTCACGGTGCCGCCCGTGGGGTGGGGCGCGCCGGTCAGGCCGGAGGACGCGGCACCGGGCAGGTAGAGGGGCTGCACGGGCCGAGTACAGCGGGCCATTCTGCCAGATGGCGCGCGCACGACCAATCCCGCGCGCGAGCGCCGCGTCGGACCCGGTCAGGTGGCGGTGCCCGACGGCGTCCCGGGGCCCGGGACGAGCGGCCGTGTGCGCGACAGCACGGTCGCCGCGTCCTGCCAGACCTGCACCTCGACGTACCGCTCGGGACCGTGCCGGCCGTCGGCGTTCCACCGCTGCGGCGTCCCGATCCGCCCGAGCAGCTCGCGGATCCCGTCGAGCGTGTACACGCGCCCCCGGTACTCGCGGCCGTCACGGACGTGCGGGCTGAAGGTCGGGAACAGGTCGCCGTACGTGAACGACAGCACGCCCGGCTCGAACGCGTCGCTGCCGCACTCCACCGCGGCTGGTCGCGCGTACCAGCCCGCCAGCCACGCGCACGGCTCGACGACCATGTACTGCGGGAACGGTGCGCGCGGCGTCCCGCCCTGCGCGACGAAGGCCGCGCGCGCGAGACGCTCGAGCTCGCGCCGCCGGTCGACGTACGCCTCGGAGCGCTCGCCGAGCATCCCCGGCTCGCGCGCCGCGAGCTCGCGCGTCACGCGACGCGCCTCGTCGGGCGGCAGCGCGCTGAGCGACCGGAACGGCCCCCGACGCGCGTCGAAGTAGTGCACGAGCCGCAACGGACCGACCGGCTCGGCGGGGTCCGGGCGCTCGACCACGACGGCTACCGCACCCGCGTCCCGCGCAGCACGACGGCCGCGGGGCGCGCCAGCTCGGCGACGTCGCGGCGCGGGTCGGCCGCGTAGACGACGACGTCCGCGCTCGCGCCCTCCGCGATCCCGGGCACGCCGAGCCACGCGCGCGTGCGCCACGACGCTGCCGCGACGACGTCGTGCGCGGGGAGGCCGGCGCGCACCATCTCGGCCGCCTCGTCCGCGATGCGCCCGTGGCCGATGGTGCCGCCGGCGTCGGTGCCGACCAGCAGCGGGACCCCGGCGTCGTGCAGGTCCCGCACGTGCGCGTACCGCCGCTCGTGCATCGCGCGCATGCGCGCCGCGAACCGCGGGTAGCGCGCCTCGCCCTGCGCCGCGATCGCGCCGAACTGCCCCACCTGCAGCAGCGTCGCCGTCACCGGGACACCCGCCGCCGCGATGCGCTCGACCTGCGCCGGAGCGGCGCCCGTCGCGTGCTCGAGGCAGTCGACGCCCGCGTCCAGCAACGGGTCGAGCGCCTCGTGGCTGAACGTGTGCGCCGTGACGCGCGCGCCCGCGGCGTGCGCCGCGGCGACCGCGGCGGCGAGGACGTCGTCCGGCCACAGCGGCCGGAGGTCGCCGTCGGCACCGAGGTCGCGGTCGATCCAGTCGGCCACGAGCTTGACCCAGCCGTCGCCGCGCGCGGCCTCCTCGCGGACGGCGTCCGGCAGGTCGGCCGGGTCGGCGAGCTCCCGGCCGTAGTGCCGCAGGTACCGCTTGGGTCGCGCGAGGTGCCGGCCCGCCCGCAGCAGACGGGGCAGGTCGTCGCGCGCGTGCACCCACGCGGTGTCCGCGGGCGAACCGGCGTCCCGGACGAGCAGCACGCCCGCGTCGCGGTCGGCGACCGCCTGCCGCTCGGCCGTCGCCGCGTCGACCGCACCGTCGGCCGCGAGGCCGACGTGGCAGTGCACGTCCACCAGCCCGGGCAGCACCCAGCCCTCGAGCACCGCCTCGGGCGCCCCCGCCGGCTGCTCGAGCGTGAGCCGGTCCCCCACGACCCACGCCTCGCGGACCTCGTGCTCGTCGTCGAGCACCACGGTGCCGCGCAGGTGCGTGATCACGCGCCGGTCAGCGCCCCTTGAACAGGTCGCCCAGCCCCGCGGGCAGGCTGCCCGGGTCGAACGCCGCGTCGTCCTGCGTCGGGGCGGCGCCGCCGAGCCCGAACGCCGACCCGGACGGCGCGCGAGGCGCCTCGCCCGCCGCGCGCGCCGCGGCGGCCCGCTCCTGCTCGGCCCGCTTCGCGGGGTTGCCCGACCGTGCGCCCTTGCCGCGCTTGGGCGGCGCCTGCCGGCCGCGCGACTTCTTGCCGCCCATGCCCGGCAGGTTGCCCATGCCCGGCATGCCGCCGGGCATGCCGCCGCCGCGGGCCATCTGGCGCATCATCTTCTTCGCGCCCTCGAACCGCTCGAGCAGCTGGTTGATCTCGCTCGTCGTGGTGCCCGAGCCGCGCGCGATGCGCGCGCGCCGCGAGCCGTTGATGATCTTGGGGTTCTGCCGCTCGCCGGGCGTCATCGAGCGGATGATCGCCTCGATGCGGTCGACCTCGCGCTCGTCGAAGTTCTCCAGGGCCTCGCGCATCTGGCCCATGCCCGGCAGCATCCCGAACATCTTCTTCAGCGAGCCCATGTTCTTGAGCTGCTGCATCTGCACGAGGAAGTCCTCGAGCGTGAAGTCCTCGCCGCCGACGAGCTTGCCGGCCATCTTCTCGGCCTGCTCGGCGTCGAACGCCTTCTCGGCCTGCTCGATGAGCGTGAGGACGTCGCCCATGTCGAGGATGCGCGACGCCATGCGGTCGGGGTGGAACACCTCGAAGTCGGTGAGCTTCTCACCGGTCGAGGCGAACATGATCGGGCGGCCCGTGACGCTCGCGATCGACAGCGCGGCACCGCCGCGCGCGTCGCCGTCGAGCTTCGACAGCACGACACCGGTGAAGCCGACGCCGTCGGCGAACGCCTGCGCGGTCGTCACGGCGTCCTGGCCGATCATCGCGTCGACGACGAACAGGATCTCGTCGGGGTCGACCGCGTCGCGGATGTCAGCGGCCTGCGACATGAGCTCGGCGTCGACGCCGAGACGACCCGCGGTGTCGACGATCAGCACGTCGTGCTGGCGCTGGTGCGCGGTCTCGAGGCCCGAGCGCGCGACCGCCACCGGGTCCGCACCGGCCGGCAGCACGTCGTCCGAGCCCTGGTTGCCGGGGTGCGGCGCGTAGACCGGCACACCCGCGCGCTCACCGACGACCTGGAGCTGCGTCACCGCGTTGGGGCGCTGCAGGTCGGCCGCGACGAGCAGCGGCGTGTGGCCCTGCTCGCGCAGCCACAGCGCGAGCTTGCCCGCGAGCGTCGTCTTGCCCGCGCCCTGCAGACCCGCGAGCAGGATGACGGTCGGCGGCTGCTTCGCGAACGCGACCGTGCGCGTCTGGCCGCCGAGGATCCCGACCAGCTCGTCGTTGACGATCTTGACGACCTGCTGCGCGGGGTTGAGCGCGCCGGAGACCTCGGCCGACAGCGCGCGCTCGCGCACCGCGCCCGTGAACTGGCGCACCACCGGGACCGCGACGTCGGCGTCGAGCAGCGCACGCCGGATCTCGCGGATCGTGGCGTCGATGTCCGCCTCGGAGAGGCGCCCCTTCGCGCGCAGGTTCTTGAACGTCGACGTGAGACGGTCGGAGAGGGTGGCGAACAACCTGGCCTCGCGGGGTCGGACGGAACGGCTACGGACGTCCCAGGGTACCCGCCAGCGCCTGCGAGGCCCGGCGCGTGAGGTCGTCGACGAGCGTGGCCCGCCACGTCGTCCAGGCCGCGGGGCCCGCCGCCGACGCGTCGGCCTCGGTGAGCGCGCGCAGCAGCGCGAGCAGGTCGGCGCGGTCGTCGACCGCGTCGAGCAGCCGCGCGAGCGTCGCCGGGTCGTCGGGGTCCGCGGTGGTCGCGAGCTCCGCGAGCGTGAGGTGCTCGCGCACGAGCCGCGTGACGTCGGCCGCGACGTCCCCCCCGAACCCCATGCGCGTGACGATCGGCCCCGCGAGCCGCGCCCCCTCGACCGCGTGGTCCCCCGCGCCGGCGCGCTTGCCGACGTCGTGCAGGAGCGCCGCGAGCAGCAGCGTGTCGGGCGCGTCGACCGCGCGCCGGTCACGGCCGGCGCGCGCGACGGTCTCGACGAGGTGCCGGTCGACCGTGTGCCGGTGGATCGCCGACCGCTGCGGCCGGTTGCGCACGCCCGCCCACTCCGGGATCCACGTCGTCACGACGCCCGCGAGGTCGAGCGCCTCCCAGACCGGCACCTGCGCGGCGCCGGCGCCCAGCAGGTGCAGCAGCTGCTGGCGCGCGGGACGCGGCCAGGGCACGGGCAGGGGCGGCGTCGCCTCGAGGCTCGCGACGGTCACGGGCGAGAGCACCAGACCCGTGCGTGCCGCGGTCGCGGCGGCCCGCAGCGACAGCACCGGGTCGTCCGCGGGCCGCGCGTCGACCGCGAGCACGAGCTCGCCGTCGTGCTCGACGAGCCCCTCGGCGATGGTCCGCAGCCGCGGCGGAGTCCGGCGGCCGCGCACGAGCATCGGCCCGCGCGCGGGCCGCTGCAGCGCCTGCCGCGCGTTGCGGGCCGTCGTGTCCAGCGCGTACGAGATCACGCGGCCCGCCTCGGCGATCGACGCGAGCAGGTCGTCGCGGTCGTCGAAGCCGACGAGCGCCGCGACCTCGTCCTGGTCCGCCTGCAGCAGCCGGTTGGTGTGCCGGCGCGTCACGACCTGCACCGCGTCGCGCACGTCGAGCAGGTGCGCGTACGCGTGGTCGACCGCACCGTGCGGCCGGTCGGTCAGCCACGTCGCCGCCAGCGCCGACAGCACGACCGCGTCGCGGATGCCGCCACGCGCCTCCTTGAGGTCGGGCTCGATGAGGTACGCCAGCTCGCCGTGCCGGTCGGCGCGCTGCCGCGTCGAGGCCAGCAGCTCGGGCAGCCGGCGGCGCGCCGCCGAGCGCCAGTCCGCCAGCAGGGCTGACGTCGCGCGCGCGACGACGAGGCCGTCGCCCGCGACCGGCTGCAGCTCGAGCAGGCCGACCGCCGCGGGCAGGTCCTTCGACGCGACCTGGCGGCACTGCGCGAGCGAGCGCACCGAGTGGTCGAGGTCGAGACCCGCGTCCCAGATCGGGTACCACAGGCGCTCGGCGAGCCGCGCGAGCTCGTCGGCCGAGTGCCCGCGCCCCTCGTGCACGAGCAGCAGGTCGAGGTCCGACACCGGGCTCGCGTCGCCGCGCCCCACGCTGCCGACCACGCCCAGCGCGACGCCCTGGAGCTCCCTTCCCTCCGTGGCCTCGTCCCACAGGCGCGCGAGGGCGCCGACCACGAGGTCGGCGATCGCGCGGCGGCGGGCGACGCCGTCGCTGCCCGGACCCGTCATCCGTGCGGCCAGGTCGAGCCGCGCAGCACGCAGGTCCCGCACCCCGGCGGGGTGCGGGACCTGCTGCTGGGACCCGTGCCCGGCCGCGCCCCCCGCGGGCGGCCGTCCGTTCGTCATCGGTGAGCCGTGACCCCTCCTGCTCGGAGCGCGCTCAGAGCGCGTCGTCGCCGTGCTCGCCGGTGCGGACGCGTGCCACGTCCTCGACCGGGACGACCCACACCTTGCCGTCGCCGATCTTGCCGGTCTGCGCCGCCTGGACGATCACCTCGGTGACCCCGGCCACGTCCTCGTCGGCGACGAGCACGTCGATCTTCACCTTCGGGACGAGGTCGACGGTGTACTCCGCGCCCCGGTAGACCTCGGTGTGGCCGCGCTGCCGGCCGTAGCCGCTGGCCTCGCTGACCGTGAGGCCGCGGACCCCGGCGGCCTCGAGGGCCGACTTCACGTCGTCCAGCCGATGCGGCTGGATGACCGCCGTCACGAGCTTCGTCATCACTTCACCTCCGACACGATGCGGGCGCCACCCAGGTTCTCGTACGCGGTCTCGCCGTGCACCGCGAGGTCGATGCCGCCGACCTCGACGTCCTGCGAGACGCGCCAGCCGAGCGTGGCCTTGAGGATCAGGCCGATGACCGCGGTGGTCAGACCCGAGAACAGGACCGCGACGAGCGCGATCACGACCTGGATGACGAGGAGGTTCGCACCGCCGCCGAAGAACAGGCCGCCCTCGTCCGCCAGGAAGCCGATCATCACCGTGCCGACGAGGCCGCCGACCAGGTGGACGCCCACGACGTCGAGCGAGTCGTCGTACCCGAACTTGTACTTCAGGCCGACGGCCAGCGCGCAGAGCACGCCGGCGACGACGCCCAGCACGATCGAGGTCACGGGGCGCAGCGCACCCGCGGCCGGCGTGATCGCGACCAGGCCGGCCACGATGCCCGACGCGGCGCCGAGCGACGTCGCGTGGCCGTCGCGGAACTTCTCGGTGACGAGCCAGGCGAGCATGGCCGCGGCCGTGCAGACCGTCGTGTTGACCCACGCGAGGCCCGCGGTCTCGTTGGCGCCGAACGCCGAGCCGGCGTTGAAGCCGAACCAGCCGAACCACAGCAGCGCGGCGCCAAGCATGACGAACGGCAGGTTGTGCGGGCGCATCGCCTCGGTGCCGAAGCCCTTGCGCTTGCCGATGATGAGCGCGAGCACGAGGGCCGCGACACCGGCGTTGATGTGGACGACCGTGCCGCCCGCGAAGTCGATCGGCGCCGTGTTCGCCGCGCCGTCGGTGGTGCCGAAGATCGCCGCCGCGATCGAGCCCTCGGCGCCCGAGAGCTGGCCGCCGCCCCACACCATGTGGGCCATCGGGAAGTACGCGACCGTCACCCAGACCGCGACGAACGCGATCCACGTGCCGAACTTGACGCGGTCCGCGAGCGCGCCGCTGATGAGCGCGCCCGTGATGATCGCGAACGTCACCTGGAACGCGACGTCGATCACCTGCGGGTAGTTGCCGAGCGGGCTCGCGATCGCCGCGCCGTCCGCGTCGAACAGCGTGCCGCTCAGGCCGAACTGGTCGAACGGGTTGCCGAAGATCCCGGCGACGTCCGAGCCGTACGACATCGACCAGCCCCACAGCACGTAGACCACGCCGACGACGCCCATCGCGCCGAACGACATCATCATCATGTTGAGGACGGACTTGCCGCGGACCATGCCCCCGTAGAAGAACGCCAGTGCCGGCGTCATGAGGAGCACGAGCGATGCTGACGTCAGCATCCAGGCCGCCGCTCCGGTGTCCCACTCCATGTCTGCTCTCCCCTCGCCAGCCTGGCGGCCGGACGGGGACAACTGTGGAGCGGTGCCGTTTCGCTCGACGGGCGGTGCGGTTACGCACGTGTGACAGCAGGCCTCTGCGCGTAAACGTTGCGTTTCGTGCCGGGCGGGCGTCCAGGGGCCGGGACGGCGCGTCCCGGCCCCTGGTCGTCGTGTCAGCCCTCGAGCAGGCCGTCGACGAACGCCTCGGGGTCGAACGGTGCGAGGTCGTCGGGGCCCTCGCCGAGCCCCACGAGCTTGACGGGCACGCCGAGCTCGCGCTGCACGGCCACGACGATGCCGCCCTTGGCCGTGCCGTCGAGCTTGGTCAGCACGATGCCCGTGACGCCGGCCACCTCGCCGAAGACCCGCGCCTGGTTGAGGCCGTTCTGGCCGGTCGTCGCGTCGAGCACGAGCAGCACCTCGGACAGGGGCGCGGTGCGCGTGATGACGCGCGTGATCTTGCCGAGCTCGTCCATGAGGCCCGCCTTGTTCTGCAGGCGGCCCGCGGTGTCGACGAGCACGACGTCGGCGCCGTCCGCGACGCCCGTGCGCACCGCGTCGAACGCGACGGCGGCCGGGTCGGCGCCGTCGCGGTCCGAGCGCACGGTCGGCACGCCCACGCGCGAGCCCCACGTCTCGAGCTGGTCGGCCGCGGCCGCGCGGAACGTGTCCGCCGCACCGAGCACGACGCTGCTGCCGTCGGCGACGAGGACGCGCGCGAGCTTGCCGACGGTGGTCGTCTTGCCGGTGCCGTTGACGCCGACGACGAGCACGACGGCCGGCACGCGCGTGCCGTCCTCGCCGGTGGTGGGCGACGTGCGCAGCGAGCGGTCGAGCGTCGGGTCGACGAGCGCGAGCAGCTGCTCGCGCAGCACCTCGCGCGCCTGCGCGCCGTCGCGCAGGCCGTCGACGCGCACGCGCGTGCGCAGGGCCGCGATGAGCTCGTCGGTGGGGCCGGCGCCGACGTCGGCGAGCAGCAGCGTCTCCTCGAGCTCGTCCCAGTCGTCCTCGGTGAGGTGGTCGCGCGACAGGACGCCGAGCAGCCGCGTGCCCAGCGGCGAGCCCGAGCGCGCGAGCCGCTCGCGCAGGCGACGCAGGCGGCCGGCGGTCGGCGCGGGCGTCTCGAGCGGCGGCGCTGTCGTGAGCTCGGCGGTGTCGGGGACCTCGACGCCGGGCGCCGCCGCGTCGGTCGTGGCGGCAGGCGTCGCGACGTCGGGTGCGGGCGCCTCCGGCGGTGCGGTCGTCGACGACGTCGTCCCGGCGGGCGGCGCGGTGCGCTCGTCGGTGGTCGGGGCGCCCGGGCGGCGTCGGCGCACGACGACGGCGGCCACGGCGCCGGCGACCAGCACGGGCGCGCCGATGAGGTACGGCAGGAGATCGTTGAGGTCCACGTGGACAGTCTGTCGGGCGGGCGGCGGTGAGGGCGAGCCGACGCGGCCCGGCCCCCTCGCGGGGGGTCAGCCGGTCGCGACGTCCCCGCCGTGCTCGCGACGCGCGCGCAGCACCTGCGCGGCGCGTTCGCGCGCCCGCTGGAGGTCCTCGGTGATCTCCTCGGGGTGCAGGTACCCGTCGCCCTCGGACGCGGTCGCGCGCAGGAAGTCCGCGAGCGAGAGGTCGACCGGGTCGGCGGCTGCGGCGCGCGCGGCCTCGCGCTGCACCTCGTCGGGGTGACGACGGGCGCGCAGCCCGCGCCGGAACGCCTGCCAGCCGCTCTCGCCGTCGCGTTCGTGCTCGGTCGTGACGCTCACCACCACCAGCACGGCGGCGGCGACGGCGAGCGAGACGAGGACGACCATCACGACGAGCACGGGACAAGTCTGTGTCGCGGATGCGCGACACGCGCGGCACCGCGCGCGACCCCGGCGGAACCCGCGCCAAACCTTCACACACGCACCGATCTGGGCGTCCGACCAGGTCACGCGCGGGTCATGGGATGAACCGCGCCGATCGCGCGGGGGTCAGGCCGGCGCTTCTTCCCCCATGCGCTGACTCACGACGGTGGTCACGCCGTCACCCCGCATCGTCACGCCGTACAGCGCGTCCGCGATCTCCATCGTCCGTTTCTGGTGCGTCACGACGATGAGCTGCGAGTCGTCCTGGAGCTCCCGGAAGATCTCGAGCAGCCGGCCGAGGTTCGCGTCGTCGAGCGCCGCCTCGACCTCGTCCATGACGTAGAACGGGCTGGGCCGCGCCTTGAAGATCGCGACCAGCAGCGCGACGGCCGTCAGCGAGCGCTCGCCGCCCGACAGCAGCGACAGCCGCTTGACCTTCTTGCCCGCGGGGCGCGCCTCGACCTCGATGCCGGTCGTCAGCATGTCGTCCGGGTCGGTCAGCACGAGCCTCCCCTCACCGCCCGGGAAGAGCCGCGGGAACACCTCGTCGAAGGCCGCGGCCGTGTCCCGGTAGGCGTCCGCGAACACCTGCTCGACGCGCTCGTCGATCTCCTTGACGATCTCCAGCAGGTCCGCGCGCGACTTCTTGAGGTCCGCGAGCTGCTCAACCAGGAACCGGTGCCGCTCCTCGAGCGCCGCGAACTCCTCGAGCGCGAGCGGGTTGACCCGGCCCAGCTGCGCGAGCGCACGCTCCGCGGCGCGCAGCCGCTTCTCCTGCTCGGCCCGCACGTACGGCACCGCCGTCGCCGCGTCGGGGTCGGGCTCGACACCCGGCGGCAGCACGACCGGCACGTCGCGGTGCGGGCCGTACTCGTCGAGCAGCACGTCGGGGTCCAGGCCGAGCTCCTCGACCGCACGGGTCTCGAGCTGCTCGACGCGCAGCCGCTGCTCGGCACGCGCGACCTCGTCGCGGTGGGCGACGTCCGTGAGCTCCGCGAGGTCGCGCGCGAGCGCGTCGACCCGGGTGCGGACCTCGCCCAGCGCACGGTCGCGCTCGGCGCGCGCGGCCTCCGCGGCGTCCCGCTCGTGCGCCGCGCGCTGCAGCGCACGGTCGAGCAGCTCACCGGTCCGGACCGCGCCCGTGTGCACGGCGCGCGCGACGGCCACCTGGCGCGCGCGCTCGCGCTCGCGCCGGGCCGCCCGCTCGCGCGCCGCGCGCTCGGCCGCCGCCGCGCGCTCGAGCGACTGCGCCCGACCGGCGAGCGCCCGCGCGCGTTCCTCGCTCGTGCGCAGCGTCAGCCGCGCCTCGGTCTCGCGCGACCGCGCCGCCGTCGCCGCGGCCGCGTCGGCGTCGCGCCGCGCCGTCGCCTCGGCGATGGCCGCCTCGGCGTCCTCGGGCGCCTCCTGCACGGCCGCGAGCCGCGCCGTGAGCTCCGCGAGCGTCGCGTGGTCCTCGGCGAGGGTCGTGCCGGCCGCCTCGAGGGAGCGCTCGACGCGCTCGGCCTCGGCCCGTGCGGCCCGGGCTGCCGAGCCCAGGTGCCCCAGCTGCTCGGCGACGGCCGCGAGCGCCGCGTCGGACTCGTTGAGGCGGTCGAGCGTGTCGTCGACGGCCCGCTGCGCGGCGGCGCGCGCGTCGCGCGCCGCCGCGAGCTCGAAGCGCAGTCGCTCGGCGTCGGCCGTCGCGCGGGCCCCGACCTCGCGCGCGGTCTCGAGCGCGGCCTGCAGGTGCAGCGCGCTGGGCGCCGACGCCGACCCGCCCGAGGCGCGGTGGCGCGACAGCACGTCACCGGTCCGCGTCGCGACGACGACGTCCGGGTGCGCCACGAGGACCGCGCGCGCCGCGGCCAGGTCGTCGACCACCACGACGTCGGCGAGCAGCGCGTGCACGGCGTCCCGCACGACCGCGGGCGCCTGCACGAGGTCGACGGCGCGGTCCGCTCCGGCCGGCAGCTCACGCGTCGCGGCCGCGGCCGGACCGGCGACCAGGAGCGCGGCACGGCCCGCGTCCTCCGTGCGCAGGTGCCGGATCGCGTCGACGGCCGCGTCGACCGACTCGACGGCGACGGCGTCGGCGAGCGCGCCGAGGGCGGCGACGACCGCCTCCTCGTCGCGCACGTCGACGCTCAGCAGGGCCGCGACCGAGCCGACGACGCCGGGCAGGCCCTCGGCGGCGAGCAGGGCGCCCGCACCGTCCTTGCGGGACAACGAGAGCTCGAGGGTCTCGACGCGCGAGGCCTGCTGGTCACGCTCGCGCTCGGCCGCCCGCAGCGCCTCCTCGAGCGCGGTGACCCGCTCGACGGCGGCGTCGAGCGCCTCGACCGCGGCCTCGTGCTCGGCGTCGAGGCCCTCCTCGCCCTCCTCGACGCCCGCCACCTGCGTCTCGAGGGCCGCGAACTGCGTCGTGGCGTCCTGCGCGCGCTGCTCGGCCGCCGCGAGCGAGGACCGCAGGCGCCCGATCTCCGCCTCGGTGGCCTCGACGCGGCTGCGCCGTGCCGCGACCTGCCCCGCGAGCCGCGCGACGCCCTCGCGGCGGTCCGCCGCGGCGCGCTGCAGGTCGGCCAGCGCCTTCTCGCCCGCGGCCGCGGCACGCTCCGCGTCCTGGCGCGCGGCGGCCGCGGCCTCGACCGCGGCACGGGCCGCGTCGACCTCGCGCGCGAGCTCGGCCTCGGCCGTGCGCACGCGCTCGGCCTGCGCCTCGAGGTCGGCGGGGTCCTGGCCGCCGCCGCGCTCGGCGGTCGGTGTCCCCAGCAGGCGGGCCCGGTCGGCGGCGAGCGAGGCCGTGCCGCGCACGCGCTCGCGCAGCGCCGACAGCCGGTACCAGAGCTCGCTCGCCTCGCTGACCGCGGGAGCGGCCTCGGCGGCCTCACGCTCGAGCGCGGCGAGCCGCGTGCGCGCGTCGGCGAGCTGCACCTCGACCTGCTCGCGGCGCTCGCGCACGGCCGACTCGTCGGCGATCTCCTGCTCGAGGCGTGCGCGCAGCTGCGCGAGGTCGTCCGCGAGCAGCCGCGCCCGCGCGTCGCGCAGGTCGGTCTGCACCACGGCGGCCTTGCGCGCGACCTCCGCCTGCCGGCCGAGCGGCCCGAGCTGGCGTCGGATCTCGGCCGTGAGGTCGCCCAGGCGCGTGAGGTTGCCCTGCATCGCGTCGAGCTTGCGGAGCGCCTTCTCCTTGCGCTTGCGGTGCTTGAGGACGCCCGCGGCCTCCTCGACGAAGCCGCGGCGCTCCTCGGGCGTCGCGCGCAGCACGGCGTCGAGCTGGCCCTGCCCGACGATCACGTGCATCTCGCGGCCGAGGCCCGAGTCCGACAGCAGGTCCTGGATGTCGAGGAGCCGGCAGCCGCGCCCGTTGATCGCGTACTCCGAGCCGCCGTTGCGGAACAGCGTGCGCGAGATCGTGACCTCGGAGTACTCGATCGGGAGCGCGCCGTCGGCGTTGTCGATCGTGAGGGCGACCTCGGCGCGGCCGAGCGGCGGGCGGCCCGCCGTGCCGGCGAAGATGACGTCCTCCATCTTGCCGCCGCGCAGCGACTTGGCGCCCTGCTCCCCCATGACCCACGCGAGCGCGTCGACCACGTTCGACTTGCCGGAGCCGTTGGGCCCGACGACGCACGTGATGCCCGGCTCGAAGCTCAAGGTCGTCGCCGAGGCGAACGACTTGAACCCGCGCAGGGTCAGGGTCTTGAGGTGCACGCACGCAGCCTAGGCAACGCGCGGCACCGCGCGGCGCACGCGCGCCCCCGGGCGTGGCCCGGGGCGCGCGTGCGGACCGCCGTCAGAGCGCGGGGAACCAGAGCGCGATCTCGCGCGCCGCGGACTCCTCGCCGTCCGAGCCGTGCACGACGTTCTCGATGAGCTTGGTGCCCCAGTCGCGCGCGAGGTCGCCGCGGATCGTGCCGGGCGTCGCGACCGTCGGGTCGGTGGCGCCGGCGAGCGAGCGGAAGCCCTCGATCACGCGGTGCCCCTCGACCACGGCCGCGAGCACGGGGCCCGAGCGCATGAAGTCCACGAGGGCTCCGACGAACGGCTTGCCGGCGTGCTCGGCGTAGTGCTCGAGCAGCAGGGCCTCGTCGGCGTGCCGCAGCTCGACGGCGACGAGCGTGTAGCCCTTCGCCTCGATGCGACGCAGCACCTCGCCGACGTGCCCGCGTCGCACGCCGTCGGGCTTGACCAGGACGAGCGTGCGCTGCGGTGCGGGTGCGTCAGTCATGGGCGTCACCCTAACGGCGACCGGGCGCCGCCCGGGGGCCGCGTCCGTCAGGCGGGGGTGCCGCCGGGCGGGTGGGCGGCGTCCCACTCGGCGCGCTCGCGGTCGATGCGGCCGCCGAGGCGCAGCGCGACGAGCCACATGACCGCGAACACGCCGCCGACGACGAACATCATCGGCACCAGCACGCCGAAGCCGAGGACGGCGACCTGCGCGAGCGTGCCCGCGAGGTAGCCGCCGGGGCGTCCCACGTAGCCGGAGACGACGACCAGCGCGGCGCAGGTCACGCCGCCCAGGGTCCAGACCGTCGCCGGCGGGGCCACGCGCAGGCCGTACGCCACGAGGGTCGCGAAGAACACGAGGAACGCCTCGAGCAGGAGGGTCGCCTGCGTGAACTGCTGCTTCGCCGGTCGCTTGGGGCGCGGCGGAGCGGGCGGCTGCGTGCTCATCGCACCAGGCTAACGGCCGCGCGGGCGGGCCCCGCCCGGGTCAGACCTCGCCGAAGCCCGCCTCCACGTCCGCCACGAGCCGCGCGACGGCGTCGGACGCCTGCGGCCCCTGCGCGGTGATCGTCAGGACGTCGCCCTGCACCGCGCCGAGCTTCATGAGGTCGAGCACGCTCGCGGCGTTCACGCCGTCGACCTGCACGGCCGCGTCGTAGGGCGCGAGCATCCGCACGACGAGCGCGGCGGGCCGCGCGTGCAGGCCGAGCGGGTTGCGCAGCACGGCGGTCGCACGGACCTCGCCGTCCGGCGCCGTGCCGGACGCGACCGGGGCCGCAGGCTCGGACGCGCCGGCGGCCGCCCCGAAGGACGCCGCGGCGTCCTGGGCCGACGCGAGCACGGCCGCGAGGTCGGCGCGGCCGTGCGCCGTCACCGCGGCGGCGACCGCACCCTCGACGAACGGCGCGTCGGCGATCCGCACGCGCGCCGCGAGGTCGTCGTCGGCCAGCTCGAGCACCGACTCCGAGGTGAGCACCGCGGAGCCGAGGTCGGTGAGCACGACGGCCGCGCGTCCGTCGGCGGTCGCCTCGCGCAGCGCCGCGTCGACGCGGTCGAAGCTCGTGCCGAGCCCGCCGTCGTCGGTGCCGCCGGCGGGGACCACGAGCACGCGGGGCGCCATCTGCCCCGCGACCTGCGCAGCGCCCCGCGCGAGCTCGCGCGAGTGCGACACGAGCACCAGCGCCACGGGCGCCCACTCGTCGGTCACGCGTCCTGCCTCTCCGCACGACGCCCTCGTCGTGCCGTGGTGCGCCGCACCGGTCGGTGCGGACGGGGGGTGACGCTCAGTCGGCGTCGGCCGCGGCGGACGCCGCGGCCTCGAGGATGAGCTGGGTCGAGCGGGCGCCGGGGTCGAGGTGACCGACGGACCGGGGCCCGAGGTAGCTCGCGCGCCCCTTGGTGGCGACGAGCGGCACGGTGGCCTGCGCGCCGTCGCGCGCGCCGAGCGCGGCGGCCGCGAGCACGGCGGACGGAGGTGCGCCGTGGTCGGCGGCCTCGACGGCCGCGGCGACCGCGGGGGTCAGCGCGTCGACCATGGTCTTCTCGCCGGGTGCCGCCTTGCCGCGCGCGACGACGCCCTCGAGCGCCGCCTCGAGCATCGCGACGACGCCGTCGGCGCCGAGCGCGTCGGTCGCGCCCGCCTTCGAGGCCCGCAGGAACGCCGTGCCGTACAGCGGTCCCGCCGCACCCCCGACGGTCGACATCAGGGTCGTCGCGACGAGTCGCAGGACGTCGCCCACGGTCGCGGGCGGCGCGTCGAGCGCGTCGAGCTTGGCCACGACGGCGCGGAACCCGCGCTGCATGTTCTCGCCGTGGTCGCCGTCGCCGATCTGACGGTCGAGCTCGACGAGCTCGTCGCGGTGCTCGGCGACCGCCGCCGCGCTGCGGCGCACCCAGTCGACGGCCCACGCCGCGTCCAACGTCATCCCCCGGCCTCCCGCTCTCCCCGGCCCCGTCTCACCAGCGCAGCGCGGTGGTGTGCACGGGCGCGTCCCACAGGGCGGTCAGCTCGTCGTCCAGACGGAGCACCGTGACCGACGCGCCCTGCATCTCCAGCGATGTCACGTAGTTGCCGACGAGCGAGCGGGTCACCTCGACCCCACGCCCGGAGAGCAACGCGCGAGCCCGACGATAGACGACGTAGAGCTCGGACGCCGGTGTGCCGCCCATACCGTTGACGAGCAGCAGCACGCGGTCGCCGGACGTGAGCGCGAGGTCGTCGGCGACGGGGGTCAGCAGCTTCTCGGTGAGCGCGTCGGCGCTCTCGAGGCCGACGCGCGCGCGGCCCGGCTCGCCGTGGATCCCGATGCCGATCTCGATCTCGTCGTCGGCGAGGTCGAACGAGGGCTTGCCGACGTGGGGCACGGTGCACGCCGTGAGCGCGAGGCCCATGGTGCGGACGTTGTCGACGACGCGCTGCGCGAGCGCCGCGACCGCGTCGAGGTCGTCGCCGCGCTCGGCCGCGGCGCCCGCGATCTTCTCGACCGCGACGGTGCCCGCGACGCCGCGACGGCCGGCCGTGTACAGCGAGTCCTCGACCGCGACGTCGTCGTTGACGACGACCTGGCGGACGGTGACGCCGTCGGCGTCGGCGAGCTCGGCGGCAGTCTCGAAGTTGAGGACGTCGCCCGTGTAGTTCTTGACGATCGTCAGGACGCCGGCGCCGCCGTCGGCGGCCGCGATCGCGGGGGCGATCTGGTCGGGCGTGGGCGACGTGAACACCGCGCCGGGCACGGCGGCGTCGAGCATGCCGACGCCGACGAAGCCGGCGTGCAGCGGCTCGTGGCCGCTGCCGCCGCCGCTGACGAGCCCGACCTTGCCGGGCACGGCGCCGCCCGCGCGCGCGACGAACAGCGGGTCGGTGTGCACGGCCACGACGTCGGCGTGCGCGAGGCCGAACCCCTCGACGGACTCGGCGACGACGTCCTGCGGGTCGTTGATGAGCTTCTTCACTGCCCTGCCTCCCTCGCTCGGCGGCACGTGACGTGCCCGGACGCCGTCGTCCGCGGCTCCCACCTCACCCCGCGGCCCGGGCGGCGTCAACCGTGGGTCGACGGCGGGGGCGTGCACGTCCGTGCAGGCGTGCCGCGCTCGACGGGGCCACCGCGGCCCGCAGACCGGCGCAGGGACCTTCGTCACTGCCGCGCGGCGCGTCCGACAATCTATTGTTCACCCCTCGCAATTTGTCGGCGTCGACATTTCGTGGCGTCACCCACAATACCGGCGGACGCACCGGGTGACGTCACGATGAATTGTCGCCGAAGTAATGACAATTCCGGCATCCCGCTGCTACTGTGCGATACACGGTGTATCGATGCAGGTCAGGGGGGCCTCATGACGATGGACACGCTCATCGCCGTCACGGCGGCGGCGGCACGGAGCGCCGGGGCCGACGATCTCGACGAGTTCGACAACCTCGTGCAGTGCGCGGTGCCGCAGTTCTGCGAGATCCCGGCGGACCGCTGGCCGGAACGCACCGACGCCGCCGAGCGCTCCCGCCGCGCCGGTGCGCACGTCATGGCGCCGCTCGCCGACCCGTACGCGTTCGATGCGCGCCGCCACGGCGTGCCGGCCGCGCGGGCGCGGCGCATGGACCCGCAGCAGCGCCTGGTCCTCGGCCTCGCCGCCGAGCTGTTCGCGCGCGCCCGCACCGACGTGCGTCGGCCCGGCGCACGGGTCGCGACGGTCGTCGGCGTCAGCTCGACCGACTACCGCGCGGTCAGCACGGCCCCGCTGCTCGCGACCATGACGGTCGACGGCGCGCTCGGCACGGGCGACGCCGCGCAGCGCGCGGCCGTGCACGCCGCCGGGGCGCGCGCCGTGCAGCCCATGACCGGGCACACCATGCCCGGCGTCCTCGCCAACATGGTGCCCGCCGCGGTGCAGCACTCGTTCGACCTGCGCGGCCCGGCGTTCGCGGTGGACTCGGCGTGCGCGTCGGGGCTCACCGCGCTCGACGTCGGCCGCGCGCTGCTCCTCACGGGCGCGGTCGACGCGTGCGTCGTCGGCGGCGTGTACACCGCGCTCACGCCCGAGGCCCACGCGGGGTTCTCCGCGATCGGTGCGCTGTCCCCGTCCGGGGCCTGCCGGCCCTACACGCGCGCCGCCGACGGGTTCGTGCTCGGCGAGGGCGGCGCGCTGCTGCTGCTGCGGCGCCTCGCGGACGCCGAGCGCGACGGCGACGACGTGCTCGCGGTCGTCGAGGCCTGCGGCAGCAGCAACGACGGCCGCGCCCCCGGGGTCATGACCCCCACGGTCGAGGGGCAGGTCGCGGCCGTGCGGGCCGCGCGCGGCGACCTGCCGGCCGGTCGCGTGGACGCGGTGGAGGGGCACGGCACGGCGACGGTCGTCGGCGACCGCACCGAGCTCGAGACGCTGCGCGAGGTCCTGCCCGACGCGCCCGCGGGCAGCGTGCCGCTCGGCTCGGTCAAGGCCGTCGTCGGCCACACCATGGCCGCGTCGGCGGCGCTCGCGCTCGTCAAGGTCGTGCTCGCGCTCCGGCGGGGGCGGTGGGCGCCGCAGCCCGAGGACGACGCCGGGTGGCACCCGCTGCTCGACGGCTCCCCGTTCGTCGTGCCGACGCCGGCCGACGAGGCCGCCCCCGTCCGCCGGGCCGCGGTCAACGCGTTCGGCTTCGGCGGCACCGACGCGCACGCCGTGCTCGCGCACCCCGAGGTGGTGGTCCGCCGTGGCTGACGTCGTCCCGGTCCTGCTGTCCGCGCCCGACGCCGCCGCGCTGCGGCAGCGCGCCGCACGCCTGCACGACGCCCTGGCCCGGCCCGACGCACCGACGTCGTTCGGCGTCGGCGACGTCGCGGCGCGCTGCGCGCTCGTCCCGCCCGGGCCGCACCGCGCGGTCGTGCTCGCCGCCGACCTGCCGACGCTGCTCGCGGGGCTGCGCGCGGTGCGCGACGACACCGTGTCGCCGGACGCGTCCCCCACGACGCACGCGGTCGCGGTCCGCCGCGTCACCGGCCCCGGCCGCGCGCTGCTGCTCTACCCCGGGCAGGGCAGCCAGCGCACGGGCGAGCACGCGGCCCTCGCACGGCTGCTGCCGTCCTACGGGGCGCACGTGCGCCGCCTCGAGGACCGGCTCGCGGAGCGGCTCGACGGCCCGCCGCTGCGTCCGCACCTGTCCGACGCGTGGGCGTCCGGCGTCACCGACCCGGGCGTGGACGACACCGCCGTCGCGCAGCCGCTGCTCACCGTGACCGCGCTCGCGACGACCGCCGCGCTCGCCGAGATCGGCGTGCTCCCCGCGGTGACGCTCGGGCACTCCGTCGGTGAGCTCGGCGCGCTGCACGCCGCGGGGCTGCTCGACGAGGACACCGTGCTCGACGTGGTCGCCGCGCGCGTCGCGTGCATGCGCACCGGTGCACCGGACACCGGGATGCTCGCGGTGCGCGCCGGGCTCGACGCGCTCGCACCGCTCGTCGCGCAGTCCCCCGGCGTGCACGTCGCGTGCGACAACGGCCCGCGGCAGGTCGTGCTCGGCGGGCCGCTGACGGCGCTGTGCGCGCTCGCCGCGCGGCTCGAGGCGGCCGGCACGGCGTCGACGCCGCTCGCGACCGCGGGCGCGTTCCACACGCCGCACTACGCGCACGCCGACCGCGCGGTGCGCGCCCGGCTCGCGGCCCTGCGCCGCCCCGCGGCGCGCGTCACCGGGGCGACGTGCGTGTCGTCCGTGACGGGCGCGGCGGTCGAGGACGTCGAGCAGGCCTTCGCGGGCCTCGGCCGCCAGATCGCCGGGACCGTGCGCTTCCGCGAGGCCGTGCGCACCGCGGTCGCGCTCCCGCACGACGTGGTCGTGCAGGTCAGCGGCGGCGGCTCGCTGCTGCGGACGTTCCACGAGATCGACCCCGACCGGGCGGCGCGCGCCGTCGGGCTCGGGGGCCCCGACGGCTCGACGTCGACGGCGCTCGCCGCGCTCGCCGAGCTCGTCCTCACCGTGCCGGAGCTCCGGGCGCACGTCGTGCTCGGACGCCTCGGGACGGCCAGCAGGTGCCCACGGACCGACGAAGGACGGGAGACCGTCGTGCTGCACGGAACACCCACCACCCCCACCACGGACGAACCGGCGCCTCTCGCGCCGGCCGCCGACCATCCGCTGGCCGCGGACCGGCTGCCCGGCCCGGCCCCGGTACCGGGCTCGCCGCTCGGCGTGCCGGGCGGCACGGAGCTGCTCGCGCTGTTCGGCGCCCAGGTCGCCGTGCTCGCCCAGGCGCTCGCGCGACCGCAGGGCGGCGCACCCGCCGACGTCGTGCTGCCCGTAGCACCCGTCGCCGCGGCGCTCGCACCCCCGACGCCGGCCCCGGCGGCGCTGGTCCCCGGGCCGCGCCCCGCACCCGAGCCCGTCACGCCGGCGCTCTCGCCGGCCAGGGTGGCCGACGAGGTCCGCGCGTGCGTCGCCGAGATCGGCGGCTACGCGCCGGACGACGTGCGCGGCGACGCCCGGCTCGGCACCGACCTCGGGCTCGACTCGCTCATGATGACGACGGTCGCCGCACGGCTCACGCGCGACCACCCCGCCTGGCGACCGACCGCGGAGGACATGCGGACGCTCCTGACCGTCGACGACGTCGCGCGCGCCGTGGTCGACGCCGAGCGCGGCAGGGCGCCCGCGGACCCGGTGGCACCAGCTGCCACGGCACCGGCGGCGTCGCCGCGCACCGCCGCGTCCGGGGACGACGCCGCGCCGACCCCCCGGGGCGGCACGGTCACCGCGGCGGCCGCACCTCCCGTGGCCGCCGCACCTCCCGTGGCGGCCGCACCTCCCGTGGCGGCCGCACCTCCCGTTCCGGACCGCGGCCGTCTCACCGAGCTGCCCGAGGTGCGCGCGACCACGGCCCGGCTCACCGACGCGGCGGCCGGCGGCGGCCTGCCGTACTACCTGCCGCACGACGGCCGGATCTCCGCGACGACGAGCGTCGGCGGCCGCGAGCTGGTCTCGTTCAGCTCGTACAACTACCTCGGGCTCACCGGCCACCCCCGCGTCGTCGCGGCGGCGCAGGAGGCCGTCGAGCGGTACGGCACGTCCGTCTCCGCGGCGCGCATCCTGTCCGGCCACCGCCCGCTGCACGACGACCTGGAGCACGCGATCGCCGGGCTGCTCGGCACGCAGGACGCGGTCGTGCTGGTCGGCGGGCACGCGACCAACGCCGGTGTCGTGCCGCACCTGTACGGCCCCGACGACCTGGTCGTGCACGACGCGCTCGTGCACGACTCGGTGCAGCAGGGCATCGCGGCGTCGGGTGCTGCGCGGCACGCCGTGCCGCACGGGCGTGCCGACCTCGTCGAGGAGGCCCTGCGCGCGCGGCGGCACCGGTTCCGCCGCGTGCTCGTGGTCACCGAGGGCGTCTTCAGCATGGACGGCGACCTGCCCGACCTGCCGGCGCTCGTCGCGTCGGCGCGGCGCCACGGCGCGCACCTCATGGTCGACGAGGCGCACAGCGTCGGCGTGCTCGGTGCGCACGGCGGCGGGGTGTGCGAGGAGCTGGGCGTCGACCCGGCGGACGTCGACATCCTCATGGGCACGCTGTCCAAGAGCCTGTCGTCGTGCGGCGGGTACCTCGCGGGGCACCGCGACCTCGTGCAGCACCTGCGGTACACGCTGTCGGCGCTCGTGTTCAGCGCGGGCCTCACGCCCGCGAACACGGCCGCGTCGCTCGCGGCGATCCAGGTGATGCGCGACGAGCCCGAGCGGCTCGCGCGGCTGCGTGCCAACGCGCAGCACTTCCTCGCGGGCGCCCGGGCCCGCGGGCTCGACGTGGGCCCCGCCGTCGGCGTGCCGGTCGTCCCGGTCGTCGTCGGCGACTCGGCCGCCGCCGTCGAGGTCGCGCGCCGGCTCGCCGAGGAGGGCGTGAGCGCCAACCCGATCGTGTTCCCCGCGGTGCCCGACGCGCAGGCACGCCTGCGCTTCTTCCTCACGAGCGAGCACACGGTCGAGCATCTCGACCACGCGCTCGACGCCACCGCCCGGAGCCTGGCCGCCGCCGGGGTCCGCACGTCCGAGCGGGTGCCGGCGTGAGCGCCGCGGTGGTGCACGCGCCCGGCGCCGACGTGCAGCTGCTGTCCCTCACGGCGACGGCCGACTGGCGGGCCCACCCCGACGTGCGCGCAGCCGTCGCCGCGGCCGCGCTGGCCGCCGGCGCCGAGCCCGGACCGGCGCTCGACGAGGTCGTGGCAGCCGTCCTCTCCCCCGCGCGCTACGTGCACGCCGTCGCCGGCGCGTGCGTCGGGGTGTCGGCGTCGCACGAGGCCGGCCGGACCTACGTCGCCGTCGCGCCCGCCGCGGTCGTGGTCGACGCGTGCGCGATGGACCGGTGGGCGCAGGTCACGACGGCCGGGTCGCGCGCGTTCACCGCCGCCGAGCGGGCCGCGGTGCGGACGCCGTGGGACGCGGTGCGCGCGTGGACCGCGCTCGAGTGCGCCGTCAAGGCGGGCGGTGCGGACCTGCTGCGACCGGACGACCGCGCGCCGCTGCTGGTGCCGGGCGCGCACGGCGTGCCCGTCGTGCCGGGCGAGGGCGTGGGGCTGCACCTCGTGCACCACGCGGGGCGCCTGCGCGCGGTGTGCGTGCGCGTCGCGGTGGCCGTCGGCGTGCGCGTGCCCGCACCCCGACCCGCACCCGACCAGGCGGCGCTCGCGCTCGCGGCGGTGCCGGCATGAGCGCCGCGCCGACGGCCGTCCTGGGCGCGTCGGGTCAGGTCGGGCGGCTCGTGCTCGACGCGCTCGTCGCGGCCGGGCACGAGGCCGTCGCGGTCGGTCGCACCGCCCCACGCGACGCGCCCGCCGGCGTCACGGTGCGCGTCGTCCCGTCCTACGACGGCGGTGCGCTGACCGACGCGCTCACGGGGTGCGGCGCGGTCGTCGCGACCCTCGGCCTGCCGTACCGGTCGGCGGTCTGGGCCGCGCAGTGGGCGCCGCTCGTGGCGGCCGTGACCGCCGCGTGCCGCGGCACCGGGCTGCCGCTGACGTTCCTCGACAACGTGTACGTCTACGGCGACGCACGCGAGCCGCTGCGCGAGACGACGCCGCTGCGCCCGTGCAGCCGCAAGGGCGAGGCGCGGCTCGCGGGGTGGCACGTGCTCGAGGCGCACGCCGACGCGGGCCACGACGTGGTCGTCTGCCGCGCCGCGGACTTCCTCGGCCCGGGCGCGTCGCTCGGGATCGTGCCGTGGCCGGCGGTCGTCGCGGCGGCCGGCGCCGGTCGCCCGGCGCTGCCGTGGCTCGGGGACCCCGACGCGCCCCACTCGTTCGCGCTCACGATCGAGGTCGCGGCCGCGCTCGTGCAGGTCGCGCACGACCCGAGCGTGCGGGCCGACACCGTGCTGCACCTGCCGGCCGTCGAGCCGACGACGGGCCGCACCCTCGCCGACGCGCTCGGCCGCGTGCGCACCGACGGCCGCACCGTGCGCCTGCGCGCGCTGCGCTCCCCGGTCGTGCGCGCCGCGGCCCTCGTCAACGGTGCGGCGCGCGAGCAGGCCGAGATGATGTACCAGGTCGAGCACGAGCAGCTCGTGGACGACTCGGTGGTGCGCGCGCTCGGCTGGTCGGCCCCGCGCACGACAGTCGCCGACGTCGCGGCGCTCGCGCACGCACGCGCCGAGCGGGACGCCCGCGTCGGCGGGTGACGCCGCGTCGGCGGGCTCGCAGCGACCGCGGACGGTCACGTGTCAGCGGGTGACGGCCCGCAGCACCCCCGCGAACGTCTCGGTCGCGGCCCGCACGGCCGCCGCGGTCTCCGCGGCGTCGGGCTCGTCGACCGTGAACGCGCGCTCGTACAGCCCGACGCCCACCGCGACCACGTCCCGCGTCGGCAGGTCCAGGCGCGAGCCGGTCCGCACGAGCACGTCGTCGAGGAGCGTCACGAGACCCGCGAGCAGGTCCTCCTGCGCGTCGAGCAGCACGCGACGGGCCGCCGCGTCGTGCACGGCGGCGCCGCGCAGCTCGGTCACGACGCCGAACCACCGCGCCTCGGCGCCGACGCTCCCCGCGAGCCCCCGCAGCGCGGCCGGCACGACGTCCGCCGCCGGCACCGCGCCGCGCGTGCGCTCGACCTCGCCGAGCACCGCGTGGCGCAGGCGCGCGACCTGGTGCGCGTTCGCGCTGCGGTACAGCGCGCCGACCAGCTCCTCCTTCGAGCGGAAGCTCGAGTAGAACGCGCCGCGCGTGTACCCGGCCCGCGCGGTCACGGCGCCGATCGTCGTGCGCAGGTAGCCGGTCTCGAGGAACTGCCCGTACGCGGCGTCGAGCAGCGCGCGCCGCGTCGCCGCGCGCCCGCGCGCGTCACCGGGCACGGTCGGTGCCGCGGCGGGCGGCGCGGCGTCAGGCACGGCCGAGCAGCACCCGCGCCTCGGCCACCAGCAGGATCGAGCCGGTCACGAGCACACCCGCGCCGCGCTCCTCCTCGCCCTCGGCGCGCTGCACGGCGACGTCGATCGCGTCGGGCAGCCGCGCGGCGACGTGCACGCGGTCCTCGCCGAACACGTCGATCGCGACCTCCGCGAGGTCGTCGGCGTCCAGCGCGCGGGCGCCCGACGCCTGCGTGACGACGACCTCGGCGAGCAGCGGCTCGAGCGCCGCGAGGATGCCCTCGGGGTCCTTGTCCGCCATGACGCCCACGACGCCGACGAGCCGCGTGAACGCGAACGCCTCCTCGACCGCGTCCGCGAGCGCCTCGGCCCCGGCGGGGTTGTGCGCACCGTCGACCAGGACGGTCGGGCTCGAGCGCACGACCTCGAGCCGCCCGGGCGACGACACGTCCGCGAACGCGGCCTCGACGACGGAGCCGTCGAGCGCCGCACCGCCCGTGAGCAGCGCCTCGGTCGCGACGAGCGCGAGCAGCGCGTTGTGCGCCTGGTGCTCGCCGGACAGCGGCAGGAACACCTCGGTGTACACGCCGCCGAGCCCGCGCAGCGCGACGACCTGCCCGCCGACCGCCACCTGCCGCTCGACGACCGCGACGTCGACGTCCTCGCGCACGACCCGCGCACCGCGCTCCGCCGCGACGGCGAGGACCACGCCCTCGACGTCGTCGGTCTGGTGCGCGAGCACGAGCGTCGCACCGTCCTTGACGATGCCGGACTTCTCGGCGGCGATCTCGACGAGCGTCTCGCCGAGGTACCGCTCGTGGTCCATCGCGACCGGCGTGATGACGGCGACCTCGGCGTCGACGAGGTTCGTGGCGTCCCACCGGCCGCCCATGCCGACCTCGACGACCGCGACGTCCACGGGCGCGTCGGCGAACGCCGCGTACGCCATGACCGTGAACACCTCGAAGAACGACAGCCGGTGGCCGCCGTTCTCGGCCGCGCGCGCGTCGACCATGTGCACGTACGGCGCGACGTCCTGCCAGACCTCGACGAAGCGCTCGTCGCTGATCGGCTCGCCGTCGATGCTGATGCGCTCGTTGACGCGCGTCAGGTGCGGGCTCGTGAAGCGTCCGGTGCGCAGGCCGTGCTCGCGCAGCAGCCGCTCGACCATGCGCGCGGTCGACGTCTTGCCGTTCGTGCCCGTGAGGTGCACGGTGCGGAACGCGCGCTGCGGGTCGCCCAGCAGCTCGAGCACGTCCCGCACGCGGTCGAGCGACGGGTCGATGTCGTGCTCGGGCGCGCGCGCGAGGATCGCGCGGTACACCTCGTCCGCCGCGGCGCGCGCCGCCCGGGCGGCCTCGTCCTTCAGGTGGTCGGCCCCGCCGCTCATGCGTCCGCCTTCGTCAGGTGCACGGCCACGTCGGCCGCGTCGGTCGGCTCGAGCGTCAGCGACGCCGCGAGGGTCTCGGCGGCGACGAACGCGCGGTGCGCCTCGACGTCCGCCACGTGGTCGGCGGGCACGCCGAGCACGAGGTCGATGCGGTCGGCGACGTGCAGGCCGGCGGCCTTGCGCGCGTCCTGCACCGCCCGGACGACGTCGCGCGCGTAGCCCTCGGCCAGCAGCGCGGCGTCGAGCGCGAGGTCGAGCACCACGACGACGCCGCCGGGCAGCACGGCCGCCGCGACGTCACCCCCGCCGCCCTCGCCGACGACCGTCGTCAGCTCGTACTCGGCGGGCTCGAGCGCGACGTCGCCGTCGTCGGTCGTCACCACGACCGTCTCGCCGTCGACGCGCCAGGCGCCGGTGCGGGCCGCCTTGATGACGTGCTGCACGGACCGGCCCAGGCGCGGGCCGGCGGCGCGCGCGTTGACCGCGAGCCGCTGCACGATGCCGAAGCGCTCGGTCGTCTCGGCGTCGGCCGCGACGACGTCGACGTGCTTGACGTTGAGCTCGGCCGCGAGCAGGTCGGTGTACGGCGCGAGCGCGGCCGGGTCGGCGACGGCCACGGTGAGGCGACGCAGCGGCTGCCGCACGCGCACCTGGTGCGCCTTGCGCAGCCCGAGCGCGGCGGACACCACGGCCCGCACCTCGTCCATCGCCGCCACGAGCGCGTCGTCGTGCACGAGCGCCTCGTCGGCCGTCGGCCAGTCGGTGAGGTGCACGCTGCGCCCACCGGTCAGGCCGCGCCACACCTCCTCCGTGACGAGCGGCGCGAGCGGCGCCATGACGCGCGTGAGCTCCTCGAGCGCGGTCCACAGCGTGTCGAACGCGTCGGTGTCCTCCGACCAGAACCGGTCGCGCTGCGTGCGCACGTACCAGTTGGTCAGCACGTCGAGGTGCTCGCGCACCGACTCGCACGCGGCCGGGATGTCGTACGCGTCGAGCTGGGCCGTGAGCGTCGCGCCCAGGTCGGCCGTGCGCGCGAGCAGGTAGCGGTCCATGGGCGGCAGGCTCGCGGCCCGCTCGGCCGTGACGCGCCGTGCGGCGTACCCCCGCCCGCCGTCCGCGGCACCCGCGTACAGCGTGAAGAAGTAGTAGGTGCTCCACAGCGGCAGCAGCACCTGGCGCACGCCGTCGCGGATGCCCTCCTCGGTGACCACGAGGTTGCCGCCGCGCAGGATCGTCGACGACATGAGCGACCAGCGCACCGCGTCGGACCCGTACTTGTCCCACATCAGCACCGGGTCGGGGAAGTTGCGCAGCGACTTGCTGGCCTTGCGGCCGTCGTCGCCCAGCACGATCCCGTGGCACATGACGTTGCGGAACGCGGCACGGTCGAAGATCGCCGTGGCCAGCACGTGCAGCGTGTAGAACCAGCCACGCGTCTGGCCGATGTACTCGACGATGAAGTCGCCCGGGTAGTGGTGCTCGAACCAGTCACGGTTCTCGAACGGGTAGTGCACCTGCGCGAACGGCATGGACCCCGAGTCGAACCACACGTCGAGCACGTCGGGGATGCGACGCATGGTCGAGCGCCCGGTCGGGTCGTCCGGGTTGGGGCGCGTCAGGTCGTCGATGAACGGGCGGTGCAGGTCGGGCTCGCCGCGGTCGTTGCGCGGCAGGCGGCCGAAGTCGGCCTCGAGCTCGGCGAACGAGCCGTACACGTCGACCCGCGGGTACGCGGGGTCGTCGCTCACCCACACGGGGATGGGCGTGCCCCAGTAGCGGTTGCGGCTGATCGACCAGTCGCGTGCGTTGGCGAGCCACTTGCCGAACTGGCCGTCCTTGATGTGCCCGGGGATCCACTCGATGCCCTGGTTGAGCTCGACCATGCGGTCCTTGAACGCGGTGACGCGCACGAACCACGACGACACGGCCTTGTAGATCAGCGGGTTCCGGCACCGCCAGCAGTGCGGGTAGGAGTGCTCGTACGTCTCGTGCCGCAGCACCGCGGCCCGGTGCGCCGCGTCGACGCGCGCGAGCGGGCCCGTGCCGGCCTTGAGGTCGGCGATGACCTGCTTGTTCGCCTCGAACACCTGCACGCCGGCGTAGTCGGCGACCTGCGCGGTGAAGCGGCCCTTGGAGTCGACGGGCACGACGGGCGTGATGCCCGCGGCGTCGCACGTGGCCATGTCGTCCTCGCCGAACGCGGGCGCGAGGTGCACGACGCCCGTGCCGTCCTCGGTCGTGACGAAGTCCGCCGCGAGCACCTGGTGCGCGTTCTCGTGGCCAGCGAAGTAGTCGAACGGCGGCGTGTAGCGGCGGCCGACGAGGTCGGCACCCGTGAGGGTCGCGACGACCGTCGGCTCGTCACCGAGCTCGCGGGAGTACGCGCCGAGGCGTGCGGCGGCGAGCACGACCCGCTCCCCCGGGTGCGCGTCGGCGAACGGCGACCCGGGCTGCGGCTCGACGACGACGTACTCGACGTCGGGGCCGACGGCGACCGCGAGGTTGGACGGCAGCGTCCACGGCGTCGTCGTCCAGACCAGCACGAGCTCGCCGGTCCCGAGCCGGAACCCGACCGTGAGCGCGGGGTCCTGGCGCGAGGCGTACACGTCCTCGTCCATGCGCAGCTCGTGGTTGCTCAGCGGCGTCTCGTCGCGCCAGCAGTACGGCAGCACCCGGTAGCCCTCGTAGGCCAGGCCCTTGTCGTACAGCTGCTTGAACGCCCAGATGACCGACTCCATGAAGCTCGGGTCGAGCGTCTTGTAGTCGTGCTCGAAGTCCACCCAGCGCGCCTGGCGGGTGACGTAGTCCTGCCACTCCTGCGTGTACGTGAGCACCGACGTGCGGCACGCGTCGTTGAACGCGGCGATGCCCATCTCGTCGATCTGGGACTTGTCGGTGATGCCGAGCACGCGCTCGGCCTCGAGCTCGGCCGGCAGGCCGTGCGTGTCCCAGCCGAACCGGCGCTCGACGCGGCGCCCGCGCATGGTCTGGTAGCGCGGCACGACGTCCTTGGCGTACCCCGTGAGCAGGTGCCCGTAGTGCGGCAGGCCGTTGGCGAACGGCGGGCCGTCGTAGAAGACGTACTCGTTGTCGCCCTGCTCGCCGGCCGGGCGCTGGTCGATCGACGCGCGGAACGTGCCGTCGGCCTGCCAGTACGCCAGCACGTCGCCCTCGAGCGCGGGCAGGTCGGGGCTGGGCGGGACGCTGGCGGCGGTGCCGTCGGACGTGCGGTGCAGCGGGTACGCCACGGTCGGTGCTCCTGGTCTCGCGCACCTGGGCAGGTGCGGCACGGCCACGAGGACGACGACGCCCGGACCGGCCGGGCACCACCGCGGTACCACCTCGCTTGCCGAGGACGCGCCCCGACCACTCTCCGACGGCTGTGACGGGCCTGCCCCGTCCGGTTCTACTGAGGACCCGCCCGCCGGGCGGGTCCCGTTCTTCCGGAGGCTCACCGGTGATGGCCGGGTCGACGCCTGTGCGCCCCAGTGTATCGACGCCCGTCGCGGACGTCGTCACCGATTCGGTCCCCCCGCGCACGTGGGGCACGATCGGTCCCATGACCTCCCCCCGGCCCGTGGCCCTCCTCGACCTCGACGGCACCCTCATGGACTCGGCGTCCGGGATCGTGGCGTCGGTGCGCGCGGCGTACGAGCGCGTCGGGCTGCCCGTGCCCAGCGAGGCCGTCATGCGGTCGTTCGCCGGGCCGCCGCTCGGCTGGTCGCTCGCGACGCACGGCGTGCCGGCCGACCTGGTCGACGACGCGGCCGCCGCGTACGCCGACCACTTCGGGCGCGTGGGCGTGTGGGACACGCGCGTGTTCGACGGCATCCCGCAGGCGCTCACCGCGCTGCGTGAGGCCGGGGCCCTGCTGGTCGTCGCGACCGCGAAGCCGCAGCGGTGGGCCGCGCCGATCTGCGACGAGACGGGCCTGACGCCGCTGCTCGACCACCTCGTGGGCGCACCGGACGACGAGTCGGAGTCCAAGGGCCAGATCATCGGCCGCGCGCTGGCGTGGGTGCGCGAGGCGACCGGTGACGCGGGGTTCCGCGCGGTCATGCTGGGCGACCGCGAGCACGACGTGCACGGCGCGGCCGAGCACGGGCTGCCGTGCCTCGGCGCGGGCTGGGGCTACGCCGACGGCGACGAGCTGCGCGAGGCCGGTGCCGTCGAGGTGCTGACGTCGACGTCGCAGGTGCCGGCAGCGGTCCTCGCACGCGTGACGGACGGCGCCGCGTGACCGGACCCGCCGCCGCGCCCGCCGGCGCGCCGCTCGCGCTGCTCGACCTGGACGGCACGCTCACCGACTCGTACCCCGGCATCGCGGCGAGCGCGCGCGTCGCCTTCACGGCGCTGGGCCTGCCGGTTCCCGACGACCAGGCGCTGCGCCGGTTCGTCGGGCCGCCGCTGCCGTCGTCGTTCGCGCTGTTCGGCGTGCCGCCCGAGCGCGTGCCCGAGGCCGTCGAGGCGTACCGCGGGTACTTCCGTGAGCAGGGCATGTGGCAGAACAGCGTGTACGACGGCGTGCCCGAGCAGCTCGCAGCCCTGCGCGCCGCGGGCGTGCGGCTGGCCGTCGCGACCAGCAAGCCCGAGGTGTTCGCGCGCCCGATCTGCGAGCGCTACGGCCTGACCGAGCACCTCGAGGGAGGCGTCGACGGCGTGTTCGGCGCACCGCTGGACGACGTGCCGTCGACCAAGGCCGACGTCATCACCGCGGCGCTCGCGGCGCTGACGCCGACCGGCCCGGTCGTCATGGTCGGCGACCGCTCGCACGACGCGGTCGGCGCCGCCGCGCACGGGCTGCCGTGCCTGGGCGTCGCGTGGGGCTACGCCGAGCCGGGCGAGCTCGAGGACGCGGGCGCGATCGGCGTCGTGCCGCACGTCGACGGGCTCGCGGCGACCGTGCTCGACGCGCTCGCCGAGGTCAGCGGGCCGGCGTCACCGGCGGCAGGGCCGACCACGGGAACGTGATCCAGCGGTCCGTCTGGCGCCACACGTAGTCGGGCACGACCACCGAGCGGGGCTTGTGGTAGAGCACCGCGGTGCGGACCTCGGAGCAGTCCTCGCTCAGCAGCCGCTTGACCAGCGCGAGCGTCTCCCCCGAGTCCGCGACGTCGTCGACGACCAGCGCGCGCAGGCCCTGCACGGCCTCGGTGTCGAGCAGCGGCGGCAGCACCGCCGGCTCGGGCAGCGTCGTGTCGACGCCCGTGTAGAACTCAACGTTCATGGTGCCGACGGCCTTGGTGCCCAGCGCGTAGGCCAGCGCACCGCCCGGCGGCAGGCCCCCACGCGCGATCGACACGACGACGTCGGGCACGAACCCCGAGTCCGCCACGGCCTGCGCGAGCTCGCGCACGGCGTCCCCGAACCGCTCCCAGCCCAGCACCTCGCGGTCGGCGGGCATCTCCTGGCCGGGTGCGGCCTCGGTCGTCGTCATGGCTCCATGGTGGCGCATCGCACGCCGTGCACCGACCACGGCGTCGCACGAGGTCGGTGCCCCCCACCGGTGCGGCCGCTCGCGAGTTGCGCCCGTGACGTGCACCGATACGTTCGAAGCGCACGAGAACGACAGGGACGGCTCGTCCGTCCCCGCGATCGAGCCGCGATCGTGTCCGCCCACGGAAGGACGACACCCATGATCACGACGACCCCGCGCACCCGCCTGCCCCGCCTCGTCGGGGCGAGCCTCGCCGCCGGGGGTCTGGCCCTCGCGCTGGCCGCCTGCGGCACCGACGACGCCTCCGGCGACGGTGCGACGACCCCCGTCGCGACGCCCGACGGCATGACGTCGCCCACGCCCGACGCGCCGACCCCGACGCCCACGTCGGACGACGCGGGCGGCACCGACCCGGCCGCCCTGACCGACGGCAGCACGGTGGTCGACATCGCGACCTACGCGTCCACCTGGGTGGTCACGACCGTCGAGGGCGCCGTGACGACGCTCGAGAACCCGTCGACGTCCGAGGTGCCGTACACGTGGGTGATCGAGCCCGCAGGGGCCGAGGGCACGTCGCTCGTGCGGTCGAGCGCGACGACCGACGACCGGGACATGTGCCTCAACCTGCCGGGTGACGACGTCGTGGGCCTCGCGGAGTGCGATCCCGCGGACCCGAACCAGCAGCTGCGGGTCACCGCGCTGGACCGGCCCGAGCAGGTGAACCTCTCGAACGAGAGCGGCTACCTCGTGGCCGACCCGGAGGGCGGCCTCGCGGTCGCGGCCGAGCCGGGCAGCCCCGCCAGCGTGTTCACGCTGACCGCGCGCGGGCCCGCCGAGGCTTGACCCGCGACCCGCACCTCGCGCGCGCCGCCCCGGGACCGTACGGCCCCGGGGCGGCGCTGCGCCTAGCCTGTCCGCGTGGAGCCCCTGACCAGCAGCGAGGTAGCCGACCGGATCAGCCGCGGCGAGGTGAACCGCGTCGAGCGCGTCACGAGCCGCAGCGCGCGCGACATCGTCGTCGCGAACGTGTTCACGCGCGTCAACGCGATCTACTTCGTGCTGTTCCTCGTCGTGGCGTTCACCGGGCACTGGCTGGACGGTCTGTTCGGTCTGCTCATCGTCGTGAACAGCGCGGTCGGCATGGTGCAGGAGATCCGCGCCAAGCGGACGCTCGACCGGCTGGCCATCCTCAACGCCTCGACCGTCACGGTGGTCCGCGCCGACGGCGAGCTCGCGCTCGACCCGGCCGAGATCGTGGTCGACGACGTGGTCGAGGTCTCGGCCGGGGACCAGGTGCCGGTCGACGGCGACCTGCTGAGCACGCACGGGCTGGAGGTCGACGAGTCGCTGCTCACCGGCGAGTCCGAGGCGCTCGCCCCCGCGGTCGGGGCGCCGCTGCTGTCCGGCAGCGTGGTCGTGGCCGGGACCGGCCGGCTGCGCGCGACGCGCGTCGGGGAGCACGCCTACGCGGCGCGCCTGGCCCGCGAGGCGTCGACGTACTCGGCGCCGTCGTCGGGCCTGCGCGCCGGGATCGACACGATCCTGCGGTACCTGACGTGGGTGCTGGTGCCCGTCGGCGCGCTCATGGTGTGGAACCAGCTCACGCAGACGTCGCTGCCGCTCGACGACGCGCTGCGCGGCATGGTCGCCGCGCTCGTGCCGATGGTGCCCGAGGGCCTGGTGCTCATGACGAGCGTCGCGATGGCGGTCGGCGTGATCCGGCTCGGGCGGCGCCAGTGCCTCGTGCAGGACCTGCCCGCGATGGAGGCCCTGGCCCGCGTCGACGTGGTGTGCTTCGACAAGACCGGCACGCTCACCGAGGACGGCATGCGCGTCCGCGAGCTCGTGCTGCTGGACGGCACGCAGGACGAGGCGTGGGCGGCGCTCGCGACGATCGGCGCCGGCGAGAGCCGGCCGAACGCGAGCATGCGCGCGATCCTCGAGGCGACCGACGCGGTCCGGGGCGACGACGCGACCGCGCGCGTGCCGTTCTCGTCGGCGCGGCGCTGGGCCGCCGCGCAGACCCCCGCCGCGACGTGGGTGGTCGGTGCGCCCGACGGCCTGCTGCCCGACCACCCGGCCCTCGCGCGCGCCGCCGAGGAGTCCGCGCGCGGCCGCCGCGTGCTGGCCCTCACGCGCAGCACGGCTCCGCTGGAGGGCACGGCGCTGCCCGCCGGGCTGACCGCGGTGGCGCTCGTCGTGCTGGACCAGCGGGTGCGGCCCGAGGCAGCCGGGACGCTGCGGTTCTTCGAGGAGCAAGGCGTCACGCTCAAGGTGATCTCGGGCGACGCGCCCGTCGCGGTCGCGGCCGTCGCCGAGCAGGTGGGGCTCCCCCACGCCCACGACACGGTCGACGGCGGGCGGCTGCCCACGGACCCCGACGAGCTCGGGCGGGTCGCCGACGGCGCCGCCGTGTTCGGCCGCGTCCGCCCCGACCAGAAGCGCGAGCTGGTCCGTGCGCTCGCCGCGCGCGGTCGCACCGTCGCGATGACCGGGGACGGCGTCAACGACGTGCTGGCGATGAAGGAGGCCGACGTCGGCGTCGCGATGGGCAGCGGCAGCCCCGCGGCGCGCGCCGTCGCGCGCCTCGTGCTGCTGGACTCGTCGTTCGCGACGCTGCCGTTCGTGGTCGCCGAGGGGCGCCGCGTGGTCGCGAACATCGAGCGCGTCGCGACGCTGTTCCTCTCCAAGACCGTGTACTCGGTGCTGCTCGCCCTGGTGGTCGCGCTGACCGCGCTGCCGTTCCCGCTGCTGCCGCGCCACGTCACGCTCATCGCGTGGTTCACGATCGGCATCCCGGCCGCGGTGCTCGCGCTCGCGCCCAACCGCGAGCCCGCGCGCGACGGGTTCGTCGGTCGTGTGCTCGCCGCCGCGGTGCCCGGCGGCGTGGCCGTGGCCGTGGCCGCGTACGGCGCGTACGCGGTCGCACGGTCGGTGATCGGCACCGGGTCGGCGCACACCGTGCCGACCTCGACGGCCGCGTTCCTCGCGCTCGTCGTGGTGGCCTTCGACATCCTCGTCGACGTCGCGCGGCCGCTGCGACCGTGGAAGGTCGCGCTCGTGACCGCCATGGTCGGGGCGATGACCGCCGTCGTCGCGCTGCCGCTCGGGCAGCGGCTGTTCCAGCTCGACCCGACCGACCCGCGCGTGCTGCTCGTCGCGGGCGGCGGGGCCGCGGTCGGCCTGGTGCTGCGCCGCGCGCTGCGGGTCTCGGTCCGGGCGTGGGCGGCCCGACGGGCGGCGGGTGCGCCGGGCGCACCCGCACGCCCCTGATGTGGGAGGTTGTCGACCGTGAGCGACCCCCGCCCCGGCCTGCCCGGCCTGTTCCCCGGCAAGCACTTCATCAGCACGGTCCTCGAGGCGCTCGAGACCAAGACGACGATGTCCGGCGCCCTCGGGCGGCGCTACCTCATGCGCGCCGCCATGGCGGGGATCATCATCGGCCTGCTCTACGGCGCGCACTACGCCGTGATCGCGGCGTTCGACGCCATCGTGCTGGGCGGGACGTCGCTGTACCCGCTCGGGCGGATCGCCGGGGCGCTGACGTTCGGCTGGGCGCTCGTCTTCATCTACTACTCGCGGTCCGAGCTGCTGACCTCGAACATGATGATCGTCACGATCGGCGCCTACCACCGGCGCACGTCGTGGGCGCGCGCCGTGCGTCTGCTCGGGCTGTGCTATCTCGGCAACCTGGCCGGCGGCCTGCTCGTCGCGCTGTTCGTGCGGTTCTCGACGCTCGCCGAGGGCGCCGTGCTCGACCAGATGGTCGCCTCGGTCGAGCACAAGCTCGCGTACGTCGCCGACGGGCCGACCGGCTGGGTGGACCTGCTGGTGCGGGCCGTGCTGTGCAACTTCTGCATCAACCTCGCGATGCTGCTCGTCTACAACGGGCTCATCAAGGAGGACCTCACCAAGTCGCTCGTCATGATCGTCGCGGTCTTCATCTTCGCGTTCCTGGGCCTGGAGCACTCGGTCGCCAACACGGTGCTGTTCGCCATCGTCGGGCTGCGCGAGGGCCTCGACCTGGGGCTCGCGGCCGGCAACGTCGGCCTCGCGCTGATCGGCAACTTCCTGGGCGGCGGGCTGCTCATCGGCCTGTACTACGCGTACGTCAACGACGACTCGCGCTGGCTCAAGGAGCACCCGCCGGAGGACTGAGGACCCGCGCTTCACCTTGACGCTGCGTCAGCTCCTACCGTCGAGCAGGTCCACGGACGGAGCACGACGAGGAGGAGCGGTGGAGGCGTCGATCCAGGAGGTCGCCCGGCTGACCGGCACGACCAGCCGCACGTTGCGTCACTACGACGCGATCGGGCTGCTGGCCCCCAGCCGGGTCGGCGACAACGGGTACCGCTGGTACGACGACGACGCGCTCGTGCGCCTGCAGCGGATCCTGCTGCTGCGCGACCTCGGGCTCGGCCTGGGCGAGATCGGCCGTGTGCTCGATCGCGAGACCGACGAGGAGACGGCGCTGCGCCGGCACCTCGCGTGGCTCGCGGCCGAGCAGGACCGCCTCGCCCGGCAGGCCGCGTCGGTGCGCCGGACGCTGTCCGCACGACGAGGAGGGAGCACACCCGTGCTCGAGGAGATGTTCGACGGGTTCGACCACGGCGAGCACCGCGAGGAGGTGACGGAGCGCTGGGGAGCCGAGGCGTACGCGGCCGGCGACACCTGGTGGCGCGGCATGAGCGACGACGAGCGCACCGGGTGGCAGGAGCGGTCCGCCGCGCTGGCCCGCGACTGGGCGGCCGCCGCGGCCCGCGGCACCGACCCCGGGTCCGACGAGGCGCAGGAGCTCGCGCGGCGGCACGTCGCGTGGCTCGCGTCGGTGCCCGGCACGCCCGGGCACGGCGGCACGCCCGTGCGGGAGTACGTCACGGGTCTGGCCGACATGTACGTGGCCGACCCGCGCTTCGCGCGCCACTACGGCGACGACGACGCCGGTGCGGCGTTCGTGCGCGACGCGCTGCACGCGTACGCCGCGCGGCACCTCTGACGGGGACCGGTGCCCCGGCGCACGTGCGCCGGGGCACCGGGGTGCTCACGCGCTGCGCAGCGAGTCCTGCCACTGCCGGTGCAGCTCGGCGAACCGGTCGCCCGCCGCGACGAGCTCCGCGGGGCTGCCGTCCTCGGTGACGCGGCCGCCGTCGACCACGAGCACGCGGTCGGCGTGCATGACCGTCGACAGCCGGTGCGCGATGACGACGGCCGTGCGGCCCGTGAGCAGCGTGCGCAGACCGTCCTGCACGAGCTGCTCGCCCGGGATGTCGAGCGAGCTCGTCGCCTCGTCGAGCACCAGCACCGCCGGGTCGGCGAGGAACGCGCGGGCGAACGACACGAGCTGGCGCTGCCCGGCGGACAGGCGCACGCCGCGCGTGTCCACCTCGGTGTCGTAGCCGTCGGGCAGCGACGCGACGAGGTCGTGCACGCCCACCGCGCGGGCCGCGGCCTCGATCTCGGCGCGCGTGGCCCCGGGCCGCCCGAGCGCGATGTTCGCTGCGACCGACCCCGAGAACAGGTAGGCCTCCTGCGTGACCATGACCATCGCGGTCCGCAGGTCGCGCGGGTCGACGTCACGCAGGTCCACGCCGTCGAGCAGCACGGCGCCCTCGCGCGGGTCGTAGAACCGCGCGAGCAGCTTCGCGACCGTCGACTTGCCGGCGCCCGTCTCCCCCACGAGCGCGACCGTCTGCCCCGCGGGCACGTGCAGGTCGAGCCGCGGCAGCACGCTCGGTCCGTCGCGGTACCCGAACTCGACGCCCGCGAACCGCACGTCGCCCGCAGGCTCGCGCAGCCGCACGGGGCGTGCCGGGTCCGGCACGGTCGGCTCCTGCGCCAGCAGGCCCGACAGCTTCTCGAGCGCCGCCGTCGCCGACTGGAACGAGTTGTAGAACATGCCGATCTGCGCGAGCGGCGCGAAGAACCGGCGCGCGTACAGCACGGCCGCGACGAGCACGCCGACGTCGAGCGCACCGTCGAGCACGCGCAGCCCGCCGACCAGCAGCACCGCCGCGACCGTCACGTTGCCGATGAGCACGAGGCCGGTGTCGAACACGCCGTTGACGCGGATCGCCTCGGCGTTCGCGGCCCGGTACTCCTCGGCCTCCGCCTCGTAGACCTGTGCGACCTGCCGCTCGCGGCGGAACGCCTGCACCGCGCGGATGCCCGTCATGGTCTCGACGAACCGCACGATCACGCGCGCGACGGCCGTGCGGCTGCGCCGGTACTGCACCTGCGAGCGCACCTGGAACCAGCGGGTCAGCACGACGCCGGGCACGACCGCGACGAGCAGCACGAGGCCGCTGCGCCAGTCGAGCAGCACGAGCCCGGTCGCGGTGAAGACCATGGCGAGCCCGCTCGCCGCGAGCGTCGTGACGCCGCCGTCGAGCAGCTCGCGCAGCGCGTCGAGGTCGGACGTCTGCCGCGAGATGATCCGGCCCGACGTGTACCGCTCGTGGAACTCCAGGCTGAGGCGCTGCGTGTGCCTGAACACGCGCCGCCGCAGGTCGAGCAGCACGGCCTGGCTCACGGTGGCGGCCATGCGCACGGTCGCGGCGGTGAACACGCCCGCGACGAGCGCGGTGAGCGCGTACCCGCCCGCGACGAGCAGCAGCGGGCCCGCATCGCCGCCGCGCAGCGCCGGCAGGCCCCGGTCGATGCCGACCGCGACGAGCGCGGGCCCGGCGACCAGCGCGAGCTGCGCGACCACGACGACGAGGGCCGTGAGCCACGCGCGCCGCGCGACCGGGCGCAGCAGCGAGGCCAGCAGGCCGAGCGAGCGCGCACGGACCTGCGCGGGCGTGAGCCCCGCGTCGTGGTCGTCGACCTCGGGCGGTCGCGGTGCGGTCGTGGTCATCGCGGCACCTCGCCCGCGGTCACCCGGTCGGTGCCCGTGGCCCCGCCGAACCCGGGTCCGTCCCCTCCGGCGTCGTCGCCGGACGAGCCGCCGCGCGCCGCCGCGGCGTCGTCCTGCGCCGTCAGCACGTACCGGTAGTGCGGGTGCGTCGCGAGCAGGTCGGCGTGCCGGCCGACGCCGGTCACGCGCCCGTCCTCGAGCACCGCGACCCGGTCGGCCAGCGCGACCGTGGACGTGCGGTGCGCGACGACGAGCGTCGTGGTGCCCGCGAGCACGCGGCGCAGCCCGTCGGTGACGTCGGCCTCGGTGGCCACGTCGAGCGCGGACAGCGGGTCGTCGAGCACGAGCACGCGCGGGCGGCCCACGATGGCGCGCGCGAGCGCGACGCGCTGCCGCTGCCCGCCGGACAGGCTCATGCCCTCCTCGCCGATCACGGTGTCGACGCCCCGCGGCAGGCGGTGCACGAACCCCGCGCGCGCGACGTCGAGCGCGACCCGCACGAGCTCGTCCGCCTCGGCGTCGGGCATCGTCGCGAGCCGCTCGACCGGCACGCCCATGAGGACGTTCTCGCGCACCGACGCCGAGAACAGGATCGGGTCCTCGAACGCGACGGCCACGGCACCGCGCAGGTCGTGGCGCGTGAGGTCGCGCACGTCGACGCCGTCGAGCAGCACCGCACCGCCGGTGACGTCGTACAGCCGCGGCACGAGCTGCAGGAGCGTCGTCTTGCCGCTGCCGGTCAGCCCCACGAGCGCGGTCGTCGTGCCCGGCTCGAGCACGAGGTCGACGCCGTCGAGCACCGCGCGGTCGCCGTGCGCGAACCGCACGTCGCGCAGCTCGACGCGCGAGCCGTGCGCGGGTGCGGGCGGCAGCGCGGCGGGGGCCGCGGGGTCGGCGAGCGCGGGCACGGTGTCCATGACGTCGAGGTAGCGGTCGGTGCCGGCGCGCGCGTCGAGCGTCATCGCGAGCAGCTGACCGAGGCTCTCGACGGGCCTGGTCATGACCGCTGCGGTCGCGAAGAACGCGACGAGCGCGCCGATGCTCACGCGGTCGGACGCCGCGAGCCCCACGCCGAGCCCCAGCGCGACCGCGAGCGTCGTCTCGGGGATCCACGCGAGCGCGAACGACATGCGCGACTGCGCGCGCGCCTTGTCGAGCTCGGTGCCGCGCAGCTCGTCGGCCTGCCGCACGAAGTCGTCGAGCGCGTCGTCGCCGCGGCCGAATGCCTTGAGCACGCGGATGCCGTGCACCGACTCCTCGACGCTCGTCGCGAGGTCGCCCGCCTGGTCGCGCGCGCGCCGCGCGACGACCTTGTAGTCCTGCCGGAACCGGAACCCGAGCCAGATCACCGGCACCGCGCCCGCGAGGTACACCAGCCCGAGCAGCGGGGTCGTGACGAGCAGCAGCGCGGCCCCCACCACGACCGTGGTCGCCGACACCACGAGCTGCACGAGCCCGAAGACCATCCACCGGCGCACGAGGTGCAGGTCCCCCATCGACCGCTGCAGCAGCTGCCCGCCGGCCCACCGGTCGTGGAACGCGACGGGCAGGTCGAGCAGGTGCCGGAACAGGTCGGTGCGCATGGTGCGCTCGACGCTCGTGCCGGGCGTCGCGATGAGCGCGCGCCGGCACCACACGAGGAACGCCTCGAGCACGCCGAGCGCGAGCACGAGCAGCGCGGCGTGCACGACGGCGGTGCGGGACCCGTCGGTCAGCAGCGGACCGTTGACGACCCCGCGCAGCACCTGCGGCACCGCGAGCGCGAGCAGGCTCGCGACGAGGGTCGCGCTGCCGCCCGCGACGACGCGCGGCAGCGCGGGACGCGCCCACCGCACGAGGCGCAGCAGGGCGCGCGTCGTGGAGGTCTCGCGGGGTGGCACCCGGTCAGCCTAGGTCGGTGCGCCGACACCGCACCCGGAGCAGGCCCGGTGTCGCGCGGTGCGGGTCGGACCGCGCGGGACCGCGCGTCAGACCCCGGTGCGGGCGATCGTCGTGTTGTTGGCCTGCGCGCGCGGGCGCACGACCAGCAGGTCGACGTTGACGTGCGGCGGGCGCGACAGGCTCCACGCGATCGTGTCGGCGACGTCGTCGGCGACGAGCGGCTGGTACCCCTCGTACACCTGGGCGGCGCGCTCGGCGTCGCCGCCGAACCGCACGAGCGAGAACTCCTCGGTCGCGACCGCGCCTGGCGCGATCTCGACGACGCGGATCGGCTCGCCGACGAGCTCCCACCGCAGCGTGGTGGCGAGCATGCGCTCGGCGTGCTTGGCGCCGGTGTACCCGGCGCCGCCCGGGTAGGCGCCGTGCGCGGCGGTCGACGTGACCACGACGACGTCGCCCGCGCCGCGCTCGCGCAGCAGCGGCAGCACGCCCTGCACGACGCGCAGCGTGCCGAGCACGTTGATCTCGTACATCGCGCGCCACTGGTCGAGGTCGCCGTCCTCGACGGTGTCCTGCCCGAACGCGCCGCCGGCGTTGTTGACCACGGCGTCGAGCCCGCCGGTGTCCCGCACGTGCGCCACGAGCGCGCCGACGTCGGCGTCGCGCGTGAGGTCGGCGACGACCGTCTCCGCGCCGGTCTCCTGCGCGAGCGCCGCGAGGCGGTCGCCGCGCCGCGCGGTCGCGACGACGTCCCAGCCGTCGGCGCGCAGCCGGCGCACCGTGGCGGCGCCGATGCCGGACGAGGCGCCCGTGACGAGCGCGCGGCGGGGACGGTCGGCGGACGTGGTCATGCGGTGCTCCTGGGGGTGAGACGGGGTGCGGCAGGTGCGACGGGCGGGTGCCCGCCTACTTCAGGACGAGGGCGTTGGCGGTCGAGCCGGTCCCGCCCGGGGCGTGCAGGGGCGCACTGGTCAGCATGCCCTCGTGGCGGCCGTCGGCGCGACAGTCGGCCACGAGGTCCGCGAGGTGCCACAGCTCGCCGAGCAGCATGCCGAACGAGCCGACGAGCGTCCGGTGCAGGAACCGGAACGGCTCGGGCACGCCGCCCGCGGGCGGGGGCCACGCCTCGACCGCGTAGTTGTCGGACGCGACGCCGACGGCGTGCAGGTCCCACAGGTAGCGCGCGACGTCCTCGCTCTGCGCGAGGCCGGGCGTCGTCACCGCGCCCGGCAGCCGCTCGCGCGTCGTCGCGTCCTGCGCCGCGTACCACTCCGCGAACCCGGTGTGGAGCAGCAGCACGTCGCCCGGCCGGTGCGTGACGCCGCCGTGCTCGGCGGCCGCCCGCAGCTCCTCGACCCCGTACCGGAGCGTCGACGACGGGTCGTGGTCGACCCCGGCGGCGGCGAACGTCGCGGGCATGTCGAGCACGACAGCGCGCCCCACGACCCCGTGCCGCGCCCAGCGGTCGACCGTGAGGCGCGTACCCGAGGTGACCTGCGCGAGGGTCGCGCCGTTGTAGAACACCCCGGCGTCGTACCCGACGTGCGCGAGCGAGTCCCACTGGCTGCCGGCCTGCGGGGGGAAGCGGTCGTACGCGTCGTCGAGCAGCAGCCCCGACATCGCGGTCGTGACGTGGTGCTCGGGGACCGCGCGATCGGGGTGGAGCGGCGGCCGGTAGCGGTCCAGCGGGTGGTCGAGCGGGAACGTCGCGCCCCGGCGCACGAGCGCCGCCGCCTCGCGGACGCGCTCGGGCGTCAGCAGGTTGAGCAGGCCGAGCTCGTCGTCCGCACCGAAGACGTGCCAGGCGAGGCGGCCGCCGGCCGGGCCCTCGGGCAGGTCGTCGTAGGACGGGAGGGAGGCCACGCGGCGACCCTAGCGGTCGCACCCACGGCACGTCCCGACAGTTTCGGGGACGCAGCCGAACCGTTTCGGCGGTGGTCGCCGGCCGCGGGCCGGGAGCACGGTGGAGGCTCGACGACCGTGTCGAGGACGAGGAGGTCGCATGACCAGGACCCGCGGCTCGTGGATCGCCGGCACCGTCGCCGGCGTGCTCGCCGCCACCGGGGCGCTCGTCGGGGTGGGGACCCCGGCGCACGCCGCCCAGACCGTCACCAACATCGCCTACGCGCCCGCGGACCCCGCGGGCAGCCGGGGCCACCTGCTCGACCTGTACCTGCCCGACGGCCCGGGCCCGGCGCCGCTCGTCGTGTGGTCCACCGGCTCCGCGTGGTCGTCCGACGACGGCAAGACCGGTGCGGCGGCGGTCGCGCAGCAGCTCAACGCGCGCGGCATCGCCGTCGCCGGCGTCAGCGTGCGGTCGAGCTCGCAGGCGAAGTTCCCCGCCCAGGTGCACGACGTCAAGGCGGCGATCCGCTGGCTGCGCGCGAACGCCGCGCAGTACCGGATCGACCCCGCGCGGTTCGCGACGATGGGCGACTCGTCGGGCGGGTGGGTCGCGAGCATGGCCGCGCTCACCAACGGCGTCGCAGCGCTCGAGGGGCAGGTGGGCACGACCGGGGTGTCGAGCGACGTGCAGGCGGGCGTCGACTTCTTCGGCCCGACCGACTTCCTGCGGCTCAAGGAGCAGGACCCGCACGGCTGGATCGACCACGACAGCCCGTCCGCACCCGAGGCGCAGCTGCTGGGCTGCGCGATCCCGTCGTGCCCCGACAAGGCCCGGCAGGCCAACCCGCTGACGTACGTCGACGCGAACGACCCGCCGATGCTTCTGCTGCACGGGCGCGCCGACACGGTCGTGCCGCACGCGCAGACCGAGATCCTCTACGCGGCGCTCAAGGCGGCGTGCGTCGACACCCGGTTCTTCTCGGTCCCGGGCGCCGGGCACAGCCACCCCGACGTCACGAGCGCGGCGCGGTACGGCCAGCAGACCGTGCGCACCGTGCGCGGCTGCCAGGAGACCGTGACGCAGGGCTCGCCGAACCCGAGCTGGGACACGATCGCCGCGTTCCTGCAGGACGCGTGGGCCGACGCGGGACCGCAGCCGACGCCCTCGCCCACCGTGTCACCCACCCCGACGCCCACGCCCACCGTCACCCCGACCCCGACGGTGACGCCCACGCCGACCCCCACCGCGACCCCGTCGCCGACCGCGCCCGCGGGCGCCTGCACCGCGACGTACCGGCTCGCGAACAGCTGGCCCGGGGGCTTCGTCGCCGACGTCACCGTGACCGCCGGGGCGGCACCGCTGACGGGGTGGCGCGTGACCGTGACCCTGCCGTCGGGCGCCACCGCGACGCAGGTGTGGAACGGGCGGTCGACGGGCGGCGCACCGCTGAGCGTGACGAACGCCGACTGGAACGGCCGCGTCGCGGCCGGCGGGAGCACGACGTTCGGCTTCCAGGGCACGGGCGACGGCGCGGGGGCGACCGTCACGTGCGCCGCCGCGTGACGACGCGCTGACGGACCGTCCCGGGGCGGCGGCGGTGGGCACGCCCGCGCACCGTCGTCGCCCCGGACGCACGTCCGCGAACGCCGCACATCGACCGGACACGCCCCCGCAACACGGGCACGCCACGATGCGCGCATGTCACCGCAGGAGCTGGCGGACCGCGTCACCGACCGGTCCCCCCGGGGCATCGCCGCGACGATCGCGCGCCTCGTGCACGCGGGCGACCTGCTGCCCGGCGACCGGCTGCCGACCGTGCGCGAGCTGGCCGCGGCGCTCGGCGTGAGCCCGGCGACCGTCGGCGCGGCGTGGCAGGCCCTCGCGACCGCGGGGCTGGTGCTGTCGCGCGGGCGCGCCGGGACGTCCGTGCTGCCCGGCCCCGCGAGCCGGCTGCCCCGCCGGTACCGCGAGCTCGCGCGGGTGCCCGCCGCGTGCCTGGACCTCGGCGGCGGCGGACCCGACGCCGCGCTGCTGCCCGACCTGCGGCCCGCGCTCGCGCGCGTCGCGGCACGCACGCGCGCCGCGCGACCGCCCGACTACCTCGACGACCCGGTGGTGCCCGAGCTCGAGCGTCTGCTGCGCGCGTCGTGGCCGTTCGCCGCGCAGCGGCTCACGGTCGTCGACGGCGCGGTCGACGCGCTGGGCCGCGTGCTCGAGCAGGTCGTCGGGTTCGGCGACCGGGTCGCGGTCGAGGACCCCGGCGCGCCGCCGCTCCTCGACCTCCTCGACCACCTGGGGCTCGAGCGCGTCGCGGTGCCGCTCGACGCGCACGGCCCGCGCCCGGACGCGCTGGCGCACGCGCTGCGCGTCGGTGCGCGGGCCGTGCTGCTGCAGCCCCGCGCCCACAACCCGACGGGCGTCAGCACCACGCCCGCACGGCTGCGGTCGCTGGCCGCCGTGCTGCGCCGCGCGGCAGCCCCGCCGTGGGTCGTCGAGGACGACCACGCGGGCGACGTCGCGTCGTCGCCCGCCACGAGCCTCGGGGCGCTGCTGCCCGGTCGCGTCGTGCACGTGCGGTCGTACTCGGCGTCGCACGGGCCGGACCTGCGCATCGCCGCGGTCGGCGGGCCCGCGGCCGTGCTCGACGCGCTCGTCGCGCGGCGGCTGCTCGGGCCCGGGTGGACGAGCCGTCTGCTGCAGCGCGTGCTGGCCGACCTGCTGGCCGACGCGCGCGCGGTCGCGGCGGTCGCGCACGCCCGTGACGCGTACCGCGCGCGGCGCGAGAGCCTCGCGACGGCGCTCGCGCGGCACGGCGTGGCAGTCCCGCCGGGCGACGGTCTGCACGTGTGGCTGCGCGTGCGCGACGAGGACGCGGCCCTGGCACGGCTCGAGGCCGCCGGGGTGCGGGTCGCGCGCGGGCGGGCGTTCCTCGCGGAGCCGCCGCCGCGCGGCGGGTTCGTGCGCGTGACCACGGGCGTGCTGCCGGACGCCGACGCCGAGCGCGTCGCCGCCGCGCTGGCCGCCGCGGTCCGCGCGTGAGCCACCGCGACGCACGCCACGTCCGCCCGGCTTGCCCGGCACCCGGGGGCTGCGCCTAGGGTGACGGGTCGGAACCCGGCCCCCTCTCTGGCCGGGTCGCACCGCCCTGGCCTGGGACGGTCCTCCGTGGCGCGACGTGCGCCCCACCCCCGACGTCCGCGTCCGACGACGTGCGCGGCAGCAGCCCCCGCCGGAGAGAGACCCCATGCCCCGCGCCGTCCACCGTCCGTCGTCCGTCCGCGCCCGCACGCGGCTGGTCCCGCTCGCCGCGCTGGCCGCGCTCGCGCTGGCCGGGTGCGCGTCGGGGGCGCCGGCCGCGTCCCCCTCGACCGACGGCGCGGCCGCGTCGACGGCGTCGTCGGGCGCCTACCGGCCCGTGACGGTCGACAACTGCGGCACCGAGGTCACGTTCGACGCGCCGCCGCGACGCGTCGTGACCATCAAGTCGTCCACCACCGAGATGGTGCTCGCGCTCGGTGCCGCCGACCGTCTGGTCGGCACGGCGTTCGCCGACGGCCCCGTGCCCGAGCGCTGGGCGGCCGACGTGGCCGACGTCCCCGTCCTGTCCGACAAGGTCCCGGGCCCCGAGGCGCTGCTCGGGTCGGAGCCCGACCTCGTGTACGCCGGGTGGGAGTCGAACCTCACGGCCGACGGCGCGGGCGACCGCGCGTCGCTCGCGGCGCTCGGCATCGCCACGTACGTGTCCCCCGCGGCCTGCAAGGAGCCCGGCTACCAGCCGGACCCGCTGACGTTCGACGACGTGTTCGGCGAGGTCCGCGAGGTCGGCGCGGTGCTGGGCGTGCCCGACGCGGCCGAGGCCGTGGTCGCCGAGCAGCAAGGCGTGCTCGACGCGATCGCGCCGGTCGACGGCACCACGGCCCTGTGGTGGTCGTCGGGCGGCGACACCCCGTACGTGGGCGCCGGGATCGGCGCACCGCAGATGATCATGGCCGCCGCGGGGCTCACCAACGTGTTCGCCGACGTGCGCGACACGTGGACGTCGGTCGGCTGGGAGCAGGTCGTGGCCGCCGACCCCGACGTGATCGTGCTGGTCGACGCCGCCTGGAACACCGCCGAGAGCAAGAAGGCCGCGCTCGCCGCGAACCCGGCGACGTCGCAGCTCGACGCCGTGCGCGAGCAGCGCTACGTCGTGGTCCCGTTCGCCGCGACCGAGGCCGGCGTGCGCAACGCGCAGGCCGCCGCGGACGTCGCCGAGGCCGTGCGTGCGCTCGACGCGGGCTGACGCACCGGCGGTCGCCGCGGGCGGACGCGCACCGCTGCGCCCGCCGCTCGCGGTGCTGCTCGCCGTGGGCGCCGCGGCGCTGGTGACGACCCTGCTCGTCGCCGTGACGATCGGTCCCGCCGACCTGGGCGTGGGCGAGGTCGTGCGGTCGGTCGGCGCGCACCTGGGCCTGCGCGCACCCGACGTGCCGCGCCTGCACGACGCGATCGTGTGGGAGCTGCGCTTGCCGCGCGTGCTCACCGCCGCGGCGGTCGGGGCGGGCCTGGCCGTCGCGGGCGCCGTCATGCAGTCGCTCACGCGCAACCCGCTCGCCGACCCGTACCTGCTGGGGCTGTCGTCGGGTGCGTCGCTCGGGGCGGTCGCGGTGCTGCTGCTGGGGGTCGCGCTGCTGCTGCCCGTCGCGGCGTTCGTCGGTGCGCTCGCGGCGCTCGCGGCGACGCTCGCGCTCGCGCGCACGGGCGGCACGCTGACGCCCACGCGTGCGGTGCTCGCGGGGCTTGCGATCTCGCAGCTCGCGGCGGCGGCGACGTCGTTCGTGGTGTTCTGGACGGCGACCGGCGACTCGTACCGCGAGATCCTGTCGTGGCTCATGGGGTCGCTCGCGGGCGCGACGTGGGCGTCGGTCGCCATCGCGGGCGGTGCGCTCGTGGTGGTCGGGTCGGTCGTGCTGGCGGGGGCGGGGCGGCTCGACGCGTTCGCGTTCGGCGACACCGCCGCCGCGGCGCTGGGCGTCCACGTGGACCGCACGCGCTGGGTGACGATGACGCTGGTCGCGCTGCTCACGGGCGCGATGGTCGCGGTGTCCGGCGCGATCGGGTTCGTCGGGCTCGTGCTGCCGCACGCGGTGTCCGTGGTGACGGGCCCCGCGCACCGACGCCTGCTGCCCGTGGCGGGCCTCGCGGGCGCGGTGCTGCTGGTGTGGGCGGACACGCTCGCGCGCACGGTGTTCGACCCGCGCGAGCTGCCCGTCGGGATCGTCACGGCGCTGCTCGGGGTGCCGGTCTTCGCGGTGCTGCTGCGGCGCGGGCGGGGGGCGTCGTGGAGCTGAGCATCGCCGGGGCGGGCGCACGGCTGGGCGGCCGGTGGGTGGTCGACGGCGTCGACGCGACGCCCCCGCCGGGTGCGCTGACCGGGCTGCTGGGCCCCAACGGCGCGGGCAAGACGACGCTGCTGCGCCTGGTCGCCGGGCTGCTGGAGCCGCACGCGGGCGCCGTGCTCGTGAGCGACCCGGCGGCGTCGGACCCGCGGCCCGCGGTGCCCGTGCACACGCTGCCGCGCCGCGAGCGCGCACGACGGGTCGCGCTGCTCGAGCAGGCGTCGGACGCGGCCGTGCCGCTGAGCGTGCGCGAGGTCGTCGCGCTCGGTCGCACGCCCTACCGCTCGGTGTGGGGCACGGACCCCGACCCCGGCGCGGTGGACCGCGCGCTCGAGGCCGCGGCCGCGGCGCACCTCGCGGACCGCGCGTGGGGGACGCTGTCGGGCGGCGAGCGGCAGCGCGTGCACGTCGCGCGCGCCCTCGCGCAGGAGCCCGCGCTGCTGCTGCTCGACGAGCCGACCAACCACCTCGACGTGAGCGCGCAGCTCGCGCTCCTCGGGTTCGTGCGGCGCCTGGGCGTCACGACCGTCGCGGCGCTGCACGACCTCAACCTCGCGGCCGCGTACTGCGAGCACGTGCTCGTGCTGTCGGCCGGGCGGCTGGTCGCGGCGGGGCCGCCCGTCGAGGTGCTGACGCCCGCACTCGTGCACGACGTGTACGGCGTGGCCGCGCACGTGCTGACCCACCCGGTGACGGGCCGCCCCGTCATCGCGTACGGGCCCGTGGAGGACGGATGAGCGACGCACGAGGTGCGACGCGTGAGGATCGGACGCATGAGGGTCGACGGATGAAGGTCACGGTGCTCTCGGGCGGGGTCGGTGGCGCACGGTTCACGCGCGGGCTGCTGGCGCTGCTGCGCGACCGGCTGCCGGACGGCGCGGGCGGCACGACCGCGCAGGTCACGGTCGTCGCCAACACGGGCGACGACCTGTGGCTGCACGGCGTGCGCGTCTGCCCGGACCTCGACACGCTGATGTACACGCTCGGCGGTGCGGTGCACGAGGGGCAGGGCTGGGGGCGGCGCGAGGAGTCGACGCGCACCGCGACCGACCTGGCGGCGTACGGGCTGGGCTGGGAGTGGTTCACGCTCGGCGACCTCGACCTCGCGACGCACCTGGCCCGCACGTCGTTGCTGCGCGCCGGGGAGCCGCTGTCGCGCGTGACGGCGCGGCTCGCCGAGCGCTGGCGTCCCGGCGTGCGGCTGCTGCCGATGTCGGACGACGAGGTCGAGACGCACGTCGTGACCGACGACGGCACGATCCACTTCGAGGAGTGGTGGGTGCGGCACCGCGCGGCCGTGCCTGCGCGCGGGTTCGTGCAGGTCGGCGTCGAGCGCGCGACGCCCGCGCCGGGCGTGCTGGAGGCGCTGACGGAGGCCGACGTCGTGGTGCTGCCGCCGTCGAACCCGGTGGTGTCGGTCGGCACGATCCTCGGCGTCCCCGGGGTCCGCGACGCGCTGCGCGCGACCGCGGCGCCGGTCGTGGGCGTCAGCCCCGTGGTCGGCGGTGCGCCCGTGCGCGGCATGGCCGACGCGTGCCTCGCGGCGATCGGCGTCACGACGCAGGCGGGCGCGGTCGCGCGGCACCTCGGCCTGCGCGCGGACGGCGGCGTGCTCGACGCGTGGCTCGTCGACGACGCCGACGCGGACGCCGTGCCGGTGCTGGTCGCCGAGGGCTGGCGCGCCGCCGCTGCGCCGACCCTCATGACCGACGTGCCGACGACCGCGCACATCGCGGCCGCCGCGCTCGCGCTGGTGGACCGCGCGCCGTGAGCGCGTGGTGGGCCGTGGTGCCCGTCAAGGACCCGCGGCACGGCAAGTCCCGGCTGACCGGCGCCCTCGACGACGACGCGCGCGCCGAGCTCGTGCGCACCATGGCGACGGCGACCGTGCAGGCGCTGCTCGGAGCGTCCGACGTCGCCGGCGTGGTCGTCGTCTCCCCCGCGCCCGAGCCGCTCGACGTCGCCGACCCGCGCGTCGTGCTGCTGCCCGAGCCGGTCGCGTCCGACGGCGCGCACGTCGGTGGGGATGCCGGTGGGGACGCCGGTCGGGAGGCCGGAGGGGCCCGACCCGACGTGCCCGCCGCCGGGCTGGACGCCGCCGTCTCCGCGGGCGTCGAGCACGTGCGCGCGACGGCCCCGGGCGCGCACGTCGTGGTGGTGCTCGGCGACCTGCCGCACCTCCTGCCCGCCGAGGTCGACGACGTGCTGCGGCGCGCGGCCGACGTGCCGCGCGCGCACGTCCCCGACGCCGCGGGCACCGGCACGACCATGCTCACCGCGACCTGGCCGCACCGCCCGCACCCGCGCTTCGGGCCCGGGTCCTCGGCCCGGCACGCCGCCGCGGGGCACGTGCCGCTCGACGTCCCCGCGGCGTCCGGCGCGCGCCGTGACGTCGACGAGCCGGCCGACCTCGCGTCCCCCGGCACACCGTCCGGCGTCTGACCGCGGGCCCTCGGGCGCGTCGTGCGGCACGTGCGCGACCATGGGGGCATGACGCTCTGGATGACCGGTGACGAGGCCGCCGACCGCCTGCTCGACTCGGACCCGTTCGCGCTGCTGGTCGGCATGCTGCTCGACCAGCAGGTCGCGATGGAGACCGCGTTCGCGGGCCCGGCGAAGATCGCGGACCGCATGGGCGGGTGGGACGTGCGGCGCATCGCCGACGCCGACCCCGACGAGTTCACGGCGCTGTGCGCGACGCCGCCGGCCGTGCACCGCTACCCCGGGTCGATGGCCGGGCGCATCCAGGCGGTCGCGCGCGAGGTCGTCGACGCGTACGACGGTGACGTCACGCGGCTGTGGACCGACGGCGACCCCGACGGGCGCACGGTGCTGCGCCGGCTGAAGGCGCTGCCCGGGTTCGGCGACCAGAAGGCCCGCATCTTCCTCGCGCTGCTCGGCAAGCAGCGCGGCGTGCAGCCGGCCGGCTGGCGCGAGGCCGCGGGCGCGTACGGCGACGACCACCCGCGCTCGATCGCCGACGTGGTCGACGCCGACTCGCTCGCGCGCGTGCGGGAGACCAAGCGCGCCGCCAAGGCGGCCGCGAAGGCCGCACGCTGACGCCCGCCGGGCGGATCACGACGTCGCTCGCCTCGGCCGCGGGACGGAGCGCAGGACCCGTCGCGCGGCCGACGCGCACCGTCCGCGCGGCCGCCACGATGAGGGCATGACGACGCCGTTCCCCTCCCCCGGTGCTCCCGCCGGCCCGCCGGCAGCGCCGCCCGTCCCCGCCGCAGCTCCCGCCCCTGGCGCAGCGTCCGCCCCGGCCGCGCCGCCCGCGCACGTCGGCCCCGTCCCGGCGTCGGCGCGCGCCGTCGCGCCGGACGTCGCGCGCGGGCTCGCGCTGCTGGGCATCGCGATCGCCAACGCGACCGCACACGTCGTCGGCGGAGCCGTCGGGATCGGCTCGCGGCCCGTGGACGGGTCGACGCTCGACCGCGTGGTCGACGGCGTCGTGTCGTTGTTCGTCGACCGGCGCACCATGCCGATGTTCGCGCTGCTGTACGGGTACGGCATCGGCGTCGTCGTCCGCCGCCGCGCCGCCGCGTGGGTGCCGTGGGACGCGTGCCGGTCCGACCTGCTGCGGCGCGCGGGCGTGCTGCTGGCGTTCGGCGCCGCGCACGTGCTGCTGCTGTTCGGCGGCGACATCCTCACGGCGTACGGGGTCGCCGGGCTGCTCGCGGTCACGCTCGTGCGCGCGTCCGACCGCACGCTCCTGGTCGTCGCGGGCGTGAGCCTGATCGCCGCCGGGCTCGTCAACGGGGCGATGGAGAGCCTGGTCGTCATGGCCGCGTCGTGGGACGGCGGCGAGGCCATCGCCATGCCCGTCGACCAGACCGTGCTCGCGGGTGTGCTCACGCGCGTCTCGGCGGGCGTCGTCGCGGCACCCATCGGCGCGCTCGTCGCGCTGCCGCTGCTGCTGCTGGGCCTGTGGGCCGCGCGCCGTGAGGTCCTCGAGCGGCCCGCCGACCACCTGCCGCTGCTGCGCCGCACCGTCGTCGTCGGGCTCGCGGTGAGCGTGCTCGGCGCGGTGCCGCACGCGTCGTCCGTCGCGGGCCTGCGGGACCCGTCGGCGCTCGACGTGCTCGGCACGGGGACGCTGCACCTGATCACGGGTGCGGCGGGTGGCGTCGCGTTCGCGGCGCTCGTCGGGTGGGTCGTCGCGGCGCGCGGGCTGACGCTCGCGACGCTGGGTCCGGCGGGCCGCGCGCTGCGGGCCGTCGGCACGCGGTCGCTCACGTGCTACCTGCTGCAGTCCGTGCTGTTCGTGCTGCCGCTCGCGCCGTGGGCCGGCGGGCTCGGCGTCGGCATGGGCAGCGCCCAGGTCGTCGCGTGGGGCGTCGGCGTGTGGCTCGTGACCGTCGTCGTCGCGGTGTCGCTCGAGGCCGCGGGCCGGCGGGGCCCGGCCGAGGCGCTCTACCGCCGCCTCGTGTACCGGGCCGCGCCGGCCGCATGACCCGCCGGGGCGGGTGCCGTCAGAACGGGCAGCTCGTCCGCACGTCGGACAGCGCCGTGTCCGCGGGCGCCGGGCACAGGAACTGCGTGTAGCGCTGGTCGTCGTCGACGAACCGCTTGAGCCACGCGATCGAGTACTTCGCGATCGTGGTGTTCGACAGGTTCGGCGCGAAGTGCGACGCGCCGCGCAGCTCGAGGTAGCTGCGCGGCGTCGTCGCCGGCAGGGTCTGGTAGAACGGCCGCGCGTGCGTGACCACCGAGGCCACCGAGTCGTTCTGCGCGCCGAAGATCAGCGTGGGCGTCGTGATCTCGGGCCACGTCTTGTCGAGGTTCCACGGCGTCAGCGGGATGATCGCCTTGAGGCCGGGCCGGCTCTTGGCCGCCTCGAGCGTCCCGCCGCCGCCCATCGAGTGCCCCATGACCGCGAGGCGGGCGGGGTCGACGCGGTCGGCGACGTCGCTGCGCTGCGTGAGGTAGTCGGCCGCGGCGAGCAGCTGGCGCCCGCGCGACGCGGGCTGGTCGACGCGCGTGAGCGTGTCGATCGTGAAGACCACGAAGCCCTGCGACGCCAGGCGCGGGCCGAGCCACGCGATGCTCGACTCGCCCGCGGTGTACCCGGGGGCGATGACGACGCCCCCGAAGCGCCCCTGCGACGTGTCGATCGGGTAGTAGATCGTCCCGCCGCCGAACCCGGACACGAACGACGACACGCGCGACGTCGAGGTCGCGAACGGCCCGCGCGCGGCCTCGATGCTCTGGACGGTCGGGTCGGCGCCGCGCTGGTCGGCTGCCTGCGCGGGCAGGCTCCCGGTGAGGGTGAGGGCGAGCCCCAGGATCACGGCGGCCAGGGGACGCCGGGCGGTGCGAGCGGTCACGTCATCGTCCTCTCGGTCGGCGCCCGGCCTTCTGCGGGCGCGCCACAGGGGCGGTCCCGCCCCTGGTCACGACCCTAGAGGCCGACGGACGCTGTTGTCACGCACCGTCGTGACACGTTGCGCCCGCCCTGTCACTGACCGGGTTCGGGGTCGCCGTCGAGCACCGCGTGCAGCCAGCCGGGTCCGACCGCCTCGACCCCGGGCAGCCGAGCCCGCAGGCCCCGGTCGGCCGTCACCACCACGAGCCCCGGCCCGGCCTCCGCGGCGCGCTCGACGACCTCGGCGTCACCGTCCCGCGGCGCACGGTGCACGCGCAGCCCGTCGTCCTGCGGCGCGACGGCGTCGCGCGCGCGGCCCTCCAGCACCACGTCGACCCGCCCGACCCGCCACGGCTCCCCCGCCGACCCCGCAACGACGCGCCCCGGCAGCGCCGCCAGCCGCGCGAGCAGGCGCGTCGCCGCGCCCGCGCGGTCGCGCCACCAGCCGTCGGGCCGCGCGCCGACGACGTTCGCGGCGTCGACGAGCAGGACGACGTCCCGCACCGGTGCCGGCTCGTCGTCCCCGGCGGTGGCGCCTACGGCCGTGTCGGGTCGCGCCGCGTCGCCTCCCGCCACGCCCGGCCCGATCACGTCGCCGGTCACGACGCCGGACGGTCCGCGCCGGTCCGCGCCCGGCGCGCCGAGCGCACCAGGTCGGCGACGCCGATCACGAGCGCGACCGCCACGAGCGCGACCGTCGCCCGCAGGCCGTGCGCGGCGCCGACGCCCGCGTCACCCCCGGCCGCACCGGCGAAGTAGAGGCTCCCGACGACCGCGATCCCGGTCGCGGCCCCCAGCCGCTGCCCCGTCTGCAGCACGCCGCCCGCGGCGCCGGCCTGCTCGACCGGCACCTGCGACAGGGTCACGGTCTGGTTGGGCGCGATGACCAGCCCCGAGCCGACGCCCGCGACGAGCAGCGGCGGCGCGATCCACCACGCGATGCCCGGCGACACGCCCCGCACGGCCAGCAGCACGTCGGTCGCTGTCACCCCGACGAGCACGAGCACGAGCCCCGCCACGACGACGTGCCGCCCGCGGCTGCCGACCAGCCGCCCGCCGACGGCGGACGACACCGCCGAGCCGAGCGCGAACGGCGTGATCGCGGCGCCCGCCTCGAGCGGCGAGTAACCCGCCCCGTTCTGCAGGAAGAGCGCGAGGACGAAGAAGATCGCCGTGAACCCCGAGAAGTACGTGAGCGCGAGCAGCGCGCCCGGGGTGAAGCCGGGCCGGCGGAACAGCGACGGCTGCACCATCGGCGTCCGGCCGCGCGCCGTCACGCGGTGCTCCCACGCCACGAACCCGACGAGCGCGACCACACCCGCGGCCGCGAGCGCGAGGTCGCCCGGCGCCCAGGCGCGCGACACCGTCGGCCACAGCACGCCGACCACGCCGACGCCCAGCAGGACGGCACCGACCGCGTCGAGGTCGGCGGCGCGCTCGCGCCGCCCGGGCGGGTCGAGGTAGCGCAGCGCGAGGACGACCGCGAGCACCGCGACCGGCAGGTTGACGAGGAACACCCACCGCCACCCCTGCTCGGGCCCGGCGACCGCGAGGATCACGCCGCCGAGCAGCGGCCCGACGGCGGTCGAGATGCCGATGGTCGTGCCGAGGCGCCCGAACGCACGCCCGCGCTCGGCGCCGCGGAACAGCTGCTGGATGAGCCCGGACACCTGCGGGTTGACGATGCCGCCGCCCACGCCCTGCACGAGCCGCGCGACCACCAGCCACGTGCCGTCCTGCGCGGTGCCGGCCAGCAGGCTGCCGAGCGCGAACACGCCGATCCCGGCGATGAGGACGTCGCGCCGCCCGAACGCGTCGCCGAGCCGGCCCGCGCCGACGAGCACGAGCCCGAACGCCAGCGCGTACCCCGACACGACCCACTGCAGCGCAGCCTCGGACGCACCGAGCGCGTCACGGACCGACGGCAGCGCGACGTTGACGATGCTCACGTCGAGCAGGGTCATGAACCCCACCGCGAGGCACACGGACAGCGCCCGCCACCGGCGCGGGTCGGGCTCGTACGCGTCGTCGGCGCTCACGTCGGCGAATCTACGGGCGCCGGCGCGCGTCGGCGCGTCGGCCCGGGCCGCGGCGCGGGCCCCGGTGCCGTGGCGGCCCGGGCGCGGGCGGGCGTCAGCGCGACGCGCCGGGCGCGCCGTCGCCCGCGAGCGCGTCCTTCCAGCCCTGCGCGTAGGCCTCGTCCGAGCCCTGGTGGAACATGTCGTCGGGCCCTGTCCGCACGAGGACGCGCGCCCCCGGCCCGTCGTCGTCGGTCACGAGGTGCCCGACCCCGCGCACGACCGCGACCGGTCGCCCGGACGCCTTGCCCTTGACGAGCTCGGCCGCGCTCGCGACCTCGTCGGCGACGGCCGCCACCGTCATGGTGAGCGCGCGCCCGAACGTGTCGACCTGCCCGCGCAGGTCGTCGAGCACCTGCACGCCGGCCGCGCCGATCGTGAGGTCGGTGACGCCCTGGCGCCACGGCCGGCCGGCGGTGTCGGTCACGAGCACGCCGACGCGCACGCCGAAGGCCGCCCGCAGCCCCGCGCGCAGCGCGCGGGCCGACGCGTCGGGGTCGACCGGCAGCAGCAGCACGGTGCCCTCGGGCGTGTTGGACGCGTCGACGCCCGCGGCCGCCATGACGAGGCCGAGCCGGTTCTCGACGATGCGCGTCACGCCGCCGGGGTGCTCGCGCGTCGCGACGACGCGCACGGTCTCGTCGGTGATGGCCTGCTCGCGGTCGTCGGCGGCGACCACGCGGCCCTCGGCCTTCGAGACGACCTTGCTGGTGACGACCACGACGTCGCCGTCCACGAGCGCGTGCGACGGCTCGGGGTCGGCGCGCAGCGCGGCGACGACGAGCGCGACGAGGTCGTCGCCCGGGACGACCTCGGGCAGGCCGTCGGGCGCCCAGGCGCGCAGCTCGTGCGCGGTCACCGGCTCAGCTTCGGCAGCACGTCGCGACCGAAGACCTCGATCCACTCGCGCTGGTTGCGGCCGACGTTGTGCAGGTAGATGCGGTCGAACCCGAGGTCGACGTACTTCTGGATCTCGGCGCGGTGCACGTCGGGGTCGGACGAGATGACCATGCGGCCCTCGAAGTCCTCGGGGCGCACGAGCTTGGCCATCTGCTCGAAGTCGAACGGCGAGCGGATGTCGGCCTTGGGGAACTTCATGCCGCCGTTGGGCCACTCGTGCATCGCGTTCGCGAGCGCCTCCTCGTCGGTCGGCGCCCACGACAGGTGCAGCTGCAGCACCTTGGGCATGGCGTCGGGGTCCTTGCCCGCCTCGCGCGCGCCCTCGGCGAACTTGCCGAACAGGCCGGTGATCTTCTCGAGCGGTGCGCCGACCGTGATGATGCCGTCGGCGTGGCGGCCGGTGCGCTTGGCGGTCACGGGCCCCGCGGTCGCGACGAGGATCTCGGGCGCGACCTCCGGCATGGTCCACAGGCGCGTCGACTCGAGCTTGTAGAACGGCCCGGCGTGCTTGACGTCCTTGCCCGCGAGCGACGCCGAGAACAGCTTCTTGATGATGTCGATGGCCTCGAACATGCGGTTGATGCGCTCGGGCGCCTCGGGCCAGTACCCGGCCACGACGTGCTCGTTGAGCGCCTCGCCCGAGCCAAGGCCCAGCCAGTGCCGCCCCGGGTACATCGCGGCGAGCGTCGCGGACGCCTGCGCGACCATCGCGGGGTGCCACCGGAACGTGGGCGCGGTGACGCCCGGGCCCAGGTCGCCCGTGGTGCGCTCGCCGACGGCCGTCAGCACGTTCCACACGAACGACGACTGCCCCTGCGCGGGCACCCACGGCGCGAAGTGGTCGGCGGCCATCACCCCCGAGAACCCGTGCTGCTCGGCGTACGCCGAGAGCTCGACCGCCTCGCGGGGGTGGAACTGCTCGAGCATCGCCGCGTACCCGACCGTCAGACCTGCCACGTCGTGCGCCTCCATGCCGTTCGTCGCCGTGCTGACCGCGCGTGCGGGGTCGCCCGCGGTCGCCCCGTCGAGCCTAGTCCGGTGCGCGCGGACGGCAGGTCGGGCGGCCGATCGTCGGCGCGCGCGGTCCGGTCCTGCGCGAGCCGGTCCTGCGCGGTCCGGGCAGGCGCCGTCCACCCGGCCCGGACGGGCGCTCCGGCGGGCCGCGCCGTCACCGCTCGACGAGCGCGGGCCGCCGCGGGTCGTCGACGCGCACGACGACGTCGGCGACGTCCTGCGGCGTGGCCTCCTGCTCGTAGCGCGCGAACGCGGGCAGCTGCCACGCGTCGTCGCCGAGGCGGCGCGCGAGCGTCGCGGGCCGGGCCGTGAGGTGCACGGCGAGGTCGGCGTCGAGCCACCGGCCCAGCAGCAGCTCGCCGTCGACGAGCAGCACGGCGCCGGCGGGCGCGTGCTGCCGGTCGGCGCGCGTCGCGCGGTCCCGCGCGGCGTCCCACAGCGACGGCAGCCACGTGCCGTCGACGGCGAACGGGTCGAGCACCTCGCGCGCGAGCGCACCGGCGTCGAGCCGGTCCTCGAGGTACGCGTCGGGGTCGCGGCGGCCGTGCTCGTACCGCAGCGACGCGGGCCGCAGGAAGTCGTCGGCGTGCACGCGCACGACGGCACGCCCGGCCGCGCGCAGGGGGTCGACGAGCGCGTCGGCGAGGCCGGCGGGTCGCAGGGGCGCGGCGCCGTCGACGAGCACGCGCCGTCGCCCCGGCACCGCGACGACCGCGTCGAGGACGTGCCGGACCACCGCGTCGGGGCTGAGGGGTCGCACGCGCACGGCGCCCACCCCATCACGCCGCGGCCCGCCCCGCGTGGCGTCGGCGCCCGGCCGGGCGCGTGCGCGACGGCGGGTGACGATCTGGGAGGATGTGTGCCCATGAGCGACCTGACCTCCCGTCCCGACGTCCCGACGGCCGCACGCGACGCCCGCCAGGTACCGGACAAGGTCACGGTCGACGGTCTCGAGGACCGCTGGTCGGGCGCCTGGAGCGAGGCCGGCACGTACGCGTTCGACCGCACGGCGACGCGCGAGCAGGTGTACTCGATCGACACGCCGCCGCCCACGGTGTCCGGCTCGCTGCACGTCGGCCACGTGTTCTCCTACACGCACACCGACGTCGTGGCGCGGTTCTGGCGCATGCGCGGCCGCGAGGTGTTCTACCCGATGGGCTGGGACGACAACGGCCTGCCCACCGAGCGCCGCGTGCAGAACTACTACGGCGTGCGCTGCGACCCGTCGCTCCCGTACGTCGAGGGCTTCGAGCCGCCGCACGAGGGTACCGACGGCAAGGCCGTCAAGCCCGGCGACCAGGTCCCGGTGTCGCGACGCAACTTCATCGAGCTGTGCGAGCGGCTGTCCGCGCAGGACGAGCTGCAGTTCGAGGCGCTGTGGCGCCGCCTCGGCCTGTCGGTCGACTGGTCGATGACCTACCAGACCATCGGTGCGACGGCCCGCGCGGTCTCGCAGCGCGCGTTCCTGCGCAACCTCGAGCGCGGCGAGGCGTACCAGGCCGAGGCGCCGGGCCTGTGGGACGTGACGTTCCAGACGGCGGTCGCGCAGGCCGAGCTCGAGGCGCGCGACTACCCCGGCGCGTTCCACAAGGTCGCGTTCCACCGCCCCGACGGCGAGGCCGTCGTCATCGAGACGACGCGCCCCGAGCTGCTGCCCGCGTGCGTCGCGCTCATCGCGCACCCCGACGACGAGCGCTACCGGCACCTGTTCGGCACGACCGTGACGTCGCCGCTGTTCGGCGTCGAGGTGCCCGTGCTGGCGCACCCCGCGGCCGAGCCCGACAAGGGCGCGGGCATCGCGATGTGCTGCACGTTCGGCGACCTCACCGACGTGCAGTGGTGGCGCGAGCTGCGCCTGCCGACGCGCTCGGTGGTGGGCCGCGACGGTCGCGTGCTGCGCGAGACCCCGGACTGGATCACGTCGGAGGCCGGCCGCGCGACGTACGGCGAGCTCGCGGGCAAGACGACGTTCAGCGCGCGCGAGGCCGTCGTCGCCGGGCTGCGCGCGTCGGGCGACCTGCTCGGCGAGCCGGTCGCGACGCAGCGCAAGGCGAACTTCTACGAGAAGGGCGACAAGCCCCTCGAGATCGTCACGAGCCGGCAGTGGTACCTGCGCAACGGCGGCCGCGACGAGGAGCTGCGCGACGCGCTGCTCGCGCGCGGCGGCGAGCTCGCGTTCCACCCGGACTTCATGCGCGTGCGCTACGACAACTGGGTCGGCGGCCTCAACGGCGACTGGCTCGTGTCGCGGCAGCGGTTCTTCGGCGTGCCGTTCCCGGTCTGGTACCCGCTCGACGAGCAGGGCGAGCCGCGCTACGACGCCCCGATCGTGCCCGACGAGGCCGCGCTGCCGGTCGACCCGACGAGCGACGTGCCCCCGGGCTACACCGAGGCGCAGCGCGGGCAGGCCGGCGGGTTCGTCGCCGACCCCGACGTCATGGACACGTGGGCGACGTCGTCGCTGACGCCGCAGATCGTATGCGGCTGGCTCGACGACCCCGACCTGTTCGCCCGCACGTTCCCGATGGACCTGCGCCCGCAGGGCCAGGACATCATCCGCACGTGGCTGTTCTCGACGGTCGTGCGCGCGCACCTCGAGAACGGGTCGCTGCCGTGGTCGCACGCCGCGATCAGCGGCTGGATCCTCGACCCGGACCGCAAGAAGATGAGCAAGTCCAAGGGCAACGTCGTCACGCCCATGGGGCTGCTCGAGGAGCACGGCTCGGACGCGGTGCGCTACTGGGCGGCGAGCGCGCGCCTGGGCACCGACGCGGCGTTCGAGGTCGGGCAGATGAAGATCGGCCGTCGCCTGGCCATCAAGATCCTCAACGCGAGCAAGTTCGTGCTGTCGTTCGGCCCGGCCGACGAGCCGGTGTCGCTCGACCCGTCGCTCGTGACGCAGCCGCTGGACCGCGCGATGCTCGCGGGCCTGGCGGACGTCGTGGACCAGGCGACCGCGGCGCTCGAGGCGTACGACCACACGCGCGCGCTCGAGCTGTCGGAGACGTTCTTCTGGACGTTCTGCGACGACTACCTCGAGCTCGTCAAGGACCGCGCGTACGGCGCGGGGGCCTCGGCGGCGGACGTGACGGACGCCACGGCCTCGGCGCGCGCCGCGCTGGGCCTCGCGCTCGACACGCTGCTGCGGCTGTTCGCACCGGTGCTGCCGTTCGCGACCGAGGAGGTCTGGTCGTGGTGGCGCGAGGGCACGGTGCACCGCGCGCCGTGGCCGACGAGCGACGCGCTGCGTGCCGCCGCGGGCGGCACGGACCCGGGTCTGGTGGCCGGCGCGGGTGCCGCGCTGGCGGCGCTGCGCAAGGTGAAGTCCGAGGCCAAGGTCTCGATGCGCACGCCCGTGGAGCACGCGGTGCTCGACGTGCCGGCCGCGCTGCGCGCGGGTGTCGAGGCCGCGATCGACGACGTCCGCAACGCGGGCCGCGCGACCGGGACGCTCGAGATCGTGACCGGCGAGGGCGAGACCGTCGTCGCACGGGACGCGCGCCTGGGCGAGGCCGTCGCGCGCTGACCGTCGCCGTCGGGTGCGCACCGAGGCGGTGCGCACCCGACGGGACGGAGGTCCCTGGCGACCTCGGCGCGAATAGGGATGATGAGTGCCGTATAGTTATGCGCGCTCTGCCCCGCCAGGAAGGACCACCATGCGTCACACCCTCCCCGTCGGCGCGCTCGCCGCGGCCGCCCTGCTCGCCCTGTCCGCCTGCGCGTCCGACACCGGCTCGAGCCCGTCGGGCGAGGCGTCCGGCGGCTCCGAGATCGCGCTCGTCAAGGACGGCGTGCTCACGGTCTGCTCGAACCCGCCGTTCGAGCCCTTCGAGTTCGAGGACGCCAGCGGCGAGATCGTCGGCCTCGACATCGACCTCAACCGCGAGGTCGCGAAGGACCTCGGCGTCGACGTCCAGGTCGTCGCCACGCCGTTCGACACGATCCAGTCCGGCGCCGCGCTCACCACCGGCGCGTGCGACGTCGTCGCCTCGGGCATCACCATCACCGACGACCGCAAGGAGAAGTTCGACTTCTCCGAGCCGTACTTCGACGCCGACCAGGGCCTGCTCGTGCCGGCCGGGTCGGACCTCCAGGACGTCGCGGACCTCGCCGGCAAGAAGGTCGCCGTGCAGATGGCCACGACCGGTGAGATGTGGGCGCAGGAGAACGACCTGACCACCGTGCAGTTCGAGGACCTCGGCCTGCAGATCCAGGCGCTCGAGACCGGCCAGGTCGACGCGGTCGTCAACGACATCGCCGTGCTCGGTGCCTACACGTCCGAGGGCTACGAGGTCGCGAACACGTTCCCGACCGGCGAGCAGTACGGCCTGGGCGTCAAGAAGGGCAACACCGCGCTGCTCGACGCCGTGAACGCGACGCTCGACCGCATCCACGAGGACGGCACGTACGACGCGATCTACACCGAGCGCGTCGGCACGGCACCCGTCAGCAAGTGACGTCCGGTGCGGGGTCGGCCCCGGCCGACCCCGCACCCCCGTCCCGCCCCGCGCCCCCACCGGAGCCCGCATGACCACCGCACCGCAGACCCTGCAGATGCCGCCCGGCCGTCGCCGCACGAGCCCGCGCACGCGCGCGCGCCTCACGCGCGCCGTCCAGTACGTCGTGCTCGCCGCGGCGCTGCTCGCGGTCGCGTTCCTCACCGACTGGTCGAAGGTCGGCGAGCAGCTCTTCGACCCGACCGTGGCGGCCGACCTCGCGTCGCGCATGCCGCGCGGGCTGTGGAACACGGTGCGTTACACGCTCGGCGCGTTCGCGGTCGGCCTGCCGCTCGGCGCGGTGCTCGCGCTCATGAAGCTGTCGTCGGTCGCGCCCTACCGCTGGATCGCGACCGCGTACATCGAGTTCTTCCGCGGCATCCCCGCGCTGCTCGTCGTGCTGTCGGTCGGCTTCGCGGTGCCGATCGCGTTCGGCGTCAACATCCCCTCGATGCTCGCGAAGGCGTCCATCGCGCTGGGCGTCGTCTCGGCCGCGTACATCGCCGAGACGCTGCGCGCCGGCATCGAGGCCGTGCCGAAGGGCCAGGTCGAGGCGGCACGCTCGCTCGGCATGTCGCACGGCCGCACGCTCGCGCAGGTCGTGGTGCCGCAGGCGTTCCGCATCGTGCTGCCGCCGATGACCAACGAGATCATCCTGCTCACCAAGGACACGTCGCTCGTCTTCCTGCTCGGCATGCTCGTCACCGAGTACGACCTCACCAAGATCGGCCGCGACGCGCTGAACTCCGCGCAGGGCGGCCTCACCGCGCTGTTCGTCGCCGGCGCCTGCTACCTGCTCATCACCCTGCCGCTCGGCCAGCTCACGCGCTGGCTCGAGCGCCGGACCTCGACGAAGGGACGCGGCAAGTGAGCGCGACCTCCCCCGCCCCGACCGTCGTCTCCGTCACCGGGCTCCGCAAGTCCTTCGGCGAGCGCGAGGTGCTGCGCGGCATCGACCTCGACGTCGCCGCCGGCGAGGTCGTGTGCGTCATCGGCCCGTCCGGCTCGGGCAAGTCCACGCTGCTGCGGTGCGTCAACCTGCTGGAGCAGCCGACGTCGGGCCGCATCGACCTGCTCGGCGTCGAGGTCACCGACCCCGACGTCGACATCGACCGCGTGCGCACGCACGTCGGCATGGTGTTCCAGCAGTTCAACCTGTTCGCGCACCGCACGGTGCTCGACAACTGCACGATCGCGCAGCGCGGCGTGCTGCGCCGCTCGCGTGCCGAGGCCGAGCGCGTCGCGCTCGCGAACCTCGAGCGCGTCGGCCTCGCCGACCGGGCGCAGGCCATGCCCGCGCAGCTCTCAGGCGGCCAGCAGCAGCGCGTCGCGATCGCCCGCGCGCTGTCGATGGACCCGATGCTCATGCTGTTCGACGAGCCGACCTCGGCGCTCGACCCCGAGCTCGTCGGCGACGTGCTCGGCGTCATGCGCGACCTCGCGGACGCCGGCATGACGATGATCGTCGTGACGCACGAGATGGCCTTCGCGCGCGAGGTCGGCGACCGCGTCGTGTTCATGGACGACGGCGTCGTGGTCGAGTCCGGCCCGGCCGACCGGGTGATCGGTGCGCCGACCGAGGAGCGCACGCGCGCGTTCCTGCAGCGCGTGCTCGACCCCACGCACCAGCACCCGGGGGCGTGAGGTCCTCTCAGGGCCCGCGACGCGGGCACTAGGGTCGTCCCGTCCCCCGCCTCCAGGAGTTCCGCGCATGCCCGAGTCCACCTCGCCCACCCTCGCCACGCCGATGCCCGACGCGTCGATCTGCACGATGCTCGCGGACCGGCTCGCGCGCGACCCCGACGGCGTGTTCGTCGAGCGCCAGACCGCGCTCGGCGGCGCGTGGCAGCAGGTCACGGTCGCGTCGTTCGTCGCCGAGGTGCGTGCGGTCGCCAAGGGCCTGGTCGCCGCGGGCGTCGAGCCCGGCGACCGCGTCGGCATCATGTCGCGCACGCGGTACGAGTGGACGCTCGTCGACTTCGCGGTGTGGGCTGCGGGCGCCGTGGGCGTGCCGGTCTACGAGACGTCGTCGGCCGAGCAGGTGCGGTGGATCGCGTCCGACGCCGGCATCCGGCTCGCGGTCGTCGAGACCGCGGCGCACGCGGCCGTCGTCGCGCAGGTCCGCGACGACCTGCCCGGCCTGACCGAGGTGCTCGTCCTCGACGAGGACGCGATCGGCACGCTCGTGACGCGCGGCGCCGACGTCGCTGACGTCGAGATCGACCGCCGCAGCACGCACGCGCGCGGCGCCGACCTCGCGACGATCATCTACACGTCCGGCACCACGGGCCGCCCCAAGGGCGTCGAGCTCACGCACGGCAACTTCGTCGAGCTGACCCGCAACGGCGTCGAGGGCCTCGGGGAGATCTGCGCGCAGCCGCACTCGCGCACGCTGCTGTTCATGCCGCTCGCGCACGTGTTCGCGCGGTTCATCCAGGTGCTGTGCGTGCCGTCGGGCGCCGTGCTGGGCCACACGCCCGACACGCGCAACCTGCTGCCCGACCTCGCGTCGTTCCGGCCGACGTTCGTGCTGGCCGTGCCGCGCGTGTTCGAGAAGGTCTACAACTCGGCCGAGCAGAAGGCCGGGGCCGGCGCGAAGCTCAAGCTGTTCCGCTGGGCGGCCAAGGTCGCGATCCAGTACTCGCGCGCGCTCGACACGCCCGCGGGCCCCTCGGCGGGGCTCACCGCGCAGCACCGCGTCGCGGGCCGGCTCGTGCACGCCAAGCTGCGCGCGGCGCTGGGCGGCCGCGCCGAGTTCGCGATCTCGGGCGGTGCGCCGCTCGGCGAGCGGCTGGGGCACTTCTACCGCGGCATCGGCGTGCGCATCCTCGAGGGCTACGGCCTCACCGAGACCACCGCGCCGACGTCGGTCAACCGCCCCGGCCTGACGAAGGTCGGGACCGTCGGTCCGCCGTTCCCCGGCACGTCGCTGCGCGTCGACGACGAGGGCCAGATCTGGGTCAAGGGCCCGCACGTGTTCCGCGGCTACCGTCACATGCCGGAGGAGACGGCCGAGGTGCTGGTCGACGGCTGGTTCCGCACGGGCGACCTCGGCACGCTCGACGACGACGGCTACCTGCGCATCACGGGGCGCAGCAAGGAGATCATCGTCACCGCGGGCGGCAAGAACGTCGCCCCCGCGGTGCTCGAGGACCGGCTGCGCGGGCACCCCCTGGTCAGCCAGGTCGTCGCGGTCGGCGACCAGCGCCCGTTCATCGGCGCGCTCGTCACGCTCGACGCCGAGATGCTGCCCGGGTGGCTGTCGATGCACGGGCTGCCCGCGATGGACGTCACGACGGCGTCGACGCACCCGCAGGTGCTCGAAGCGCTCGACCGGGCCGTCGAGCGCGCCAACGAGGCAGTCTCGCGCGCCGAGTCGATCCGCAAGATCCGCGTGCTCACGACCGACTTCACCGAGGCCAACGGCTACCTCACGCCGTCGCTCAAGGTGAAGCGCGCCGCGGTGCTCAAGGACTTCGCACCCGTGATCGACGAGCTGTACGTCGACACGCGCCCCGGGCACGGCGACTGAGCGCGGTCGTGCCGGACACCGTCGTCCCCGACCCGACGCCCACGCACGAGTCGCTCACGCCGCCCACCGGCGTGCGCGACGCGCGCTTCCGCCCCGCCGACGGCGCGAGCGACGCGCCCGAGCAGCGCCTCGAGGGCACGTGGCGCTTCCGCCTGAGCCCCACCGCGGACACCGGGCTCGACCCCGCCGACGACGGCGCCGGACCCGGCTGGGCCGACCTCGAGGTGCCGGGTCACTGGCAGCTCGCCGAGGCCCCCGACGCGTGGCCGTACGGGCGGCCGGCGTACACCAACGTGCTGTACCCGATCCCCGTCGACCCGCCGCGCGTGCCGCACGAGAACCCCACGGGCGAGTACCGCCGCACGGTCGACGTCCCGGCGGCGTGGCTCGCGGGCGGGCGGGTCGTGCTGCGGTTCGAGGGCGTCGACTCGTGGTTCGAGGTCGCGGTTAACGGTCGCGTGCTCGCGCAGTCGCACGGCTCGCGCCTGCCCACCGAGGTCGACGTGACGGACGCCGTGCACGCCGGGGCCAACCTGCTCGCGGTGCGCGTCACGCAGTGGTCGGCGCACACGTACGTCGAGGACCAGGACCAGTGGTGGCTCTCGGGCATCTTCCGCGACGTCACGCTCGCGCACCGCCCCGCGGGCGGCGTCGAGCACGTGACGCTGCGCGCCGACTACGACCACATGACCGGCACGGGCACGCTGCGCGTCGACGTCGAGGGCGGCTCGGACGCGCGCGTCCGCGTCCCCGAGCTGGGCCTCGAGGTCGCGGCGGGGGCGACGGTCGACGTGGGCGTGGTCGAGCCGTGGAGCGCCGAGCACCCGCGCCTGTACGACGTCGTCGTGTCCACCGGCGGCGAGACGGTCACGCTGCGCGCGGGCTTCCGCACGGTCGCGGTCGCGGACGGCGTGCTCACCGTCAACGGCGCGCCCGTGAAGCTCTACGGCGTCAACCGGCACGAGTTCGAGCCGACGCGCGGGCGCGCGGTCACGCGCGCGACCATGCTCGAGGACGTGCTGCTCATGAAGCGGCACCACGTCAACGCGGTGCGCACGAGCCACGCACCCCCGCACCCGCACTTCCTCGACCTGTGCGACGAGCACGGGCTGTACGTGGTCGACGAGAACGACCTCGAGACCCACGGCTTCGAGGTGCTCGGCTGGCGCGGCAACCCCACCGACGACCCCGCGTGGGAGCCGCTGCTGGTCGACCGCGTGCAGCGCATGGTGCGGCGCGACGCCCACCACGCGAGCGTGGTGATGTGGTCGCTCGGCAACGAGGCCGGCGCGGGCGTCAACGTCGGCGCCATGGCCGCCGCCGTCCGCGCGCTCGACCCCACCCGGCCGGTGCACTACGAGGGCGACTGGTCCAGCGCGCACGTCGACGTGTACTCGCGCATGTACGCGGCGACCGAGGAGGTCGCGCTCATCGGGCGCGGCGACGAGCCCGCCTGGCCCGACGCGGCGGCCGACGCCCGGCGGCGCACGCTGCCGTTCGTGCTGTGCGAGTACGCGCACGCGATGGGCAACGGCCCCGGCGGGCTCACGGAGTACGTCGACCTGGTCGATGCGCACCCCCGGGTCCTGGGTGCGTTCGTGTGGGAGTGGATCGACCACGGGATCGCGACCCGGACGCCCGACGGCACGCCGTTCCACGCGTACGGCGGCGACTTCGGCGAGGAGCTGCACGACGGCACGTTCATCGCCGACGGGCTCCTGCTGCCCGACCGCACGCCCTCGCCCGGTCTCCTGGAGCTCGCGGCGGTCTACGCGCCCGTCGGCGTGCGCCCGGTGCCCGGCCGGCCCGGGGCGCTGGTGGTCCGCAACCGGTACGCGTTCACCAGCACCGCGCACGCGCGACTGGTGTGGGAGGTGGTCGCGGACGGCGACGTCGCCGCGACCGGTGAGGTCGAGACGGTCCTCGCCCCCGGCGGCTCGACCGAGGTGCGCGTCGACGACGTCGCGCCCGACGTCCTGACGGACCTGTCCCCGCCGCGACCGCGTGGTTCGTGGTGCGCGCGGTGCCGCGCGACGGGCGGGACGTGGCCGCCGGGCACCTCGGTGCGGGCCACGTGCAGCTGCGTCGGGGCGTCGCGCCCGCGACGACCGGCACGGGGGCCACGACCGCCACCGCGACCTCCGCAGGCGGCCACCGCGTCGGGCCCGTCGAGCTCGACGCCGCCGGGCGCGTCGTGCGGCTCGGCGGCACGCGGGTGCGGCTGGCGCGCGTCGACGCGTGGCGCGCCCCCACCGACAACGACCGCGCCCGGGCGTGGACCGCCGAACTGGGCGACGGCGACGCCTGGGAGCGCGCCGGGCTGACGCGCCTGCACGAGCGGCTCGACACGGTCGGGCGCGACGGCGACGCGCTCGTCGTCACCGGTCGCACCGCGGGCGCGGCGACGGACTGCGCGCTGCGCGTCCGCTACGAGTGGCGCGCGGTCGACGACCGCACGGTCGACCTCACGCTGCGCATCGCACCCGAGGGACGTTGGCCCGGGTCGGTCGCGCGGCTCGGGTGGCTGCTGGCGCTCGAGCAGCCCGGCGCGGGCGACGTCGTCGTCGACTGGACGGGCCTCGGCCCGCACGAGTCGTACGCCGACTCGGCGCGCGCGGCACTTCCCGGCCGGTGGCGGCACACCGTGGACGCGCTCGGCACGCGGTACACGCACCCGCAGGAGAACGGCGCGCGCCGCGGCGTCACGCACACCCGGCTCGACCTGGCGGCGGGCCCCCTGACCGTCACCGCGCTCGACGTCCGGCACGGCACGCACGCCGCGCCCGGCGTCGAGCTCACGGCCCGCCCGTGGTCCGACACGGCGCTCGCCGCGGCCGGGCACCCGCACGAGCTCGCGCCCGACGGCCTGCTGTGGCTGCACCTCGACGCCGCGCAGCACGGCCTCGGGTCCGCCGCCTGCGGACCGGGCGTCCTGCCCGACGCGGTCCTGCACCCGGCCACGGCGACGCTGCACCTGCGCCTGCACGCCTGACGGTCACGGCCGCACCCCCGGGTGCGGCCGTGACCGTCCGCGTCAGGACCTGCGCCGTGTCACGGCACGTTGTGCACGCGCGCCGCGTCGCCCGACTGCGACAGCACCGACTCGCGCGGCGTCGACCCGTCGCTCCATCGCAGCACCGCCCCGACACCGTCGGCCAGCTCGACGCCGCCCTCGGGCGCGAACGTGAGCCCTGCGTCCTGGCCCACCGCAGCCCGCACGAGCGCCACCGCGGCGGGCATGCGCCGCGGCTCACCCGTCGCACCGATCGCGTCGAGGTCGTCGCGCGACGTCGCGAGCTCGAGCGGACCGTCGCCGACCCACACCTCGTGCTCGTCGAGCGCCCACGACGCCCCCGGTGCGGGCTCCCCCAGCACGAGCTCGGCGACCTGGCCGCGCTGCAGCACCGCGACGACGTCGGCGAGCGACGTCACCGCCTCCTCGCCGCGCCCCAGCTCCTCCCGGAACCGGTCGAGCACCTGCTCCCGCCGGCGCGCGCAGTGCTCGGCGAGCGCCTGCTGGACCCGCTCGTCGAACGCCGCCCGGTTGACGCCCTCGGCCCGGGACCCGCCGGGCACCTCGACCAGCAGGTCGCGGACCGCCTGGCCCACGGCGTCCTTGACGAGCGCGACCGCGCGCACGTCCCCCGTCAGCAGCACCAGCTCGGGACGCCGCTCGGCCACCTGTCGGTCGAGGTCGGCCGCGACGGTCTCGGCGTTGCGCTCCCAGGAGTCCTCGACGCGCGCCTGCATGCGCCGGTGCGACAGGCCGCCCTCGCGCACCTTGTGCAGCACGTCGTGGTCGCCCTCGACGCCCTCCTCGTCGACCGCGCGACGTCCCGTGCCGTCCGACCACGTGAGGTCGGCGCCCTGCCGGTCCACCTCGACCAGCAGGTACGACGTCGACTCGTCGGCCGCGCGCGCCGCGGGCAGCAGCACCGGCACGGGGCCGCACGTCGCGCTCGACTGCGCCGGGGGCTCGGTCAGGACGCGATCGAGCACGACGCCCTCGGCGTCGGCGACCACGACCCGCCCGTGCGGGCCCGGCACGCCGGTCGGGCGGCGCAGCAGGTCGTCGAGCTCGTCCAGCACGGCCGCGGGCGCGCCGTCGCGCTCCAGCTGACGGCGCAGCGCCTTCCAGCGCGCCTGCACGTCAGCCGCTCCGGTCGCGTCGTCACGGGTGGCGTCCAGGTAGACGGTGGTGAAGGGCGCCGGACGGCCGAGCAGCGGCTTGATCCAGTGCAGGTGCATGAGCAGGTCTCCTCGCGCGTCGTGGGTCCCACGGTCGCGCACGGCACGACCCGGGCTGACCGTCCCACCATCGGACATCGCGCGCCCGGGCGCCACCCCGGTCCCTGCCGCGTCCGGACGAGCGTCCGTCAGGAGCGCTGCGCGTGGTCCTGCGCGATGGCCTCGTGGTGCCGGATCACCTCGGCGACGACGAAGGCGAGGAACTTCTCGGCGAACACCGGGTCGAGGTCGGCCTCCCGCGCGAGCTGCCGCAGCCGCTCGACCTGCACGGCCTCCCGGCCGGGGTCGGACGGCGGCAGGCCCAGCTCGGCCTTGAGCACGCCGACGCGCTGCGTCGCCTTGAACCGCTCGGCGAGGATGTGCACGAGCGCCGCGTCGATGTTGTCGATGCTCCCCCGCAGGCGCGCCAGCTCGGCCGGCACCGCGGGACGGTCTGCGGTCACGCGCTCTTCTCGCGCGGCGTGCGCTTGTCCTGCGCGTCGCGCGGCACGAGCGTCGGGTTGACGTTGTCGAGCACGACCTCGCGCGTGATGACGACCCGGGCGACGTCGTCGCGCGACGGCACCTCGAACATCACCTGCTGCAGGACCTCCTCGAGGATGGCGCGCAGACCGCGCGCGCCGGTGCCGCGCAGCAGGGCCTGCTCGGCGACCGCAGCGACCGCGTCGTCCTCGAACTCCAGCTCGACGCCGTCGATCTGGAACATCCGCTGGTACTGCTTGACCAGCGCGTTGCGCGGCTCGGTGAGGATCCGCACGAGCGCGGCGCGGTCGAGCGGCGACACGGTCGTGATGATCGGCACGCGGCCGATGAACTCGGGGATCAGGCCGAACTTCAGCAGGTCCTCGGGCATGACCTCGCCGTAGACGTCGACGTTGTCGGCCGAGTGGATCGGCGAGCCGAAGCCGATGCCGCGGCGCCCGGCGCGGGACGTGATGATCTCGTCCAGGCCCGCGAACGCGCCCGCGACGATGAACAGCACGTTCGTCGTGTCGATCTGGATGAACTCCTGGTGCGGGTGCTTGCGCCCGCCCTGCGGCGGCACCGCCGCCGTCGTGCCCTCGAGGATCTTCAGCAGCGCCTGCTGCACGCCCTCGCCGGACACGTCGCGCGTGATCGACGGGTTCTCGCTCTTGCGGGCGATCTTGTCGATCTCGTCGATGTAGATGATGCCCGTCTCGGCCTTCTTGACGTCGTAGTCGGCGGCCTGGATGAGCTTGAGCAGGATGTTCTCGACGTCCTCGCCGACGTAGCCCGCCTCGGTGAGGGCCGTGGCGTCGGCGATCGCGAACGGCACGTTGAGCATCTTCGCGAGGGTCTGGGCGAGGTACGTCTTGCCGCACCCCGTGGGGCCGATCAGCAGGATGTTGGACTTCGCGATCTCCACGGGCTCCTCGCCCGCCGTGGTCCGCGCGCCCTCACCGGCCTGGATCCGCTTGTAGTGGTTGTACACCGCGACCGCGAGCGACCGCTTGGCGCCCTCCTGGCCCACGATGTACTGCTCGAGGAAGTCGAAGATCTCGCGCGGCTTGGGCAGCTCGACCATGCCGACCTCGGTCGCCTCGGCGAGCTCCTCCTCGATGATCTCGTTGCACAGGTCGATGCACTCGTCGCAGATGTACACGCCCGGCCCGGCGATGAGCTTCTTGACCTGCTTCTGGGACTTCCCGCAGAAGGAGCACTTGAGAAGGTCGGCACCGTCCCCGATCCGCGCCATGTGCGTCCCCTTCCCTCGTGTCGCCCTCCGCCGTTCCGGCGGTGCGCCGTCGTCGTGACCTCGCGGTCCGCGAGTCACGTCCCCCCATTGCACACCACCGGGGGCCGGGTGTCAGCCGAACTCCGCTGGCGGGTCGCGGCGTGTCGCCCCGAACACGCCGCGACGCACGTCCGGTTCGCGCGGATGGCGCAGTCGCGCCGGGTTGCGTCGGCCCCGGTGCCGTCCCGAGCGGACGGGACCGGGGCCGACGCGGTCGGACGTCAGGACGACGGCTGGACGACCGTCGGGTGCACGCCCTTGCGGCTCTCGAGCACCTGGTCGACGATCCCGTACTCCTTGGCCTGCGCCGCGGTGAGGATCTTGTCGCGCTCGATGTCCTGCGCGACCTGCTCGACCGAGCGGCCCGTGTGCTGGGCCAGCGCCTGCTCGAGCCACTCGCGGATGCGGATGAGCTCGTTGGCGTGGATCTCGATGTCGGAGGCCTGCGCGTAGCCGCCGCCCTCCATCGCAGGCTGGTGGATCAGCACGCGCGCGTTCGGCAGCGCCAGGCGCTTGCCGGGCGAGCCGGCCGCGAGCAGCACGGCCGCGGCCGAGGCCGCCTGCCCGAGGCAGACGGTCGCGATGTGCGGCTTGATGTACTGCATCGTGTCGTAGATCGCCGTGAGGGCCGTGAACGAGCCGCCGGGCGAGTTGATGTACAGCGTGATGTCGCGGTCCGGGTCCGTGGACTCGAGCACGAGCAGCTGCGCCATGACGTCGTCCGCGGACGCGTCGTCGACCTGCACGCCGAGGAAGATGATGCGGTCCTCGAACAGCTTGGTGTACGGGTCCTGGCGCTTGAAGCCGTAGGCGGTCCGCTCCTCGAACTGCGGCAGCACGTAGCGGCCGGACGGCGAGGCGGGCGCCGTGCCGCCGGCCAACCGGCCGGCGCGGGCGATGAACTGGGACTCCATGCTCACGAAGGTTCTCCTCGCTGGTTCTGTGCGCGTCGCCGCGGCCGTCAGGCCGCGGTCCCGCCGCCGCCGGCGACCGAGTGGCTGCTGGTGACCACGTGGTCGATGAAGCCGTACTCGAGCGCCTCGGGCGCCGTGAACCAGCGGTCGCGGTCCGAGTCGGCGTTGATCTGCTCGACGGACTTGCCGGTCTGCTCGGCGATCAGCTCGGCCAGCACCTTCTTCATGTGCAGGATCAGCTGGGCGTTGATCCGCACGTCGGTGGCCGTGCCGCCGATGCCGCCCGAGGGCTGGTGCATCATCACGCGGGCGTGGGGCGTCGCGTAGCGCTTGCCCTTGGCGCCCGACGAGAGCAGGAACTGCCCCATCGAGGCGGCCATGCCCATCGCGATGGTCGCGACGTCCGGCTTGATGTACTGCATCGTGTCGTAGATCGCCATGCCGGCCGTGATCGACCCGCCCGGCGAGTTGATGTACAGCCAGATGTCCTTGTCGGGGTCCTCGGCCGCCAGCAGCATCATCTGCGCGCAGATGGCGTTGGCGTTCTCGTCGCGGACCTCCGAGCCGAGCCAGATGATCCGCTCGCGCAGCAGTCGGTTGTAGATGGAATCGTTGAGCCCGAGGCCCGGAGAATCTGCCCGGGCCAGGGCCGGCACCTGCTCGTTCACGAAGGCTCCCTCGTCTGGCTACGTCTGACGCGGCGGCGGGACCCGTCGGGTGCTCCACCGGCCGCGCGTTGCTGTGACCCTAACGCCCGTGCGCACCCGCCCATGTCCTGGCGACGCGCCGTTTCGCTGTCGGCGCAGCGCCGCCGTCCGCGGGTGCGCGCAGGCTGCGCGCCGGTCGCGCCCCGACCCCGCGGCGGGCCGTCGCCGCGGGCGGGGACGGCGACGGCCCCGCGCCACCCGGGGGTGTCGCGGGGCCGTCGGCCGTGCGTGCGCGGAGCGTCAGGCCTGCTCGTCCGCGGAGTCGTCCTGCGCGGCCTCGGCCTGCTCGGCCTGCTCGACGGCGGCGTCCTCCTCGTCGGAGCCGATGAACTCCGAGAGGTCCACCGCGGCACCCGAGCCGTCGACGACCGCGACCTGGCGCAGCGAGAGCGCGAGCGCCTTGGAGCGCGCGACCTCGGCGACCATCGCGGGGATCTGACCCTGCTGGTCGACGGTCTGGATGAACGTGTTCGGGTCCATGCCGTACTGGCGCGACGCGCTCACGAGGTAGTCGAGCAGCTCGCTCTGGCTGACCTTGACGTCGAGCTGCTCGGCGAGCGTGTCGAGCAGGATCTGGTTGCGCAGCGCGGTCTGCGCCTGCTCCGTCACCTCGGCGCGGTGCTCGTCGTCCTCGAGGCGGCCCTCGGACTCGAGGTGACGGTGCACCTCGGCCTCGACGACGCCCGCCGGCACGGGGATCTCGACCTCGGACGTGAGCTTCTCGACCAGCAGGTCGCGGGCCTGCACGGCCTGGTTCGACGCCTTGATGCGCGCGGCCTGCTCGCGCAGGTCCGCCTTGAGCTCGTCGATCGTGTCGAACTCGCTCGCGAGCTGCGCGAACTCGTCGTCGACCTCGGGGAGCTGGCGCTCCTTCACGCCCGTGGCCGTCACGGTCACGGTCGCCTTCTCGCCCTGGCGCTCGCCGCCCACGAGCTCGGTCTCGAACGACGTCGTCTCGCCGGCCGACAGGCCCGTGAGCGCCTCGTCGAGGCCCTCGAGCATGTTGCCCGAGCCGATCTGGTAGCTCGTGCCGGAGACCTGGTCGACCTGCTCGTCGCCGATCGTCGCGGCGAGGTCGATGACGACGAAGTCACCCTCCTGCGCCGGGCGGTCGACACCCACGAGCGAGCCGAAGCGCTCGCGCAGCGCGTCGAGGCGCGCGTCGACGTCCTCGTCGCTGACCTCGACGTCGTCGACCGTGAGGGTCAGGCCGTCGAGCGCGGGCAGCGTGATCTCGGGGCGGACCTCGACCTCGGCCGTGAAGTGCAGCTCGCCCTCGTCGCCCGCGACGAGGCCGGGGACCTTGGTGACCTCGACCTCGGGCTGGCCCATGGGGCGCAGCTCGTTCTCGCGCACCGCGTCGGCGTAGAAGCCCGACAGGCCCTCGTTGACGGCGTGCTCGATGACGGCCGGGCGACCGACCCGCTGGTCGATGATGCGCGGCGGCACCTTGCCCTTGCGGAAGCCCGGCACCGTCACCTGCTCGGCGATGTGCTGGTACGCGTGCTCGATGCTCGGCTTGAGCTCGTCGTACGACACCTCGACGGACAGCTTGACCTTGGTGGGCTCCAGGGTCTCGACGGCGCTCTTCACTTCGATGGTCTCCAACTGGTCATGGCCGGGCGCCGGCTGGTCCGACGGAGTGGCACGATCTGGTCCGCGACGGGTCACGGGGTCCGCGCACGGCGGCCCCCGGCAGCACCGCGACGGCCGCCCGGGGGGCGGCGTCGTGCAGGCACCCGGGAGCGCGGACGCGCGACCCTCGATGCTACGGCACCAGCGGGACGGACCGCCAAAGCGGGCCGCGCCGCACCGATCGTCGGGGCCGCACGTCGTCGCGGGCCGCGGACCCGGCGGGACCCGGTAACCTTGCTGCGCCGCCCGGTCAGCGCCGGGCGCGTGCGGACGTAGCTCAATGGTAGAGCCCCAGTCTTCCAAACTGGCTACGCGGGTTCGATTCCCGTCGTCCGCTCCGCGGGTGGTTCCGGTTTCGAGGCCGATGAGGTTCCGGAAACGAGCCGAGCGTTGCGCCCTGCCCCCCTGCCCCGTCCTGTCGGGTGTCGACGTCTTCTGACCTCCGTCGAGGGTGCCGGTTGCGGTCCGCAGGCCGCTGTCAGGGGCTTCCCGACCATGCAGGAGTACGCCGATCAGCCCCGTGTCGGCGCGGTCCCGCTCGACGGCGACATCACCCTCGCAGCCGTGGACGTCAAGCCCGTGGCACGGCAAACTCTCGACCGACGCCCTGGAATCCGCCGAGCGGCTCTGGACCACGCGACAGCACGCCGACCGGCTCACCGACGAAGAAGCCATCGCAATCACGCGGGCCGCGTTCGACGTCGACTTCGCGTTCCTCGGCCTCGCCGCTGACTGGCCGAGCTCCAACGTCGGGCCGTTCGAGCCTCGGCGCCGGCGTGGAGGTCACCGCCACCGTGGCGCGGGGACTCAGGGGTGGTACACGTCGGCGACCGGCACGAGTTCCTCACAGACCCTGGCGGAATGGCGGCCGACTACCGGTGGTGGATCCCGCGTACGTGCACCTCGATCGAGCTGGCGTAGCGATTGAGGGCCTCTGAGCTGGTCTCCCGACTGCCGAGTACCTCACTCTGGAGTCACCGGCCGGGAGTCGGCGTACGAGCCGTCCGGGTGACGTCTGAGCAAACTCAGGCTGTCGGGCTGCCCGGCTGCATGGGGAGGAGCGACGCGCTGACCGCATGTTGGGACTCCGGCCAGGCGTGGCGGGCTCGACGACGAGTGGTCGGATGAGTCCCGAGCTCACCCAAACGCGAGCTCCCCGAAGTCCGCCCGGAGGCGCTCCACGTCGTCCTGCAGCTCGCTCTCCGATCCGTACTGGTAGCTGACCATCCGCACGCTCGTCCCCTCGGTGCGGTTGTAGAAGTACGTGGTGAAGCGGGCGCTGCTCGGGGCGACACGCAACTGCACGAAGTGTCCGAGGCGCAGCGGCGACTGAGATCCGTCCCGGACGAGGTAGAGCTCATCGTCGATCATGTGCTCTCCCACGGCGAACTCCCGACCTGCAAACGGCGTCCGAGTTCCGAGCGCGACCTCAGCCGTCTGCACGAGTCCGTCGCTGCGGCGCCTGGCGCTGCCAGGACGCACGAGCAAGAGTTGGCACCAGACGTCACCGAGCAGCTCGCGCAGCTCTCGCAGGTCGGACACGAGCGAATCGACCTGCGTCCTCATCTCTTCTTGCGAGGTGTAGCCGGTGTGGCCGGACCACCGGTTGCGCTTGCCGTTCAGCTCGTTGAACTTCTTGACCACATCCTTCGAGACCAGCCGCTCAATCGCGGCACGGCCGAGGTCGGCGAACGCGCGGCGAACGCGAGCCACGTCATCGGCGCCGCCCCTCGCGAGCGCGTCGCGCAGGTTCTTCGACGTCTTCTCGACGATGACCACCCAGGTCCCGAAAGAGGCCCGCTCGATGCCCAGGTGCTGCTCACGGAGGGTCTGACGAATGGCGGCCTCGGTCTCGCTGCTGCTGCCTGGATCGCTGCGGGTCGCGGAGAGCAACACCGTCGCATGGAAGGTCACGATCGCCTCCCAAGCGTGGAGATAGCCGCGCTGCCGTTCGCCCACCGATTGGGCGGACTCCGCGGTCCACAGCGCCGATGCGATCGGGTACGGCAGTTGCTCGAGCCAGGAGGTCAACGAGTCGTCGAAGGCGCCCGCGACCTTGCTCACCACCTCGCCAGCGCTCTCCGGCGACGACCAGATGCTCGCTCGTCGAGTGCGGAGGTCGGCCTGGAACGAGCTGAGCTGTTCGTCGGCAGAGGCGAGGGCCAGCTGGACCCCGAGGTCCGGGACCGGAACGACCAACTCGTCGGCCCACTTCATCAACGAGTTGGCGTCCGACCGCATTGCCTTGAGGTGGTGGCCCGAACTGGCGCTCTCGATCGCGCGAAGCCGGCTGGCGATGCCCTGCTCCGAGTTGAGCCACGCAGCCATGAAGGGCGGGTAGACCGAGTCGTCGTCGAGACGCACGGAGAGGACACGTCCGGCGGCGTTCGTCCTGGACACGTCGGCGGCGGCATACCCACTGGTGGGCACAAAGAGCTGGCTCTCGCCCTGATTCGAATCCGTCGCCGTGTCGGGCTCACGGGCGAGGAGGCTGCTCAGACGTCGGCTGGGCCAGCCCTTCGCGGCGATGTCTCGCAACAGTTCGCGTGCGTCGTCCCTCAAGATGCGGCTGGGATCGAGGTCGAGCGTCTGGCGCGGCTCATCGGCCACCGAGACGCCGGAGTCCGGCCCATACCGGTCCTCCAGGAACTGACCGTCGATCGCTGTGTCGTTGTACGTGGTGACGCGCCAGGAGAGCTGGCGGCCCTCGCTCGTGGCGCGCGACAGCCTGGCGTCCCAGCGCGTGAACTGGCGAATGCTGACGTTGCGGTTTCGCGGGCCCGCCTTCTTCGTCCTTAGCCCGGACTCAAGCTCGTGGAACGCCTCGATCTGGATCGACCTACGGCGGTGCTCTGTGGTGAACATCGTCTGCAGGTCAGCGATCATCGCCTTGCCCTTGCTGACGTCCTCGGCTCTGTTGGAGAAGGTCAGGAGGTACAGGGGGATGGCTGTGTTCGGCGCGAGGCCGTCGGGGAGCCGGGTGACAGACTCCAGCAGTCCGGCGTCGACGATCCGCTGCCGAACGGCACCGGTTGCCCCGCCGGAACTGAGCGCTCCAGGCATCACCAATGCCGCGACACGCCCCCCGCCCTGCTCCGCCGGCCGCAGCTTCTCCAGCGCGAGAGAGACGAACAGCCAGGTGCTATCGGAGCGCTGGGGGAGGCCGAACCTGAACTCGCCGTTGGCCTGCCGTACCTCGACAGCCGGGGTTGAGTGCCGCCAGTCCATCCCCCAGGGCGCGTCGACGATCACCAAGTCGGCGCTGAAGTCCTCGAAGGCGTCGTGCGCCAATGTGTCCGCACAAGCGATCTCGGCGTTGTGGACCGCCTCGAACCGTCGCTTGCACACGGAGACCGCAGGTTCGTAGATGTCCTGGCCGCGGTAGCTGACCTCGACGCCCGACGACCGCAGCGCTTCGACCAGGAGAAGGCCGGCGAACCCCGAACCCGTCGCGGGATCCCAGATCTTGACGGTCGTGAGACCTGGATCCAGGCGACTTAGCCCGCCGATTGCGAGAGCCCGCGCCAAGGACTCGCTCGTCGCGTGCTCCGGGCCGACGAAGTCACGCTCCCGCTCGGAGTACGGCGCCGAGCAAGATCCCTGGAGCGCCGCGCAAATCGCCGGGTGCGGAGCGCTCTTCATGACCACCAACTCGCCGTCTCTACGATCGGGTGTTCGGGACGAGGTAGTGAGGTCCGACGAAGCCGACGTGAACCTTCTTTGTGCTGCCGTCCGTGTCGTCGAAGAAGTACACGCGAGGAGCGAGGTTCCCGCCGCCTTCACTGATCTTCAGGTGCGCGAGCATGACAACGCGACCGCCATCGACGACCTCAGGGTCGATACGGAACGTCCTACTCTGGGTGAACTTAGTCGAGTTCTGAACGGTGTCCGACTCCGTCATCGAGAGCTTCTTCGTGGTCGCGGGCCACGCGAGCGGTTCGCCCCGCTGGCACCACGCCCAGAAGTCCCCCGGGCCGCCTGCCGCACGGGCCCGCGCGTACGCGGCCAGGGCGCGCAGCCCGCGCCACGCCGTGTTTCCCCAGGCGTACGCGTTGGGCGCTGAGTCGATTCCGTCGAGCGCACGGGCAGCACCCTCGGGGACGACCACCCAGTCCGCCAGGTACTCCTGCGCCATCAGAACGGCCTCGGAAACATCCTGCACGTCGTCGGGGATCCCGTCACTCTCGTCCGCGTCCCGTGCCGTCCAGTAGACGTCCTCCATGTCGTGAACAGCCAGTAAGTTCCGTAGCCGCGTCAGGTGACCGTTCGCCTGCGCGAGCTCTCGCTCGACACTGGCCCTCTCCTCCTGCTCACGCATGACCTCGAGTTCCCAGTGCTCCTCGATCCGGCTGACCTCAGCCCGATCGACTCGGCCGTCCTCGTCGACGGCCAGCGACTCGAACGCATCTGGCACACGTCGTCGCGCGGACAACTCCGCAACGCCGTAGACGAGCCGGTCGACGATCGCACCGTCGCCCACCCGCACCCGTTCGCCTGTCACGTACCTGTGCCGCCAGCTCTCGGCCGGCGAAAGTGCCTGACCGGGCGCGTATGTACGGACGGCACCACCCCAGACCGCGAGGTTGCCGAGTTCCGCGCGCAGAGCCGTCACCGCGTCGCGATCGAGCGCCACAACCGTAGCCACACCGGTGGATCTCCGCGCTGTCCGATCGACACGTGCCATCCACTGCGGGTCGACGCGATCCGCCGGCGCCGAGAAGACGATGTAGGGCAGAGTGCGCGCAGGGTCATCGAGCACGTGAATGAGAGCGGCGACCTCGTCGGAGGAGATCCACACAGCGGCACGCAGGATCGGACTCTCGCCGAGCTTCGGCTTGCGAGCGACAGCGAGAAGGTCGTCAACGAGCCGCGGGCGGCCGACCTTGATGTGCACCGTCGGGTCGTCGGTCTCCATCCCGTTCTCAACCATGGCCGTCACCCGCTGCCCGTCGGCAACGATGCGCAGCGAGGTCATCCACACGGCCGGCGCCGGTGCGCCTTCCCTCGGGATGTCGCGGACGCTTGCCTCCGCACCGAACGACCCGTCGCGAACGACTCGCCGGACCGTGACCTCGCGCCGCGCGACTGGACCCGTCGTGCGATCGAGAAAGACCTGCCCGTCATCGAGAACCGCGGCACCCTCGTCGTCGAGAGCCCATCGACTGAAGCAGTCGAGTGCGAGTTCGACCGACAGCTCGGGCTCGTCCAGCGACTCGTCGTGCCAGATCGCGCGATACAGAACCGACATGCCTCTACCTTGTCGGACGACGCTCGTTCGGCGACCGCAGACTCACGCCACGTGCGGGTGAACCGTTTGGTCTGGGGCCCGTCTACGGAGTCGTCGGGTCCCACGGCCCCGACCTTGACGAGCGTGCAGGTCAGAGGGCGTGTGTGGAGGGCGTGACACCCTCCGTGTGGACGACTCCGCTGAGGGTCACGCTCCCCGCAGGTCATCAGGCCTTCCGGAACCACCCTCCGACCGCCCGACGTCCGGGCGACCCGCTCAGCCCGCCGCGCGCCGCACCAGGTCGGTCACGCGCGCCACGACGTCGTCGGTCAGCTCGGCGATCGCGAAGGCCGTCGGCCACATCGCGCCGTCGTCGAGCGCGGCGGACTCGTTGAACCCGAGCGTCGCGTAGCGCGTGCCGAACTTCGACGCCGCCTGGAAGAAGCAGACGACCTGGCCGTCCTTGGCGTACGCGGGCTGGCCGTACCAGGTGCGCGGCGCGAGGTCGGGCGCGTGCTCGCGCACGATCGCGTGCACGCGCTCGGCGACGACGCGGTCCGCCTCGGGCATCTCGGCGATCTTCTCCAGCGCGTCGGCCTCGGCGGCCGCCGCCTTGTCGGCGGCACCACGGCGCCCCTTCTGCGCGCGCAGCTCGGCCGCGCGCTCCTTCATCGCCGCGCGCTCCTCGGCCGTGAAGCCGTCGGCCTCCGCGTCGGTCGCCCTCGTGACCATGTCGCGCTCCTCGCTCGGTGGGTGTCGTCGGCACCGAGGCTAGAGACGACGTGCGAGGGCGCGCTTCTCGGATCCTGACGAGACCCGTGCGCAGCCGACGAGCCGGGGCGACCGGCGTGGCGATCGACGTCGACCGTCGGGGTGGCGGGATTCGAACCCACGACCTTCCGCTCCCAAAGCGGACGCGCTACCAACCTGCGCCACACCCCGCGCTCGTGCGCACGGGGCGGCACGGCACGCACACCCTACCGGCGCCCCTCGCTCCCCCGTCTCCCGACCTTCCCCGGCGGACGCCGCCGCCGACGGACAGCGTGACGGCGCGACGGACAGCGGCGTGCCGGTGTCCGTCGACCGCGCCGCTGTCCGCCGCGGTGAGGAGAGGCGCGCCGGGGGGCACGGGCGGGCGGGTCGGTCGGGCGGGTGGCGTGCAGGGCGGGGTCGCGCTTCCGCGGCGGGCTCGCGACGTGGTGGGATCGCCCGGTGACGACGACGACACTGCTGCGCCGCGGCGACCGCGTGCTCCTGACCGGCGACTCGATCACCGACTGGGGGCGCGACCGCGACCAGCCGGACTCGCCGTGGGGCCTCGGGCACGGGTACGCCGGGATCGTCGCGGCGCTGGCCGGTGCGCGGCGGCCGGACCTGGGGCTGACGTTCCTCAACCGGGGCATCGGCGGCAACACCACGCGGCAGCTGCGCGAGCGCTGGACCGCCGACGCGCTCGACCTGGAGCCGACGGTCGTGTCGATCCTCGTCGGGGTCAACGACACGTGGCGCCGCTACGACGCGGGCACGCCGACGTCGGTCGACGAGTACGAGGAGCACTACCGCGCGATCCTCGACGCGACCCGTGAACGGCTCGACGCGCGGCTCGTGCTGATCGAGCCGTTCCTGCTGCCCGTGCCGCCCGTCGAGCACGCGTGGCGCGAGGACCTCGACCCGCGCATCCACGTCGTGCGGCGGCTCGCGGGTGAGGTCGGCGCCACGCTCGTGCCCGCCGACGGGCTGTTCGCGGCGGCCGCGGCACGCACGTCGCCCGAGCGGTGGGCGTTCGACGGCGTGCACCCGACCCCTGCCGGGCACGGCCTGCTCGCCGAGGCGTGGCTCGACGCCGTGGGGCTCGCCGCCCGCTGAGCGAAGGAACGCGGCCGACGCCGCGAGACCGGACGGCCTGCGGGCGCCGACCGGAGGCGGTCGCGCGCACGCGCGGCGCCGGCCGACGGCCCGTCGTACGGGCGCCGTCGCGCCGTCCGCATCACGGACACACGTCTCACGGGAACCTTTGCGCGGCGTCGCGTGTTGACGCTAGCGTCGGCTCGACCACGGGCCGACGCCCGTGCAGACGGCCCGCCGCACGGCGGGGCCCCGGACGAGGAGAGCGATGCGCGTGCCGACCGCCGCCGTTGCCCCCGTCCAGCGCGCCTGCGTGGCGTGCACGTGTTGTCGCTGTCGGTAGAGCGCTGGCCGCTCGGCGCACGCATGACGTGCGCGCACCGCACCGGTGCACCCTCGCCCAGCGCTCGCCCCGGAGACGTCCCCCGGACCGCTCCCTCTCCAGCACCACCGGTGCGCGGCGACCGCGGCGCACCCGCACCTCATCCCCCGCCCTGCCGGCCCGCGACGGGCCCGGCACCGACCGAAGAGGAACCATGGCACGCATCTACGAGGACGCCACCGCGCTCGTCGGCAGCACCCCGCTGGTCCGCATCAACAAGATCACGGACGGCGCTCCCGCGACCGTCGTCGGCAAGCTCGAGTTCTACAACCCGGCCAACTCGGTGAAGGACCGCATCGGCGTCGCGATCATCGACGCGGCCGAGCGGTCGGGCGAGCTCAAGCCGGGCGGCACGATCGTCGAGGCGACGAGCGGCAACACGGGCATCGCGCTCGCGTTCGTCGGCGCGGCCCGCGGCTACGACGTCGTCCTCACGATGCCCGAGACGATGTCGAAGGAGCGGCGTGCGCTGCTGCGCGCGTTCGGCGCCGAGCTCATCCTCACGCCGGGCTCGGAGGGCATGAAGGGCGCGGTCAACCGCGCCAACGAGATCGTCGCCGAGCGTCCGGGCGCGATCCTCGCGCGGCAGTTCGCCAACGAGGCGAACCCCGAGGTGCACCGCCGCACGACGGCCGAGGAGATCTGGGCCGACACCGACGGCGAGGTCGACATCGTCGTGGCCGGCATCGGCACGGGCGGCACGATCACGGGCGTCGGGCAGGTGCTCAAGGAGCGCAAGCCGGGCGTGCAGATCGTCGGCGTCGAGCCCGCCGAGTCGCCGATCCTCAACGGCGGCGCACCCGGCCCGCACAAGATCCAGGGCATCGGCGCGAACTTCGTGCCCGAGATCCTCGACACGAACGTCTACGACGAGATCATCGACGTCGACGCCGAGACGGCCGTCGCGGTCGCGCGTCGCGCCGCGCGCGAGGAGGGCCTGCTCGTGGGCATCTCGTCGGGCGCCGCGCTGCACGCCGCGACGCTGCTCGCGCAGCGCCCCGAGAACGCGGGCAAGCTGATCGTCGCGATCATCCCGTCGTTCGGCGAGCGCTACCTGTCCTCGGTGCTCTACGCCGACCTGCTCGACTGACACCGGTCCGACGCGCCCGGCCGCCACCGCGGCCGGGCGCGTCGGCGTCGGACCCACCACCCGTCCCCACCGCCCCACGGAGCACCCCATGCGCCCGCTCGCCGACTTCCTGCGCGTCCTGCGCGACGACCTGCAGGCGGCGCACCGGCACGACCCCGCGGCGCGCTCGCTGCTCGAGGTCGCGCTGGCCTACCCGGGCGTGCACGCGATCTGGGTGTACCGGCTGGCCCACCGCATGTGGCAGGTGCCGCCGCTGCGGCTGCCCGCACGGCTGGTGTCGCAGGTCGCCCGTGCGCTCACGGGCGTCGAGATCCACCCCGGCGCACGCCTGGGCGAGCGGCTGTTCATCGACCACGGCATGGGCGTCGTGATCGGCGAGACCGCCGAGGTCGGCGACGACGTCGTGCTGTTCCACGGCTCGACGCTGGGCGGCAAGTCCATGAAGCGCGGCAAGCGCCACCCCACGCTCGGCGACCGGGTCGTGGTCGGCGCGGGCGCGAAGATCCTGGGCCCCGTGTGGGTGGGCGACGACGCGCAGGTCGGCGCGAACGCGGTCGTCATCACCGACGTGCCCGCGGGTGCGGTCGCGGTGGGCGTGCCCGCGAAGGTGCGGCGGCGCCCTGCCGCGGCGCCGTTCGACGCCGAGGTCGACGACCCCGCGATCTACATCTGACCCGACGTCGGCGCCGCCGCTGCGCCGTGCCGCGACACCGTTCGCTGACACCGCCCTTGTTCTAGTTGTTATCAAACTTTGCGCTACGCTGAGTGCGTGCTCCTCCGCATCGACACCGCCTCCGACGAGCCGCTCTACGCGCAGCTCGCGGCCCAGATCCGCGCCGCGGTCGCGCGCGGCGACGCGCCGCCCGGCACGCGCCTGCCCGCCGCGCGCGAGCTCGCGGCGTCGCTCGAGATCAACCTGCACACCGTGCTGCACGCCTACCAGGACCTGCGCGACGAGGGGCTCATCGACCTGCGCCGCGGCCGCGGCGCCGTCGTCACGGGCCACCGCGCCGCCGACCTCACGGAGCTGCACGCCGCGGTCGACGCGCTCGTCGCGACCGCGCGGCGCCTGCACGTCGCGCCCGAGACCGTCACGACCCTCGTCAAGGAGGCCCTGCGATGACCACGCCCCGACCCCGCCCGCCCCACCGGCTCGCGACCACCGTCACCGCGCTGGTCGTGCCGTTCGGCGTGCTCGCGGCGACCGTCCTCGTGGCCCGCGCCTGGGCGCCGCGGCTCCCCGACCCGGTCGCGACCCACTGGTCGGGCGCGGACGTCCCCGACGGGTTCGGGTCGCCCGCGTCGCTGCTCGCGGTCCCCCTGGTGGTCGGCGGGCTGCTCGCCGTCGGCATGTGGGCGCTCGCGTTCTGGCTCGGTCGGGACACGTCGACGCGACGCGTCGCCGCCGGCTTCGCGTGCGGCACGGCCGCGTTCCTGTCGGCGACGACGCTCGGCACGCTGCACGGCCAGCTGGACCTCGCCGACGCCGCGGCCGCGCCCGGCGTCGGCCCGACGATCGGGCTCGCGCTCGGCGTCGCGCTCGCGGTCGGCGTGGTCGTGGCGCTCGTCGTGCCGCGCACGCCGCACCAGCCCACGACCGCGCCCGTCGACCCGACGGCGCCGCGCGCCGACCTCGGTGCGACCGAGCGCGCCGCGTGGTCGAGCACGGTGACGAGCCGTGCGGCGCTCGTCGCGGGCGGCGTCGCGGCGCTGACCACGGCCGGACTCGCGATCGGGCTCCGCACGCCCGCGATGCTGCTCGTGCCCGCCGCGCTGCTCGCGCTCGCCGCGGCCATGTTCGTGCTGCGCGTGAGCGTCGACGGCCGCGGCCTCGTGGCGCGCTCGCCGCTCGGCTGGCCGACGCTGCACGTGCCGCTCGACGAGGTCGTCGCCGCGCGTGCGGTGACCGTCGACCCGTTCGGGGAGTTCGGCGGGTGGGGCTACCGCGTCGGGCCGGACGGGCGCGTCGGGGTCGTGCTGCGCCGTGGCGAGGCGATCGAGGTCGAGCGCACGGGCGGCCGCGTGAACGTCGTGACGGTGGACGACGCCGCACGCGCCGCGAGCCTGCTCAACACGCTCGCCGACCGCGCCCGGAGCGCCGCCGCCGGGTGACGCCCGGCCGGTGACGCCGGGCGGGTACCGCCCGGTAACGTCGGGCGCGCGCCGTACGGCGCGACGTCGACGGCGACGACAGGAGCACCGCATGCGCCTCGGGTACCACACGGGCTACTGGTCGGCCGGGCCGCCCCCGGGCGCCGCGGAGGCCGTGCGCGCGGCCGACGAGCTCGGGCTCGACTCGGTCTGGACCGCCGAGGCGTACGGCTCGGACGCGCTCACGCCGCTCGCGTGGTGGGGCGCCTCGACGCGCCGCGTGCGCCTGGGCACCGCGATCGCGCAGCTCTCGGCGCGCACCCCGACCGCGGCGGCGATGGCCGCGCTCACGCTCGACCACCTCTCCGGCGGGCGGTTCGTGCTGGGGCTCGGGGCGTCGGGGCCGCAGGTCGTCGAGGGCTGGTACGGGCAGCCGTACCCGCGGCCCCTGGCCCGCACGCGCGAGTACGTCGACGTCGTGCGGCAGGTGCTCGCGCGCGAGGCGCCCGTGACGTACGACGGCGCGTTCTACCGACTGCCCCTGCCCGCCGACCAGGGCGCCGGCCTGGGCAAGGCGCTGCGCTCGACCGTGCACCCGCTGCGCGCCGACCTGCCGATCCACCTCGCGGCCGAGGGTCCGAAGAACGTCGCGATGTCGGCCGAGATCGCCGACGGCTGGCTGCCGCTGTTCTACTCGCCCCGCATGGACGCGACGTACCGCGAGCTGCTGGCCGACGGGTTCGCGAAGCGCTCGCCGCGGCTGCGTCCGCCCGAGGAGTTCGAGGTCGTCGCGACCGTCCCGGTCGTGCTCGCACCGAGCGTCGAGGAGGCCGCCGACGCGGTGCGACCGTTCATCGCGCTCTACGCCGGGGGCATGGGCGCCAAGGGCGCGAACTTCCACCGCGACGTGCTCGACCGGCTCGGCTACCGCGAGGCCTGCGACGAGATCCAGGCGCACTACCTCGCGGGCGACCGCGAGCGCGCCGCGGCCGCCGTGCCGACCGAGCTCGTCACCGACGTCGCGCTCGTCGGGACCGAGGACGACGTGCGCGCGCAGCTCCCGGCGTGGCGCGCCACGGCCGTCACGACCGTCCTGGCGCAGACCGACCCGCGTGCCCTGCCGCGGATCGCGGCGCTGTGGGGTGATCCTGGTCACGACGGCGACGCAGGGGGACGTCGCGACGCCGCACCGGCCTAACCTGGCGCGCGGCGCACCCTCCCCCGGGCGCGCCGTGGCAGCGCAGGAACGTCGGACAGGGGTCGCATGGCAGTCGTCGAGCAGGTCGCGCAGCGACCCCCGACCCGGCCCACGCCGACCGGGACGCCACGGCGCCTGCCGCACCTGCCCGGGCTCGACGGGGTCCGCGCGATCGCGGTCGTCGCGGTGCTCCTGTACCACCTGGGGCTGCCGTGGGCGCGCGGCGGGTTCCTCGGCGTCGACGTGTTCCTGGTGCTGTCGGGGTTCCTCGTGGGGACGCTCGTGCTCGACGAGGTCGAGTCGACCGGCGGCTTCCGCACCGGGCGCTTCCTGGTGCGCCGCGTGCGGCGCCTCGTGCCGGCGCTCGCGGTGCTGCTCGTGGCGGTCGCGGGGGCCGGGCTCGTGGTGCGGGACACGCTCACGACGCTGCGGGGCGACCTGCTCGCGGCGCTGACCTACACGACGAACTGGTGGCAGGTCGCCGCCGACCGCACGTACTTCGAGCTCACGGGGCGCCCGCCGCTGCTGCAGCACCTGTGGACCCTCGCGGTCGAGGGGCAGTTCTACCTCGTGATGCCGCTGTTCGCGCTGCTGCTGCTGCGGGTGGGGCGCGTGCGGGCCGGCCGCGTCGCGGCCGTGCTCGCACTCGTGTCGGCCCTGTGGATGGCCGTGCTCGCGCTGCGCGGGGGCATGCCCGTGCCGCAGGACCCCACCCGCGTGTACGTCGGCACGGACACGCGCGCGGCGGGACTCCTGCTGGGCGTGGCCGCGGCGACCGTGTGGCGGCCGTGGCGGACGTGGACGTCGGGGGTGACGTGGCGCACCGAGCGCGGCGACCCCGTCCGGCGCTTCGAGGCAGGCGTGGCGGACGTCCTGGGGGTCACCGCCCTGGTCGGCGTGCTGGCCTGCGTGGTCCTGGTCGACGAGTACTCGACGACGCTCTACCGCGGCGGGTTCCTCGCGTTCGCGGCGCTCGCGCTCGTGCTGGTCGGCGCCGCGGCCGACCCCGCCGGGGTGCTCGGGCGCGCGCTGGGACGCCAGCCGCTGCGCTGGCTGGGCGAGCGGTCGTACGCGATCTACCTGTGGCACTGGCCGGTGCTCACGCTGCTGCGGCCGGAGCAGGACCTGTCGCTCCCGGGTCCGCTCGAGGACGCGCTGCGGGTGGCCGTCACGCTCGTGCTGGCGGAGGCGTCGTACCGCTGGGTGGAGCAGCCGGTGCGCCGCGGCGCGCTCGGGCGCCTGGTGCGGCGCGCCCGGACACCGGGTCCGCAGCGGCGGCGCGTGCTGGTCGGCGCCGTCGGCGGGGTGACGGCCGCGGTGCTGCTCGTCGGCACGCTCGGCGTCGCCGTCGCGCGGACGCCTGCGGCACCGACGGGTGCCGCGTCGGTGATCGGCGCCGCCGTGCCGGCGCAGGACGTGACGCCTCCCCCGGACCCCGCGCAGCAGCCGGCACCCGACGCGACGCCGGCGCCGGACGCGGCGGCGCCTGCCGCCCAGCCGACGGCGCCCGCGCCGCCGCCCGAGGAGGTGGGCACGGTCTCCGCGTACGGCGACTCGGTGATGCTGGGCGCCGCGGCCGAGCTCGCGGCGCACGGCGTCCCCGCCGACGCGGCCGTCTCGCGCCAGATGGGGACGATGACGGACCTCGTCCTCGACGCGGCGGCCGCGGGCACGCTCGGGCACACGGTCGTCGTGCACGGGGGCACCAACGGACCGGTCGCGGAGGACGACCTGCGGCGGCTGCTGGACGCCACGCGGGACCGCCGCGTCTTCGTCGTGAACGTGCGGGTCCCGCGCCCGTGGGAGCAGTACGACAACGAGCTGTTCGCGCGCGTGGTGGCGGAGTACCCGCACGCGCACCTGCTGGACTGGAAGGCGCAGGGCGACGCGCACCCCGAGTGGTTCTACGACGACGGGATCCACCTGCGCGAGAACGGCGGACGCCAGGGGTACGCGGACTGGCTGTGGCAGGAGATCCAGCCGCGCGGATGAGACGCGTTGCCCCCGTGCGAGGGCTGCCGCTACAGTCTGTCTGAAACGTGGTCACCGAGTCTCACTAAATGAGACACCATCGGGACCGCACGACGACGACCAGGAGGCCCGCGATGACCCTCGCCCGCCCCCTCGTCGTCGCGTCGCCGATGTGCCGCTGTTGCCCGTGCTGCGTCATGCAGCCCCGCACCGGCCCTCGCTGACCCCTCAGCCCGCCGACCCGCTCACGGGTCGCCCCGCCGGTGCCCGCCCTCCGTGGCCGCCCGGCACCCCGGCCGGACGTCCACGCCCGAACCCCACGGACGTCCCCCATGAGCCCCACCCCCACGGCCGAGCCCACGGCACGGCGCGGCGCGCACGCCGTCACGCTCGAGACGGTGCGCCGCACGTTCGCCACCCCCGCCGGCACCCGCACGGTGCTGCACGGCCTGGACGTCGAGCTGCGCGCCGGTGAGATCGTCGCGCTCGTCGGCCCCTCGGGGTGCGGCAAGTCGACGCTGCTGCGCCAGGTCAGCGGCCTCGACACCCCCGACGCGGGCCGCATCCTGCTCGACGGCACGCCCGTCACGGGCGTCGACCGCCGCACGGCCGTCGCGTTCCAGGAGCCGCGCCTGCTGCCCTGGCGCAGCCTGACCGGGAACGTCGCGCTCGGGCTCCCCCGCGGGACGCCGAAGGACGCCGGGCGCAAGCGCGTGGCCGAGCTGCTGCGGCTCGTCGGCCTCGAGGAGTCCGCCGGGCTGCGCCCGCGGCAGGTCTCGGGCGGCATGGCGCAGCGCGCGTCGCTCGCCCGGGCCCTGGCCCGCAACCCCGGCGTGCTGCTGCTCGACGAGCCGTTCGGCGCGCTCGACGCCCTCACCCGACTGCGCATGCAGGACCTGCTCCTCGACGTCCACGCGGCCGAGCCCACGACCGTGCTGCTCGTCACGCACGACGTCGAGGAGGCCCTGTACCTCGCCGACCGCGTGCTGCTGCTGCGCAACCTCGCGCGGTGCCCCGAGGGCACGCCGAGCGTCGCGCGCGTCATCGACGTGCCGGGCACGCGACCGCGCGACCGCGCCGACCAGCAGCTCGCCGAGCTGCGCGCCGAGCTGCTCGAGGGCCTCGGCGTCGCGACCCACCACGTCGCGCCGGGCGACCCCGACGCGCACCACTCCATCTGACCCACCACCCCACCGCACCGCCCACCCGGCCGGACCCCGGCCCCGCTCCCCCCGAGATGAGAACCGACGATGAGCATCCGCACCGCCGTCTCCGCCACCGCGCTGGCCCTCGCGACCGCCCTGGCGCTGACCGGCTGCGTCGCCGGTGAGGGCACCGCTCCCGCCGCCGCCGGCACGCCCGCCGAGGGCAGCGCCTGGAGCACCGACACGCTCGACATCGACTTCGCGACCTACAACCCGCTGAGCCTGGTCATCAAGGACCAGGGCTGGCTCGAGGAGACGTTCGGCGACGACGTCACCGTGAACTGGGTGCAGTCGGCGGGGTCGAACAAGGCGAACGAGGCGCTGCGCGCCGGCGCGATCGACGTCGGCTCGACCGCCGGCTCGGCCGCGCTGCTCGCACGCTCCAACGGCTCGCCGATCCGCACGATCGACATCTACTCCCAGCCCGAGTGGGCGGCGATCGTCGTGCCCGCCGACTCCGACATCACGTCAGTGGCCGACCTGGCCGGGAAGTCCGTGGCCGCCACCAAGGGCACCGACCCGTACTTCTTCCTGCTGCAGTCCCTCGAGGCGGCCGGCGTGCCGCTCGACCAGGTCGAGGTGCAGAACCTCCAGCACGCCGACGGCCGCACCGCGCTCGAGCAGGGGTCGGTCGCCGCGTGGTCGGGCCTCGACCCGATCATGGCCGCGAGCGAGGCCGAGTCGGGCACGCGCCTGATCTACCGCAACATCGACTTCAACACCTACGGGTTCCTCAACGCGACGCAGGACTTCCTCGACGCGAGCCCCGACGTCGCGCAGGTCGTGGTCGACGCGTACGAGAAGGCGCGCGCGTGGGCGCAGGAGAACCCCGAGAAGGTCGTCGAGATCCTCGCCGAGGTCGCGGGCATCGACCCGGCCGTGGCGCAGAAGGTCGTCGTGGAGCGCACGAACCTCGCGATCGACCCCGTGCCGGGCGACGCGCAGCGCCGGGTCCTCGAGGTCGTCGGGCCGATCTTCGTCGAGTCGGGTGACGTCGCCGACCAGAAGACCATCGACACCGCGCTCGACGAGCTCTTCGAGCCGACGTTCGCCGAGAAGGCCGACCCCGCGAACGTCGCGGGCTGACGCCCACCCCGGCGCCCGCCCGGTACGCCCGGGCGGGCGCCACCTCCCGTACCGCTCCTCGTCCCCCAGGAGACCCCCATGCCCGACGCACCGACCGCGGCCCCGGTCCTCGTGACCGTCCCCGGCTCCCCCGGCACCGGACCCGTCACCGACGCGGCCGGCCACCCGCACCGCGCGCTGAACCCCCACGACCGCGGGCCCGCGCGCGCCGCGTCGTCGGGGTTCTGGTCGCGGCGCACCACGCGCGTGGTCGGCGGCGCGCTGCTGCCCGCGCTGCTGCTCGCGGCGTGGCAGCACGTGACGACCGCCGGGCTGGTCGCGCCGTACCAGCTGCCGAGCCCGGCGTCGGTGTGGGCGGCGGCGGTCGACCTGCAGCAGCGCGGCGAGCTCGGCACGCACGTCGCCATCTCGGTGCAGCGCGTCGTGATCGGGTTCGCGGTGGGTGCGCTCGTCGCGCTCGTCGTCGCCGCGCTCGTGGGGCTGTCGCGCGCGGGCGACGTGCTGCTCGCCCCGACGCTCGCCGCGCTGCGCGCCGTGCCGTCGCTCGCGTGGGTCCCGCTGCTCATCCTCTGGATGAAGATCGGCGAGGACTCGAAGGTCACGCTCATCGCGATCGGGGCGTTCTTCCCGGTCTACACGACGGTCGCGGCGGCCCTGCGCCACGTCGACCCGCACCTCGTCGAGGCGGGGCGCGCGTTCGGCCTGCGCGGGGCCGGGCTCTTCCGCTCGGTGCAGCTGCCCGCGGTGCTGCCCTCGGTGATGTCCGGGCTACGGCTCGGGCTCGCGCAGGCGTGGCTCTTCCTCGTCGCGGCCGAGCTCATCGCGTCCTCGATGGGTCTGGGCTTCCTGCTCACCGACTCGCAGAACAACGGACGGGTCGACCGGATCCTGCTTGCCATCGTGCTGCTCGCGGTCATCGGCAAGCTCACCGACTCGGTGCTCGCCGTCGCCGAGAAGCAGCTGCTGCGGAGGTTCGCGTGACCACGCTCACCGCGCTGCAGACCGAGACGCGCACCTACCCCGCCCCCGCCGGCCTCGCGGCGACCTCGAACGTGCGGCCCGAGGACTGGGCCCGCGCCGAGGCCGACCCGGTCGCGTTCTGGGAGGAGGCCGCGCGGCGCCTGCGCTGGGACGAGCCGTGGCACACCGCGCACACGTGGGCCCCGCCCGTGCCCGTGCCCGGCGGGGCCGAGGACGAGCTCACGGTCCCGGAGGCGCGCTGGTTCGTCGGCGGCCGCCTCAACGTCGCGGTCAACTGCGTGGACCGGCACGTCGAGGGGGGCCGCGGCGACAAGGTCGCGCTGCACGTCGAGGGCGAGCGCGGCGACCGCCGGTCGATCACCTACGCGCAGCTGCAGCGCGAGGTCGCGCAGGCCGCGCACGCGCTCACCGAGCTCGGCGTCGGCCCCGGCGACCGCGTCGTGGTCTACCTGCCGGTGATCGCCGAGACCGTCGTCGTGACGCTCGCGATCGCGCGGATCGGCGCGGTGCACTCGCTCGTGTTCGGCGGGTTCTCGGCCGAGGCCGTGCGGTTCCGGGTGCAGGACACCGAGGCGAAGGTGCTCGTCACGAGCGACGGGCAGTTCCGCCGCGGCGCCGCCGTCGAGGTCAAGTCCGCCGCCGACGAGGCCGTCGCCGGGCTCGACCACGTCGAGCACGTGCTCGTCGTGCGCCGCACGGGCCAGGACGTCGCGTGGACGCCCGGGCGCGACGTCTGGTGGCACGACGTGGTCGACCGCCAGCCCGACGTCCACGAGGCCGCGTCGTTCGACGCCGAGCACCCGCTGTTCGTCATCTACACCTCGGGCACCACGGGCAGGCCCAAGGGGCTGGTCCACACCTCGGGCGGGTACCTCACGCACGCCGCGTGGTCCCACTGGGCGGTGTTCGACGTCAAGGACGACGACGTGCACTGGTGCACCGCCGACCTCGCGTGGGTCACGGCGCACACGTACGAGATCTACGGGCCGCTCGCCAACGGCGTCACCCAGGTCATCTACGAGGGCACGCCCGACACGCCGCACCGCGAGCGCCACCTCGAGGTCGTCGAGCGCTACGGCGTGACGACGTACTACACGGCCCCGACGCTCATCCGCACGTTCATGACGTGGTTCGGCGACGACCTGCCCGACGGGCACGACCTGTCGAGCATCCGCCTGCTGGGCACCGTCGGCGAGGCGATCAACCCCGAGGCGTGGGTGTGGTTCCGCCGCACGTTCGGCCGCGACGAGGCCCCCGTGGTCGACACGTGGTGGCAGTCGGAGACGGGTGCCGCGATGATCGCGCCGGTCCCCGGCGTCACGACGCTCAAGCCCGGCTCGGCCACGCGCCCGCTGCCCGGCGTCGCGGCGAAGGTCGTCGACGAGGACGGCGCCGAGGTCGCGCCCGGGCAGGGCGGGTTCCTCGTCGTCACGCGCCCCTGGCCCGGCATGGCGCGCACCGTGTGGCGCGACCCGCAGCGCTACCTCGACGCGTACTGGCGGCGGTTCGCCGGGCACGGCGAGCACGGCGGCTACTTCCTCGCGGGCGACGGCGCGTCGTACGACGAGGACCGGTACGTGTGGCTGCTGGGTCGTATCGACGACGTCATCAACGTCTCGGGGCACCGCCTGTCGACCATCGAGGTCGAGTCGGCGCTCGTCGCGCACCCGGCCGTCGGCGAGGCCGGCGTCGCGGGGGTGACGGACCCGGTCACGGGTCAGGCCATCGCGGCGTTCGTCGTTCCGAGCACGCCGCCCGGGCCGGTCGACGACGTCGACGTGTGGCTCGCCGCGACGCACGCGCTGCGCGACGAGCTGCGCGCGCACGTCGCGCACGAGATCGGCCCCGTGGCGCGCCCGCGCCACGTGCTGGTCGTGCCCGAGGTCCCCAAGACCCGCTCGGGCAAGATCATGCGACGCCTGCTCGCGCAGCTCGTCGAGGGCACGACGCTCGGCGACACGACGTCGCTGCAGAACCCGTGGGCGGTCGAGCAGGTCGGCACGCTCGTCGCGGCGGGCCTGCCACGGTGAGCCCGCACCCCCGCGCCCCGCGCGTCCCCCGCACCCCCGTCCCCCACCCGACAGGAGCACCGTGAGCGAGCACCGCTTCGGCTTCCGCACCCGCGCGCTGCACGCCGGCGGCATCCCCGACGCCACCACGGGCGCGCGCGCCGTGCCGATCTACCAGACGACGTCCTTCGTGTTCGACGACACCACGGACGCCGCGAACCTGTTCGCGCTGCAGAAGTACGGCAACATCTACTCGCGCATCGGCAACCCGACGGTCGCGGCGTTCGAGGAGCGCATCGCGTCGCTCGAGGGCGGGATCGGCGCGGTCGCCACCGCGTCCGGCATGGCGGCCGAGTTCCTGGTGTTCGCGGCCCTCGCCGGCGCGGGCGACCACCTCGTCGCCTCGGCGCAGCTGTACGGCGGGACGGTCACGCAGCTCGACGTCACGCTGCGCCGGTTCGGCGTCGAGACGACGTTCGTGCCCGGCACCGACCCGGCCGACTACGCCGCTGCGATCCGACCCGAGACCAAGGCCGTGTACACCGAGGTCGTCGCGAACCCGTCGGGCGAGGTCGCCGACCTCGCCGGGCTCGCCGAGATCGCGCACGCGGCCGGCGTCCCGCTCGTCGTCGACGCCACGCTGTCGACCCCGTACCTGGTGCGGCCCATCGAGCACGGTGCGGACATCGTCATCCACTCGGCGACCAAGTTCCTCGGCGGGCACGGCACGACGCTCGGCGGCGTGATCGTCGAGTCCGGGCGCTTCGACTGGGGCAACGGCCGGTTCCCGACCATGACCGAGCCCGTCGCGTCCTACGGCGGCGTGCGGTGGTGGGAGAACTTCGGCGAGTACGGGTTCCTCACCAAGCTGCGCTCCGAGCAGCTGCGCGACATCGGCCCCGCGCTCTCGCCGCAGTCGGCCTTCCAGCTGCTGCAGGGCGTCGAGACGCTCCCGCAGCGGCTCGACGCGCACCTCGCGAACGCGCGCACGGTCGCGCAGTGGCTCGAGGAGGACCCGCGCATCGCGCACGTGCTGTGGGCGGGGCTGCCGTCGCACCCGCACCACGAGCGAGCCCGGCGGTACCTGCCGCTGGGGCCCGGGTCGGTCTTCGCGTTCCGGGTGGCGCCCGCGGGCGACGTGCCCGGCCGCGAGGTGGGCCGCCGGTTCATCGAGTCGGTGCAGCTCGCGAGCCACCTGGCCAACGTCGGCGACGCCCGCACGCTCGTGATCCACCCGGGCTCGACGACGCACCAGCAGCTGTCGGCCGAGCAGCTCGAGGCCGCGGGCGTGCCGGAAGACCTCGTGCGCGTCAGCGTCGGCATCGAGGACGTCGAGGACATCCTGTGGGACCTCGACCAGGCGCTCACGGCGGCCACGGGCACGACGCGCGAGGGCGCCGCGACCGGCACCGCCACCACCGCGACGGAGGACGCGCGATGACCGCCCGCACCTGGCAGGGCCCGAGCGCGCCCGAGCGGCTGTCGATCCTGCGCGGCACGCGCTCGATCGCGATCGTCGGGGCGTCGGCGAACCCGGCCCGCGCGTCCTACTTCGTCTCGACGTACGTGCTGTCGAGCTCGCCGTACGACGTGTACTTCGTCAACCCGCGCGCCGACGAGATCCTCGGGCGGCCCGTGTACCCGTCGCTCGACGCGCTGCCCGTGGTCCCCGACCTGGTCGACGTGTTCCGCCGCCACGACGACCTGCCGACGGTCCTCGACGAGACCGTCGCGGTCGGCGCCCGGACGCTGTGGCTGCAGCTCGGCTCGTGGCACGAGGACGTCGCGCGCCGCGGCGAGGCCGCCGGGCTGCACGTCGTCATGGACCGCTGCGTGAAGATCGAGCACGCGCGGTTCCACGGCGGTCTGCACCTCGCGGGGTTCGACACGGGCGTCATCTCCTCACGCCGCGCGCTCGGCTGAGCGCCGCCCCGCGCCCCGGCCCGGCCGGGGCGCGGGGCCCGGGCTCACGTCTCCGGGAACCACACCGCCTGACGCACCCGCACGCGCTCGCCGTCCGGCGTGAGCGGCGTGCCCTCGGCGCGCAGGTGCGCGAGCGCACGCGCGAGGTGGTGCGGCGGCGGCTGCCCCGACGCGTTGACGACGCGCCACCACGGCACCTCGCCGCCGTGCGCCATCGCCCGACCGACCTGCCGCGGACCGCCGCGCGGCGTCCGCCCGGCCGCGAGCGCGCGGTCGGCGAGCACCTCCGCGACCAGCCCGTACGTCATGACACGCCCCGCCGGGACGGTCGCGACCAGCGCGTGCACCTCGTCGACGTAGTCCGGCTCGTCGGGCGCACCTCCCCCGTCCCGCGGCCCGCGCGCGCTCATCGGCGTCGCAGCACGACGACCGCGCGGTCGTCGTCGTCGGCCGCACGCACGCCCGCGAGCACCTCCTGCGCGCTGCCCGGCCGCGCCGCGACGGCCGCCTCGACCACGCCGAGCAGCCGGTCGACGCCCTGGTCGATGTCCCGCCCGGGCGCCTCGACGATGCCGTCGGTGTACAGCACGAGCGCGTCGCCGGCCGCCAGGACACCCGTGCTGACGCCCGGCTCCGCGTCCGCGAGCACACCGAGCGCGACGCCGGGTGGCAGGTCGAGCACGTCGATGCGCCCCGAGCCGGCGTGCAGCCGCGCGGGCGGCGGGTGCCCCGCGCTCGCGACGCGGTAGCGGCCCGTCGCGAGGTCGACCCACACGTGCACCGCCGTCGCGAAGCCCTCGTCCCACGCCTGCGCGAGCAGGTAGGCGTTGGCCGCGGGCAGGAACCGCTCGGGCGGCAGCGCGCCCAGCAGGCCGCCGAACGCCCCCTGCAGCTGCAGCGCCCGCACGCCGGCGGCCTGCCCCTTGCCCGAGACGTCGACGAGCACGACCTCGAGCGCGCCGTCGCCCGGCGCGGCGCCGGCGGACCCGCGGTCGGGTGCGTCGCCGGGCGGCGGGTCGCCGGCCGGTCGGTCGTCACGGCGCCGCGCCACGACGAAGTCGCCCGAGAACGCCGCGCCGTGCGCCGAGCGGACGTCGGCGCCCACCTGCCAGCGCGGCGGCAGCGCGGGCAGCCGACCACCCGCGGCGAGGCGGTCACGCAGGTCGACGAGCATCAGCGCGCTGGGCGCGCCCTGCAGGCCGAGCTGCTCGCGCTCGTACCCGAACGTCACGACCGCGCCGCAGGCCAGCAGCACCACGACCACCGGGCCCGGCTCGATCCCCGGCACGGCGGCCAGCACGAGCACGACCGTCAGCGCGAGCACGACCCCCACGAGCGCGAGCAGCGCGCGCCACCGCAGCACGAACGCGCCGACGAGCATGAGCAGCACGAACCCGGACGGCGGGAACCACCCGGGCCGCCACGCGACCGCACCGCCGTACAGCACGCCCAGCAGCACGAGGGCGGCACCGACGACGCGCTGCGGCCCGGCGGCCCAGCCCGCGAGCACGCGCCACGCCCAGCCGCCGCGCGCGCCGAACGGTGAGGCCGTCATGCGCACGAGCGTAGGGCGGGGGTGCGACGTGCAGGAATCCCCGTGCACGACCCGGCGCCGACCCCGCAGGATGGCAGGCATGAGCACTCTCCCCCACGGCTACCGCACCGTCGTCGTCCCGCCCGAGCGGCGCGACGAGTTCCGGGCGGTCGACGACCTGGCGTTCGCCGGGTGGGTCGACCCCGAGATCGCCGAGATCCTGCCGTTCCCCGTACCGGAGGACCGCATGGTCGCCGTCGAGGGGCCGGACGGCCGGCTCGCGGCCGTCCACGGCTCGTACCCGTTCGAGATGCCCGTGCCGGGCGGCACGGTCGCGTGCAGCGGCCTCACGTGGGTCGGCGTGCGCCCCGACCAGCGCCGCCGCGGTCTGCTGCGCTCGATGATCACCACGCACGTCGAGCGGTCGCTCGAGCGCGGCGAGCCCGTGTCGGCGCTGTTCGCCGCGGAGGCCGCGATCTACGGGCGCTTCGGCTACGGCAGCGCCTCCGACTCGGTGAACCTCACGCTGCCGCGCGGTGCCGCGCTGCGGCCGGTCGCGGGCGCGGACGCGCTCGACGTCCGGCTCGAACGGCTCGGCAAGGAGCACGAGGACCTCGCCGAGGAACTGCACCGACGCGCGGGCGCCGGGCGCCCCGGGTGGATGCCCCGGCCCACCGCCGCGCTGCGCGCGCGCCTCGTGGGCGACCCGCCCGCGTGGCGGCAGGGCTTCGAGCCGATGCTGATCGTGACCGTCCGCGACGGCGACGACGTGCGTGCCGCGGCCGCGTTCAGCCGCAAGGAGGGCTGGGGCGAGGGCGGCCCCGAGTACAAGGTCAAGGTCCGCTGGGCGTTCGCGCTGGACCCGGCCGCGACGCACCGGCTGTGGTCGTTCCTGCTGGACCTCGACCTCACCTCGACGGTCGAGACGCCCATGCTGCCGGTCGACGACGCGCTCCTGCACCTGCTGGTCGACCCGCGCCCCATCCAGCGGCGCACGGGCGACAACGTGTGGGTCCGCGTGCTCGACCTGCCGGCCGCGCTGCAGGGCCGGCGCTACGCGGCGCCGCTCGACGTCGTGCTCGACGTGAGCGACGCGCTCGTGCCCGCCAACGCGGGCCGGTGGCGCGTGGCGGTGGGCGCCGACGGCGCGGCCACGGTCACGCGGACCGAGGCGGACGCCGACGTGCGGCTCGACGTGCGCGAGCTCGGCGCGCTGTACCTGGGCGGCCGGTCGGCGACCGCGCTCGCGTCCGCGGGCCTCGTGACGGGCGCGCCCGACGCGCTCGCACGCGTCACCGCGGCGTTCACCTCACCCCTCGCGCCCGTGTGCCCCTGGGTGTTCTGACGCCGGGGCCGTCCCGTCGGTGCGCCGGCGCCGGCGGGACGGCCGGGACGCACCGACGGGCCGGTGCCGCACGTGCGGCACCGGCCCGTCGGCCTGCGTGAGGACGGGTCAGTCGCGCGCGGCCTCGTACGCCGCGAGCTGGTCGATGCGGCGCTGGTGCCGCGGGTTGCCGCTGAACGGCTCCGCGACGAACGCGTCGACGAGCGCGACCGCCTCGTCGACCGCGTGCTGGCGCGCGCCGATCGCGACGACGTTGGCGTCGTTGTGCTGCCGCCCCAGCCGCGCGGTCTCGAGGTTCCACGCGAGGGCCGCGCGCACGCCCGTGACCTTGTTCGCGGCGATCTGCTCGCCGTTGCCCGAGCCGCCGATCACGACGCCGAGCGAGCCCGGGTCGGCGACGACGGCCTCCCCTGCCGCGAAGCAGAACGACGGGTAGTCGTCCTGCTCGTCGTACTCGAAGGCACCGTGGTCGACGACCTCGTGGTCGGCGGCGCGCAGGTGCTCGACGAGCGCGACCTTGAGCTCGTACCCGGCATGGTCGGCGGCGACGTGGATGCGCATGGGGCCATCCTGCCGCAGGTGGCGGGGCCGGTGTCACCTCCACCTCCTAGGCTGTCGCCCATGACGCGCAGCGGAGTGCCCCTCGACGACCTCGACCCCACGGTGCGACCCCAGGACGACCTCGACGCGTACGTCAACGGCCGGTGGCGCGCGTCGTACGAGATCCCGCCGGACCGCTCGACGGACGGGCCGTTCCGCGCGCTGTACGACCAGGCCGAGCGGCAGGTCCTCGACATCATCACGGACGCCGCGCAGGCCGCGACGACCGGTGACGCGGACGGCGTCGAGGCGAAGATCGGCGCGCTGTACGCGAGCTTCATGGACACCGAGGCGGTCGCCGCGGCGGGCGTCGAGCCGCTGCGCGACGACCTCGCGGCGGTCGACGCCGCGACCTCGCCGGCCGAGCTGACGACCGCGCTCGGCGCGCTGCAGCGCACGGGTGCGCTGTCGGCGGTCGACCTGTACGTCGACAACGACGCCAAGGACCCCGACACGTACGTCGTGCACCTCGTGCAGGGCGGCCTGGGCCTGCCCGACGAGGCGTACTACCGCGAGGACCAGCACGCCGAGGTGCGCGAGCAGTACCTGCCCCACGTCGCGCGGATGCTGCGGCTCGCGGCGCCCGTCTCCGGCGTGGTCGCCGCGGGCGACCCCGACGACCTCGCGGCGCGCGTCGTCGCGCTCGAGTCGCGGCTCGCGGCGCACCACTGGGACGTCGTGAAGGACCGCGACGCCGAGCTCACCTACAACGCGCTGACGCTGGCCGAGCTGGTCGAGCGCGCGCCCGGCTTCGACTGGCGCGCGTGGGCCGTCGCGCTGGGCGCGCCCGCGGGTGCGCTCGACCGGCTCGTCGTGCGCGAGCCGTCGTTCGCCGAGGGCTTCGCGCAGCTCTGGGCGGAGGTCCCGCTCGCGGACTGGCAGGCGTGGGCCACGTACCACGTGGTCTCCGCGCGCGCGCCGTACCTCACGGACGAGGTCGTCGAGGCGAACTTCGACTTCTACGGCCGCACGCTCTCGGGCGCGCAGGAGGTCCGCGACCGCTGGAAGCGCGGCGTCGGCCTGGTGCAGGGCGCGCTGGGCGAGGCCGTCGGCAAGGTGTACGTCGAGCGGCACTTCCCGCCGTCGCACAAGGAGCGCATGGACACACTCGTGGCCCACCTCGTCGAGGCGTACCGCGAGTCGATCACGTCCCTGGAGTGGATGGGCGAGGAGACCCGCCGCCGCGCGCTCGACAAGCTCGAGGCCTTCACGCCGAAGATCGGCTACCCCGCCCGGTGGCGCGACTACTCGGCGCTGACCGTCCGCGCCGACGACCTGCTGGGCAACGTGCGGCGCGCCAACGCGTTCGAGCTCGACCGCGAGCTGCACAAGATCGGCCGGCCCATCGACCGCGACGAGTGGTTCATGACGCCGCAGACCGTCAACGCGTACTACAACCCCGGCATGAACGAGATCGTCTTCCCGGCCGCGATCCTGCAGCCGCCGTTCTTCGACGCCGACGCGGACGACGCCGTGAACTACGGCGGCATCGGCGCGGTCATCGGGCACGAGATCGGCCACGGGTTCGACGACCAGGGCTCGAAGTACGACGGCGACGGCCGGCTCGTCGACTGGTGGACGGCCGAGGACCGCGCCGAGTTCGAGCGACGCACGCGCTCGCTCGTCGACCAGTACGCGCAGTACTCGCCGCGCCAGCTGGACGGCAGCCACCGCGTCAACGGCGAGCTCACGATCGGCGAGAACATCGGCGACCTCGGCGGCCTCGCGATCGCGGTCCGTGCGTACGAGATCGCGCTCGGGCACCCGATCGACCAGGCGCCCGTGCTCGACGGGCTCACGGCGCTGCAGCGGCTGTTCGTCGGCTGGGCGCACTCGTGGCGCACCAAGGCCCGCGACGCCGAGATGATCCGCCGGCTCGCGACCGACCCGCACTCGCCCGACGAGTTCCGCTGCAACGGCGTCGTGCGCAACATCGACGAGTTCTACGTCGCGTTCGACGTGCAGCCCACCGATGCGCTGTGGCTCGACCCGCAGGAGCGCGTGCGCATCTGGTGACGGCCCGGGCCGGTGCCGTGCCGCGGGCCCGCCGCGGCACGGCACCGGCCTTTTCACCCGGCTGAGATCCCGCGCTGGACGCGTGTCCACCTCGGTGCGCCTGTCATCGTGGGCCGCCGGGAGGCGACCGCGCGAGCCGCCCCCACCGGGGAGGTCGGCGCCATGCGTGCAGCGCTCGCGGCCGTCGACGTCCTCGTCGCGCTGACGTGCGTCGTGCTCGCGGCCGCCGCCGTTCGCCGCCGTGCCGAGGCGCCCGGCGCCGGTCCGCTGGCGGCGCTGCTGCTCGGCCTCGCCGCGTGGGGCCTGGGTGGCGCATACGTGACCGCCGCCGACGCCGCCGCACCCGGCGTCTTCCTCGCGCGGCACCTTGCCGAGGGCGCGACGCTCGTGGTCGCGGTCGCGCTGTGGTTCGTCGTCGCGTCGGTCGTGGACCCCACCCGGCGTCCCTCGCGCGCCGTGCGCACGCTCGTCCTCATCCCGGCCGGCACGGCGCTCGTGCTGCTCGCGACCGACCCGTGGCACCACCGCTACTTCGAGCTCGCCGGCGACGGCGTCGCGCCCGGACCCGCGTACTGGGTGGGCACGGCGGCCTGCTACCTGACGGCCGGGCTCGCGGTCGCGGGCGGGCTGCTCGCGCTGCCGTCCGCCGGCCCGTTCCGCCGCCGCCAGCTGCGGGTCGTGCTGCTCGGCGTCGTGCCGACCGTCGTGTCGTCGACCGCCGGGCTCGTGTGGGCGCTGAGCGACTCGGACGGCGGCCAGCTCGCACGGCTCGGCTTCGGGCCGACGGCCGTGATCGTCACGGTCGCCGTCTTCCGGCACGAGATGGTGCGCGTCGCCACCGTCGCGCGCGAGCAGGTCTTCGAGCACCTCGCGCAGGCCGTCGTCGTGACCGACCACACGGGCCGCCTCGTCGACCTCAACCCGGAGGGGCGCACGCTCGTCGCGCGCATCGCACCGGGCGCCCGCGGCGACCTCACGCTGACCGACCTCGGCCTGACCCTGCCGGACCCCGAGGACCTCGAGGACGTCCTGCTGCGCGAGGTGCCCGTCGCGCAGGACGCCTGGATCGACGTCCGGGCGCGCGCGCTGCGCGACCCGCACGGGCGGCACGTCGGCTGGGTCCTGCTGGTGTCGGACGCGACCGACGAGGTGCGTCGCGTGCGGCAGCTGCGCGCGTCGACGCTCGAGCTGCTGACCCGCACGACCGACCTGTCCATCGCGAACCAGCGCCTCAACGCCGAGCTCGTCAGCGCCGAGCAGGTGCGGGCCCAGCTCAGCGACGACCTGCAGCACGACGAGCTCACCGGCCTGCACAACCGGCGCGCGCTCGAGCCCTCCGTGGACGCGGCGCTCGACGCGGCGCGCGCGTCGCACGGCCACGCGTCGCTCGTCGCGCTCGACGTCGACCACTTCAAGGACGTGAACGACGCGTACGGGCACGCCGTCGGCGACACCGTGCTGCGTGCGGTCGCCGCGGGGCTCGCCGCGCACGCCCGACCGACCGACACCGTGGTCCGGGTCGGCGGCGAGGAGTTCGTGCTCGTCATGCCGGGCATCGACCACGCCGCGGCGCTGCGGCGGGCGCACGAGCTGCGCGTGCACGCCGGTGCGGCACCGGGCGCCGTCGGCGCACCGCGGGTCACGCTGTCCGCGGGCGTCGCGAGCTTCCCGCAGGACGGCACGACACCCGCGGACGTCCTCGAGGCCGCCGACCGCGCGCTCTACGCCGCGAAGCGGCGCGGGCGCGACCGCGTCGAGAGCGCCACCACCACCGGCCCCGACCCGCAGGTGCGGCCCGCCTGAGCGGGACGTGAGGGCGCGGCGGCACGCGTCAGGGCAGCGTCACCCACTGCGCCCGGGCGAGGCGGAAGCCGACGCCCGCGGCGTCGGTGCACGTCACGCCGTCGGTGCCCGACGAGCACGTGTACCCCCCGACGGTCTGCGTCGCGCCGTACGCGAGCTCGACCGGCGTGCCGAGGTCCGGGACGCCGTCGTCCTCGCACTGGAACGCGAAGCCGTCCGCGTCGAGCCGCACCACGTGCCCGGCGCCCGCGTCGCACCCCGTGACCTGCGGCGGTGCGTACGTGAAGGTCCCGATCGTGCAGACCACGCCGCTCGTGCTCATCTCGCACTCGATGTTGCCGCTGGGCAGCGCGAACGTCACGGGCCGGTCCGCGGCGGCGGCGGCCGTCGGCGACACGGACGCGGACGCGTCGGCCGCCCCCGCGTCGTCGCGGCCGCCGCCCCCACGGCCGGGCAGGGTCACGGCGAGCACGACCACGAGCAGCACCACGAGCAGGGCGTCCACCAGGAGGAACGCCTTCATCCCGCGACTCAGGCCCGCGAACGGGCCGCGCCCGCTCACGCCGGGTCGGGTGCGTCGAACACCGGACCCTGGGTCCGGGTGCGCTTGAGCTCGTAGAAGCCCGGGACGCTCGTGACGAGCGCGAGCCCGTCGAACAGCCGGCCGGCGTCCTCGCCGCGCGGCGCGGGGGTGATGACGGGGCCGAAGAACCCGACGCCGTCGATCGCCACGACGGGCGTCCCGACCTCGTCGCCGACGAGGTCCAGCGCGCGCTGGTGCGACGCGCGCAGCAGGTCGTCGACCTCCTGCGTCGCGGCGACGTCCGCGAGCGCCGCGGGCAGCCCGACCTCGGCGAGCGACTCGGCGACGATCGCGTCGGTGTCGCTGCGACCCCCGGGGTGCCGGCGGGTGCCCATCGCGTCGTAGAGCGGCTTGAGCACCTCGTCGCCGTGGTCGCGCGCCGCCGCGACGAGGACCCGCACGGGGCCCCACGAGGCGTCCATGAGCTCGCGGTACCGCTCGGGCAGGTCGCGTCCCTCGTTGAGGACGGACAGGCTCATCACGTGCCAGCGGACGTCGACGTCGCGCACGCGCGTCACCTCGTCCATCCAGCGGGACGTCATCCACGCCCACGGGCAGGCGGGGTCGAACCAGAAGTCGACGACGGGCACGGCGCTCTCCTCTCGCTGACCAACCTGCCGAGTGTGCCCCGTCGCGCGCCCGTGTGCACAACCGTCCAGGTCGTGCCCGGGCGCGACGCGGCCCGGGGGTGCGTGCGGGCCGGTGCCGCGTCCCGCCTGCGTGGCATGATCGTGCGGTCGCGCACGAGCGACATCGGTTGCGAACCGCGCCCGGCCGCCCGACCCCCGTCGCCGCCGACCGTCCCGGTCCGCCGTCACCGTCCCGCCGCGGCCACCGCCGCCCACCGATCGGAGATCGTCCGTGCCCGGAGAGAACCTCACCCGCGCCGAGGCCGCCGAGCGTGCGGCGCTCGTGCGCACGCACGCGTACGACGTCGAGCTCGACCTCACCACGGGCCCCACGACGTTCGCGTCGCGCACGACCGTGCGTTTCGCCGCGACGCCCGGTGCGAGCACGTTCGTCGACCTCATCGCCCCGGCCGTCCACGAGGTCGTCCTCAACGGGCGACGGCTCGACCCGGCGGAGGTCGTCGCGGACTCGCGCATCCACCTGAGCGACCTCGCCGCGGAGAACGAGCTGACGGTCGTCGCGGACTGCGCCTACATGCACACGGGCGAGGGCCTGCACCGGTTCGTCGACCCGGTCGACGACGAGGTCTACCTCTACAGCCAGTTCGAGGTCGCCGACTCGCGCCGCGTGTTCGCGGTGTTCGAGCAGCCCGACCTCAAGGCGACGTTCACGTTCACGGTCACGGCGCCGGCGCACTGGACGGTCGTGTCGAACTACCCGCAGGTCGGCGAGCCCGAGCCCGTCCCGGGCGGGCGCAACCTCAACGGCGGGCGCGACGCCGGCACCGCGACGTGGCGGTTCGAGACGACGCCGCGCATCTCGTCGTACATCACCGCGGTGGTCGCCGGCCCTTACCACGGCGAGCACGGCGAGCTCACGAGCAGCGACGGCCGCACGATCCCGCTCGGCGTGTACTGCCGTGCGTCGCTCGCGCAGCACCTCGACACCGACGAGATCCTCGACGTCACGCGCGCGGGCTTCGCGTTCTACGAGGAGAAGTTCGGGTTCCCGTACCCGTTCGCCAAGTACGACCAGCTGTTCGTGCCCGAGTTCAACGCGGGCGCCATGGAGAACGCCGGCGCGGTGACGTTCCTCGAGTCCTACGTGTTCCGCTCCAAGGTGCCCGAGGCCACGATCGAGCGGCGCGCCGTGACGATCCTGCACGAGCTCGCGCACATGTGGTTCGGCGACCTGGTCACCATGCGCTGGTGGGACGACCTGTGGCTCAACGAGTCGTTCGCGGAGTACGCGTCGACGCTCGCCGCGGCCGAGGCGACCCGCTGGACGAGCTCGTGGACGACGTTCTCGTCGCTCGAGAAGTCGTGGGCGTACCGCCAGGACCAGCTGCCGTCGACGCACCCGATCGTCGCCGACATGCGCGACCTCGAGGACGTCGAGGTGAACTTCGACGGCATCACGTACGCCAAGGGCGCCTCGGTGCTCAAGCAGCTCGTGTCGTGGGTCGGCCAGGAGCAGTTCTTCGCCGGTGTGCGCGCGTACTTCCAGCAGCACGCGTGGGGCAACACCCAGCTGCGCGACCTGCTCACCGAGCTCGAGGCCACGAGCGGCCGCGACCTGTCCGCGTGGTCGGCGCTGTGGCTCGAGAAGGCCGGCGTCACGCTGCTGCGGCCCGCGGTCGAGGTGGACGCCGACGGCGTGATCACGTCGTTCGCGGTCCTGCAGGAGGTGCCCGCCGAGCACCCCGTGCAGCGCCCGCACCGTCTCGCGGTCGGCGGCTACGAGCTGCAGGGCGACGGCGACGACGCGCGGCTCGTGCGCACCGTGCGCGTCGAGCTCGACGTCGACGGCGCCCGGACCGAGGTCCCCGAGCTCGTCGGCGTGCCGCGGCCCGCGCTGCTGCTCGTGAACGACGACGACCTCGCGTACGCGAAGGTGCGGCTCGACCCGCACTCCCTCGCGACCGCCGTCGCGCACCTCGACAAGTTCACCGACTCGCTGCCCCGCACGCTCGTGTGGGCGGCGGCGTGGGACGCGACGCGCGACGGCGAGACCCCGGCACGCGACTTCGTCGACCTCGTGCTCGGCAACGTCGCGCACGAGACGGACTCGTCGGTCGTGCTCGTGCTGCTGCGGCAGCTCGCGACGACGCTCGACCTGTACGTCGCACCCGAGCACCGCGAGGCGACGTCCGTCGCAGCGGCCGACCGGCTGCACGCGCTCGCGCAGGCCGCACCCGCCGGGTCCGACCTGCAGCTGCAGCTCGTCAAGGCGTTCGCGGCCCGCGCGCGCACGGCCGCGCAGCTCGACGCGGTCGCCGACCTGCTCGACGGACGCGTGACGCTCGACGGCCTGTCGATCGACACGGACCTGCGGTGGGAGCTGCTCACGGCGCTGGTCGCCGGGGGCCGCGCCGGTGAGGCGGACGTCGCCGCGCAGCAGGCCGCCGACCCGACCGCGACGGGGCAGCGCGCCGCTGCCGCCGCGCGCGCGGCGGTGCCCACGCCGGAGGCGAAGGAGGCGGCCTGGGCCGCCGTCGTCACGGGCGACGAGCTGCCGAACGCGCTGCAGGCGGCGACCATCAGCGGGTTCGGCCGCGTGCACGACGCGTCGCTGCTGCTGCCGTTCGTCGAGCGCTACTTCGCCTCGCTCGAGGGCGTGTGGTCCGACAAGACCAACGAGATGGCGCAGAACGTCGTGCTGGGGCTGTACCCGACCGAGCTCGCGGACGACGCCCGGGCCGACGTGCTCGGTGCGACCGACGCCTGGCTCGCGGCGCACCCCGACGCGCCCGCCGCGCTGCGGCGGCTGCTCGCGGAGTCCCGCGACGGCGTGCGGCGCGCGCTCGCCGCGCAGGAGGCGGACCGCCGCCGCGCCTGAGCGCGGCACGACGACGGCCGGGTCCCGCGCGGGGCCCGGCCGTCGTCGTGCGTCAGCGGCGCGGCTGCGGGCGCGACTGCTGCGAGAGCCAGCGCCGCGCGGAGCGCGGGCTCGTGAGCCGCACGACGCGCGGCCCCGGGCCGTCCGCGAGCGCGGCGTACCGTTGCCGCACCCGCGCGTACGAGGTCCACGCCCACAGCACGATGTTGTCCTCGGGGTCGCGCCGCACGAGGTTGCGCAACGACTCGCGGTTGCCGTGCCACAGCTCGCGGCGCGTCAGGCCGCGCCACACCGACCGCCGTACCACGCGTGCCATGACGACGCGGCGCGGGTAGTCGAGCCACACGACGGCCTCCGCGTCGTCGAGCGCGTCGCCGAGGTTCGTGGCCCAGTTGCCGTCGGCGACCCACGCGCCGCCCCCGGTGCGTGCGCGCACGTCGGCACGCGCCTCGTCGGCGTCGCGCATGACCCAGCCCGGCCCCCAGAACACCTCGTCGAGCTCGACGTGCGGCACGCCCAGCGCGTCGGCGAGGCGGCGCGCGAACGTCGTCTTGCCCGACCCGGACGTCCCCACGACCCGCACGCGCCGCAGCGGTGCGGTCACCGCCGCATGACGCGCGCGAGCGACTCGGCGCGCGCGTGCGTGAACAGGTCGTCGAGCAGCACGAGGCGTCCGGTGCCGTCGGCGAGCGGCACCTTCCAGTTCGGGTACTCCTGGTCGGTGCCGGGCTGGTTCTGCGCGCGTCGCTCACCCACCGCGTCGGCCAGCGAGACGCCCAGCAGCACCGCCGGCGTCGCGCGGATCCAGGCGTGCAGGGCCTCCACGACCTCGCGCTCGGACGGGTCGTCCCCGACGAGGCCACGCTCGCGCAGCGCCGCGAGCATGCGGTCCCGCTCCGCCGCGGCCTCGGCGCGCACCTCGCGCGCGGGGCGCGTCAGCAGCCCCAGGCGCTCGCGCAACGCGACGTGCTCACCCGCGAGGTAGCCGGCCGTCGGCGGCAGGTCGTGCGTCGTGACGGTCGCGAGCGCCAGCCGTCGGTAGGACTCGGGCGCGCGCGGGCTCCCGTCGGCCTCCTGCTCGAACCACAGCACCGAGGTGCCCAGCACGCCGCGCTCGGACAGGTAGTCCGCGACCCACGGCTCGACCGTGCCGAGGTCCTCGCCGATGACGACGGCCCCGGCGCGGTGCGCCTCGAGCGCGAGGATGCCGACGAGCGCGTCGTGGTCGTAGCGCACGTACGCGCCGTCGGTCGCGGCGTTGCCCGCGGGCACCCACCACAGCCGGAACAGGCCGATGACGTGGTCGATCCGGATGGCGCCCGCGTGCCGCAGCACGGTGCGCAGCATGTCGCGGTACGGCCGGTAGGCCGCCCGCGCGAGCGCCTCGGGGTGCCACGGCGGCTGCGACCAGTCCTGCCCCTGCTGGTTGTACATGTCGGGCGGCGCGCCGACCGACGCCCCGGTCGCGAGCACGTCGCGCAGCGCCCACGCGTCGGCGCCCTCGGGGTGCACGCCGACCGCGAGGTCGTGCATGATCCCGAGCGCCATGCCGTTCTCGCGTGCGACGCGCTGGGCGTGCTCGAGCTGCTCGTCGGCCACCCACTGCAGCCACGAGTGGAACACCACGCGGTCGTGCAGCTCGACCGCCGCGGCCGCGACCGCGTCGGACAGCGGGTCGTGCAGCTCCGCCGGCCAGCCCGCGGGCGGACCGTGCCGCTCGACGAGCGCGCACCACAGCGCGAACTCGCGCAGCCCCTCGCCCTGCTCCTCGACGAACGCGTCGAACGCCGCCTGCCGCGCGGGCGACCGCGGGTGCGCGAACACCACCTCGAGCGCGGACCTCTTGGCCGCCCACGCGGTGTCGCGGTCGATCGGTCCGGGGTCGGTGTCGAGCGCGAGCACGGGCTCGGCCGCCCACTCGACGAGCGCGCGGTCGGCCGCGGAGAGGTACGCGGTCTCCCGCACGTCCTCGACGCGGACGTACAGCGGGTTGACGAACCGGCGCGTGGTCGGCAGGTAGGGGCTGGGGGTCAGCGGCTCGACGGGCTCGGCCGCGTGCAGCGGGTTGACGAGCAGGAAGTCCGCGCCCCAGCGACGGCCCGCGAGCCACCCGAGCTCGGCGAGGTCCGCGAGGTCGCCGACGCCCCACGACGCGCGCGAGCGCACCGAGTAGAGCTGCGCCATGACGCCCCAGGCACCGCCGTCGCGCAGACGCTGCGGGAGCTCGAGCCGGTCCGGCGTGACGACGACCGGGCTGTGCGCCTGCGCGCTGGGCCCCTCGGCGTGGATCTCGTGCCAGCCGAGCGGCAGGTCCGGCGGCAGCTCGAACGTGGCCCGGCCCACGAGCCGGCCGTCGACGGTGCGCGGCTCGACGACGACGTCGACCTGCGTGACCTCGCGGCGGCCGCCGCCGACCTCGGGGTCGAGCTCGAGCCAGACGTCCACGGGGTCGCCGTGCGTGACGTGCACCGGGACCCGCACGGTCCGGCCCGCGCGCGTCACGACCACCGGCGGCAGCGTGCGCCGCCACGGCGTGTTCTCGACGTGCGCGAGCGCGAGCGCGACCCGCTGCGGGCTCGACGCGTCGACGCCGAGCGCGGCGAGCACCCGCACGACGGTCTCGTCGGTGGCCTCGTGCTCGAGGCCGTCGTGGCCGCGGTAGCCGGGCACGACGTCGTAGGCGGCGGCGAGCCGCCGCAGGTCCTCGTGGATGGTCGCGTCCGGCACGCCTCGATCCTGCCAGAGCGCACGCGGCACGGCGCGTGACGGGGCCCACGGGCCCACCGACGCGCGCGAGGTGGGGCTCCCGGGCCCGTGCGTCGGCCCGTCGAGGCCCGGCAGCGTAGGGCCGGACGTCGGCGTGGAGGGCGTGGACGTCCCCCGGTCGACGCCGGCGCTGGTGGGACCCCGCGCCGGCGTCGACGTCGGGTCGCCGACGCCGGGACCACGGGCCGGCCCCGTACCCTGGTGCGCCGTGACGACCCCACCTCCCGCGTACCCCGCGGCACCCCGGACCGACCTCGTCGAGGACCTGCACGGGCACCGCGTCGCGGACCCGTTCCGCACGCTCGAGGACGCCGACGACGCGCGCACGCAGGCGTGGTCGCGCGCGCAGGACGACCTGTGGGAGGCGTACCGCGCGCGCGCCGAGGACGCCGCGGCGGGGACGCCGTTCGCGGCCGGCGCGCTCACGGCGCGGCTGCGGACGCTGCTCGGTGCGGGCTTCGTCGGCGCACCGGCCTGGCGCGGCGAGCGCCGGTTCTTCTCACGGCGCGCGGGCGACCAGGAGCACGCGGTCGTCGTGGTCGCCGAGCCGGGCCCGGGGGGCACGACGACCGAGCGCGTGCTCGTCGACCCGCTCGCGCTCGACGCGGGCGGCACCACGACGCTCGACGCGTGGCAGCCGTCGAAGGAGGGCCACCTGCTGGCGTACCAGGTGTCGCACGGCGGGACCGAGGAGAGCGTCCTGCACGTGCTGGACGTCGCGAGCGGCGAGCTGGTCGACGGACCCGTCGACCGCGCGCGCTACTCGCCCGTCGCGTGGCTGCCCGGCGGCGACGCGTTCTACTACGTGCGCCGCGTCGCGCCCGACCTCGTGCCGGCCGACGAGCGGCAGTACCACCGCCGGGTCTGGCTGCACCGCGTGGGCACGCCCCCCGAGCAGGACGTCGAGGTGTTCGGCGCCGGGCTCGACCTGACGAGCTACTACGGCGTACAGGTCAGCCTCGACGGCCGCTGGCTCGTCGTGTCGGCGTCGGCGGGCACGGCGCCGCGCACGGACGTGTGGATCGCCGACCTCACGGCGCCCGGCGCGCACGCGGCACCGACCTTCGTGGAGGTCGCGGTCGGGCTGGACGCCGAGGTCGGCGCGTGGGTCGCGCGCGACGGCCGGCTCTACGTGCACACCGACCTCGACGCGCCGCGCGGCCGGCTCGCGGTCACGGACCCGACGACGCCCGGGGTCGCGCACTGGCGCACGCTGCTGCCGCAGGACGACGTCGCGGTGCTCGAGGGCGTCGCGTTCGTCGACGACGGCGACCCCGCACGGCCGACGGGGCTGCTCGCGTCGTGGCGCCGGCACACCGTCAGCGAGGTCACGGTGCACGACCCCGCGACGGGTGACCGCACGGGCGAGGTCCCGCTGCCCGGGCTGGGCTCCGTGCCGGGGCTCGTCACGCGGCCCGAGGGCGGCCCCGAGGTGTGGTTCTCGTACACCGACCACGTGACGGTCCCCCGCGTCCACCGGTACGACGCGCGGACGGGCGCCGTCGACGTGTGGGCCGAGCCCCCCGGCGAGGTCCCCGACGTCCCCGCGGTGCGCACGCAGCAGGTCGAGGTCACGAGCGCCGACGGCACCACGGTGCGGGCGTTCGTCCTGGCGCGCGCCGACCGGCTCGACGCCGACGGGCGCCCGCTCGCGCCCGCACCGACCGTCCTCTACGGCTACGGCGGCTTCCAGATCAGCCTCGACCCGGCGTACTCGGTGACCACGCTCGCGTGGGTCGAGGCGGGCGGCGTGTACGTCGTGGCGCACCTGCGCGGCGGCGGCGAGGAGGGCGAGGAGTGGCACCGCGCCGGCATGCGCGGCGCCAAGCAGAACGTCTTCGACGACTTCCACGCGGTCGCCGAGCACCTCGTGGCCGGCGGGTGGACCACGACCGACGCGCTCGCGTGCTGGGGCGGGTCGAACGGCGGCCTGCTGGTCGGCGCGGCCGTCACGCAGCGGCCCGACCTGTGGGCGGCGGCCGTGTGCTCGGCGCCGCTGCTCGACATGGTGCGCTACCAGCGGTTCGGGCTCGGCGTGACGTGGACCGAGGAGTACGGCGACGCCGACGACCCGGTCGAGCTGGGCTGGCTGCTGGGCTACTCGCCGTACCACCGCGTGGTCGACGGCACCGCCTACCCCGCGGTGCTGCTCACCGTCTTCGAGGGCGACACCCGGGTCGACCCGCTGCACGCGCGCAAGCTCGCGGCGGCCCTGCAGGCCGCGACGTCCTCCGACCCGATCGAGCGGCCGGTGCTGCTGCGGCGCGAGGTCGGCGTCGGGCACGGCGCCCGGGCGCTGTCGCGCACGGTCGTGCTGTCGGCCGAGCAGCTGCGGTTCGTGGCGGACCGCACGGGCCTCCTGGCGACCCTGCGCGGGGGTGCGGCGTGATCGCGGGCGCGGGCGCGGTCGTCTCGACCGCGACCCCCAGCGACGACCCGACCGTGCCGTCCTTCACTCCCGACGGCCTGTCGGTGCCGGAGTGGGCCGCCCAGTGGGGCGACTGGTTCGTGGGCGTCCCGCTGCGGATCGTGCTGATCCTCGTGATCAGCGCGCTCGTGCTCCTCGCGCTGCGCCGCGCGATCTCGACGGTGACGCGCCACGTGGCCGAGGGCGAGCCGGCGATCGAGCGCGGCGTGCTGCGGCCGCTGGGCCGCTCCGAGGTGGGCTCGGTGCTGCTCAAGGCGAACCCGCTCGCCACCGCGCGGCGCGCGCAGCGGGCCCGCACGATCGGCTCGGTGCTGCGCTCGACCGCGTCGATCGTCGTCGGCTCGATCGCCGCGATCCTCGTGCTCGACGCGCTGGGCATCAACCTCGCGCCGTTCATCGCGTCGGCCGGGATCGTCGGCGTGGCCGTCGGCTTCGGCGCGCAGAGCCTCGTGAAGGACTTCCTGTCCGGGCTGTTCATGCTGCTCGAGGACCAGTACGGCGTGGGCGACGTCGTCGACGTCGGGCCCGCGACGGGCACGGTCGAGGCGGTCGGGCTCCGGGTCACCAAGCTCCGCGACGGCGACGGCACGCTCTGGTACGTGCCGAACGGCTCGATGGTGCGCGTCGGCAACAAGACCCAGGGGTGGGCGACCGCGGTCGTCGAGGTCGACGTCGACTACTTCGTCGACGTCGAGGAGGCCCGCGCGCTGCTCGAGGAGGCGGCCGCGACGGTCGCCGCCGACCCCGTCGTGGGTGCGTACCTGCAGGGTGCGCCGAGCGTCACCGGCGCCGAGAAGCTCGCCGCCGACGCCGTGGGGCTGCGGCTGTCGGTACGCACGGCGCCCGCGATGCAGTGGGAGGTGGCCCGGCACCTGCGCGTCGAGGTGCGCCGCGTCCTGGAGCGCGCGGGCGTCCCCCTCGCGGGTCAGCGGGAGGCGTTCGAGGCGTACCAGGAGCGCCTGGCGGGCGGGACGGCGGCCGTGGACGCGACGCCGGCGGACGACGCAGGCCCCCCGGGCGGGGCGGCGACGGCCGCCGACGCGTCGGCGGCCGCTCCCCCGGCGCGCGACCCCCGGGACACGCCGGTCCACGAGGTCGTCGAGCCGCCCGAGCCCCCGGGGCCGACGCGCGCCTGAGCGTCGGTCGACGGTGCTGCAGGTCGACGGCGCGGCAGGTCGCCGGCGCGGCAGTCCGACGGACGGGTCAGCCCGCGGCCCACTCCAGGAGCGGGGCGCCGGCCACGAGGTGCTCGCCGTCGGCGGCGAGCACCGTGACGTCCGTCGCGTCGCCCTGCAGCGCGACCACGGGGCACACGGTGGCAAGGCCCGCGACCGCGACGTCGACCGGCGACCACGTGAGCACGCGCTGCCCCGCGCGCACGCGCTGACCGCGCTCGACGTGCAGGTCGAAGCCCGACCCCCGCAGACTCACGGTGTCGATGCCGACGTGCACGAGCACGCCGCGCCCGTCGTCGAGCTCGAGCGCGAACGCGTGCGGGTGCAGCGCGCCCACGACGCCGTCGCACGGCGCGAGGACGTCCTGGCGGCCCGTCCGGTCGGGCTCGACCGCGACGCCGGGGCCGACCATCTCCTGCGCGAACACGGCGTCGGGCACCGCGGCCAGCGGTCGGACCACGCCGGGCACGGGGCTCGTGAGCCGGAGCGCCGTCACGCGCGGGCGCCGGTCAGCGCAGGTGGTCGAGCTCGGCGGCCAGGTTGTCGGCCTCGGGGCCGACGATGACCTGGACGATCCGGCCCGAGCGCACGACGCCGAACGCGCCGCTCGCCTTGAGCGCGGACTCGTCGACGAGCTGCGCGTCACCGACCTCGACACGCAGCCGCGTGATGCAGGGCTCGAGGTCCACCACGTTGGCCTCGCCGCCGAGTGCGGCCAGGATCTGCTCTGCCTTGCTCAATGGCTCTCCCCGGGATCGTCGTCGCCGCGTGGCGCAGGAGCGGCGCGGGAGAACGGCCTCCCGTGCGCCCTCGGCCCCTGCGTGTCGCGTGCGGTGGGCCCAGGCTACCTCCGTCGGCGCGCGACCCGCCCGTGGCGTCCACGCGGCGGCGTCCGGCACGGCGGCCCGGGCAGCCGGCGCCGCGCGCGCCCGGTGCGTGTCGCCGTTGGACCCGCGCCGGTCGGCGGGCCAGACTGCGAGGGCACGGCGACGACGGCGGGCCCGCACCCGCCACCCCCGCGCCGCCGGCACGCACCGAGGAGGTCCGGGTGGTCAGCACGCAGGTCGTGACGGGTATCGGCGTGAGCCCGGGGCGTGCGGTCGGCCCGGTGGTGCACCTGCCCGACGCGGTCGCGGAACCGCCCGCGGGGCGTCGTCTGCCGCCCGGGGCGGACACCGACGGCGCCGCCGAGGAGGTCGCACGGGCGGCCGCGGCGGTGCGCGACGAGCTCGACGCCGCGGCCGACGCGGCCGACGGCGAGGTCGCTGCGCTGCTCTACGCGACCGCGGCGATGGCCGCCGACCCCTCGCTCGTGGCCGACGCGCAGCACCGCGTGCGCACCGAGCACCTCGTGCCCGAGCGTGCCGTGTGGGAGGCGGCCGACGCGGTCTGCGCGCAGCTCGAGGCGCTGGGCGGCTACATGGCCGAGCGCGTGCGCGACGTGCTCGACGTGCGCGACCGGCTCGTCGCCCGGCTCACGGGCCAGCAGGCCCCGGGCGTCCCGGTGCGGACCTCGCCGTACGTGCTCGTCGCGCACGACCTGGCGCCCGCGCTGACGGCGACCCTCGACCCGGCGCGGGTCGTCGCGGTGGTCACGGCCGCCGGCGGCCCGACCTCGCACACGGCGATCCTCGCGCGGGCGCGCGGCATCCCGGCCGTGGTCGCCGCGGCCGGTGCGCTGGACGTGCCCGAGGGCACCGTCCTGCTCGTGGACGGGGCCGCGGGCACGGCCACGCCCGACCCGTCCGACGAGGCCGTGGCGCGCGTGCGCGCGCTGGCGGGCGCGACCCGCACGTTCGACGGCGACGGGCGCACCGCCGACGGGCACCGCGTCGAGCTGCTCGCGAACGTCGGCGACCCGGCCGAGGCGCAGGCCGCCGCCGACTCGGGCGCGCAGGGCGTCGGCCTGTTCCGCACGGAGTTCGCGTTCCTCGACCGCACGCAGGCGCCCGACGTCGACGAGCAGACCGCCGCGTACGGCCGCGTGCTCGCCGCGTTCGAGGGCCGCAAGGTCGTCGTCCGGACGCTCGACGCGGGGGCCGACAAGCCGCTGCCGTTCCTGCACGCGGCGCCGGAGGCGAACCCCGCGCTCGGCGTGCGCGGCCTGCGCGTCGCGCAGGCGCGCCCCGACGTCCTCGAGGACCAGCTCACGGCGATCGCCCGCGCGGCCGCCGCGCACCCGGGCACGACGACGTGGGTCATGGCCCCGATGGTCGCGACCGTCGACGAGACCGAGCACTTCGTCGCGGCGTGCGCACGCCACGGCCTGCCGACCGCCGGGATCATGGTCGAGGTGCCGAGCGCCGCGCTGCTCGCCGGTCCGCTGCTCGCGCACGCCCGGTTCGCGAGCATCGGCACCAACGACCTGACGCAGTACACGATGGCCGCCGACCGGCTGCTGGGGGACGTCGCGGCGCTCTCGGACGCGTGGCAGCCGGCCGTGCTGCGGCTCGTCGAGGCGACCTGCCAGGGCGGCGCCGCGCAGGCCCGGCCCGTGGGCGTGTGCGGCGAGGCCGCCGCCGACCCCGCGCTCGCGGTCGTGCTGGTGGGGCTCGGCGTGACGTCGCTGTCGATGACGCCGCGCGCGCTGCCCGACGTCGCGGCGGTGCTGGCCGCGACCGACCTCGCGACGTGCCGCGTGCTCGCGCGGCGCGCCGCCGACGCCCCGAGCGCTGCCGACGCGCGCGCCGCCGTGCGCGCGGGCCTGCCCGTGCTCGACGAGCTCGGGCTCTGACCGCCGCGACCCGGACGGTCGCGGACGGGCCCCTGACGTGGCACGACGCACACCTGCGCGCCCACGGGCGCCGGTGGGCCGCATGTGAGGATGGTGCGCGTGAGAGACGACTCGTTCTACGCCGCGATCGGTGGTCACGACACGTTCGTGCGGCTCGTCGACGAGTTCTACCGGGGCGTCGCCGCCGACCCGGTGCTGCGGCCGATGTACCCCGAGGAGGACCTCGGGCCCGCCGCGCGGCGCATGACGATGTTCCTCGAGCAGTACTGGGGCGGTCCGTCCACGTACTCCGAGGAGCGCGGCCACCCGCGCCTGCGCATGCGGCACCAGCCGTTCAAGGTCAACCCCGACGCACGCGACCGGTGGCTCACGCACATGCGGGCCGCCGTCGACGCGCTCGATCTCGCTCCCCTGCACCGGGCGCAGCTCTGGGACTACCTCGAGCGCGCCGCGCACTCGCTGATCAACACCTTCGAGGACTGACATGGGCCGCCCCACGGACGACTTCCCCGACGACGGCGGCGCGACCGCCGCGGTGCTGCAGGCGCTCGACCTGAGCGCCGACCCGACGTACCCGGACCTCTACCAGGGCCCGAACCTCAGCGGGCCCCGCGCGCGCGTCTACGGCGGGCAGGTGCTCGCGCAGGCCACGGTCGCGGCGGGGCGCACGGTCCCGGCCGACCGGCTGCCGCACTCGCTGCACGGCTACTTCCTGCGTGCGGGCGACCCGACGATCCCGATCGAGTTCTCGGTCGAGCGGCTGCGCGACGGCCGCTCGTTCACGGCCCGCCGCGTGCACGCGCTGCAGGAGGGCCGCCCGATCCTGTCGATGATCGCGTCGTTCCAGGAGCACCAGAGCGGCCTCGAGTACGCCGAGGAGATGCCCGCCGACGTGCCCGAGCCGACGCAGGTGCGCTCGGCGCTCGAGGAGCTCGCGGGCATCGACCACCCCGCGGCACGGTTCTGGGCGCAGGAGTCCGCGTTCGACCTGCGGCACGTGGGCCGCTCGCTGTTCCTCGCCCCCGACCCCGACTCGCCGCTGGGCCGCCAGATGGTGTGGATGCGGGCGCGCGCGCCGCTGCCCGACGACCAGCTGCTGCACCGCGCGCTGCTCGCGTACGCGTGCGACCAGGTCATGCTCGAGCCCGTGCTGCGACGCGCGGGTCGCGCGTGGGTCTCGGCGAACCAGTCGATGGCGAGCCTCGACCACGCGATGTGGTGGCACCGCGACGTGCGCGTCGACGAGTGGCTGCTGTTCGTGCAGTCGACGCCGAGCGCGCAGGGCGGGCGCGGCCTGGGCGCGGCACGCGTGTTCGACCGCGCCGGGACGCTCGTCGCGTCCATGGCGCAGGAGGGCATGATCCGGCTCCCCGCCGACGCCTGACGCGACCACGCGCCGCCGGCGCGGCGCACGTCACCCGGTCCGGCATGCGCGCGCGCCCGGGCCGGGTGAGACTGCCCGCATGGTTCGGCTCCGACGGGTGCGCATCGACCAGCCGGGCTGGACGCGGCGACGGTCCGGCTCGGGCTTCGTGTACCTCGACCTGGACCGGCGTCGCATCGCGGACCCCGAGCACCTCGACCGGATCACGACGCTCGCGATCCCGCCTGCGTGGCGCGAGGTGTGGATCTGCCCGCTCCCGCAGGGGCACATCCAGGCCGCCGGCCTCGACGACGCGCAGCGCCGCCAGTACCTGTACCACCAGCAGTGGCACGCGCGGCGGGCGCGGCTCAAGCACGAGCACGTCCTGCAGGTCGCCCGCCGGCTGCCCGCCGCGCGGCGCCGCGTGCGGGCGGACCTCGCGCTCGACGGGTTCCCGAGGGACAAGGCGCTCGCGCTCGCGTTCCGCCTGCTCGACCGCGCGTACCTGCGGGTCGGGACCGAGGGGTACACGCGGCGGCACGGCTCGTTCGGGCTCGCGACGCTGCGCCGCGAGCACGTCCACGTGCTGCCGGACGAGGACGGCCGCCCCGGCGCGGTGCACCTGCGCTTCCCCGCGAAGTCGGGGCAGGTGCGCGACACGGTCGTCGACGACGAGACCGTCGCGGAGCTCGTCCGCACGCTGCTGCGCCGCCGCGACGACAGCCCCGAGCTGCTCGCGTGGCGCGACGACGCGGGCTGGCACGACGTGACGAGCGCGGACGTCGGCGGCTACGTGCGCGACCGGCTGGGCGAGGCGACGCCCAAGGACTTCAGGACGTGGCACGCGACGGTCCTCGCGGCGCGGGGCCTCGCGGACGCCGGTCCCCCGCCGGCCAGCGAGCGAGGCCGACGCCGGGTCGTCACGTCGGTCGTCAAGGCCGTCGCCGAGGAGCTCGGCAACACGCCGACCGTGGCGCGCGCGTCGTACGTCGACCCGCGCGTCGTCGAGCTGTGGGAGCGCGGCGTGACGATCGCGCCCACGCGCTCGCAGGCGGTCGGCGAGCGGCGCACGCTCGAGCTGCTGACGTCCTGAGCACGCGCTGAGCGTCGCGGCCGCCCGGCGTGCGGGGCACCGGTGCGGGCCGCAGACTGCAGCGATGAGCGACGAGCGTCCCGACCTCCCGCCCGGGACCACCCCCGAGGCCGACCTCGCGCCGACGCCCGTCGCGACGACGCTGCCGGGGCTCGTGCCCGGCACGGGCCCCGACGGCCGCCCGCGGCCCGACGCGCCGCTCGTGGCGGTCACGGGCGTCACCGGGTACGTCGGCGGTCGCCTCGTGCCTGAGCTGCTCGCCGCGGGGTACCGCGTGCGCGCGCTCGCGCGTCACCCCGAGCGGCTGCGCGGCCGTCCCTGGTACGACCAGGTCGAGGCCGTGCGCGCCGACGCGTCCGACCCCGAGCAGATCCGCGCCGCGCTCGACGGCGCCGACGTCGCGTACTACCTCATCCACTCGCTGGGCACGGGCCGGTCGTTCGAGCAGCGCGACCGGCACACCGCGCTCGTGTTCGGGCAGGCCGCCCGCGAGGCGGGAGTCGGGCGCATCGTGTACCTCGGCGGGCTGCACCCCGAGGGCGAGGAGCTGTCGCCGCACCTGGCGTCGCGCACCGAGGTGGGCGAGATCCTGCTCGCGTCGGGCGTGCCGACCACCGTGCTGCGCGCCGCGGTGATCCTCGGCTCGGGTTCCGCGTCGTTCGAGATGATGCGGTACCTCACCGAGCGGCTGCCGGCGATGACCGTGCCGAAGTGGGTGTCCAACCGCATCCAGCCCGTCGCGATCCGCGACGTGCTGCGCTACCTCGTCGGCTCGGCGGCGATGCCGGCGGACGTCTCGCGCGCGTTCGACATCGGCGGCCCCGAGGTGCTCACGTACCGCGACATGATGCAGCGGTACGCGCGCATCGCGGGCCTGCCGCCGCGCGTCATCGTGCCCGTGCCCGTGCTGTCGCCGCGGCTGTCGAGCCTGTGGGTCTCGCTGGTCACGCCCGTGCCGGGCGGGCTCGCGCGGCCGCTCGTGGAGTCGCTCGTGCACGAGGTCGTGTGCGACGAGCACGACGTCGCCACGTACGTGCCCGACCCGCCCGAGGGTCTGATCGGCTTCGACCGCGCGGTGCGCCTCGCGCTCGCGCGCGTGCGCGGTGCGAGCGTCGCGACCCGGTGGTCGTCCGCCGCGGCGCCCGGGGCGCCGAGCGACCCGCTGCCGTCCGACCCCGACTGGGCCGGCGGCTCGCTGTACGTCGACGAGCGGCGCGTGCGCGTCGACGCCTCCCCCGCGGCGCTGTGGCGCGTCGTCGAGGCCGTGGGCGGCGAGCGCGGCTGGTACTCGTGGTCGCTCGCGTGGCGCGTGCGCGGCCTGCTCGACCGCGTGGTCGGCGGCCCCGGGCTGCGGCGGGGGCGCCGCGACCCCGCGCGGCTGCTCGTCGACGACGCGGTGGACTTCTGGCGCGTCGAGGAGATCCGGCCGGGGCGGCTGCTGCGGCTGCGCGCCGAGATGCGGCTGCCCGGGCTCGCGTGGCTCGAGCTGCGCGTCGAGCCGGACGACGACGCGGCCGCGGACGACGACGGCGCGGGCGCCTGGGACCCCGAGCAGTGGCGCCGCCCGCCGGTGGTCTTCGCGCAGCGCGCGCTGTTCCACCCGCACGGCCTCGCCGGCCAGCTCTACTGGTGGGCCGTGTACCCGTTCCACGGCGTGGTGTTCGGCGGCATGCAGCGCAACGTCGCGCGGGCCGCCGAGCGCGCCGAGCGCGCGCGCCGCGACCGCGGGGGCGCGGAGCCGGGCGTCACGCGCGACGGCGCATGACCACGGGCTCCTCGAGGTACGGCTCCCAGACGGCACGCTCGTCCGCCGTCAGCCGGCGCGGCGCACCCGTCGCGGTGTCCACCAGCACGATCGTCGTGACGGCCTTCGCGAACACGGTCGCGCCGGGCGTCGTCGTCGGCGCGTCCCGCACCTCGTAGCAGACGTCGAGGCTCGCGCCGCCCAGGTGCCCGATCCACAGCTCGATGACGACGGGCGCGCGCCGGTACGGCAGCGGCCGCACGTACTGGATCTCCTGGCGCGCGACGAGCGTCGACGTGAGCGCACCGGGCCCGGCGTCGAGCACCGCGGTGGGCCGCCCGCCGTCGGCCGGCGTGCCGTCGGGGGCGTCGGGGTGGCGCCAGAACACCTCGATGCGCGCCTCCTCCAGCAGGCGCAGCATCTCGACGTTGTTGACGTGCGCGTACGCGTCCATGTCGGACCAGCGCAGCTGCACCGGCACCTCGATCCTCGCCATGCCCGTCCCCTCGTCGCTCCCACGCCGGCACCACCGCGTGCCCCCGGCCCGGCCATCCTCGCGCGGGACGCGACGCCGCGGGAAATCGGTGGCCGCGCACACCCGGCCCCCGCCAGGGTGGTCGCCATGAGCAGCACCACCACGTGGCGGGTCGAGGACGCCCCGCGCACGCCGAGCGACCCCGCCCACCCCGACGCGTGGGCCGTGCAGGCCCTGTGCGACATCGACCACGCGCGCCAGCACGCGCTGCACGGCTGGACCGACCTGTGGGCGCCGCTCGTGGTGCGCGTGCCGATCCTGCTGTCGGACGACTACGGGACGAAGCTCGTGGCCGTCGCGCTGGCACCCGACGCGCCCGCGAGCCCCGGTGCCGACGACGTCCTCGGCGTGGGTGTCGTCGTGCTGCCGCACGCCGACAACACGCACGTCGCGCACGTCGACGTCGCGGTCCGGCCCGGGCACGAGGGCCAGGGCATCGGCACGGCGCTGCTGCGTCACGTCGAGGAGGTCGCCGCGGCGCACGACCGCACGTCGCTGCTGGCCTGGACGACGCACGCACCCGAGCCGCCGCCCGGACCGGGCGCGCTCGAGGCGCCGACCGGCGAGGGCCGCGTGCCGGCCGACGCGCACGCCGTGCGGTTCGCGCAGCGCCACGGCTACGTGCTCGAGCAGGTCGCCCGGCACTCCGTCCTGACCCTGCCGGGCGACGAGGACGCGCGCGCCGCGCTCCTCGCCGACGCGCGTGCCGCCGCCGGCCCCGACTACCGCACGCACACGTGGTGGGACACCGTGCCCGACGCGTGGCTCCCGGCGCTGGCGGTGCTGTGGACCCGCATGAGCACGGACGCGCCGAACGCGGGCTACGACACCGAGGAGGAGCGCTGGGACGCCGAGCGGGTGCGCCACCACCTGCTGACGCGCGCGCAGCGCCACCAGCGCGTGCTGCTCACGGCCGCCGAGCACGTGCCGACCGGGACGCTCGCGGCGTTCACGGTGCTCGAGGTGCCCGTGCCGGACGTGCCGTTCGGGTTCCAGGAGGACACGCTCGTGCTGCGCGAGCACCGCGGTCGGCGGCTCGGCATGCTCGTCAAGGCCGTCAACCTCGACGCGTACACCGCCTGGCGACCCGGCGAGCGCCGCCTGCACACGTGGAACGCGCAGGAGAACGCCCACATGCTCGCGATCAACGTCGCGCTCGGGTACGCGCCGCAGGCGGTCAGCGCGGGGTGGCAGCGGCGCACGACGTGACGTGCCGGGCGCCGTGAGGTCTCAGGCCGCGGCCCTGAGCGCGGCCCCGCGGCACGCCGCGAGCGCGTCGGTCTCGGCCGCGAGCGGCGCGAGCACGAGCCGCTCCGCGACGTCGGCGACGGCCGCGCGCAGGCGCCGCGCGGCCGCCCCCGCGCGCCGTCGGGCACCGAGACGCGCGCCGATCGACCCGAGCAGCGCGAGCAGCACCCCGCCGACCAGACCGCCCAGCAGCAGCGCGGTCGGGGCGGGCAGCGGACCCCACACGGGCGTGACCGGCTCCGGCAGCCGCAGGTAGGCCAGCAGCGCGAGCCCGCCCAGCCACAGCGCGCCCGCGACCGCCGCGGCGAGCAGCAGCGCGTGCAGCGCGCCCACGGCACGCCACCAGCGGGCCGGTGCGGGCGGGAGCAGCGGCGTGCGCGCCACCGCGTGGTCGAGCGCGTCCGGCAGCGCCGCCACGTCGACGCGGGCGCGCGCCGCGAGCACCCACGCGTCCGGCGCGCCCGCCAGCGCCGCGTCGACGTGGTCCCGCACCGCCGTCGCGGCGGCGGCCCGCTGCGCGGCGCCCGCGGGCGGCAGCGACGTGCGAGACACCTCCGCCTCGGCCGCCGGCCGCGGTTCCAGGTGCAGGCGCCGCAGCGGGTCCGGACGCAGCCGCGCGAGCCACCGCACGGGCGGCCAGCCGACGTGCGCGCCTGCCCTGCGGACCGCGGAGCGCCGCACGGCGTCGACCACGGTGGGGACCCCGGCCGCGGCCGCGAGCGCGTCGACCAGGCCGTCCGCGACGACCGCGCGGGGTCGCCGCGACGCGGTGGGTCCGCACGCGTCGGCGACCTCCCGGGCCGCGGCGCGCAGGTCCGCGCCGAACCGGCGGGTCGTCGACTCCCGACGCTCGGCCGCGACCCGCACGAGGTCGCGCAACGCGTCCACGCCGTCACCCGTGCGTGCCGAGGTCGCGAGCACGCGCGCCCGCGGCAGACCGTCCGCCGCCGCGAGGCGCGCCAGGTCGGCGAGCACCGCGTCCCGCTCGCCCGCCCCCAGCCGGTCGGCCTGGTTGAGCACGAGGACCACGACGTCGTCGCGCCCCGCGAGCGCACGCAGGTAGCCCTCGTGCAGCGCGGCGTCGGCGTACTTCTGCGGGTCGACGACCCACACCAGCAGGTCAGCCCGCGCGACCAGCCGGTCCGCGCGCTCGCGGTGCTCGACGACCACCGAGTCGTGGTCGGGCAGGTCGAGCAGCACGAGCCCGGCGGGCAGGCCCGGCCCCGCCGCGACGGCGTGCCGCCGCGCGACCTCGAGCCAGTCGAGCAGCGGGCCGGGGTCGCCCCCGCCCGGCGGCGACCCGACGACGACGGCGGACGGGTGCGACGTCGTCGGTCGGCGCACGCCCGTGGCGGCGAGGTCGGCGCCCGCGAGCGCGTTGAGCAGGCTCGACTTCCCCGAGCCCGTCGCGCCCGCGAGCGCGACGACCGTGTGCTCGCCCGACAGGCCCGCGCGCTCGCGCACGCGCGAGAGCAGCGCGCGCGGTGCGTCCGTGACGGTCGGCGGCAGCCGGTCGCCCGCGGCGTCGAGGGCGGCGGCGAGCGCGTCCGCGCGCTGCGCGAGGGTCGGGCTCACGCGTCGCCCCCGGGCGTGCCGTCGGACGCGTCGCCGTCGGCGGCGTCGCGGGTCGGGGCGTCGCGGTTCGGGGCGTCGCGCGTCTCGCGCCCGCGGGTGCCGTCGCCGCGAGCCGCGTCGCGCTCGCTCGTGCGACGACCGAGCAGGCGGCGCCAGAAGCCCGCACGCGGTGCGACGTCCGCGGCCACGGCCTCGGTCCGTCGTCCCCCGACCTGGGCACCGCCGCGCGACGGCACGGCGACGGCCGACCCCGCCCCACGCAACGTGCCGCCACCGGTCGCCGGCGCCCCCGCGCCGGGCGCCCGTGCCGCTCGCTCGTCGCGCGCGGCGCGCTCGACCGCCCGCGTGGCGGTGCGCACCGTCGCACCGGACGCGTCACGCGTGCCGAGCGCGTCGAGCTGCGCGGTGTACCGCTCGGCCTCGGCCCGCAGCAGCGCGTCCACGCGCACGTCCAGCCGCTCGCGCGCGAGCGCCGTGAGCCGTCGCACCGCGTCGTCGCCGAACACGGCCTCGAGCAGCTTCTGCGCGACCACGGCCGTACCGCCGGCGATCCCGACCTCGACGCCCGTCAGGCCGCCCGTGGACGCGAACGCGAGCACCATGAGGCTCACGCCCGCCGCGTTGACGCCGAACGACAGGTAGCGGGCCGTGCCGCGCCGTCGCGCGCCCTGCTCCCGGACCAGGTCGAGCACGTCGGCCTGCCAGCCGCGGACCTCGGCGTCGACCTGCGCGCGCAGCGCCGCGGACGCGCGCGACAGGTCGAGGTCCGGCAGCAGCGCGGCACCCGCGGCGTCCCCGCGCCACGCGGCGTGCGCGCGCACCGCTGCCGCGTCGGCGGCGTCGAGGACGACCGCGCCGAGCCCGTGCGCGATCGCCTGCTCGACGCGTGGCGCCGGGGCCGGGCGGCCGCGCAGCACGCGCGCGAGGGCGTCGCGTGCGCGGCCCACGCCGTGCTCGACGGAGCGCAGCAGGTCACCCGTGCCGACGAGCTCCTGCCAGCGGTCGAGCACCTCGCCGCGCAGCATCGCCCCGTCGGAGGTCGCGGCGCGCACCTGCGCGGCCGCGTCGTCGTACGCGCCCGCGACGGCGGCGCGCAGCCGCGCGTCGGTCGCCGCCTGCCGGTCGGCCTCGTCGGCGAGCGCGTCGGCGCGTCGCACGAGGTCGTCGACGACGCCGTCGCGCGTCGCGGTCGCGACGCGGTCGCGCGCGTCGGCGTCCGCACCCAGGTCGGTGAGCCACCGCGCGACCGGGGCCACCGCGGTCTCGGGCAGCAGACCGTCGGGGGTGACCGACTCCGGGACGGCGAACAGGGGCGCCGCGGCGAGGTCGTGCTCGTCCATGAGGCGACGCAGGTCGTCGACGACCTCGTCCGTGCCGGGGTCGAGGCGGGAGACGACGAGCGCGACCTGCGCGTGGCGCTGCGCCGCGCGGTGCAGCAGGTCCCACGGCACGGCGTCGGCGTAGCGCGCACCGGTGGTGACGAACAGCCAGAGGTCCGCCGCGTCGAGCAGCTGCACGGCGAGCCGACGGTTCTCGGCGTCCACCGAGTCGACGTCCGGCGCGTCGAGCAGCGCGAGACCGCGGGGCAGGGTGGCCGACGCCACGAGCCGGAGGGCACGCCCGCCGGCGTCCCGTGCGTCGTCGACGGCTCCCGCGCCCGTGTGCGCGGTCACGCGGGCGAGCCCGGGCAGGACGCGGTCGGTCGAGAACCACCGCGCGTCGAGCGGGTGGTGCACGAGCACGGGTGCGCGCGTCGTGGGGCGCAGGACGCCCGGTGCGGAGACCGGCTCCCCGAGGAGCGAGTTCACCAGCGTGGACTTGCCTGCGCCGGTCGAGCCGCCCACGACGACGAGCAGGGGTGCGTCCTGCGCCCGCAGGCGCGGCAGCAGGTAGTCGTCGAGCTGTGCGAGGACCGCGGCGCGCTCGGCGCGCGCGGCGTCGACTCCCGGTGCGTCGAGCGCGAGGACGAGCGCACCGAGCCGGGTGCGCAGCGTCTCGAGCGCGGCGACGAGCGCCGCCGCCCCGGTCGGTGGCGCGTCGGCGGGCGCGGCCACCCCGGTCGGCGGCGCGTCGGCGGGCGCGGCGCGCCCCGGGCCGCTGACCTCGGGCTCCGTCATGGCGTCAGTCTGCCCGAGGGCGCGACGCGCGGCCCGGTGACGCCGCAGGGCCCGGACGCACGTGGCGTCCGGGCCCTGCGGTCGGTCCGTGAGCGGTCACGACGGCGCCGCGTGAGGCGTCCCCGCGACCGCGCGGCGGCGAGCGGTCAGTCGCGGCGCAGCTTGCGGTACGTCACGCGGTGCGGACGTGCCGCGTCGGCGCCGAGGCGCTGCACCTTGTTCTCCTCGTAGGAGGCGAAGTTGCCCTCGAACCAGTACCAGCTGGCCGGGTTCTCCTCGGTGCCCTCGTAGGCGAGGATGTGCGTCGCGACGCGGTCGAGGAACCACCGGTCGTGCGACACGACCACGGCGCAGCCGGGGAACTCGAGCAGCGCGTTCTCGAGCGAGCCGAGCGTCTCGACGTCGAGGTCGTTGGTGGGCTCGTCGAGCAGCAGGAGGTTGCCGCCCTGCTTGAGGGTGAGCGCGAGGTTGAGGCGGTTGCGCTCACCGCCGGACAGCACGCCCGCGGGCTTCTGCTGGTCCGGGCCCTTGAAGCCGAACGACGCGACGTACGCGCGCGACGGGATCTCGACGTTGCCGACCTTGAGGAAGTCGAGCCCGTCCGAGACGACCTCGAACAGCGTCTTCTTGGGGTCGATGCCGCCGCGCGACTGGTCGACGTACGAGATCTTGACGGTCTCGCCGATCTTCAGGTCGCCCGCGTCGAGCGGCTCGAGGCCGACGATCGTCTTGAACAGCGTCGTCTTGCCGACGCCGTTGGGGCCGATGACGCCGACGATGCCGTTGCGCGGCAGCGTGAAGCTCAGCCCGTCGATGAGCTGCCGCCCGTCGAAGCCCTTCTGCAGGTCGGTCGCCTCGAGGACGACGTTGCCCAGGCGCGGGCCCGGCGGGATCTGGATCTCCTCGAAGTCCAGCTTCCGCGTCCGCTCGGCCTCGGCCGCCATCTCCTCGTACCGCGCGAGACGCGACTTCGACTTGGTCTGGCGTCCCTTGGCGTTCGACCGCACCCACTCCAGCTCCTCCTTGAGGCGCTTGGCGAGCTTGGCGTCCTTCTTGCCCTGGACCTGCAGACGCTCCTGCTTCTTCTCCAGGTACGTCGAGTAGTTGCCCTCGTACGGGTAGAGGCGGCCGCGGTCGACCTCGCAGATCCACTCCGCGACGTGGTCGAGGAAGTACCGGTCGTGCGTGACCGCGAGGATCGCGCCCGGGTACTGCTGCAGGTGCTGCTCGAGCCACAGCACCGACTCGGCGTCGAGGTGGTTGGTGGGCTCGTCGAGCAGCAGCAGGTCGGGCTTCTCGAGCAGGAGCTTGCACAGCGCGACGCGGCGGCGCTCACCACCGGACAGCACGCTCACGTCGGCGTCGGCCGGCGGGCAGCGCAGCGCGTCCATCGCCTGCTCGAGCTGGGCGTCGAGGTCCCACGCGTCGGCCGCGTCGATGGCCTCCTGGAGCTGGCCCATCTCGGCGAGCAGCGCGTCGAAGTCCGCGTCCGGCTCGGCCATGAGCGCCGAGATCTCGTTGTAGCGGTCGAGCTTGCCCTTGATCTCGGCGACGCCCTCCTCGACGTTGCCGAGGACCGTCTTCTCCTCGTTCAGCGGCGGCTCCTGCTGCAGGATGCCGACCGTGTAGCCGGGCGACAGCCGGGCCTCGCCGTTCGACGGCTGGTCGAGGCCCGCCATGATCTTGAGGATCGTCGACTTGCCCGCACCGTTCGGGCCGACGACGCCGATCTTGGCGCCGGGCAGGAAGTTGAGGGAGACGTCGTCGAGGATGACCTTGTCGCCGTGCGCCTTGCGCGCCTTGTACATGCTGTAGATGAACTCAGCCACTGGGTGCTCGTCCGCTCCTGGTGAGTCGTGGTGGCGCCGCGGGCCGGGACGCGCGCGCACCCGCGTGCACGAGGTGCACGGACGTCGGGGTGCGCGGGCGCCGGCCGGCGGCGCCGGATGCCGATCCACCAGCCTAGGCGATCAGGCGCGTCCGGCCAGCGCCGGCACGGCGCGCGTCTCGTCGGACGCCGCGTCGTCGATCCCCACGAGGTCGTCGGCCATGTCCGCCGCCTCGTCCGGCTCGTCGGAGGCCGTCGGCTCCGCCGCCGCGGCCCACGGGTCGTCGGCCAGCACGGCGGGCCGCTCGCCCAGGCCCGTGACGTCGGTCGCGCCCGGCTCGTCGTCGCGCCGCCGGCCGCCGCCCAGGGAGCGCCGGAACTGCGCCGTGCCGAACGTGAGGTCGTGCCCCACGGACAGCGCCTCGAGCACGAGCTCGGAGCGCGGCGCACCGTCCTGCGCGACCCACTCGGACTGCGCCAGCCGGCCCACGACGACCACGGGGTCGCCCTTGCGCAGCGACGCCGCGAGGTTCGTGGCCGCCGTGCGCCAGGCCTTCACCGTGAACCACAGCGTCGGGCCGTCGCGGAAGCCGCCGTTCTCGCGGTCGACCACCCGGCGGGTCGACGCGAGCCGGAACTGCGCGTACGGCACGCCGCCGAGCCCGTCGAGGTGGTAGCTGCGCAGGTCGGACCCGACCCACCCGACGACCGTCACGTCCTGCGTGTGCGTTCCCATGCCTGTCCCCTGTCCGCGAGGCCCCGGGGATCCGGGGCGTGTGCGGCCATCGTGGCCGCGCACGGCGGTGCGCCACGCGTCACGGGGACCGCGCCGCGGACGCCGTCGCACGTGACGGGGCCGTGGTCGGCTGGGTGACGACGCGGGGTCGTCGAGGCGTCACCCGGCGGGGGCGACCGGCCGTGCGCTCAGTCGCCGGCGCCCGCGCGCTGCGCGAGCTCGCGCACCTGGCGGTGCTCCGCGAGGACGTCCTGCGTGGGGGCCAGCAGCCGCACCCGCGCGACCGACTCGAGCGCCGAGCGTCCGTCCGCCACGACCCGCGCGCCACGCCGCACCGCCGCACGTCGCCGCACGAGCGACGACGCGACCAGCAGCACGAGGGCGGCGGCCACCGCGGCGCCGACCAGGACGCCCGTCGGCACCCACGGCACCGCGGCGCCGGCACCGTCCGCGACCAGCAGACCCGCGAGGACGAGCGCGCCGAGCGCCGCCACGGCGGCGACCCCGAGCAGCGCGTCGGCCGCGCGCGAGCGCCGCACAGCGAGCGGCACGTGCGCGAGCGCGTCCGTGACCGCCAGCCGCAGCTCGGCCGTCGTCGCGACCCGCTCGCGCAGGTCCGCCGACCACCGCGACGGCAGACCCTGCGTGATGCCGGACAGCCACGACGCGCGCGCCAGACCGACACCGTCGGCGTGCACGTCACCCAGCCCGGGGGCACGCGTCGCACCGCCGCGCACCGCCGCGGCGACGGCCGCGCCCACGGCCGCCAGACCGGCGGCCGACGCCAGCCGGTCCACGACCACGCCGAGCGCGAGCGCACCCGGCGCGGGGTCCCGCGCCGCGACCTGCGAGCGCACGAGCCGCGCCGCGTCCGCCACCTCGGCGTCCGCGTGCACGGCAGCGCCCGACCGCTGCGCGACCGCCGCGGCGAGCACGTCGCGCAGCTCCGCGACGCCCTCGCCCGTGACGGTCGACACCTCGTGCACGCGCACGTCGGGCAGACCGTCCTCGACGAGCAGGCGCCGCACGTCGGCCACGAGGTCGCCACGCACGTCCGAGGGCACCGTGTCGACCTGGTTGAGCACCACCAGCATCGACGCGTCCCGGCCGGTCATGCGCCGCAGGTAGCCCGAGTGCAGCGCGTCGTCGGCGTACTTCTGCGGGTCGACGACCCACACGAGCAGGTCGACCTGCGGCAGCACGCGGTCGACGACGTCGCGGTGCTCGGGCGCGATCGAGTCGTGGTCCGGCAGGTCGAGCAGCACCAGGCCGCGCAGCGACGCCTCGCGGTCGCCGTCGAGCAGGCTCTCGCGCTCGATGCGGTGCTCGTCGTCGACGCCGATCCAGTCGAGCAGGTCGTCGCCGTCACCGCCCCACACGCAGGCCGTGACGCGCGACGTCGTCGGTCGGCGCACGCCCACGTCGGCGAACCGCAGCCCGCTCACCGCGTTGAAGAGGCTCGACTTGCCCGAGCCCGTGCCGCCCGCGAGCGCGACGACCGTGTGGTCGACGCCCAGCGCGAGGCGCTCCCGGACGCGCTCGACGGTCGCCTCGACCCGCTCGACGACCTCGGGGTCGAGCCGGTCGCCACCCGCCGCGAGCGCGCCGCCGAGCGCGGCGACGCGCTCCTCGAGCTCCGCGGTGACGGCGCCCCGGACGGCGCCGGCCGGTGCGGCGCCCGAGGTCGGCGCGTCCTCCGCCGGCACGGGACGCGCTGCGGTCCGCGACGCGTCGCCGGGCACGGTCGGCACCGTGGTCGTGGTCGGGTCGTCGCTCACGTCAGCCCCTTGAGGACGGCGAGGCGCAGCCGCAGCCGCGACGACGCGTCGGCGGCGAGGTCCTGGTCGTCGAGCGCGGCGTCCGCCGCCGCGCGCTCGACGTCGACCTGCGCGCGGGCGCGCCGCACGAGGTCGTCGCGCAGCGTCACGACGAGCGTGTCGCCGGCCTCGCCGAGGAGCGTGCGGGCGACCTCGGCGGCGTCGTCGACGCCCGCCGCGGCCGCGAGCGCGAGCGCCGCCAGCCCGTCCTCGCCGACGGCCCGGGCGACCTGCTCGCGACGCCGCGCGTCGCCCGTGCCCGCGGCGAGCGTGCTGCGCACGGCGCGCGCCCCCTCGCCCACCCACGCGCGGGCGGCCCGTTCGGCCGCCGCCGCGCGGGTGCCGTCGTGCGCGGGCCACCGCGCCAGGACGGACGCCGCCCCGGCGGGCGCCGCGGGGCCCGTGAGCGCGTGACGCAGGGTCTCCTCGCCGCGCTGCCCGATCGCCGTCAGCACCGCGGTCGCCGACTCGGTGAGGTCGGCCAGCATCGGGGCCGCGGCGGCGGACCGTGCCCGCCCGGCGCGCGCGGAGCCCCGCACGCGGCCCGAGCGGCCGACGAGCCGCGCGAACGGGGCCCGTGCGGCGCGCAGCTCGGCCCACCGCGCGCGCACCGCGCCGTCGGCGACGGCGCCCGCACCGACCGTGTCCGCCGCGGCGTCCGACGGCTCCACGGTCGCGGCGTCGAGCACCTCGGCGATCCGCGCGGCGGCGTCCACCTGGTCCTGCACGGCCTCGGCGAGCTCGTCGACCCACGGGCGCAGCGCGTCCAGGGCCCCGCGCAGCGTGCGCGCGACGACCGTGCGGGCACGGTCCGGGCCGGCCAGCATCGTGAGCCACCGCAGCACGGGTGCGACCGTGCTGGGCACGAGGGGCCCGGCGTGAGGACCCACGTCGGGGATGACGAACAGCGGCGAGCCGGCCAGGCCGTGCACGCGCAGCCGGTCCAGCAGGTCGCCGCGCACGGTCGGCAGCGACGCGGCTGGCACCCGGTTGAGGACCATCGCGACCGACGTCGACCGCTCCACGGCGGCCTCGAGGACCTGCCACGGCAGCGCGTCGCCGTACCGCGCCGCGGTCGTGACGAACAGCCACAGGTCGGCGGCCTCGAGCAGCCGGTGCGCGGTGTCGCGGTTGGAGTCCAGCACCGAGTCGAGGTCGGGCGCGTCGAGGATCGCGATGCCGCGCGGCACGGTGTCGACCGCGACCGCCTCGACCTCCGCGAGCACCGGGTGGTGCGACAGCAGGTCCGTGTCCAGCGGGTGGTGCACCAGCACGGGCTGGCGCGTCGTGGGGCGCAGCACGCCCGCCGCGGTCACCTCCTGGCCGACCAGCGAGTTGACCAGCGTCGACTTGCCGGCGCCGGTCGACCCGGCGACGACCACGACCGCCGGGGCGGACAGCTCCGTCAGACGCGGCACGAGGTGCTCGTCGAGCTGGTCGACGAGCCGTGCACGGGACCCGCGCGCGGCGTCGACGCCCGGGATCTCCAGCGGGAACGTGGTCGCGTCGACGTCGCGGCGCAGGTCGCGCACCGCGTCGAGCAGCGACGTCTGCGCGAGCGGGCGCGCGAGCATCTCGACGGCCGCCGGGGACGCGGCCCAGCCCGGCGAGGAGGGCGCGACGCGGCCCGACGCGGGCGCGGGCGCCCGCGCAGGCTCGGTCCCGGGCTGCGCACTCACGGCACCATTGTCGGTGCCACATCTGACCAGGCCAAACGCGGCACGCGGGTGACACGCCACGGACTCGTCACACCCGCGGGGGCCGAGGCGCGCGCCGCGACCTCACGACGGCCGCCGCGAGCCCCACCACTAGGCTGGGGAGCACCAGCCCCCGTAGCTCAATGGATAGAGCAACGGCCTTCTAATCCGTCGGTTGCAGGTTCGAGTCCTGCCGGGGGCGCCGTGGTCGCCGCGGGCCGTCACCCGACCGCGCGGGCGACCTCGTACCCGTCCTGCACGTGCACGACCTCGAACGTCGCGTCGGGGTGCAGCAGCCGCGCGACCTGCAGGACGTCGCCCCACTCCTGGGGCGTGCCGCCGCCGACGCGGTCGATGACGAGGTAGTCGGGCACGGGGTTGCGGTTGCCGAGGTAGTACACGTCGGTGCGGTCGACGAGGTACGACATGAGGCCGACGTCGGTCTCGACGACCACCCCGTCGGGGACCGCCGCGAGCGTCGCCCGGGCGGCGTCGGCGCGCGGCGCCGCGAAGTGCAGGCCGGGGTTCGTCAGCTGCCACAGGGGCCACTGCGGCAGCAGCACGAGCGTCGCCGTGAGCCCGACCGCCGGCGCGTACCGCGCGTACCGGCGCAACCACCCCACCCGGCCGCGGCGGGCGCGGTCGATCCCGTCGAGCATCGCGAGGTACGCGATCGGCATGAGCACGGCGCTGTAGTGCCAGGTCGGCGCCCAGTAGCCGGGCTCGGCGGACAGGAAGCGCCACGCGAGCGTCGGGCCGGCGACCAGCACGAACGGCGACCGCAGCGCGATCCCGCCCGTCACGACCACCAGCAGCCAGAGCGTGTACGCCTTGGCGGGCGCGTACAGCGCGAGCGGGTCCGACAGGGCCGCCAGCACGTCGAGCCGCGACCCGTAGGCCCACTCGCCGGCGGGGTTGAGCGCGGGCAGCACGACGCGCGTCGCGAGCACGAACGCGCCGACGCCCCACGCCGACAGCCACAGGTACGACGCGCGCCGCGCACGCCAGGCGACCAGCAGGCCCAGCACGGCCGTCGTCAGTCCCAGGTCCTCCTTGACCAGCACGAGCAGCGCACCGGCGACGACGGCCGTGCGCCACCGCTCGCGCAGCACGGCCGCGAGCGCGACGGCCAGCAGCGGCACCGCGAACGCGATCTCGTGGAACTGCGCCTCGACCGCGTACTGCAGCCCCCAGCTCAGCCCGAAGGCGAGCCCGACGAGCCCGCCGACGACCTGCCCGAGCAGCGGCACCGCGGCGCGCGTGACGACCGCGGCCGCGACCCCGAGCAGGACGTTCTGCACGACCAGCAGCGTGAGCGCCGACGGGAACGCGGCGTACACGGGCCCCAGCAGCACCAGCAGCGGGTGGAAGTGGTCGCCCAGCAGGTGGTAGTCGGGTCCCTTGACGTGGACGACGGGCGCCTCGAGGTGGGCGTAGCGGGCCGCGAGCTGCGTGAAGATCCCCAGGTCCCAGGACTTCACGACGAACGCGTCCCACTGCGCGAGCGAGTACACGGTGCACAGCGCGGCGACGAGGGCGCCGACGGCGGTCGGCAGCCCCCACGCCGGAGCGAGGGCCCGCACCCGGCGGGCGAGAGCGACGGCCGTACGGCGCCGCGGTGCCGGCGGGCCGGGCGCGGTGTCGACCGGTGGCGCGCCGACCGGCGCGGGGTCGGACGGTGCGGGGTCGGGTCGCGCCGGCACGTCACCTCTCCCTCGCGCACCGGGCGGGCGGACGCCCGCCGCCGGTCGGCCGCATCCTTCCACGACGCGACCGCGCGGCAAATGCCTCGCCACCGAGGGGCCGCTCCTAGTGCAGTAGGGGCACCCATCCACCACGAGGACACCCCTGACCGGGGTGCGCCTCGGCATGCCCGCAGGAGCACACCATGCATCCCCTGACCGTCTACGACACCGCGCTCGACGAGCACCACGAGCGGCTGCGCCGCACCGCTCTCGCCGACGCCCGCACGCGCCGCACCGGCCTGCGCGACCGCACCGCCCGGTCCGCCGACGGTGCGCGTCGCGCACGTCGCACCGTCGGCGCACCGGCTCGCCGGACCGCGCCCGCCGCGACCGCTCCGATGGCACGATGACCGCGTGCCCACGCCCGCCCGCCGCCTCCCCGCAGCGGGCGGGCGTCGTTCGTGATGGGGCGGCACGCCGGCCGTGACGCGGCCCCTCGCCCGCCCTGGCCGCGACGCCTCGCGGCAGTCGCGCTGCGCTGGGCCGGGCACCTCGCGCTCGGCTGCCTTGCCGGCGGGGTCGCGCTCGGTGCAACGCTCTGGGCCGGCACGTCCGCCGCGTCCGCCCGCCTGACGGGACTCGGCACCGCCGCCGTGGTCACCGCCGCCGCCGCGCTCGCGCGCACCGTGCCGGCCCCGCCGCCCGCCGCAGCACCGCGCACGACCCCCGGGACGCACCGCCCCGACCCGTCCGACGCCGCCTGAGCGCCGCGGGTCCTAGGCTTGCTCACGTGAGCAGCACCGACGACGACGTGACGAGCCCCGCCCCCGCCTCCCCCACCACGACGGGAGGAGGGCACGCCAGCTCCGACCGCATCGTGTGGGTCGACTGCGAGATGACCGGCCTCGACCTCGTGCACGACGCGCTCGTCGAGGTGGCCGCCGTGGTCACGGACTCCGAGCTCACCGTGCTCGGCGAGGGCGTCGACGTCATCGTCAAGCCGCCGCCCGGCGCGCTCGAGCAGATGGGTGACTTCGTGCGGACCATGCACACCACGTCGGGCCTGCTGCCCGAGCTCGAGCACGGCGTGACGCTCGAGGAGGCGCAGGCGCAGGTGCTCGAGTACGTGCGCGCGTGGGTGCCCGACCCGGGCAAGGCCCCGCTCGCCGGCAACTCGGTGGGCACCGACAAGGCCTTCCTCGACCGCGACATGCCCGACCTCGTCGGGCACCTGCACTACCGGATCGTCGACGTGTCGTCGATCAAGGAGCTCGCGCGCCGGTGGTACCCCCGCGTGTACTTCGCGGCGCCGGAGAAGAAGGGCGGCCACCGCGCGCTGGCCGACATCCTCGAGAGCATCGACGAGCTGCGCTACTACCGCGCGGCGCTCCTGCCCGCGCAGCCCGGGCCCGACTCGGCGCAGGCCCGCAAGGTCGCGGCCGAGGTCGTCGCGACGTCCGTCAAGCGGGGCGTGCTGCCGGGCGCCTGAGCCCGCGCCCGACCCCGGGTACGCCGAAGGGCGCCGGTCCTCGGACCGGCGCCCTTCGTGCTGGGGTGGCTAACGGGACTTGAACCCGCGACCCCCTGGACCACAACCAGGTGCTCTACCTACTGAGCTATAGCCACCACGGTGCCCACCGGACCGGGCTCGCGAGCGAGCCGGACAACGGGACCGGACCCGTCGCGCGCGGCGGGCCGACGACGAGTGTAGCGGGTGCGAGCGCCCACGCCGTCATCCGATCCCGCGCGCGGGGCGGCGAGGCGGTGCGGCGCGCGTCACAGCCGCCGCGCGACCGCCTCCGCGAACCGCTCCGCGGCACCCGGCGAGTGCTCGAAGAACAACGACGGCTCGGCGAGCTCGACCTCGAGGACGACGGGCGCGTCCTCGTCGTCGGGGATGAGGTCGACGCGCGTGTACAGCAGCGGCGCCCGGTCCGGGAACACGCGCGCGAGCTCCGCGACGACCCGGTCGCCGACCTCGCGCTCCTCGGGCGTGGCCTCGCGCGCGGCCATGACCTCCTCGCGGAACAGCACGCCCTCCTGGTCCCCCGCGCGGTACGGCCCTTCGAGCAGCGGGCCCTTGCGGACGGAGTGGCTGAACTCGCCGTCGACGTAGACCAGCGCGGTCTCGCCCTGCGTGTCGACGTTCGTGAGGTAGCGCTGCAGCATGACCCGCCGGCCGACCGCGAGGAGGTTCTTCGCGTGCGTGATCGCGAGCGACCGCGACGGCGTGACACCCGCGTCGTACCGGCCGGTGTCGCGCGAGCCCGCGCTGACCGTCGGCTTGATGACGAAGTCGCCGAACGCCGGGAACCGCGTGTGGATCGCCCGGGCGTCGAGGTTGCGCTCGGGGTCGAGCCAGATCGTCGGGACGATCGGGATGCCCCGCTGCTCGAGGTCGCGCAGGTAGGTCTTGTCGATGTTCCACGTCACGACGTCGGCCGGGTTGAGCAGCGTCGAGGTCCGCTCGACGCGCCGCGTCCAGTCCGAGAACTGCGTCGGCCGGTCGGTGTAGTCCCACGTGGAGCGGATCAGCACGTGCGGGTACGCCGCCCAGTCCACGGTCGGGTCGTCCCACACCACGACGTCCGTCGCGACGCCGCGGTCGGCGAGCGCGGCGCGCAGCGGCAGGTCGTCGGGGTCGAGGTCGGGCAGCTCGGCGCAGGTGGCGAGGGCGAGACGTGCGGTGGGTTCGCTCACGTCAGGCACCTTACCCACGGCGTGTGACGCACGTGCTCCCGTCGTGTGACCGCCAGGGGACGTGCACACCGCCCGTCACGAGCGCCGCGCGCCTCAGGCGGTGCGGTCCGCCGGCTCGGGGTCCTGCGCCGTCAGGCGGCGCAGCGCGCGCACCACGGTCGCGGCGCTCGCACGCCCGACGGTGCGACCGTCGTCGTCGACGACGGGCAGGGCGCCGTCCGGCGCGGCCCCGGTCGTCTCGGTGAGCGCGGAGACGAGGTCGCCGAGCTCGCTGCCGAGGCGGACCGGTGCGCCCGCGGCGACGGGCGCGTCGGCGACGTCGTCGAGGTCGGACCGCTCGAGGCGCCCGAGGGCGAGGAGCCGCGCGGTGCGGCCGCGGCCGACGAGGTCGGCCACCGCGGGCGACGCGGGCCGCGCGACGACCTCGAGCGGCGACGCGAGCTGCTCGACGTGCGCGCCGCGGCTGAGCACGACGACCCTGTCCGCCATGCGGACGGCCTCGTCGATGTCGTGCGTGACCATCATCACGGTCGTGCCGAGGTCACGCTGCAGCCGGATGAACTCGTGCTGGAGGCGTGCACGCCCCACGGGGTCGACCGCGCCGAACGGCTCGTCCATGAGCAGCACGGGCGGGTCGGTCGCGAGCGCACGCGCGACGCCGACGCGCTGGCGCTCGCCGCCCGACAGCTCGTGCGGCCAGCGTGCCGCGTACCGCGCCGGGTCGAGGCCCACGAGCGTGAGCAGCTCGTCGACGCGCTCGCGCGTGCGCCGCCGGTCCCACCCCAGGAGCCCGGGCACCGTCGCGACGTTCTGCGCGACCGTGCGGTGCGGGAACAGCCCGACGTTCTGGATGACGTAGCCGATGCGGCGGCGCAGCGCGACGGGGTCGACGTCGGTGACGTCCTCGTCGCCCAGCAGGATGCGGCCCCCCGACGGCTCGACGAGGCGGTTCGCCATGCGCAGCGTCGTCGACTTGCCGCAGCCCGACGGGCCGACCAGCACCAGCAGCTCGCCGCGCCGCACGGACAGCGAGAGGTCGTCGACGGCCACGGCGCCCGCGTACTCCTTGCGGACGGCGTCGAACCGGATGGCCACGTCGGTGCTCACGGCACGTGACGCTAGCGGGCCGCTCCGACAGCCGCGCGGCGGCGGCCTCCGCGCGGGCCGTCCGCACCGGGCCCGCGGTGCGCTCGGCGCGCGGGTGTGGGTGGGGCTCGCTAGGTTCCCACCCATGCACGCCGGACCGGTCGCCGCGGCCGCCAACCCGTGGTTCTCGTGGGACTACCTCGAGCGCAACGGGGGCGACGTGCTGCGCTACACGCAGCAGCACGCGACTCTCACGCTCCAGGCCGTGCTCATCGCGCTGATCGTCGCGCTGCCCCTCGCGGCGCTCGCGCACGTGCGACCCCGCCTCGCGGGCCCGGTGCTCGCGGGCACGGGCGTGCTGTACACGGTGCCCTCGCTCGCGCTGTTCGCGGTGCTCGCGCCGTACACGGGCATCGGGCGCACCACGGTGCTCATCGGGCTCGTCCTCTACGCGCTGCTCGTGCTCGTGCGCAACGTGCTGGTCGGGCTCCAGGGCGTCGACCCCGCGGTGCGGGACGCCGCGCGCGGCATGGGCTACGGACGGTGGCGCCTGCTGCTGGGCGTCGAGCTGCCGCAGGCCGTCCCGGCGATCGTCACCGGGCTGCGGCTCGCGACCGTGAGCACCGTCGCGCTGGTGACCGTGGGCGTCGTCGTCGGGTACGGCGGGCTCGGTCAGCTGATGTTCCGCGGGTTCCGCAGCAACTACCACGCCGAGGTGATGACGGCCACGGTGCTGTGCCTCGTCCTCGCGCTCGTCGCGGACCTGCTGCTCGCGCTCGTCGGGCGCCTGCTCACGCCGTGGCGCCGCACGTCGGCCCGGCGCCGCGGCAGGCCGACGAGCGACGCCGCGGGCCGCCTCGACGGCGCCGGACCGCACGAGGAGGCCGCGTGGACATCCTGAGCGAGGCCTTCCGCTGGCTCAACGACCCCCTCAACTGGACCGGGCGCCGCGGCGTGCTCGAGCTGGCGAGCGCGCACCTGCTCGTCTCCGCCGCCGCGGTCGGGCTCGCGCTGCTCGTCGCGCTGCCCGCCGGCCTGTGGCTCGGGCACCGCCGCCGTGGCGCGACCGTCGGCGTCGTCGTGGCCAACACGACGCGCGCGCTGCCCACGCTCGCGCTGCTGACGCTGCTCGCCGCGAGCGGCTGGTTCGGCAACGTCGCCACCGCGATCGCGTGCGCCGTGTTCGCGGTGCCGCCGATCCTCGCCAACGCGGTGACCGGCGTGGGCGGCGTGGACGACGACGTGCGCGACGCCGCGCGGGGCCTGGGCATGTCGGGCGCGCGCGTGCTGTGGAGCGTGGAGATGCCGCTCGCGACGCCCCTGATCGCGGCCGGGATCCGCACGGGAGCCGTGCAGGTGCTCGCCACCGTGCCGCTCGCGGCCCTCGTCGGCGGCACCAGCCTGGGCACGATCGTGGTGACCGGCTTCGCGACGCAGCGCTACGGGCAGGCGCTCGCGGGCGGCATCCTCGTGGCCGGGCTCTGCCTCGCCGTCGAGGGGCTGCTCGCGCTCGCCGAGCGCGGCGTCGCGCCGTGCGGCCTGCGCGCGCTGGACCGCGCCGCGGCGGCCGACTCCCGCGCCGCCGCCCGCACCTCCGCGCCCCGGCGGCGCCGCGCTCCGGTTGCCGCGCCCCCGGCCACCGGATCGAATGGTGCCGCGTCGAACGGTGCGGCACCCGCGCCATGACCAGCCCACCGGACCGGGTCCCCGCACCCGGCCGACCACCGCACGGGCCATCCCCTGCGGTCGCACCGCCACGACAGGAGAACCCCATGCGCATCAGCCAGCGCACCCGCACGCTCGGCGTCCTCGCCGTCGCGACCCTCGCGCTCGGCGCGTGCGGCACGCCCGGATCGGGCGGCGGCCAGGCGGCCAGCCAGCCCACCAGCAGCTCCGGCCTCGCCACCTGCGAACCCGTCGCGGGCGAGAGCCTCGTCGTGCTGAAGGACGACAAGGGCCTGCAGAACGCCGACAACGTCATCCCGGCCGTCAACGCGCAGGTCGCGGCCGACCACCCGCAGGTCCTCGAGCTGCTCGACAAGGTCTCGGCGTCGATGGACACCGACGGGCTCATCGCCCTGAACAAGGCCGTCGACGTGGACCGCCGCACGTCGAGCGAGGTCGCGACCGAGTACGTCGCCGACAACGGGCTCGCCGCGACCGACACGTCCGTGGGCACGGGCACGAGCCTCACGGTCGGTGCCGCGAACTTCTCCGAGAGCATCACGCTCGCCGAGATCTACGCGGCCGTGCTGCGCAGCGCCGGGTTCGACGCGCAGGCGCAGACCATCGGCGCGCGCGAGACGTACCTGCCCGCGCTGCAGTCCGGCGAGCTCGCGGTCGTGCCCGAGTACGCCGCGACGCTCGCGACGTTCCTGAACGGCCAGGTCAACGGCGCCGACGCGCCGTCGGTCGCGTCGAGCGACGTCGACGAGACGGTCGCGGCGCTCACGCCGCTCGCCGAGCAGAGCGGGCTCGTCGTCGGCGAGGCGTCCGCCGCGCAGGACCAGAACGCGTTCGCCGTCACGGCCGAGTTCGCGCAGGAGCACGACCTCACGACCCTGTCCGACCTCGCGGCGGCGTGCGGCGGCATCGTCCTCGCGGGCCCGCCCGAGTGCCCCGAGCGCCCGTTCTGCCAGATCGGCCTCGAGGACACCTACGGCCTCGAGATCGGCGAGTTCAAGTCGTTCGACTTCGCCCTCATCGGCCAGGCCGTGCGCCAGGGCGACGCGACGCTCGGGCTCGTGACCTCGTCGGACGGGTCGCTCGCGTCGGACGCCTGACACCGAGCACGCCCGACGGCGCAGCACCGCTCACCGCGGTGCCGCGCCGTCGGCGTCTCCGGACCCCGGCGGGGGCGGAGCGCGTCAGCGGCCCGCGGTCTCCAGCAGGCGCAGCCACACCTCGCTGAGGGTCGGGTAGGACGGCACCGCGTGCCACAGCCGCGACAGCGGCACCTCCCCCACGACCGCGACGGTCGCGGCGTGCAGCATGTCCGCGACGTCCGGCCCCACGAACGTGGCCCCGACGACCACGTCGCGCGCGCGGTCCACGACGATCTGCGCCCGCCCGCGGTAGTCGGCCGCCGTCACCGTCGCGCCCGCAAGGTCGCCGAGCTCGTAGCCGACGACGGCGACGTCGAGCCCGGCGTCCCGCGCCTGCGCCTGCGTGCGCCCGACCCACGCCACCTGCGGCCGGGTGAAGACCACCTGCGGGACGGCGGCGTGGTCGGCGGTCGCGCGGTACCGGCTCCAGTCGCCCGCCTCGGCCTCCGCCGCGCGGGACAGCGGCTCACCGCCGGCGACCGCGGCGTCGTCGACGTCCGTGGTGGGCCGCGGGTCGAACCGTGCCGCCACGACGTCGCCGACGACCCGCGCGTCGTACTTGCCCTGGTGGGTGGTGGCCGTGCGGCCCGTGACGTCGCCGGCCGCGAACAGCCACCCGCCGTCGACGCCCCGCACCGCGAGCGCGTCGTCGACAGGAAGCGCGTCACCGGGCCGCAGCCCGAGAGCCTCCAGGCCCAGGTCCTCCGTCGCGGGGCGTCGGCCCGTGGCCGCCAGCACCTCGTCGACCGTGAGGGTCTCGGGCGCGGCGGCGCCGACCCCGTCGTCGTCGCCGGTCACTCGCTCGACCACGAGGTGCACGCCGTCGTCGTCGCGCGACGCGGACGTCACCTGCGCGCCGAGGGACACCCGCACACCGCGGTCGACGAGGCTGCGCAGCACGGCCTCGCCCGCGAACGGCTCGGCGGACGGCAGCAGCCGGTCGCCGCGCACGAGCACCGTCACCTCGGCGCCGAGGTCGGCGAACGCCGTGGCCATCTCGGTCGCCACGACACCGCCGCCGACCACCGCGAGCCGCCGCGGCACGACGTGCGCGGACGTGGCCTCGCGGCTCGTCCAGGGCCGGACGTCGCGCAGCGCCGCGGGCACCGCGGCGACCGAGCCCGTCGCCACCACGACCGCGCGCCGGGCGGTCACGGTGACGTCGCCGTCGGACGTCGTGACGACGAGCCGACGCGGCCCGGCGAACCGCGCGTGCCCGCGCAGCAGCGTGAGCCCGGCGCCCTCGACCCACGCGACCTGCCCGGCGTCGTCCCAGTGCGCGGCGACCTCGTCACGCCGCGCGAGGACGGCGCTCACGTCGACGGGCCCGGTCACGGCGGTGTCGGCACCCGGCACGGCCCGGGCGGCCGCGAGCGCGTCACCGGGCCGCAGCAGCGCCTTCGACGGCATGCACGCCCAGTAGGAGCACTCGCCGCCCACCAGGGCGCCCTCGACCACCGCCACGTCCAGCCCGGTCCGCGACGCGCGGTCGGCGACGTTCTCGCCCACCGCCCCCGCACCCAGCACCACCACGTCGAACTCACGCGCGTCGTCCACGGTTCCTCCGTCCCTCGCGACCGAGCCCATCGTGGCGCGTGCGAGGCCGGGCCGCCCGGTGAGCCCGGTCGGGGCCGCCGCCGGACGCGCGCCGACGCACGCCCGCTGCCAGGGTGGACGCATGGCACGTGCACCCGAACCCACCGACGGCCCTCTCGACGCCCTCCTGCTCGGCTGGCTCGCGTTCCACCGCGACGCGCTGGCCGCGAAGTGCGCCGGGCTCGACGACGACGCGCTCGTGCGACGCTCCGCCGCACCGTCCGCGCTGAGCCTGCTGGGGCTGGTCCGGCACCTCACCGAGATGGAGCGGCACTACCTCGTCGGCGCACTGAGCGGGTCACCCGTCCCGCTCCTGTACTGCACGGAGGAGTCGCCCGACGGCGACGTGGACGACCTCACGCCCACCATGGTCGGCGAGTCGATGGCGCAGTGGCACGAGCACCGCGTCCTCGCCGACCGGCTGCTGGCCGAGAACGCGGACCTCGCCGCGCCGGTGCCCGGCGGCAGCCGCAGCGTGGGCTGGCACGTCGCGAAGGTCGTGCAGGAGTACGCGCGGCACAACGGGCACGCGGACCTGCTGCGCGAGCGGATCGACGGCGCCGTCGGCGAGTGACGAGCGTCACGCGCAGCGGCGGTCGGTCCCGCGGGGCCTCGACCCGCGGCGCGCGACCCGCAGGAACGACTCAGCCCCGTCGGACGACGTCCGACGGGGCTGAGTGCTGGTACGCCCCCAGGGACTTGAACCCTGAACCCGCTGATTAAGAGTCAGCTGCTCTGCCAATTGAGCTAGAGGCGCGCGGCTCGTAGAGATTAGCAGGACCGGGGCCGTGCGAGCGAACCGGAACCGCCTCCACGGGCCGTCGTGTGACGACCCTCACGCGTGCGACGCGCCGCCGCCCTCGCGCTCGTCCCACCAGGCGTCCTCCGGCAGCCCCTCGGACGCGAGGATCTCGGCCGAGGTGTCGCCCGTCGGCGTCAGCAGGTCGGCGATGAGCGCGAGCGGCACGTGCTCGGCCAACAGCTCCTGCGCGTGCCTCGCGGCGTCCACGCCGGCCACCACGACCGGCTCGTCGCCGTCGGGCAGCTCCGTCGCCCCGGTGCCCGAGGCACCGCCGTCACGTCCGTCCATCCGTCCACCTCGTCCTGTCCCCGCCGTGGATGCCCCCTTCCCATGGTGCGGTATCGGAACGTCCGACACGTGAGGAAAGACCCCCAGGGCGCGTTCTCACGAACGTTTCACACGTCGCGCAGGTCACGTCCACGCGGACGGGTCTGGCGAGCGGCGGCCGGACGGTCCGTCAGCGACCCGTCGTCACAGGTACAGCCCCGTGCCCTCGGCGCCCGCCCGCGGGTCGGCGACCCCGTGGACGTCCTTCTCGCGCAGCAGCAGGTACGTGCGCCCCGTGAGCTCCACCTCGGCGCGGTCCTCGGGGTCGAACAGCACGCGGTCCCCCACCTCGACCTGCCGCACGTGCTGGCCGGCGGCGACGACCGTCGCCCACGCGAGGCGCTTGCCCATCGCCGCGGTCGACGGGATGAGGATGCCGGCGCCCGTGCGCCGCTCGGCCGCCTCGTCGTCGAGCTCGACCAGGAGCCGGTCGTTGAGCATCCGCAGCGGGAGCTCGCCCGCGCTCGTGGGCCGGGAGGTGTCGCGCGCAGTCACGCCGCCGACGCTACCCCGCACGCGCCGTAGGCTGGCGCACGTCGTCCCCAGCCCCGACCCGCAGGAGTGACAGTGCCTCGTCTCGCCGTCGGTGACACCGCGCCCGACCTCACCCTCCCCAGCGCGACGGGCGGCACCGTCTCGCTCGCCGACCTGCGCGGACGCTCGGTCGTCGTGTACTTCTACCCCGCCGCGGCCACGCCGGGCTGCACGACGCAGGCGTGCGACTTCCGTGACTCGCTCGCGTCGCTGCAGGGCGCCGGGTACGAGGTCGTCGGCGTCTCACCCGACCCGGTCGAGAAGCTCGCGCAGTTCGCGCAGGACGAGTCGCTGACGTTCCCCCTGCTGTCGGACACCGAGCACACGACGCTCGAGGCGTGGGGCGCGTGGGGCGAGAAGAAGAACTACGGCCGCACGTACACCGGCGTGATCCGGTCGACCGTCGTCGTCGACCCCGACGGCAAGGTCGCGCTCGCGCAGTACAACGTGCGCGCCACCGGGCACGTCGCGAAGCTGCGGCGCGACCTCGGCATCGACGCGGCCTGACGCCACGCGGCGGGTCGGCGCGTGCCAGACTCGCAGCGCGCGGGAGTGGTGAAACGGCAGCCACGCCAGGTTTAGGTCCTGGTGCCCGGAAGGGCGTGCGGGTTCGACTCCCGTCTCCCGCACGACCTGTCCGAGACGCTGACCAGCGCGCCCACGAGGCGTTCGCTATCGATCACGCAACGCGAGCAGTGCGGACCGACTCATGTCGGGCTCCAGCTCGACCGGATCGGCCGACCAGTCGGTCATCATGACAGTGCCCCTCTGCCGGACCGGGTCGAGCCGCGTCAGCCACGCGAGAACGTCGACAGCGAGCTCGTCATCCCCCTCGACACCCAGCCCGGCCCCACCCGCGAGGACCACGATCCTGATGCTCTGGACGCCGCGCCGGATCTCGATCTGACCGACCGAGGACTGCGCGAGCTCCCCGGTGGACGGGGAGAAGCCGACCCCGCTCCACTGCGCCCGCGCGGCGCGCCCCAGGCTCGTGGCGTCGAATCGTCGGCCATCGAGGACCGCCAGGAGGACGTCAGCCACCACACACTCCTCTCCACTCTCACGTCACCCGGACGTCGCCCTGCGGACCGTGAGCCCGCATCAGCCTGTCGATGACGTCGGCAGCGGCAGGTCAGGCCGTCGTGGTCGGGACGACACCGCCACCATCCATCACCCGGTCGGCAGCGAGCTGGAGCCGACGCAGCGTGTCGCCTGTCCTCGTGGCCCGATCTCCCGGAGCCGGGGAAACGGGAGCGGCGACAGGACGCCCTAGATGTTCACGTCCTTCGTGATGTGCTCGCGTCGCCCCCCACGGTGCGCCGTTCGTCGACCGGGACCGCCTCGTCGGGAGCACCCCGTGCGGAGCCGACTCCCCGTGTCCCCGCACCCCCGTCGTACGTGGCGCACGTCCCTCGCACGCGGCTACCGTCGACGCGTGCACGACCTGTCCCGTCTCGACGCCGCGATCCTCACGACCCTCCGGGTCGGGATCGCCCACCTCCGGGAGGCCGACGAGTCCCTCGCGCTCGTGGCGTGCGGGATGGTCGAGGACCTCACCGGGTTCTTCGTGGCCGGGGCCGGGACGACGTGGCTCGCGGCGCTGCCCGGTCCGAGCGAGGACCGCGCGGCGTACGCGTGGTCGGCCTCGGAGTGGCCGCTGACCGCCGAGGACCCCGACGACGTCGCACCCGGGCGCGTGACGAGCGCGCTGTGGGAGCTCTCGGGCACGCGCGCGGCCCTCGACGGCACCGGCGCCGAGCTCGACGACGACGCGTACGCGCAGCTCGGCCACGACTACGAGGACCGGGTCGTGACGGCGCTGCGTCGACTCCGGGACGAGGGCGAGCTGCGCGACGCCGCGGGGCGCGAGCTGTGGGTGTGGCTGCACTCCGCCGACGACGCCGACCCGGAGCTCGACGACCGCACCTTCGCGCAGCTGCAGGACGCCGACGTCGCCAGCGACTTCGCGGACCGGTACGGCGCGGGAGGTGAGCGCCTGCTCGCACGGCTCGCGGCCCGCTCGTCAGCGCCGCGCGACGCCGCGCCCTGAGGCCGGCGGTCGCCTCGGCGGCGCAGCCGGCGGGCGAGGTCGTCCGACGCACGACGGGGCGCCCACCGGTCGGTGGGCGCCCCGTCGACGCTGCGGCGTGCGGCTCAGGCCTGGGCCTGGCGCTCCGCGATCTTGCTGCGCACGTCGTCCATGTCGAGCTCCTTGACGGCGGCGACGACCTGCTCGAGCGCGGGCGCGGGCAGCGCACCGGCCTGGTTGAACACCAGGACGCCGTCGCGGAACGCCATGAGCGTCGGGATCGACGTGATCTGGAGCTCGGCGGCGAGCTGCTGCTCGGCCTCGGTGTCGATCTTCGCGTGCACGATGTCGGGGTGCGTCTCGCTCGACGCCTCGAACACGGGCGCGAACTGGCGGCACGGGCCGCACCAGGACGCCCAGAAGTCGACCAGGACGATCTCGTTGTCCTTGATCGTGTCGGCGATCGTGTTCGCGGTCAGCGTGGTGGTGGCCATCGGGTCTGTCTCCATCCTGACGGGGTTCGCCCGGTTCAGCGCCGCACGGACCGCCGGTATTCCCGCGGGGCGATGCGGCCGACCGGGCGACGACGGGGTACAACTGCACGGTGACCGCGTCCGCCGAGTTCCCCCCTGGTCCCGAGCGCCCCGCCGGGTGGCTGTCCCGCGACGAGATCGCGACGGCCCGCGCCCAGCTGCCGATCCTCTACGTCGACGCGGTGCCCGTGCGCGTCGACGAGTCGGGCGACGTCGTCGCGGTCGGTCTGCTGCTGCGCGTGACCCCCGAGGGCGTGATGTCGCGTGCGCTCGTCTCGGGTCGCGTCATGTACCACGAGCGGGTGCGCGACGCGCTGCTGCGGCACATCGAGAAGGACCTCGGACCCGTCGCCCTGCCGCACGTGCCCGCGTCGCCGCAACCCTTCACGGTCGCGGAGTACTTCCCGACGCCGGGCGTGACGCCGTACCACGACCCGCGCCAGCACGCGGTGTCCCTCGCGTACGTCGTGCCCGTCGCCGGCGACTGTCGTCCGCAGCAGGACGCGCTCGACCTCGCGTGGCTCACGCCCGAGGAGGCGTGCACCGAGGCCGTGCAGGTCGAGATGAACGGCGGCCAGGGCCTGCTGCTGCGGCAGGCGATGGCCTGGGTCGGCCGGCTGCCGTGACGCACGACCCCGCGCAGGCGGCGTGGGGGGTCGGCACCACGACGGCCCGCGTGCTGCACGCGCTGGTGGCGGCGTGCGCGCTCGCCGGCGTCGGCCTCGAGGTGGGCCGTGCGCTGACCTCCCCCGACGGCGACCTCGTCCTGCTGTTCAGCTACTTCACGATCTGGTCGAACGTGCTCGTGCTCGGGGTGTCGGCGCTGCTCGCGGTCCGCCCGCGGCACGACGGCCCGTGGTTCCGCGCGCTGCGGCTCGACTCGGTGCTGTTCATCGTCGTGACGTTCGCGATCTACCACGCGCTGCTCAGCGGCTACGCGCCGATCACCGCGGCCGGGCAGGCCGCGAACCTGCTGCTGCACACCGTCGTGCCCGTCGGGGCCGTGCTCGCGTGGCTCGTGGCCGGGCCGCGGCCGCGCGTGCGGCTCGTGACGTGCGCGGCCGCGCTCGTGCTGCCCGCCGTCTGGTTGGTCTACACGTTCGTGCACGGGGCCGTCACGGGCTGGTACCCCTACCCGTTCCTCGACGCGTCGGCGCTCGGCACGGGCCGGGCGTTGCTCGCGGCGCTCGCCGTGATGGTCGGCGGTGCGCTGCTCGGCCCCGCGCTGTGGGCGCTCGAGCGCCGGCTGCCGCCCGCGCCGCGCTGACGGCGACGCCGGACGCCGCGTGACCTCCCGCCGGGGCGGCGCACCCGTGCGGCGCGTCAGCCGGCCAGGTCGAGGTGCGGCCAGTCCGCGAGGTCGGCGCGCAGCTGCCGGTCGTGCGTCGCGACGACGACGGCCGCCGACGTCGCCCGCAGCGCGACCGTGAGCTCGTCGACCAGCCCGACCGACAGGTGGTTGGTCGGCTCGTCGAGCACCAGCACGTGCGGGGCCGCGAGCAGCGCGCACGCGAGGTCGAACCGGCGGCGCTGCCCCACGGACAGCTCGCGCAGCGGGCGGTCGAGGTCTGCCTCGGTGAGCAGGCCCAGCGCGGCGACGGGCACGAGCGCGTCGGGGTCGAGCGCACCGGCGTCGAGCAGGTCGAGCGCGTGCCGCGCGTACGCGTCGAAGGCCGTGGGCGGTGCGCCGTCGGGAGTCGCGAGCCGCTCCCCCGGCCCCTCCTGCGCGAGGACCCCCAGCCGGACGCCCGGGGCGATCGTGCGCGTGCCGCGGTCGAGCCCGAGGCGCCCCGTGAGCGCGGCGAGCAGCGTCGACTTCCCGGCGCCGTTCGCGCCGGTGACGAGCAGCCGACCCGCGGGCATGACGTCGACGCGCCGCCCGGGCAGGTCGAGCCGGCCGTCGACGCGCGGCGCACGTACCTCCAGCAGCGGGCCGCCCGCGTAGTCGGCGGGGACCGACGGCAGGTCGGGGAAGCTCAGCGCGGGCGGCGGCACCGGCACCTCGACGGCCTGCGCCTCGAGCCGCTCGATCAGCCGGTCGGCGGCCTTGACGTGCTGCCGCGCGCGCGTGCCGCGGCGGTGCTTCTGCGACCCCTTCGGCGGCCGCCACTCGTCCGACAGGCCCTCGTACGACGCGTCGAGGCGCTGCGCGAGCTGCAGCGCGCGCTTGCGCTCGCCGCGGTAGCGGGCACGCCACCGGCGCAGCATCTGGTCGCGGGCGAACCGGTAGTCCGCGTACCGCGCGGCGCCGTACAGCACGGGGCGGCCGTCCATCGACGGGTCCATGTCGAGGATCGCGGTCATGACGTCGTCGAGGAGTCGTCGGTCGTGCGTGACGATGACGAGGCCGCCCGTCCACGTGCGCAGCTGCGCCGTGAGGTGGTCGACGCCCGCGGCGTCGAGGTGGTTCGTGGGCTCGTCGAGCAGCAGCAGGTCGGCGCGCTCGGCGAGCCGGCACGCGAGCCGCACGCGGTAGCGCTCGCCGACGCTGAGCTCCGCGAGCGGCCGGTCGCGGTCACGGGGCGCGTGCAGGCGCGACAGCCCTTCGTCGACGCGCCGGTCGACGTCCCAGGCCGCGAGGTGCTCGTACCGCGCGATCGCCTCCGACAGCGCCGCGACGTCGCCGCCGTCGTGGTCGAACGCGTCGATGACGGTCTGCAGGCCAGCGGCCGCCGCACGCGTCGCCGCGGCCGTGGCGTCGATCAGCGTGCCGACGGTGTCGCCGGGCGCGACCGCGAGGTCCTGCTCGACCACCGCGAGCGTCCCCCGGCGGCGCACGTCGCCCGACTGCGGCACGAGCCGCCCGGCGAGCACGCCCAGCAGCGTGGACTTGCCCGCGCCGTTCTCGCCGACGAGCCCGATGCGGTCCCCCGCGGACACCGTGAGGTCGAGCGCGTCGAGAACGGGCCGGCCGGGGTAGCCGAACGTGACGGCGTCGGCGACGAGCTGCACGGCGCCGACCTGCGGGGCGGCCGGTGCGCTCACGAGCCCAGCGCGGCCACCACGTGCGGCACGAGCGCGCGGAACGCCTGCCCGCGGTGGCTGATCGCGTTCTTCTCGTCGGGGGTGAGCTCGGCGCACGTGCGCGTGTCGCCCAGCGGCACCAGCACGGGGTCGTAGCCGAACCCGTGAGCGCCGCGCGGCGCCGCCGCGAGCGTGCCCTCGAGCGTGCCGACCTCGACGTGCTCGACGCCGTCGGGCGTCACGAGCGCCGCCGCGCACACGAACCGCGCGGCCCGGTGCTCGGGTGCGATGTCCGCGAGCTGCGCGAGCAGCAGCGCGAGGTTGGCCGCGTCGTCGCCGTGCCGCCCCGCCCAGCGCGCCGAGAAGATCCCGGGTGCGCCGCCCAGCACGTCGACGCTGAGGCCCGAGTCGTCGGCGACCGCGGGCAGCCCCGTGGCGGCCGCGAGCGCGCGCGCCTTGATGAGGGCGTTCTGCTCGAACGTCACGCCGTCCTCGACGGGCTCGGGCGCGTGCACGTCGCGCGCGCCGACCACGGCGGCCGGGTCCAGGCCGGGCAGCGCGGGCGCGAGGATCGCGCGCAGCTCGCCGACCTTGTGCGCGTTGTGGGTCGCGAGCACGAGCCGCGCACCGGCGGGCACGTGCACGCCGGGCGGGGTCACGGGGCGTCCGTCCCGGGCACCGGCACCCGGGTCGCGCTGCCGTCGCCGGCCGGCGCGCCGAGCACGGCGGCCTGCAGCGCGGCGAGCTGCGCGGTGCCCGCGAGCGCGAGGTCGAGCAGCGCGTCGAGCTCGGCGCGGTCGAACGGCGCGTGCTCCGCCGTGCCCTGCACCTCGACGAACGTCCCCGAGCCGGTGGTGACGACGTTCATGTCGGTCTGCGCGCGCACGTCCTCCTCGTAGGGCAGGTCGAGCATGGGCACGCCGTCGATGACGCCGACGCTGACGGCCGCGACCGAGTCGCGCAGCACCTGGCGCCCCGGCTTGACGAGGCGCTGCGACGTCGCCCACGCGACCGCGTCGGCGAGCGCGACGTACGCGCCGGTGATCGCGGCCGTGCGCGTGCCGCCGTCGGCCTGCAGCACGTCGCAGTCGAGCACGACCGTGTTCTCGCCGAGCGCGGCGACGTCGATGACGGCCCGCAGCGAGCGCCCGATCAGGCGCGAGATCTCGTGCGTGCGCCCGCCGACCTTGCCTCGCACGGACTCGCGGTCCGAGCGGCTGTTGGTCGCGCGCGGCAGCATCGCGTACTCGGCGGTCACCCAGCCCTCGCCCGAGCCCTTGCGCCAGCGCGGCACGCCCTCGGTGAACGACGCGACGCACAGCACCTTGGTGCCGCCGAACTCCACGAGGACCGAGCCCTCGCCCGCGTCGAGGAACCGCCGCGTGATCGTCACGGGCCGCAGCTCGTCGACCCGTCGCCCGTCGGCCCGCGTCCCGCCTGCGCCCGCGCCTGTTCCCGTGCCTGCACCCATCGCGCTCACCATGCCCCGACCCTACGTGTGCACGCCCACGCCCTCCGAACTCGTTCCGAGTGCGCCGGCACGCGGCCGAGCGCGCCTGCTGCGTCACCCGCACTCGGTGGCGTGCCGTCGCACTCGGTCGACGGGGTCAGCGGACGCCGGCGGAACGCAGGAGCTGGAGCATCGGATCGCGGTCCCACGCATCACGCCACGTCCAGCGCACGACGCGGGCGCCTGACGCGCGGAGCCGATCCTCCCTGAGCTTCTCCCGCCACACGGCGTCCGCTGCGGCGGTCCCGGTCGCTCCGTACTTCGAGCGGCCGTCGAACTCCCCCACGACACCGTGCTCGGGCCACCAGAAGTCGACCCTTCCCACGAACCCGGCACGGTCGTGCACCTCGTGCTGCAGAATCGGCAGGGGGATCCCTGCCTCGTCCATCCGGACGCGGCTCAGCGACTCGCCGGGCGACTCGCTGCGGCCGTCGAGGAGGCGCAGCACGTCACGCGCACGACGCCGCCCGCGGGCACCCGGCCGGAGCCGTTCGACCTCGGCGGCGACCGCGTCGCGCGTCGTCACCCGCAGCCGGAGAGCGTGGTCGCCGGCCACGACTCCGGCGACGATCCCGTCTGCGCGTGCCAGGTCCACGATCGTCCTGGCGACGTCCGTGACGAGGAGCCCGCCCGCCGTCACGGGCTCGGGCACGTCCTCGACGGTGTGCCGCACGACGTCACCGCGAGACCGTCCACCGTCGGCGGCACCGCGGACGACGTGGACACGGTCGTCACGTCGTCCCACGAGCGGCAGCCCGTGGACGACGGCCGCGGACCTGTGGGACAGGACCGGTGGAGTCCGGGCCGCGCCGGTCACCGCAAGCGCGCGGACGAGGTGCCGCCGGTCCTCGTCCGACGTCGCCCATGCCACCGCATCGGTGTAGGCACCACGCCTGACGCGCTGAAGCCGGCGGTCCCGCCACGGCGGTGACGGCCCGTCACGGCTCCACGCCCGGCGGCTCTCCCCCGGCACACCGGTACGCACCAGCGCGGGCTCGTCCTCGGACCGGTCGCCGCCCGGAGCGGGCGATGTCGTCGAGTCTTCCACCGCGGCACGGTCCCACCCGCGGGCTGCGCGCCGCTGCGCACATCCACAGCCTGCACCGAATGCGCCAGCACGCCACCGAGTGCTGCCGAAGGAGCCGGCGCACTCGGCCGCGTGCTGGTGCACTCGGCGGAGGCTAGAGCGTGTACGTGGCGCCCGGGGCCGCGAGGGAGGTGGGGCCGGCGTAGACGGTGGCCGCCTCGGTGAGCGCCGCGCGCGGGTCGTTCCACGCGGGGACGTGCGTGAGCACGAGCCGGCGGGCACCGCCCCGCGCGGCGGCCTCGGCGGCGCGGCGGCCCGTGAGGTGGACGCCGCGGACGTGGTCGTCGCGGCCCTCGACGAACGCCGCCTCGGCGAGCAGCAGGTCGGCGTCGACCGCGAGCGCGTCGAGCCCGTCGCACGCGTCGGTGTCGCCGCTGTACGCGAGCGTCACGCGGCGCCCGGGGTCCGCCTCCGACGGCCCCGTGACGCGGATGCCGAACGCGGGCACGGGGTGCTCGACGGGCACGGCCTCGAGCGTCAGCGGACCCACCCGCACGGGCTCGCCGGCGCGCCACTCGCGCACGTCGAACTGCTCCTGCGTGTCGGTCGCGGGGTCGTGGCCGGACAGGTGCGCGAGGCGCTCGCGCGTGCCCGCGGGGCCGAGCACCGGCAGCGGCGGCAGCGCACCCGTGGGCCGGTAGCGCCGGTAGACGCCCAGCACGGCCATGTCGGCGACGTGGTCGGCGTGCAGGTGCGACAGCGCGACGACGTCGACCGCAGCCGGGTCGCCCCAGCGCTGCAGCGGGCCCAGGGCGCCGCTGCCCAGGTCGAGCACGGCCGACCACGTGCGCCCGTCGGCGTCCCGCGCCTGCACGAGGTACGACGACGCGGCCGAGTCCGGACCGGGGAACGACCCGGCGCAGCCCAGCACGACGAGCCTCACCGCAGCGCCTCGCGCGGCTCGACCGACTCGACCTCGGGGCCGAGGAACCGGCGCGCGAGCGTCGCGAAGCCCTCGGGGTCGCCGGTCGCGAGGAACCGGTGCGTCGCCGGACCCGCGGCGGGGTCCCGCTCGAGGTCGTGCGCGACGAGCGTGCGGTACACGTCCTTGGCCGTCTCCTCGGCGCTCGACACGAGCGTCACCTGGTCCCCCATGACGTACGAGATGACCCCCGTGAGCAGGGGGTAGTGCGTGCAGCCGAGCACGAGCGTGTCGACGCCCGCGTCGCGGACCGGCTCGAGGTACTCGCGCGCCGTCGCGAGCGCGTCGGGCCCCGACGTCACACCGGCCTCGACCAGCTCGACGAAGCGCGGGCACGCACGTGACGTGAGCTCGACGCCCGCGACCGCGAACGCGTCGTCGTAGGCCCGTGAGTCGATGGTCGCGCGCGTGCCGATGACGCCGATGCGACCGTTGCGCGTCGCGGCGACGGCGCGCCGCGCGGCGGGGAGCACGACCTCGACGACGGGCAGGCCGCGTCGCTGCGTGTACCGCTCGCGCGCGTCGCGCAGCACGGCCGCCGACGCGCTGTTGCACGCGATGACGAGCATCTTGACGCCCGCGTCGACGAGGTCGTCCATGATCTCGAGCGCGTGCGCGCGCACCGCCGCGAGCGGCTTGGGGCCGTACGGACCGTTGAGGGTGTCGCCGATGTACAGCGTCGACTCGTGCGGCAGCTGGTCGAGGATCGACCGGGCCACCGTGAGACCCCCGACGCCGGAGTCGAAGATCCCGATGGGGGCGTCGTTCACCCGGCCGAGCCTAGCCGTCGTCGCCGGTGCGCCCACCCGGGGACGGGTCGGGTGCGTCGAGCATCACAGCGAGGAGCGACTCCTGCAGCCAGGACAGCGCGCCGTACACGGACGCCAGGTACGCGCGGACGTCGTCCTCGTCGCCGTCGCCGAGCCCGTCGTACAGCGCCTCGGAGTCCTCGTCGGTGCGCAGGTCGAGCCGTTCGCCGAGCACGAGCCGCAGGTCGGTGAGGCAGGCCGCGACGTCGTCGGCGGACCGCGGGTGCACGACCAGCGCGTGCTCGGGCCAGCCCGGCTCGCCGTGCACGAGCGACGTCCACAGGCAGCGCAGCCGCGCGATCTTGCGGGCCCGCAGGTCGTCCTCGGTGAGCCGGCGGAACTCGCCGGCGACCTCGGGGTCGTCGCGCGACGCGTCGGGCAGGAGCCGCCGCACGGCCGGGTCCTGCGGCGGCGGCAGGGGCGCGGTGCGCACCTGCCACGCCCCCACGTCGGGCGCGCCGCCCGGGCTCCCGTCGGGTCCCGCGTCGGGCCCGGCCGCCGGCGGCGGGCCGTCCTCGAAGCGGCCCGCGCCGAGCAGCTCGGCGACGTCGGCGACGACCGACGCGACGACGGCGCGCTCGCCCGCGTCGAGCCGCGCGACGTAGCGCCCCTTCTGGCGGCGGAACGCCCGCATCACTGCCCTCCGCGCTGCAGGGTCGCCCACAGCCCGTACCCGTGCATGGCCTGCACGTCGACCTCCATGGCCTCGCGGTTGCCGGTCGAGACGACCGCGCGCCCCTCCTCGTGGACCTGCCGCATGAGCCGCTCGGCCTTCTCGCGGGGGTGCCGGAAGTACGTCTGGAACACGTAGGTGACGTACGACATGAGGTTCACGGGGTCGTTCCAGACGATCGTCACCCACGCGTCCGCGGTGGACGACGCCTCGTCCACCTGCTCACGTGTGTCGGGGGCGGTCGTCGCAGGCACGGCGTCCACTGTAGGTGCGGCGCACCGCGGCGGCGGATGTCGCTCCGACCTGCGGACGTCTACGTTGGCGGCATGGACGACTCGCGCCCCGGCACGCCCCCGCACGTCACCCCGGCCGTCGCGGCCGTCGGGTCGGGCAGCACCGCGCTGCTCACGGACCGGTACGAGCTGACGATGCTGCAGGCGGCGCTGGCCGACGGCACGGCGCACCGGCGCTGCGTGTTCGAGGTGTTCACGCGCCGGCTGCCCGCGGGGCGCCGGTACGGCGTGCTCGCCGGGACGGGACGCGTCCTGGAGCAGCTCGCGTCGTTCCGGTTCGGGACGCCGGAGCTCGACTGGCTCGCCGACGAGCGCGTCGTCGACGACGCGACCCTCGAGTTCCTCGCGGGGTACCGGTTCGGCGGCTCGGTCGTCGGGTACGCCGAGGGCGAGGTGTTCTTCCCGCAGTCGCCCGTGTGGGTGGTCGAGGGCACGTTCGCGGAGGCGGTGCTGCTCGAGACGCTCGTGCTCTCGGTGCTCAACCACGACTCGGCGATCGCGTCGGCGGCGTCCCGCATGACGAGCGCGGCCGTGGACCGCCCGTGCCTCGAGATGGGCGCGCGGCGCGCGCACGAGGACGCGGCGGTCGCGGCCGCACGGGCCGCCGCGGTGGCGGGTTTCGCGGCGACGTCGAACCTCGAGGCGGGCCGCCGGTACGGCCTGCGGACGATCGGCACCGCGGCGCACGCGTTCACGCTGCTGCACGACGACGAGGAGGCGGCGTTCGCGTCGCAGGTCCGGTCGCAGGGCCCCGGGACGACGCTGCTGGTGGACACGTACGACGTGCACCGCGGGGTCGAGCGCGCGCTGGCCGCCGCGGGCACGGGTCTGGGCGCCGTGCGCCTCGACTCGGGCGACCTGGGCTCGCTCGCGCAGGAGGTGCGCGCACAGCTCGACGCCGCCGGTGCGCACGGCACGCAGATCGTCGTGACGAGCGACCTCGACGAGTACGCGATCGCGTCGCTCGCGGCCGCACCGGTCGACTCGTACGGCGTGGGGACCAGCCTCGTCACGGGGTCGGGGGCGCCGACGTGCGGCATGGTCTACAAGCTCGTCGCGCGCGAGGGCGCGAGCGGCGAGCTCGAGCCGGTCGCGAAGGCGTCGCGGTCGAAGGTGAGCGTCGGGGGGCGCAAGGCCGCGGCGCGGCGGCTCGGGCCGGACGGCCGCGCGGTCGAGGAGGTCCTCGTGGTGGGCCCCGACGAGGCCGTGGCGGGGTGGACGGCTGCGCGGTCCGCGGGCGGTGACCCGTCGTTGCGCCCGCTGCACGTGCCGCTCGTCGTCGAGGGCGAGGTGCAGCCGGGGCTGACCGCCGCGGCGGGCGTGCGGGCCGCGACGGAGCGGCACCACGCGTCGCGCGACGAGCTGCCGCGCGGTGCGCGCCGGTTGTCGGCCGACGAGGCGGCGGTGCCGACCGTCGAGCTCCGGCTGGGCTGAGCGCCCGGGCCCCCCGCCCGGTCGGCAGGGCGGGTCGACCGACCCCGGACGTGCGACCGGGCCGGGACGCGTCGCGTCCCGGCCCGGTGTGCGGACGACCGGCGGAGGGGGTGCCGGCCGTGCGCGGCGGCTCTTAGACCCTCGAACGACCGCGGCCGACGAGCCCCAGGATCAGGCTGACGACGAGCACGGCGACGCCGATCCAGATGAGGAACTGACCGATGCCGGTCGCGACGCCGAGGACGACGAGGACGACACCGACGAGGATGAGGATGAGCCATGCGGGCATGTGGACACCTCTTTCACACGAGCTCCGGCGGCGGACCGCCGGGCTCTCTCCGAGTGCGGCACCGGGGGGACCCGGGCCGGGTTTGTCACGGAAAGAGCGTGACACCGCGGGCCGCGGTCAGCACGTCGAACGGTCGACTTGCGCCGTCAAGACCCGCTGCTATGTGAGCACGCGTCCAGTGCGCTGACCTGCGGTTTCATGCTGCTCTCATAGTCCACATCGTGAGATCAGCACCGAGGTCAGGGTGAGCTCAGCGCTTGCCCACGAACCAGCCGCGCAGCATCGCGATCCGGGCGGACAGCTCGTCGGGCGCCGCGAGCGCGACCTCGGGGCCGCCGCAGCGCCGCCGCAGCTCGGCGTGCACGGTCGCGTGCGGCTGCCCGCTGCGACGCGCCCACGCGCCGACGAGCTGCGCGAGCTCCTTGCGCAGCTCGGCCTGCTTGCGGTGGTCGACGACCTCCGGCGCGGGCGCCTCGCGCGTGCGCCGCGCGCCCTGCTGCGCGGCCTGCCGCTGCCGGAGCAGCGTCGTGACCTGGTCGGCGTCGAGCAGACCCGGCAGGCCGAGGAAGTCCAGCTCCTCGTCCGAGCCGACCTCCGCGCCCGTCCCGAACTCGCCGCCGTCGAACAGCACGCGGTCGAACGACGCCTGCGCCTCGAGCGCCTGGAACGCGCCCACGACGCCGTCGCTGCCGACCGCGTCCTCGCTCTTCTGCTCGCGCTCGGCGAGCGCGAGCAGGTCGGCCTCGGGGTCCTCGTCGCCGGTGGTCGGCTTGTCGAGCGCGTGGTCGCGCTCGACCTCGAGGCTCGCGGCGAGCTCGAGCAGCTGCGGCACGCTCGGCAGGAACACCGACGCGGTCTCGCCGCGCTTGCGCGCACGCACGAACCGCCCGACCGCCTGCGCGAAGAACAACGGCGTCGCGGTGCTCGTGGCGTACACGCCCACCGCGAGGCGCGGCACGTCGACACCCTCGGACACCATGCGGACCGCGACGAGCCAGCGCGAGTCGCTCGCGGCGAACTCCTCGATGCGGTCGCTCGCGCCGTCGTCGTCCGAGAGGACGATCGTGGGCGACTCCCCCGTGATCCGGGCGATGTGGCCGGCGTAGGCGCGCGCGTCGGTCTGGTCGGTCGCGATGATCATGGCGCCCGCGTCGGGCACCGCGCGCCGCACCTCGGTCAGGCGCCGGTCGGCCGCGGCGATCACCGAGGGGATCCACTCGCCGTCGGGGTCGAGCGCGGTGCGCCACGCCTGCGACGTCATGTCCTTGGTGAGCGGCTCGCCGAGGCGTGCCGAGATCTCGTCGCCCGCCTTGGTGCGCCAGCGCATCGAGCCCGAGTACGACAGGAAGATGACGGGCCGCACGACGTGGTCGCGCAGCGCGTCGCCGTACGCGTACGTGTAGTCGGCGACCGAGCGGCGGATGCCCTGCGCGTCGGGCGCGTACTGCACGAACGGGATCGCCGCGGTGTCGGAGCGGAACGGCGTGCCGGTCAGCGCGAGCCGGCGCGTCGCGCCCTCGAACGCCTCGCGGACGGCGTCGCCCCACGACAGCGCGTCGCCGCCGTGGTGCACCTCGTCGAGGATGACGAGCGTGCGGTCGGCGGTCGTGCGGGCGGCGTGCAGGGCGGGCTTGCTCGCGACCTGCGCGTACGTGACGGCGACGCCGTCGTACCCCGCGCCGTGCCGCCCCTGCGCGTTCGAGAACCGCGGGTCGAGCCGGATGCCGACGCGCGCGGCGGCGTCGGCCCACTGCTTCTTGAGGTGCTCGGTCGGTGCGACGACCGTCACGCGGCGCACGGTCCGCGACTCCAGGAGCTCGGTGGCGATGCGCAGCGCGAACGTCGTCTTGCCGGCGCCGGGGGTGGCGACGGCGAGGAAGTCCCGCGGGTTGCGCTCGCGGTACAGGTCGATGGCCTCCGCCTGCCAGGCGCGCAGGCTCCCGGCGGCACCCCACGGCGCACGCGCCGGGAACGCCGGCGGCAGCTGCGACGCTGCCGACGACGAGGGGTGCTGCGGGGTACTGGCGGGACCGGTGGCGACGGGGCGGCGTGCCGCGCTCACGCGCCGCCCGACCCGGAGCCCTTGCCCCGTCCGAAGCCGAAGAACCCGCGGCCGCCCCCGCCGCCGCCGGAGCCCTGGTCGTCACCGTCCTGCGGCTCGCGCAGCCCCTCGTAGATCTCCTTGCAGACCGGGCAGACCGGGAACTTGTTGGGGTCGCGGCCGGGGACCCACACCTTGCCGCACAGCGCGACGACCGGCTTGCCGGACATCGCGGACTCCATGATCTTCTCCTTGCGCACGTAGTGCGCGAAGCGCTCGTGGTCCCCCGGCTCGACCTGCTCCTGGGACTCGGTGCGCTCGAGGACCGACGTGCCGCCCTGGGTGCCGAACGGGTCGTCGGGTCCGGACGGCGTGGTCGGCTCGCTCATGGGCCCATCGTACGTCGGGGGTCCGACGTCCCGGCCGCGCGCGGCGCGTCGGTGCCGCTGGACGGCGCGCGCCACTTTGTGTCAATGTGCTGATACATCGGTTCACTGATCGGAGCCCCGTGCGCCTCATCGCCCTGCTGCCCGTCGTCGTCCTCGTGGCGCTCCTCGCCGCCCTCGTCGCCGCGCTCGCGCCACACCGGCAGCCCGCGACCGACCTCACCGACGTCGTGACCTCGCCCGCCGCCCACGCACGCGCGCGTCGGCACGCCCGCGCCGTCGCGGCGATCGCCTGGGGCGCGCTCGCGGTCGTCGCCGCGGCCCTGCCCGCAGCGGCCCCCGCGGGCGTCGCGGGCGGCGTGCTGCTCGGCTGCGTCCCGGCCGCCGCCGGGACCGCGTTCCTGCTCGCCGCAGCCGTGGGCGAGCGCACCTGGCCGCGGCCGTCCGGCGCCCGGCGGCGCGCCTCGCTCGTGCCCCGCACGGCGCGCGACGTCGCGCCGCGCGCGCTGCGCGTCGCGCTCGCGACGTGGACCGCCACGCTGCTCCTCGTCCTGCTCGGCACGGGCCTGACCGCCACGGCCGACGGCCGCACGGTCAGCCGCAGGCTCGACGCACAGCTGACCGCGGGGGCAGGCCCCTACCCCGGCCCGCCCTACGCGGTCCCGCTCGCGCTGGGCGCGCTGCTCGTGGCCGCGGGCGCCGTAGGCGTGCTGCACCTGGTCGCGCGCCGCCCGGCGGTCGAGGGCGTGTCCACCGCCGACGACGACGCGCTGCGGGTCGCGGCCGGCGGGCGCGTCCTGGCGGGCGCCCAGCTCGTGGTCGGCGCGACGCTCGCCGGTGTGCTGCTGTTCGCCGGTCAGGCCCTGCACAACGTCGCCCACGGCGCGTACGCGGTCGACGACGTGTGGACCACCGTGACCGACCCGCTGACCGCGGGGCTCGGCTGGGCCGCGCTCGTCGCGGCACCGCTCGTCGCGCTGACGACCGTCGCGCTCACGGCCGTCGGGCTGGCGCGCGCCGCCCGCGCGACCGCCCCCGCGGTCGCGGCGTGAGCGTGCGCCTGGACGTCGACCTCACGTCGGGCGTCCCCGTCTACGAGCAGGTGCGCGCGCAGGTCGTCGGCCACGTCGCCACCGGCCGGCTGCGGCCCGGCGACCGGCTCCCCACGATCCGCGCGCTCGCGACCGACCTCGGGCTCGCGCCCGGCACGGTCGCGCGCGCGTTCCGCGAGCTCGAGCGGGCCGGCGTCGTCGTGACGCGGCGGCGCAGCGGCACGGTCGTCGCGGCCGACGCGGCCCCGGCGCAGGCGCAGGCACGGCGCGCGGCGGCGGACTACGCGCGAGCGGCACGTGCCGCGGGCCTCTCGACCGACGAGGCCGTGGCCCTCGTGCGCGGCGCCCTCACGACCGGCGACGAGCCGCCGACCGTCTGAGCCGACCCGTCACAGCGCCTGCCAGGCGGGCTTGGCCGCGTACGTCTCGCGGTAGTAGTGCGCGAGCTGCAGGCGGCTCGCCGCGGCCTCGTCGACCAGCACGGTCACGTGCGGGTGCAGCTGCAGCACGGTCGCGGGCCACAGCGCGCTCACCGGCCCCTCGACCAGCTGGTGCACGGCCTCGGCCTTGTGGCGGCCCTGCGCGAGCAGCACGAGGTGCCGGGCGGACGAGATCGTCGCGAGCCCCTGCGTGAGGCAGTGCGTGGGCACGCGGTCGACGTCGCCGCCGAAGAACCGCGCGTTGTCCTCACGGGTCTGCCGCGTCAGCGTCTTGATGCGCGTGCGCGACGCGAGCGACGACCCGGGCTCGTTGAACGCGACGTGGCCGTCGGTCCCGATGCCGAGGACCTGCAGGTCGACGCCGCCCGCGTCGACGATCGCCGCCTCGTACGCCGCGCACGCCGCCGGCAGGTCGTCGGCCAGCCCGTCGGGCCCCTGCACGGCCTCCGGCCGCAGGTCGACGCGCGCCACGAGCTCGGTCTCGATGACGTTGCGGTACCGCTCGGGGTGGTCGGCGGGCAGCCCGACGTACTCGTCGAGCAGGAACGCGCGGGCCCGCGCGAACGACAGGCCGCGCTCGGCGTGCCGGCGCGCGAGCTCGTCGTACACCGCGAGCGGGCTCGAGCCGGTGGCCAGGCCCAGCACGGCGTCGGGCCGCGCCGTGAGCAGCCGCTCGACGGCGTCCGCGGCCAGCCGGGCCAGCTCGGCACCGGGTGCGATGACGACCTCCATCAGACGTGCTCCCCTCGTCCCACGAGCGCGGCGCCCACGGCCGCGACCGGCACGTCCCGCGGTGCCAGGTGCACGCGGTCCGTCACCCCCAGCGACGCCAGGAACGGCGACGCCGCCGCCTCGCGCGCGAGCTCGGCGCGCAACGGGTCCAGCAGCCGCGTGCCGAGCTGGCTCACGCCGCCGCCCACCACGACGCGGTCGACGTCGCACGTGAGCACCAGGACCCGGACCGCGACCGCGACAGCGCCGACGAACCGGTCGCGGACCGCGACAGCGCGCGCGTCGCCCGCGTCGGCGGCGTCGAGCAGCGCGACGGGAGCCGGCCGCGCGTCCGGCGACGGCCAGGCCGCGTCGAGCGCGCTGCCCGACGCGTACTGCTCGATGCACCCCGCCTGACCGCACTTGCACGGCAGCCCGCCCGGCACGAGCGTGAGGTGCCCCACCTCCCCCGCGGCCCGGTGCGACCCGCGGCGCAGCGTCCCGTCGAGCAGCAGACCCGCGGCCACGCCCGTGCCCAGCGCGAGGAAGGCCACGTCGCGCGCCGTCGCACCCGGCTCGACCGTGTGCGCGGCACCCAGCACGGCGGCGTTGAGGTCGTTCTCGACGCGCACGCGCGCCGCGGGGCCCAGCACCGACGCGACCGCGGCGGCGAGCGCGAACGGCTGCGCGACACCCACGTTGACGGCGTGCTCGACCGTGCCCGTGACGGGGTCGACGACCCCCGGCACGCCGACCCCGGTGCCCGCCAGGCGCTCGACGGGCACGCCGTGCGCGCGGGTCAGGGTGCGCACGGCGGTCGTGACGACGTCGACGAGGCCGTCCGGGCCGGGGCGCGTGGCCGCGCGGTGCGTGCGCGCGACCCGCCCCGCCGGGTCGAGCAGCGCCGCGAGGACCTTGGTGCCGCCCACGTCGACCCCGACGGACCAGCCGGGTCCGCGCGGGTCGGGCGGCGCGGCGGGCACGCCCGTGGTCCCCCCCAGGGTGGTGCTCTCCATGGCTCAGCCCTTCACCGCCCCGGACACGAGCCCGCCGGTCATGCGTCCCTGCACGATCAGGAAGAACACGACGACCGGGACCGCGACGAGGACCGAGCCGGCCATGAGCGCCCCCCAGTCGGTCGCCTTGGTCGCCTGCTGGAACGTGCGCAGCCACACGGGCAGCGTCATGGACTCGGGGCGGGTCATGACGATGAGCGCCATGATGAACTCGTTCCACGCCTGCAGGAACGCGAACACGCCGGTCGAGACGAGCCCGGGCGCGAGCAGCGGGAACGTGACCTTCCAGAACGCGCGGGGGCGCGAGCAGCCGTCGATCATCGCGGCCTCCTCGAGCTCGACGGGCACGCCGTTGACGAAGCCGCGCAGCGTCCAGATGGTGAAGGGCAGCACGCCCGCGAGGTAGACGACGCCGAGTCCGACGACCGTGTTGAGCAGCTGGGCCGAGTCGATCATCTGGAAGACCGAGATCATCATCGCCTCGGCCGGGATCATCTGGACCACGAGGATCGACAGCACGAACGCGCGCCGGCCGCGGAACCGGAACCGCGTGACGGCGAGCGACGCCGCGAACGCGAGCAGCATCGCCGCGACGAGCACGAGGAACGTCACCTGCAACGAGTTCCCCAGCGCGGGCACGAACGGCGAGCGCACCTGCCGGAACATCGCGGTCTCGTAGTTGCGCAGCGTGAACGCGTCGGGCCACAGGTGCAGGTCGGGGCCGGAGATGAGGTTGGTCGGCAGGAACGAGGTGTTGACCATCCAGTAGACGGGGAACGCGAACGCCGCCGCGACGAGCACGGCGAGCACGCCCCAGCCGACCGACGCGGCCCGGCGGCGGCGCGAGCGGCGGCGCGGCGCGGGCGTCGCGACGGGCCGCGCGCCCGCGGGCGCGGCGGCGGCGGCCACGGGCGGCGTCGCGGGGGCCGGGCCGGCGGGTGCGAGGCTCACAGCTCCTCCTCCTTGACCGTCGCGCGCACGTAGTACGCCGAGATCACGAGCATGACGACGGTGAAGATCACGGCGATCGCGCTCGCGGCGCCGTAGTGGCCCTGCGCCATGCCCATCTCGTAGATGTAGACGCCGAGCGTGCTGGTCTCGGACTTGATGCCGCCGATGCCCTGCAGCACGAAGATCTGCGTGAAGACCTTGAGGTCCCAGATCATCGACAGGACGACCAGCACGACGTAGATGGACCGGACGTACGGCACCTGGATCCCGAAGAACCGCTGCCGCGCGCTCGCGCCGTCGAGCTGCGCCGCCTCGATCACCTCGCCGGGGACCTGCGTGAAGCCCGCGTAGAGCGTGAACGCGACGAACGGGATCGCGCCCCACACGACGACGAGCGCGGCCACCGCGAAGAAGGACAGCGGGTCGATGAGCCAGGGGTGGCCCGTCCAGCTCGTCGACGTGAGCCGGGTGAGCAGGTGATTGACGACGCCGTACTGCGTGTCGAACATCCAGCCCCACACGAGCATGGCGGCCAGCGGCGGCATCGCCCACGCCAGCAGCAGCCCGACCGACAGCACGAGCCGCAGCGCCCTGCCGAGCTTCATGAGCAGCAGCGCGACGAGCGTGCCGAGCGTGATCGTCAGGGCGACGCACACGACCATGAACGCGAAGCTGCGGGCCGTGACGGTCCAGAACCGGCCGTCGGTGAGCGTGGCCGTGTAGTTGTCGAGCCCGACGAACGGCGCGGGCACGCCCAGCAGCTGCGCGCGCTCGTACTCGTGCACCGACAGCCACAGCATGCGCACGAGCGGGTAGCCCGTGATGACGGCCAGCACCGCGAGGCTGGGCGCGAGGAACAGCCACGGCAGCAGCCGGGCGGGGGTGATCGCGCGCGACGCGCGCGGGGCCGGCGCGCTGGGCGGCGCGGCCTGGAGCGTGGTGGTGCTCATCGACTTCCTCCGACGGACGGGCGGGGGCCGGGCGGGCGCACGGGGCACCCGCCCGCCGGGCCCGCGCACGGCGGCGCGGGCCCGGCGGGCGCGGGGTCAGCCGTTGAGGATCGACTCGATGGTCGCGTCGAGCTGCTTCGCGACGGTCGGCACGTCGCCGCCCTGCGCGATCTGGACGAGGGCGTCCTGGATGACGCGCTGCGCCTCGACGTCGCCCCACTTCGGCGACGCGGGGGTGAGCTCGGCGTTGGCGGCCGCCGCGGCGGACGCCTGCGTGAACTCGTCGTCCGGCAGCGCCGAGGCGAGCGACTTCTTCGCCGGGATCATCGAGTTCTCGGCGAGGATCGTCTGGTACTCGTCGGAGAGCATGATCGTCAGGGCCTTCTTGGCCAGGTCGACGTTCTTCGACTTGGTGGCCACCGCGACGTTGGAGCCGCCCGCGAACACCTTGGCGGTGGTGCCGGCCTCCTTGCCGGGCAGCGGGAACGCGTGCAGGTCGGAGCCGTACGTGTCGGCGCAGCCCGGGATCTCGGCGTCGGCCGCGGCCTCGATGGAGCCCCGCAGCCAGTTCGGCGCGGACAGGAACGTGGTCTGCCCGGCGCAGAACGGCACCTGCAGCTCGGACTCGTCACCGTCCTTGGGGGCGTTGGACGCCTTCGTCATGAGCTGCTGGACCTGCTCGAGCCCCGCGATGCCGCCCTCGGAGGAGAACCCGGCCTTCCAGGTGCCGTCGTCCTGCGGCTCGGCGATGAAGCCGCCGTTCTCCCACACGAACGGCAGCGCGTTGTACCAGTCCTGCCCGGGGAACCACACGCCCGAGCGCTCGGGCGTCGTGACCTGCTCGGCCGTGCTCACGTACTCGTCGAGCGTCGTGGGCACCGCGGTGCTGCCGAGGAGCTGCTGGCTGTAGAAGACGATGCGCGAGCCGGCGTAGTACGGGGCCGCGTAGAACGTGTCCTCCCACGTGCCGGCCTTGACGAAGCCGGGCAGCAGGTCGTCGCCGCCGAGGTCGGCCTCGATGTCGTCGAGCGGCGCGAAGAACCCGGCGGACGTGAACGTCGCGGCCTGCGTGTTGCCGACCTCGACCACGTCGGGCGAGTCGGACGACGACAGCGCGGTCGTGAGCTTGTCGACCAGGCCCGTCCACGACTGCTCCTCGATCGTGAGCGTCGAGCCGGGGTTCTCGTCCTCGAAGGTCGTCGTGAGGTACTCGCGCGCCTTGTCGGGCGTGTCGGTGCCGACCAGCCACACGCGGATCTCAGCGCCGTCGGAGCCGCCCGACGACCCGCCGGTGCCGCCACCGCCCGCCGTGTCGCCGCTGGAGCACGCCGTGAGCAGGAGCGCTGCCGCGAGACCGGCGGCGCCGAAACGTAGGATCTTCACGTTGGGGTCCCTTCCCTGAGCGAGGCGGTCGTCGCCACGACGACCGCCGGGGGTGGTGCTGCCGACCTGCTGGACGGTCGGCTCGAGGTCGTCACGTGACCTCGGGCCGGCCCCGGTGCGCGGCTCGGGACCGTCACGTGATCCCGAGCTGCCCGGACAGGACGAGCACGGCGGCGCCCGCGAGCGCCGCGTCCTCGTCGAGCGTGGCCATCCGCAACCGCAGGTCGTGCCCGATCACGGGCATCGTCCGGTCGCGGAGCATGGTGGTCGCCGCCTCCCGCAGGGGTCCGTCGAGCAGCTCGTCCGGACCGGAGAGCAGGACCTCGGCGAGGTTGAGCGCGCTGACGACGGGCGCGAGGCAGCGGCCCAGCGTCCGTCCGACCGACGCCAGCGCGGCGTCGGCGTCCTCGGGGGCGAGACCGGCGGTGCGACGGCGCAGGGCCGGCGCGCTCAGCACGGTCTCGAGGCAGCCGGCGCGGCCGCACGCGCAGGGCTGCGGCGCCTCGCCCGGCGTGTCGTCGTCGACGACGGTGACGTGCCCGATCTCGCCGGCGGCGTGGCCGCGGCCGCGCACGAGCGCACCGTCCACGAGGAGCCCGGCGCCGACACCCTGGCCGACGGTGACGATCATGGTGCTCGGGTCGGCGCCGCCGTAGGTGTACTCCCCCAGCGCGCGCGTGTTGGCGTCGTTGGCGACGTGCACGGGCACGCCCAGCGCGGCGGAGAGCCGGGACGCGAGCGGCACGTCGTACCAGCCGCGGTTGGGCGCCTCGACGACGCGGCCCGCGTCGTCGATGACGCCGGGCGACGAGATGCCGACGCCCACGACGGGCCGCGCGGCGGCGGCGACGAGCCGACGCGCGACGTCCTCGACGAGCGCGAGCGCGGCCTCGCCGGTCGCGCCGCCGGTGGGGACGCGCTCGCGGCGCACGACCTCCCCGACGAGCGTCATGACGGCGCCGTGCACGGTGTCGTCGTCGGTGAGGTCGAGCGTGACGACGTGGTGGTCGTCGGCGCGCAGCCCGACGAGGGTCGCGGGCTTGCCGACGCGGGCCTCGGAGCGGACGCCGAGCTCGGCGACGAGGTCCTCGGCGAGCAGCGCGGCCACCAGGTCGGAGACGGTCACGCGCGTGAGGCCCGTGCTGCGCGCGATGTCGGCGCGGGACGACGGGCCCTCGTGGAAGAGGTGCCCGAGCACGAGCGCCCGGTTGTGGGCCCGCGCGTGCTCCGGGAGCACCTTGGCGGTCGGTCGCAGCTGGCGCTGGACCGGGCCTCCCGGGCGGCCCGTCCCGGACCTCGTCGTCGTGGACATGTTTGTTAGTACACCTTCCTTATTAATCGCCGTCAAGGGTCGTGAGTGACCGTGATCACATCGTGATCGGGCGTTCACACGGGTGCGCCCGGCGGGCGACGCGGCGGTAACACGGGCCTCGTCGCACGACGTCGCTGCAGGTCAAACGCGGGGCAGAGCCAGGACCGGGCCAGGACAGCGACGCTGACGGGAGCAGGGCGGGCGTGGCACGCGCGCGGGTCAGGCGCCGGTGAGCACCTCGGGGACCACGCCCTCGTCGGCGGCGGCGAGCCACCCGCGCGCACCCGCGTGCCGTACCGACACGGTCGCGCACCGGACTCCCTCGACGAGCGCGTCGAGCGAGCCGCTCCCCCGCGCGAGCGCCGCGGCCGTCGCGCCGTGCAGCACGTCACCCGCCCCCAGCGTGTCCACGACGTCGCCCGCGCCGACCCTCGCGGGGCGCACGCGCTCGTGCACCACGCCACCCCCGGCGACCGTGCGCCGCACGCGCACGTCACCCGCGCCGGCGCTGCGCGCGACGACCCGCGGGCCGTGCGCGGCCACGGCGGCGAGCACCGCCGCCACGGCGGCCTCCTGCTCCGCGCCCGTCGCCGCGCGCGGGTCCGCGAGGCCCGGGACCAGCAGGTCGGCCGAGAGCACCGCGTGGTCCACGACCGCGAGCAGGTCCGGCGTCGTCGGCTTCCACGACCCGCCGTCCAGCAGCACGGGCAGCCCGGCGGCGCGTGCCGCGCGCGCCACGGGCACCGCCGCGCCCGCGTGGTGGCCGTCGACCAGCAGCGCGGTCGCGCCGTCGAGCACGCGCACGTCCGCCGCGACGTGCGGCGCCCGCGCGCCGTTGACCGACACGACCGCACGCTCCCCCGTGCCGCGCGTCACGAGCACCGTCGAGACCGGCAGCACGCCCTCGGCACCCCGCGCGAGGTCCACGACGTCCACGCCCGCGGCCGCCAGACCCGCGCGGGCCACGTCCGCCAGCGGGCCGGCGCCCAGCACCGTCACGAGCGTCGTCGGCACGCCCAGAGCGACCGCCACGGCGGCCGCGTTCGCCGCGGGCCCGCCGAACGTCACGTCGAGGCCGTCGGCGACGACCTTCTCGTCGGCACCCGGCAGCCGGTCGACCACCTGCGTGACGTCGAGCGTCGTCAGGCCGCAGCAGACCAGTCGCGTGCTCATCGCGGCATCGTCCCAGACGCGCGCGCAGCCGCGGCGCACCAGCCACGGCGCGCGCCCGGACCACGACCGTGTGAACGCTCACACCTTCAACGTTTCACCGTGCCCGGCGCCCTTCTCGCGGGCCGCACGACCGTGCTTGGCTCCCCGCACGCCCGTGCCCACGTCCCGGGAGGACCCCATGCACCGCAGACCCCGCACCGCCCGGCCGCCGCTGCGCGCCGTGCTCACCGCCGCGCTCGTGCTCGCGCTCGGCGGCACGCTGGCCCTGACGACCGCGCCGGCCGCGTCCGCCGCGAGCGTCGACACCACCGCCTGGTACGTCCTGGTCAACCGGCAGTCCGGCAAGGTCATGGACGTGCGGGACACGTCGACCGCCGACGGCGCCGTCATCCAGCAGTGGCCGCGCAACGACGGCGCGTGGCAGCAGTGGCAGTTCGTCGACTCGGGGTCGGGCTGGTACCGCCTGAAGTCGCGGCACTCGGGCAAGGTCCTCGACCTGTGGGAGTGGTCCACCGCCGACGGCGCCGGGTTCCGGCAGTACACCGACCTCGGCGCGACCAACCAGCAGTTCAAGCTCGTCGACTCCGCGAGCGGCGCGTACGTCCGGCTCGTCAACCGGCACTCGTCCAAGGTCGTCACGGTCACCGACCGGTCCACGGCCGACGGCGCGACCGTCACGCAGCTCACGGACAACAACCAGTACAACCAGCAGTGGCAGCTCGTGAAGGTCGGCAGCGGCGCGCCCACGCAGCCGACGCCCCAGCCGACCGCCGCCCCCGGCGCGTTCCCGGCGTGGCCGACCGCCCAGGGGCAGCAGAAGGTGTCGGCGACCATCAAGATCCAGGGCACGCGCGACATGGGCATGGTCCGCTACTACGGCATCGCGCCGGGCGGCCAGGACGAGGGCCAGCCCCCCATGTTCGAGCTCGCGGACGGCGCCGTCCTCAAGAACGTCATCCTCGGGACCGGCGCCGGCGACGGCATCCACTGCCGCGGCACCTGCACGCTGCAGAACGTCTGGTGGGAGGACGTCGGCGAGGACGCCGCGACGTTCAAGGGCACGTCCGCGTCCCAGACCATGACCGTCGACGGCGGCGGCGCGCGCCTCGCGTCCGACAAGGTGTTCCAGCACAACGGCCCCGGCACGTTCGTGATCAAGAACTTCCAGGTCAGCGACTTCGGCAAGCTCTACCGCTCGTGCGGCAACTGCTCGACCCAGCACGCCCGCACCGTGCAGGTGCAGAACGTGCTCGTGACCGCCCCGGGCAAGGCGCTCGTCGGCATCAACCCCAACCTCGGGGACCGCGCGACGATCACCGGCGTGACGGTCGTCAACGACCCGTCCCGCAAGATCGCGATCTGCGAGGAGTACCGCGGGGTCACGTCGGGCGAGCCGACGAAGGTTGCGACCGGCCCCAGCGCCGCGTGCGGCTACAGCCCGTCCGGCATCACGTACCGCTGAGCGACCCCGCACCGGTCCGACGCGCGCGCGGCCGTGCCCGGTCGACGAGCCCCCAGGCCGTCGCACCGAGCACGGCCGCGGCCGTGAGCACGGCCGGCCACGGCCCGGCGACGTCGGCCGCGACGTGCGACGCGACGAACAGCGCGAGCCCCACCACGAGCACGACGACGGGCCGCCACCACCCGACGCGCGGCACCGCCACGCGCAGGCACCACGCGGCCGTGACCAGCAGCACCAGACCGCCGAGCCAGCGCACGCCCGTGCCCTGGGCGAGCGCGAACGCGACGACGAGACCGGTGGCGGCGACCGCCGCGACGGGGACGCGGGACATGCCGCCCACGGTAGCCGCGGCGCACGACCGGACGTCCCGTGCGAGAACGCACCCACCGGCCCTACGGTGGGCGGGTGCGCGAGTCGCACCCCGCTCGTCGAACCCTGGAGAACCCCGTGCCCACGCCGCCCATCGACCCGACGACCACGAGCGCCTGGCAGGCGCTCTCGGAGCACGAGAGCACGCTGCGCCCCGACCTGCGCACGTGGTTCGCGCAGGACCCCGAGCGCGCGCAGCGCCTCACGCTGCCGCTCGCGGACCTCACGGTCGACCTGTCGAAGAACCTCGTGACCGACGAGACGATCGCGCTGCTGGCGCGTCTCGCGGACGAGGTGCAGCTCACCGACCGGTTCGCCGCGATGCTCGCGGGCGAGCGCATCAACGTCACCGAGGACCGCGCGGTGCTGCACACCGCGCTGCGCCGCCCCGCGGGCGCGCAGCCTCCCCTGGTCGTCGACGGGCAGCAGGTCGACGAGGACGTGCAGCGCGTGCTGGCCGAGGTGTCCGCGTTCGCCGAGAAGGTCCGCTCGGGCGCGTGGACCGGCGTCACGGGCGAGCGCGTGCGCACGGTCGTCAACATCGGCATCGGCGGCTCCGACCTCGGGCCCGTCATGGTCTACGAGGCGCTCGCGCCGTACGTCGCCGACGACCTCGAGGTGCGGTTCGTCTCGAACATCGACCCGACGGACCTCGCGCAGAAGACGGCCGACCTCGACCCGACGACCACGCTGTTCATCGTCGCGTCCAAGACGTTCACGACGCTCGAGACGCTGACCAACGCGCGCCTGGCGCGCGCCTGGCTGTGGGAGCGGCTCGTCGGCGAGGGCCGCATCGAGGACACCGACGAGGCGCGGCGCGGCGCGGTCGCGCAGCACTTCGTCGCGGTCTCGACGGCGCTCGACAAGGTCGCCGAGTTCGGCATCGACCCGGCCAACGCGTTCGGGTTCTGGGACTGGGTCGGCGGGCGCTACTCGGTCGACTCCGCGATCGGCACGTCCCTCGCGATCGCGATCGGCCCCGACGCGTTCCGCGAGCTGCTCGCGGGCTTCCACGCGGTCGACGAGCACGCCCGCACGACCCCGTTCGAGCGCAACGTGCCGTTCCTCATGGGCCTGCTCAACGTCTGGTACGTCAACTTCCTCGGCGCGCACACGCACGCCGTGCTCCCGTACGCGCAGCAGCTGCACCGCTTCCCGGCGTACCTGCAGCAGCTCACCATGGAGTCCAACGGCAAGTCCGTGCGCTGGGACGGCACGCCCGTCACGACGCAGACCGGCGAGGTCTTCTGGGGCGAGCCCGGCACCAACGGCCAGCACGCGTTCTACCAGCTCATCCACCAGGGCACGCGCCTCATCCCGGCCGACTTCATCGCGGTCGCCAACCCCGCGTACCCGCTGCGCGACGGCGAGACCGACGTGCACGCGCTGTTCCTCGCGAACTTCTTCGCGCAGACCAAGGCGCTCGCGTTCGGCAAGACCGCCGACGAGGTGCGCGCCGAGGGCACCGCCGAGGAGATCGTGCCCGCGCGCGTGTTCTCGGGGAACCGCCCCACCACGTCGATCCTCGCACCGGCGCTCACGCCGTCGGTCGTGGGGCAGCTCATCGCGCTGTACGAGCACATCACGTTCGCGCAGGGCGTCGTGTGGGGCATCGACTCGTTCGACCAGTGGGGCGTCGAGCTGGGCAAGAAGCTCGCCCTCGAGATCGCCCCCGCGGTGCAGGGCGACGCGGCCGCGCTCGACGCGCAGGACCCGTCGACCCGGTCGCTCATCGCGAGGTACCTCGAGCTGCGGGACTGACCCGCGCGGCCGTCGCGGCACGGCGACGGCGCACGCACCGCGGCCCGCGGTCGGCACGGCTCCCCGAGCGGGGTGGTCGTGCGGACCGCGGGCCGTCGTGCGTCCGGGACGCGTGCGCGGGCCGCGGACGGGTCCTGGCCGAGGGCGCGGCACCTGCGACACGACGGTCGACGGCGGCGACCCGTCAGGCCCGCGTCAGCGTGCCGTGCAGGTGACCGCGCCGACAGGCGGCTCGCCGGTGCCCTGGAAGCCGAGCTCGGCCGCCGCGCCGGGTGCGAGCGCGCCGTTCCACGCGACCGCGTCGAACGTGACCGACGACGAGCCCGACACGGTGGCGCTCCAGGCGTGCGCGACCTGGTTCGCCGGCAGCGGCACCGCGACCTGCCAGCCGGACGTGGCCGACGTGCCGCTGCTCGTCACGCGCACGGTCGCGACGAAGCCGCCCGGCCACCGGCTCGTGACCGTGAGGACGGCCGTGCAGGCCGCGCCCGCGGGCGGGGTGGGCGTGGGTGTCGACGTGGGCGTCGACGTCGAGGTCGGCGTCGGGGTCGGGGTCGCGGTGGGCGTCGGCGTCGGCGTCGGGGTGACGGTGGGCGACGGGCCGGGCGTCGGCGCCGTGCCCTCGACGAGCGCGAGCGCCCGCTCGACCACGGGCAGCCAGGTCGCGGCCATGCGCACCGTGCCGGCGTCGTTCGGGTGCACGCCGTCCGACGTGTCGCGCGCGGGGTCCCAGCCGGTCCAGTGGTCGGCGACCAGCACGGGCGAGCCCGGCGTCGACGTCGCGGCGGCCCACGCGGGGACCTCGGCGTTGAGCGCCTCGGTGCGGGCCGGGCACTGCGCGCACGACGGCGGCGCGACGGGGATGATCTGCGCGGCCACGACCACGACGTGCGGGTCGACCGCGCGCATCTGCCGCACGAGCGTCGTCCACGCGTCGAGGACCTGCTGCGGCGTCCGTGCGCTCCACACGTCGTTGGTCGCGAAGTGCATGAGCACGACCTGCGGGCGCGTGGCCGCGAACCACGCGGCCGCCTCGCCGGACGCGGCGACGTTCGTCACGAGCGCCCCGCCGTGCCCCTCGTTGTCGCCGTCGTGCGCGATCCCGCAGCCCTGCGGCGGCAGGGTGCCGACCATGTCCACGCGGTGCCCGGCGGCGGTCAGGTCGCGGTGGAGCAGCGCGCGCCAGCAGCCGGGCGAGCCCGTGATGGAGTCGCCGAGCGCCATGACGCGGACGGGCTCGGCGTCGGCCGCGACGGACGGGGCGACCGAGGCCGCCCCGGGAGCCGCGAGCGCACCCGGCGCGGTCGCGGCACCGGCCGGCACGAGCAGCGCGAGACCGACGACGGTCGCGAGCGCGCGGAGCCGCCGACGACGGACGGGGCGGGACGGAGGGCTGGTGGCCATGCTCACGGCTCCTTCGACGCGGGTCCGCGCGCGGCGCGGGCGGGCGGCGCACGCCCACGGGGCCGAGCGTCGCGCGGACCCGCCGCGCGCGGGACCGTCGAAGCGTTTCACCGTCGACCGCGTCGCCGTCGGGCAGACACGCGGCCTCGCGCTCGCTCGCCGACGACCCGCACGCCGCCGCGTGGCAGGCTGGCCCCGACGACGCGCACGGCGTCGGGAGCCGGACGGGAGGTGCACCGTGGCCGAGCCGCAGGGCCGGGTCCGCGTCGACGCCTGGGCGTGGGCGGTGCGGCTGTTCCCGACGCGCTCGGCCGCCGGGGCCGCGTGCCGCGCGGGCCACGTGCGCGTCAACGGCGAGCGCGCCAAGCCCGCGACGCAGGTCGTCCCGGGCGACGAGGTGCAGATCCGCGGCGCGGGCCGCGAACGGCTCGTCGTCGTGCACCGGCTGCTGGTCAAGCGCGTGTCCGCGGAGATCGCGCAGGCCTCCTACCTCGACCGCTCCCCCGCACCCGTGCCGCGCACCCAGGTCGCGGTCGCGGCGCAGCGCGACCGCGGCGCGGGCCGGCCCACCAAGCGCGACCGCCGGGCGATCGAGCGGCTGCGGGGCCGCTGACGCGTCAGCGCGCCGCGTCGCCCGTCGGGCCGGGACCCGCCCCGAGGCCCGCGATCCAGTCGCGCACACCGGTCGCGTCGAGCAGGTCCGCGACGCGCGGGCTCACCGCCGTCAGCCGCAGCGGGACGCCGCGCTCGTCGGCGTCCCGCGCGAGGCGCACGAGCACCGACAGGCCGCTGGAGTCGAGGAACGTCACGGCGCCCGCGTCGACCTCGACGCCCGTGACGTCGGGCTCCGCGAGCGCCGCCCACAGCGGCGGCGTGTCCCGCTCGCGCACCGCCAGGTCCACCGCGCCGTCGAGCACGACGCGCAGCACCGCGCCCTCGCGGCGCACGGCGAGCCCGCCGTCGCGCACGCCCGGTCCCGTCGTCACGCGCCGAGTGTGCCGCGCGTCACCGGGCGCGGCACGCCGAACGGGCGCGTCGGCGCCCGGGTGCATCCTGGAGGTGTGACCGCCGCCCACCCCGTGACCGCGCCGCCGCGCGCCCCGCACGCGACCGGCGACGTCGGTACGGTCGTCGCGTGCCCGGGGCACGTCGACCCGCGACGCACGGTCGGCCGCCTGCGCCGCGGCGCGGGCGACCCCACGTGGGCCACCGTCGACGGCGCCGTCTGGCACGCGACGCGCCGGGCGTCCGGGCCCGCGACGCTGCGCCTCACCGGCGTCCCGGGGGGCGTGCGCGCCGACGCGTGGGGGCCCGGCGCGGCCGACGTGCTCGCCGACGTGCCCGGTCTGCTCGGCCTGCTCGACGACCCGACCGGGTTCGCGGCGCACCTGCACCCCGCGGTCGCGCGCGCCCACCGCACGCACGCGTCGCTGCGGCTCGCGCGCGGCGGCGACGTGTGGTCCACGGTCGTGACGTCGGTCCTCGAGCAGCGCGTCGTCGGAACCGACGCCAAGGCGTCGTGGCGCCGTCTCGTCGCGCGGCACGGCGACCCTGCTCCCGGGCCCGCGCCGGCGGGCCTGCGCGTCGCGCCGCCGCCCGCGGCGTGGGGAGCCCTGCCGGTGTGGGAGTGGCGGCAGGCGGGCGTCGACGCGCACCGCGCCGACGCGGTCCGGCGCGCCGCCGCCGTGGCGCACCGGCTGACGCCCGACCTCGCGCCCGCCGAGCTCGCGCGGCGCCTGCAGACCGTGCCCGGCATCGGCCCGTGGACCGCGGCGGAGGTCACGTCGCGCGCGCTGGGCGACCCCGACGCCGTGCAGGTCGGGGACGCCCACCTCCCGCACCTCGTCGGGTGGGCGCTGACGGGGCGACGCGCGGACGACGCCGGCATGCTGCACCTGCTCGCGCCGTGGGCCGGGCACCGTCAGCGCGTGCTCGTGCTGCTGGAGGTCGCGTACCGCGGCGCCATGCCCGCGTACGGGCCGCGGGGGCGGCGCGCCCTGCCGATGCGCTGACGGGCCGCGCCGGCGGGCGGGTCGCGGGGCGCGCGGCACGCCGAGGGGCTGCGCGGGCGTGCCCCCGCCGCGCCGCGCCGGGATACTGGCCGCTCACCGTCGCACCACTCGAGGAGGACCCCGATGAGCAACGACACCGGCGCCCGCAGCACCGACCCGGCCCCCGAGGCGCCCACGCGCGCCCTGAGCGGCGTGCTGTGCCTCGTGCTGTTCGTCGGCGCGTTCGCGCTGCTCACCATCGGCTTCAGCAGCAGCGACGGCACCACCGGCGCGCTCGTGGCGACCGCGGGCATCCTGGCCTTCGGCCTCGCGTTCGCGATCCCGACGACGATCCTGCCGGCGCTCGAGGAGCGCGACCGCCGGTGACGCCCGCCCCCGCGAGCCTCGTGCTCGTGCGTCACGGCGAGAGCGTCGGCAACGTCGCGGCCACGCACGCCGAGCGCACGCAGGCCCTCGTCGTCGACGTCGCGACGCGGGACGCCGACACGCCGCTGTCGGAGCGCGGCCGTGAGCAGGCGAAGGCGCTCGGCGCGTGGCTCGCGGACCTCCCGGCCGGCGAGGTGCCCGAGGTCGTGTGGTGCTCGCCGTACGTGCGCACGCAGCAGACCGCGCGGATCGCGCTCGAGACCGCCGGCCTCGACCTGCCGGTGCGTCTCGACGAGCGGCTGCGCGACCGCGAGCTGGGCGTGCTCGACCGCCTCACGTGGCGCGGCGTGCTCGAGCACCACCCGGCCGAGGCCGAGCGCCGCCGGCACCTCGGCAAGATGTACCACCGCCCGCCCGGCGGCGAGTCGTGGGCCGACGTCGCGCTGCGGCTGCGCGCGGCGCTGCGCGACCTGCAGGAGCGGGACGCCGGCCGGCGCGTGCTCGTCGTCGTGCACGACGCGGTCGTGATGCTGCTGCGCTACGTGCTCGAGGAGCTCACCGAGGACGAGCTCATGACGATCGTGCGCGGCAGCAGCGTGCACAACGCGTCCGTCACGCGTCTCGACCGGGTCGACGGCGCGTGGCGGCTCGCGGCGTTCGACGACGTCGCGCACCTGGCCGAGCTCGACGCGCCGATCACCGAGCACGAGGGCACGGAGGACACGCATGGGTGACACCGCCGTCCTGAGCCCCACGCTGCTGCGGGAGCACCCGCTGCCGGAGCCGACCGGTGGCAAGGACGCGCGCGGCGGCGTGCTCGTGCTCGGCGGTGCGCGCGGCACGCCGGGCGCCGTCCTGCTCGCGGGGCTCGCGGCCCTGCGGGTCGGCGCGGGGCGGCTGTCCCTGGCCGTCGCGGAGTCGGTCGCAGGGCCGCTCGCGGTCGCGGTGCCCGAGGCCGGCGTGCTCGGACTGCCCGAGCGCCCCGACGGCGCCGTCGCCGGGCCCGGCGACGGCGTCCTGGACGCCGAGCTCGCGCGCGCCGACGTCGTCGTGGTCGGCCCCGGGCTGGACGCGCCGGCCGGGACGCTCGCGCTGCTGCGCGCCGTGCTCGCCCACGCCCCCGCGACGACGCCGCTCGTGCTCGACGCGTTCGCGCTCGGCGTGCTGCGCGACGCGTCGGACGTGCGCGAGGCCGTGCGCAGGCGGGCCGTGCTGACGCCGAACTCCACCGAGGCCGCCTACCTGCTCGGGTCGTCCGACGCGGCGCCCGACGAGGGGCACGACGACGGCGACGAGCCCGTCGCGGCCCGGCTGGCCGACGCCTACGGCACGGTCGTGGTGTGCGCGGGCGTCGTCGCCGAGCCCGGGGGCCGGCGCTGGCGCTCGTCGACCGGGCACTCGGGCCTCGGCACGTCCGGCAGCGGCGACGTGCTCGCGGGCGCCGTCGCCGGGCTGCTCGCGCGCGGCGCCGACCCGGCGCAGGCCGCGTGCTTCGGCGTCGAGGCGCACGGGCTCGCGGGCGACCGCCTCGCGGCCGCCGTCGGACCCCTCGGCTACCTGGCCCGCGAGCTGCTCGACGAGCTGCCGCGCGTGCTGGTCGAGCTGCGCTCCCGCTGACCCCGGCCCGGTCGCCCCGGACGCCCCGGCGCGACCGGCCCCCGATGGCGCAGACTGGTGCCGTGGACACACCTCGCATGAACGTCGAGTCGTTCAACCTCGACCACCGGACCGTCGCCGCGCCGTACCTCCGGCTCGCGGACCTCAAGCAGCTGCCGCACGGGGACGTCATCTCCAAGTTCGACGTGCGCTTCACGCAGCCCAACGTCGCGCACCTCGAGATGCCGGCCGTGCACTCGCTCGAGCACCTGTTCGCCGAGCACTCGCGGAACCACTCCGACCGCGTGCTCGACTTCTCCCCCATGGGCTGCCAGACGGGCTTCTACCTCATGCTCGAGGGTCGCTGGAGCACCGAGGAGGTCGCCGAGCTGGTCGCCGCGACGCTCACGGACGTGCTCGACGCGACCGAGGTCCCCGCGGCCAACGAGGTGCAGTGCGGCTGGGGCGCGAACCACACGCTGACCGGTGCGCAGGACGCCGCGCGCGCGTTCCTCGCGCAGCGCGACGCGTGGGCCACGGTCACCGCGTGAGCACCGACCTGTCCGCCGCACCCGGCGTGCGGGTCGACGCGGTCGTCGTCACGGCCATGGGCGTCGAGGCGTCGCCGTTCCTCGACCGGGCGACCGCCGTCGGCGACGAGGTCGACGTCGCGGGTGCCGCGCGCCGCGTGCTCGACCTCGGCGGCCCGCGCGTGCTGCTCGTGACCTGCGGCATCGGGCTCGTCAACGCCGCGACCGCTGCCGCGCTCGCGCTGCACGGATCGGGGGCCCGCGCGGTGCTGAGCGCGGGCTCGGCCGGCGGCATGGGCCTCGACGTGCGCGTCGGCGACGTCGTCGTCGGCGCCGACACCGTGTACGGCGCGGCCGACGCGCGCGTGTTCGGGTACGAGCTCGGGCAGGTGCCGCGCATGCCCGCGCGGTACGACGCCGACCCGGCGCTGCTCGCCGCGGTCGCGGGCGTCGACGCGGGCGGGCTCACGGTCCGGACCGGCACGATCGTGTCGAGCGACGTGTTCGTCGACGCCGAGCGCGTCGTCGGCATGCGCGAGGCGTTCCCGGGTGCGCTCGCGTGCGACATGGAGTCGGCCGCGCTCGCGCACACCGCGCACCTCGCGGGCGTGCCGTTCGTGTCGGTGCGCGGCATCTCCGACCTGTGCGGCCCGATCGCGGGCGTCGACTTCTCGGCGCACGTCGACGACGCGGCGGAGCGGTCCGCGACGATCGTCCTGGGGCTGCTCGACGGCGTCCTCGCCGACGCCTGAGCGCACCCCGCGCTGCACGACGGGTCCGGCGCCGACGCGCACCGGACCCGTCGGCGCGTCCGGCATCGGTGCGCGCGTCGCCCTGCCGCGCGGCTCGTCCGCGTCGTGACGCCGCCGTGCCGCCCGACGAGTTCGCCGCGCGGCACCGGTCTGCAGGGAATGACGTCGACCCGGCACGGGTTGGCGTCACAGACTGGCGGCGCGCGGTGACGACGCCCGCGACCCCCACCCGGCCCCGACGGCCCCTCGGACCCGCACGCCCCGCCCCGGGGCCCGACGCGACAGGCGACCCCCGTGACCGACCGCACCGACCAGCCGACGACCGTCGTCGAGCCGTCCGCCCGGACCTCCGACGCCGTCGAGGCCCCCACCACGCTCTCCGCGCGCGACCGGCTCGCGATCGCGCTGCTCCTGGTCTCGACGTTCGTCGTGATCCTCAACGAGACGATCATGGGCGTCGCGCTGCCGCGCCTCATGCACGACCTCGACGTCACCGCGAGCACCGCGCAGTGGCTCACGACCGCGTTCCTGCTGACCATGGCCGTCGTCATCCCCGTGACCGGCTTCTTCCTGCAGCGCACCACGACCCGTGGCGCGTTCCTCACGGCCATGAGCCTGTTCGGTCTCGGCACGCTGATCTGCGCGCTCGCGCCCGGGTTCCCGGTGCTGCTCGCGGGCCGCGTCGTGCAGGCCATGGGCACCGCGGTCATGCTGCCGCTGCTCATGACCACCGTGATGACCGTGACGCCGCCGGCGTCGCGCGGCCGCACGATGGGCAACATCTCGATCGTCATCTCGGTCGCCCCCGCGCTCGGGCCGACGATCTCGGGTCTGATCCTGTCGGTGCTGTCGTGGCGGTGGATGTTCGGGCTCGTGCTGCCCATCGCCGCGGTCGCGCTCGTGCTGGGCGCGCTGCGCCTGCCGAACGTCACCGAGCCGCGCCAGGCGCGCGTCGACGTGCTGTCGGTGCTGCTGTCCGCGGTCGCGTTCGGCGGGCTCGTGTTCGGGCTGTCGAGCGTCGGGGAGGCCGCGCACGGCGGGTCGCGCGTCGTGACGGCCGCCACGCTGCTCGCGGGCGCGGCCGGCCTCACGCTGTTCGTCGCGCGGCAGGTCTGGTTGCAGCGCACCGACGCGGCGCTGCTCGACCTGCGCACTTTCCGCTCGCGGACCTTCGCGGTGGGCGTCGCGATGATGGCCGTCATGATGATGGCGCTGTTCGGCGTCATCATCATGCTGCCGATCTACGCACAGGACGTGCTGGGGCTCGACACGCTGCGCACGGGCCTCATGCTGCTGCCGGGCGGTCTGCTCATGGGTCTGCTCGCGCCGCTCGTGGGCCGCGCCTACGACAAGGTCGGCCCGCGCCCGCTGCTCGTGCCCGGCACGATCCTGGTGAGCACGGCCACGTGGGGCATGGCGCTGCTGCTCGGCGAGGGCAGCGCGCCGTGGATGGTCGTCGTGGCGCACCTGACCATGTCGGCGGGCCTCGCGCTGGTCTTCACGCCGCTGTTCACGTCGGCGCTGGGGTCGGTCGTGCCCGAGCGGTACTCGCACGGCAGCGCCGTGATCGGCACCGTCCAGCAGGTCGCCGGTGCGGCCGGTACCGCGCTGTTCGTCACGGTGCTCTCGGCCACGGCCGCGGGGCTGGCGGCGGGCGGCGCGTCCACCGCCGCCGCGACCGCCGGCGGCGTGCACGCGGCGTTCCTCGGCGGTGCGCTGCTGACCCTCCCCGCGATCGCCGCGGCGTTCGCCGTGCGCCCGGCCCCTGCGGGCACCGCCGCACCGGCCCACCACTGAGCCGACGGACCGATCACCCCGCCGCGGGCCGGGCGTCGGGGGCGGCGTCCGGCCCGGGTGCGGTCCCGGCCAGGTGGGCGACGGCGTCGAGCACGGCCGCGTGCAGGCGGGGGTCGCCCAGCGGGCGGAAGTGGCCGTCGAGCGGCAGCCGCACGTTGACGGCGCCGGGCAGCTCGCCGCCCGCCGGCACGTGCGGGTCGAACCGGGCGTACAGCGACCAGGTCCGGGCGTGCGTGGCGACCTCGCGCGCGATCGCCCGCACGTGCGGGTCGCGCGGCGACAGCGCACGCACCGACCGCACCGGGAACCACCGCGCGTAGACCGACCCGGCGAACGGCGTGTTCACGGCGACGAGCCCCGCGACGCGCCGCCCGGCGTCCGGGTCGCCCATCACGAGCTTGCCGATCAGCCCGCCCTTGGAGTGCGCGACCAGCACGACGCCGCGCAGACCGAGCTCCTCGACGCGCGCCGCGACGACGCGCGCCGACGCCGCGAGCGGGCGGCCGTTGAGCCCGAGGCCGGGCACGACGTGCACCGGGTGACCCGCCGCGAGCAGCGCACGCGCGAGGTCCGCCATGACCGGCCAGCGCTCGTAGATGCCCGGCAGCAGCAGCACGGGCGCCCGGTCCCCCGCGGCCCACGCGTCGGCCCGCACCGGCCACAGCGCCCGCAGCTGCGCGCCGACGATCCACGCGTAGTCCCGGGCCCACGCGACCCCCTGACGCGCGCGGTGCCGCGCGGTCGCCACGCGTCGCCCCAGGGCCCTCGGCCCGCCCGGCGTCGTGCTCATCGCCGCACGTGCTCCAGCACGAGGTCGCCGACCTGGCGGCTGTGCTCGTAGATCACGGCGTGCGACGCCCCGGCGATCTCGACCCAGCGGCCGTCGGGCGCGGCGTCGGCGAGCAGCTGCGCCCACGCGCGCGGCGCCACGTGGTCGTGCTCGCCGCGCACGACGAGCACGGGCACGTCGACCGCCGGGAGCCGGTCCTCGATCGGGTAGCGCAGCATGCGCGGCAGCACCTGCGCGAACCAGTGCGGCCCGCACTCGACGTACCCGCGCAGGGCGATGCCGCGCGTGCGCGGCGACTCGTGCACCGAGCTCTGCAGCAGCCGCAGCGCCTGCCGCGGGACGGAGCGCTCCTGCGCGTTGACCGGCGGACCGATCAGCACGGCGTGCGACGCGATCCCCGGGTGGCTCGCGAGGACCTCGGTGACGATCTGCGAGCCCATCGAGTGCCCGAGGAACGTGGGCCGCTCGAGGCCGACGTGCTCGACCCACCGCGCGATGAGCCGCGCGAAGTCGTCGATCTCGAGGTGGCGGTCGGGCCGCGGGACGCCGGCGAACCCGGGCAGGTCCAGCAGGTGCACGGCCCCGACGCGGCCGAGGTGCACCGCGAGCCGCTCGAAGTACTCCGAGCTGACGCCCAGGCCGTGCACGAGCACGATGTCGCGCCGGTCGGCGACGGGCACGTCGTCGGTCTCCTGGATCCACGTCGTCCACGTGCGCAGCGCGAGGCCGCCGATCCGCACGCGGTCGATGCGCACGTTGAGCCCGTTCGGCGCCTGCGAGGCCCGGACCGTCTGCGGCACGTGCACCCTCCCCGGTGGTCCTGCTGCGCCCGCGCGGCGCGCGGACCAGCAGGATCGTCGCACGGCGTCAGCCGGCGGGCAGCGTGAGCACGGCGCGCAGGCCGCCGGTCGGCGACTCGTCGAGCGTGACGTCGCCGCCCTGCTCGCGCGCGACCTCGCGGGCGATGGCGAGACCGAGGCCCGTGCCGCCGGCGTCGCGCTCGCGCGCCGCGTCGAGGCGCACGAACCGCTCGAACACGCGCTCACGGTCGCCCGGCGGCACGCCCGGGCCGTCGTCGTCGACGACGACCCGGACGGCGTCGTCGACACCGGCGTCGCCCGTGCGCCGCTCGACCCGCACGGCGACGGCGGAGCGCGCGTGCCGCGCGGCGTTGTCGACGAGGTTGCGCACGGCGCGCGCCGTGGGCCCGGCGGCCCCCAGGGCGGTCGCGGCACCGGTCACGGTGACCTCGACGCCGCGCGCGTCGGCGGTCGGCACGACGGACGCGGCGGCCTCGGCCGCGACCTCGGCGAGGTCGACGGGCCCGCGCGCGGCCGGTGTCGCGCCGACGCGCGCGAGCACCAGCAGGTCGTCGACCAGGGCCTGCATGCGCGCGACCTGGGGCGCGAGGTCGGCGACCAGGTCGGCGACCGGGTACGCCTCGGGGTGGGCGGCCGCGACCTCGACGGCGGCCCGCGCGGCCGCGACGGGTGAGCGCAGCTCGTGCGCGGCGTCGGCGACGAACGTGCGCTGGCGTGCCGCGGCGGTCTCGAGCCGGTCGAGCATCGCGTTGAGGGTGCGGGCCAGCGCGCCGAGCTCGTCGTCGGCGGCGGGCACGGGCAGCGACCCCGGCCCGCCCGCGAGCGCGACCCGGTCGGCCGCGGCCCGCAGGTCCTCGACGGGCGCGAGCACGCGCCCCAGCAGTGCGCGCAGCACGAGCGCGAACCCGACGGTGAGCACGGGCACGACCAGCAGCAGCGCGACGCGCAGCGCGCGCACCACGCCCTCGACGTCGGCGAGCGGGACGGTCGTGACGAGCGTCGCCGGCTCGCCGCGGTAGGTGACGGCGCGCACGGCCGCGCGCGCGACCCGGTCGTACGCGCTGGCCTCGGTGCCGACGACGAGCACGCGGCCGCCCGCGCGCTCGCGCCACGCCGTCAGCGTGGCCGCGTCGACGACCGGCAGGGTGCGGCTCGCGGTGGTCGAGGTCGCGAGCACGGCGCCGGAGGCGTCGAGGAGCTGCGCGACCTCCCCCGGCTGCGTGACGGGCAGCGCGTCGGGCACGCGGTCGTCGGCGACGAGGGCGGCGAGCGTCGCGGACCGCTCGCGCACGGCGGTGTCGACGGCGGCGGTGCGGGCGACGCCCACGACGCCCGAGAGCGCGAACGCGCCGACGACGAGCACGACGGCGACCGACGCGGTCGCGACGAGCGTGAGGCGCGCGCGCAACGACGTGCGGCGCCACCACGCGTCCCGCGCCCGGCTCACGCGGCCCCGCCGACGCGGTACCCGGCGCCGCGCACGGTCGTGACGGCGTCGCGCCCGAGCTTGCGGCGCAGGTACCCGACGTACACCTCGACGACGTTCGGGTCGTCGCCCCGCGTGTCGAACACGTGGTCGAGCAGCTCGAGCTTGCCGACGACGCGGTCGGCGTGCCGCAGCAGGTACTCCAGCAGGGCGGTCTCGCGGACCGTGAGCTCGACCGGTGCGCCGTCGCGCGTGACGGCGCGCGTCGCGGGGTCGAGCTCGAGCGCGCCGACGCGCAGCACCGCGGGACGCGGGGCGACGGGCCGGCGCACGAGCGCGCGCAGCCGCGCGACGAGCACGACGAACGAGAACGGCTTGGTGAGGTAGTCGTCGGCGCCGACGTCGAGCCCGTCGGCCACGTCGTGCTCGCCGTCCTTCGCGGACAGCATGAGCACGGGCGTCCACACGTCCTGCGCGCGCAGCGCGGTGACGACGTCGTAGCCGTTGCGCCGCGGCAGCATGACGTCGACGACGAGCACGTCGTACTCGCCGTCGACGACCATCCGCAGGCCCGTCTCGCCGTCGTGCGCGGCGTCGACCGCGAACCCCTCGGCGGTCAGGCCGCGGCGCAGGGCGCGCACCAGCCCGACCTCGTCGTCGACCACGAGCACGCGCACCCCGGCAGCATCCCACCCGCGTCCGGGCGCGGGTGGCACGCCGCTCAGGTTCCGCTCAGGCACCGGGGCGCACGGTGGGTCCCATGGACACGACCCCCGTCACCCCCCGGTCCCGCGTCCGCGCCGCGTGGGCGGTGCCCGCCGTCGCCGTCGTCGCCGTGGGCGCGGCGTTCGCCGCTCCCCCGCTGCTGGCGTCCGCCGACACTGCCGGTCTGCCGACCGTGCAGCCCGACGAGCTCGTGACGCGCGTGCTGGAGGCCGAGCCGCAGGCGCTGTCGGGCACGGTCGTGCACACCGCGCGTCTCGGCCTGCCGGACCTGTCGCTCGTGCAGGTGGGCGGCGCGGACCCTGTGAGCCTGCTGGGCGGGTCGACGACGCTGCGCGTGTGGACCGACGGCGAGGCGCGCTCGCGCGTGTCGCTGCTGGGCACCGCGTCGGAGTACTCGGCGGTCACCGACGGCACGCAGGCGTGGACGTACTCGTCGTCGGACGACGAGGTCGTGCACTACGCGCTCTCGCCGCAGGACGCGGCCCGTGCGCAGGCGCTGCGCGACGACCCGCCGACCCCGCCGGCGGACCTGCCGACGCCCGCCGAGCTGGGACGTCAGGCGCTCGAGCGGGCGCAGCAGGACGCGACGGTGAGCGTCGACGCCGCCACGAAGGTGGCCGGCCGGGACGCCTACCAGGTGGTCGTGACGCCGACCTCGACGACGACGCTGGTCGGCCGGATCGTGGTCGCGGTCGACGCCCGGACGTGGACGCCGCTGCGCGTGCAGGTGTGGAGCAGCGACGACGCGCAGACCCCGGCGCTCGAGGTCGGGTTCACGGACGTGACGTTCGCCGCGCCGGCGGACTCGGTGCTGACGTTCACGACGCCGCCGGGCGCGCAGGTCCGCGAGGTCACGGTGCCGCTGCCCGATGACGCGACGCTCGCGGCGCACGGCGACGTGCCGTCGACGCTGCCCGACGACCCGGCGGACGCGCCGCTGCCCGACGGCGTGACCGTCACGGGCACCGGCTGGGACGCGGTCGTCGAGGTGAGCGACGTCGACGTCGCGGCCCTGCTCGCGGGCGACCCGTCGGCGGTCGCGTCGCTGCCCGACGTCGAGAAGTCGTTCGGCGGCGGCGAGGGTGCGAACCAGCTCTTCGACCAGTTCATGGGCGAGGGCGACGGCCCGCCGGTCGACCTCGACACCGCGACGCTGTACGACCAGCTGACGACACCCGTCGAGGGCGGGCGTGCGCTGCAGTCGTCGCTGCTGTCGGTGCTGGTGCTCGACGACGGCCGCGTGCTCGCCGGCGCCGTGCCGGTGGACACGCTGCGCGCGGTCGCCGGCGCGTGACGGCCACGCTGCGCGCCGCGGCGCCGGCCGTGCCGCACGCTGGTGCCGTGACCGCCGACGCCATCCGCACGCACGCGCTGACCAAGCGGTTCCGCACGGGCCAGGTCGCGGTCGACGGCATCGACCTGGCCGTGCCGCGCGGCGCCGTGTACGGGTTCCTCGGGCCCAACGGCTCGGGCAAAACGACGACGATCCGCATGCTGCTCGGGCTGGTCGCGCCCACGTCGGGGCGGGTCGAGCTGCTGGGCGAGCCGGTGCCGCAGCGTGCCGCGCACGTGCTGCCGCGCGTGGGGGCGCTGGTCGAGGGGCCCGCGTTCCAGCCGTACCTGTCGGGCCGCGCGAACCTCGCGCGGCTCGACGCGGTCGACGCGTCGACCGACCCGAGGACGGCGCGCACACGGGCCGAGGCCGCGCTCGAGCGCGTCGGCCTGACCGCGGCGGCGGACAAGCGGTACCGGCAGTACTCGCTCGGCATGAAGCAGCGCCTCGGCCTGGCCGCGGCGCTGCTGCGGCCGCGCGACCTGCTGGTGCTCGACGAGCCGACCAACGGGCTGGACCCGCAGGGCACGCGCGAGGTGCGGCACCTGGTGCGCGAGCTCGCGGACGCCGGCACGACCGTGCTCGTGTCGTCGCACCTGCTGGCCGAGATCGAGCAGGTGTGCACGCACGTCGGGATCATGGGCCGCGGGCACCTGCTGCTGCAGGGCCCGCGCACCGAGCTGACCGCGCGGCGCGCCGCGCGGATCGCGGTCCGCACGCCGGCCGCCAGCGCGGACGCCGCCGTGGCCGAGCTGCGCCGGCTCGCGCTGGACGACGTCACCGCCGACCGCGCGGTCGCCGACGGGACCGTGACCGTGTGGGCGGCGGTGCGCGACGACACGGGTCCGGCACCGCAGGACGTCACGGCCGCGCTCGTGCGCGCCGACGTCCCGGTCGTGGGTCTCGACGTACGTCGACCCTCGCTCGAGGACGTGTTCGTCGAGCTCACCGGGGAGGGCTTCGATGTCGCCCGCTGACACCACGGCACCTGCCACGCCCGCGGGGGCCGCCGCCGTGCCCGCGCCGGGCGCCGACGTACCCGTGCGCCACCGCGGCGCGCTCGCGCGCCTCGTGCGCGCCGAGCTCGCGCTCGTGCTGGGCCGCCGCCGCAACCTCGTGCTGCTCGTGGGCCTCGCGCTCGTGCCGCTGCTGCTCGGGGTCGTGCTGTACCTCGCGCAGGACACCGCGCTCGCCGGGCAGGGACCGCCCTTCGTGTCCCGCGTGACGGGCAACGGGCTGTTCCTCGTCGTCGCGTCGCTGTTCCTGTGCACGCCGTTCCTGCTGCCGCTGACCATCGGCATCGCGTCGGGCGACGCGATCGCGGGCGAGGCGTCGGCCGGCACGCTGCGGTACCTGCTCGTGGTCCCGGTCGGGCGCGGCCGGCTGCTCGCGGTCAAGGCGCTCGGCGCGCTCGTGTTCGCCGCGGCCGCGGTCCTCGCGATCGCCGTGGTGGGGCTCGTGGTCGGCGCGGCGCTGTTCGGGGTGGGTGACCTCACGCTGCTGTCGGGATCCACCGTCCCGCTCGCGGACGGCGTGCTGCGCGTCGCGGGCGTCGTCGCGTACGTCGGCCTGTCGATGACGGGGCTGGTCGCGGTGGGGCTGTTCTTCTCGACGCTCACCGAGGTGCCGATCGGGGCGATGGCCGCGACCGTCGTGGTCGCGGTGGTGTCGAGCGTGCTCGACCAGCTGCCGCAGCTCGCCGCGATCCACCCCGCGCTGCTCACGCACCACTGGTTCGACTTCGCCGAGATGCTGCGCGTCGTGCCGTCGGCGGACGTCCTCGCGCAGGGCCTGGCGGTGCAGGCGGGCTGGGTCGTGGTGTTCGGCGCGCTCGCGTGGGCGCGGTTCACGACGGCCGACGTCACGTCCTGACCGGCGCGCACCGGCGCCGGACGGTGCCACACTCACCGGTGTGAGCGAGCACGACGACGAGACCTACCGCCCCGACGGCCTGACCTACGGCCTGCTGCTGGTGCGGGCCACGCGTGACGACGTGCTGCGCGTGCTGGTGCGCGAGCGCTTCTCCGGGTGGGTCGGGCCGGCGCAGGACGGCTGGGTCGTCGCGGTCGCCGACCGCCCGCGCGGTCACGTCGCGGCGCGGCGGCGCTACCTGCCCGACGTCGGCGAGCTCGTGTCGGGCGACCTGCACGCCGTCGTCGTCACGGTGGTCGTGGCACGCGACCTGCTGCTGCAGGTGTGGGCGCACGACGACGGCGCCGAGGTCGTGACGTACCTGTCGGACGCGCACCTCGCGTTCCCCGACGACGAGGACGCGTTCGGCCCGCAGGGCGCGCACGGGGCGCGCACGCTCGCGGCGCTCGCCGGGCGCCCGGACGCGGGTGACGAGCTCACGACGCTGCTGTCGGACGAGCGCGGCGAGTCCGACGCCGAGTCGGAGCGGCTCATGGCGGTGTGCCGCCTGCTGGGGTGGCCGCAGTGGCTGGTCGCGGTCGACTCGCTGCCGCGGCGCGTGCCCGGCGGCCCGGACGCGGACGCGTTCACGCGGCTGCGCGCGGGTCGGACGGGCGTCGGCGGGCTGCTCGCGGCGCGCGCCGCGGCGGTCGTGCGCCGCGACGAGTGACGCGGGTCAGACGATGCGGGGCGCGTCGGGCGCGAGCCGGCGCTGCAGGCCCGCGCCGAGCGCGAGGCCCGCGAGCACGCCGAGGCTGATCGCGACCATCGACACCCCGGTGGTGACGATCGTCGTGACCGCCTGGTCGGTCGAGTGCCCGAGCACGGACGTCACGCCGACCAGGCCGAGCGCACCGGGCACGAGCACCCAGAACCCGGGCAGGAACGTCACGAGGAACGGCGGGCCCTCGCGGCGCGTGGCCGCGAGCATCGCGACGGGCGTCATCGCGAGCGCGCCGACGAACGACGAGACGACGGCGCCGAACAGCACGCCGCCGAGCACCTGACCGGCGTACGCGACGAGCAGCACGAGCGTGATCCACGGCAGCGTGCCGCGGTGCGCGTCGTTGTGCAGCACCACGCCGACCGCGTAGACGAGCACGCCCACCCACGGCGCCGCCCACCCGAGCGGCTGGCTGCTGGCCGACCCGACCTCGGCCGCGGGGACGCCGACGAGCCCCGCGGCGACCGTGATGCCGAGCGCGAGCAGCACGAGCTGCATGACACCGGCGGCGAGCCGCGCGGACCCCGCGATCATCTGCCGGGTCGCGAGGTCGATGACACCGGTGGTCAGCAGCGCACCGGGCAGGAACGTCACGAGCGGCGCGACGAGCGGCGCGAGGAGGCCCACCGACCAGCCGGTGCGCACCAGCAGCAGCACCGGCAGGGCGACCGCGAACGCGCACAGGCCCACGAGCAGACCCTGGTAGAGGGCGGGCACGCGCCGGGTCGCGGTCGTCAGCAGCGCGACCCCGCCGCCGAGCACGGCCGCGACGAGCACGTCGAGGCCGCCGCCGCCGAGCACGAGCGCGAGGCCCGCGGCCATCGCGACGTAGCCGGCGGCGCGGCGCGGCACGGTCGACGTCGGCTGCGACAGCACCACCGCCGCGAGCGCGTCGAGGCCCGCCCGAGGGGTGACGTCACCGCGCTCGGCGGCGTGCGCGAGGTCGAGGACGTCGCCCACCTGGTCGAGGCGCAGCACGCGACTGCCCGCGCTCGACACCGCCGTCTGCACCGTGCCGTGCCCGGGCACCGAGACCATCACCGCGGTCGGGAACGTGACGACCGACGCCTCGGGCAGCCCGTTGACGGCAGCGACGCGCTGCAGCGTCGTGTTGACCTGGACGATCGGCGCGCCGGCGTCGACCATCGCCTCGCCGAGCCGCACGAGGAACCGCACGGCCTCGTCGCCGCGCGCGGTGAGCGGGTCGGCCGTCGCGGCGGCGTCGGTCACGGCTGCGTCCGGCACGGCGGGCACGGCGCCGTCCGCGGTCGGCGCGTCGGTCACGGGTGGCAGCACGAGGGTCGTCGCGGCGTCGCCGGCGGGCGTCGCGACCGCCGGCGACGTGGCGGCGGTCGGCGCACCGTCCACCGGGGCGGCGCCCGCGCGCGCGGCGGCGGCCGGCGCCCCGACGCGGCGCCACCACCACCACAGCCCCACGGCGGCGCCGACGAGCACGAGCAGCGCGCCGAGCACCACCGCCCACGGCACGGTCGACTCGGCGACGGCCGGCTGCGAGGGCCACACGGGCACATGCACGGTCGACGTGGTCGTCGGCGTGGGGTCGGGCGTCGCGACGGTCGGCGACGGCCCGGGCGTCGAGGTCGGTTCGGGCGTGGTCGTGGCCTCGTCGGAGGGGGTCGGCTCGGGCATCGGCCCCGGCGTCGCGTCGGTCGGCGTCGGTGCGGGCGTCGCACCCGGGGTCGGGGTCGGTGCGGGCGTGGCGCCGTCGGTCGGGGTCGGGCTCGGGGCCGGCGCGTCCGTCGCACCGGGTTCGGGACCGACGACGCCCTGCCCGGGGTCGACCACCGGGGCGTCGGGCGCGGGCGCGTCCGGCACGGCGGCGGACGCGGGCACGACGAGGACGGCGGGCACGTTCATCCCTCGACCCGGTGCACGACGACGGCCGTGTCGTCGAGCGAGCCCTCGGGGGTCATCCCGGCCAGGACGCCGTCGGCGATCTCGTCGGGGTCGGCGCCGACCAGGCCGACGAGCAGGCGCTCGAGCGCGGCGAGCCGCGAGCGCAGGTCGGACCCCCGGCGCTCGAGCAGGCCGTCGGTGCACAGCACGACGACGTCGCCGGCGGCGACCGCGACCACGTCGTGCGGGCGCGGCTCCCGAGCGACCGTCAGCGGCGTGCCGCGCGCACCGGTCAGCCACGTGACGGTGCCGTCGGTGCGCAGCACCGCGGCCGGCGGGTGGCCCGCGCTGGTGTACGTGTAGGTGCCCGCCGCCGGGTCGAGGACGCCGCAGTGCACGGTCGCGTACTCGGCGCCGGGCAGCGTGCGCGCGAACGCGTCGAGGCCGTCGACCGCCGGCGCCGGTGCGTCGGTCCGCAGCAGCAGGGCGCGCGCGGCGCTGCGGAGCTGACCCATGCGCGACGCGGACTCCAGGCCGTGCCCCACGAGGTCGCCCACGACGATCCCGGCGCGCCCGCCCGGCAGGTCCGCGACGTCGTACCAGTCGCCGCCGACCGCGAGGCCGCGCGTGGCCGGCACGTAGCGGGTCGCGACGCCCGGGCGGTCGACGGGTGGTTCGAGCATCGCTCTCTGCAGGACGTCGGACACGCGTTCCAGCATGCCGACCTCGCGCTCGTGCCGCAGCGCGCCGGTGAGGGCCCCCGCGACGGCGTCGGCGACGAGCCGCGCGAACGTGCGCAGCTGGTCGTCGACGGGGCGCAGCGCGCCCGCGCGCAGGGCGAGCAGGCCCTCGCGGTCGTCGATCGCGACGAGCGGGAGCGGCACGACGAGCAGGCGGCCGGCCTGCTGCACGGTGGCGGTCCGCGCGGCGCGCTCGACGAGCGCGGCGTCGACGTCGTCGGCCGGCCCGTGCACCCACCGCAGCCCGCCGCGCGGGCCCAGCGCGGCGCCGACGAGCGTGAGGTCCGGCCCGTCGGCGAGCGTCGCGGCGGCCGCCGCGACCACGGCCCCGACGTCGGGCCCGGCCGCCTGGAGGCGCGACTGCAGCAGCGACAGCTGCCCCACGCGGCGCCGCTCGACGACCTGCGCGGTGCTCTCGGTCGCGATGTCGAGCAGCCCGCGCACCTGCCCGTCGACGTCGAGCAGCGGGCTGTAGGAGTACGTGAAGAACGTCTCTTCGTCGAACCCCGAGCGGTGCATGACGAGGCGCTGGTCGACGACCCACGTGGGCCGCCCGGCCTCGACCTCGCGCACCGAGGGCTCGATCGCGTCCCAGACCTCGGCCCACACGGCGGCCAGGGGCGAGCCGAGCGCGCCCGGGTGCTTGTCGGTGCCGAGCATCTCGCGGTAGCCGTCGTTGTAGATCATCGTGAGCTCGGGGCCCCACGTGACGAGCACGGGGAACTCGGTGCCGAGGCACAGCTCGACCGCGGCGCGCAGCGGCAGCGGCCACGCGGCGGGCGGGCCCAGCGGCGTCGCCGCCCAGTCGACGGACCGGACGGCGGCCCCCATGGCGCCGCGCGCCGTCGCGCGCAGGAACCAGGGCGACCTCATTCGTCCGAGGCTACCCGCGGCGCGCGGCGCACCTCGGGGCGGGCGTGATCCCCGCGGCACGGCAGGATGGGTGACGTGACCACCACCCACGAGCCCGCCCGCCGGCTGCGCTCGGCGCTGTTCCTCGACTTCGACAACGTGTACATCGGCCTGCAGCGCCTCGACCCGCGCGCGGCCGAGGCGTTCGCGACGGACCCGGGCCACTGGCTGTCCGAGCTCGGCCAGGGGTCGGACGTCGACGGCGACCTGACGCGCCGCTTCCTGGTCCGGGCCTGCTACCTCAACCCGTCGGTGTACTCGCGGTTCCGCCCGAACTTCACGCGCGCGGGCTTCCGCGTCGTCGACTGCCCGTCGCTCACGCAGCAGGGCAAGTCGAGCGCCGACATCAACCTCGTGCTCGACGCGGTCGACGCGCTCGCGGCGCCCACGCGGTACGACGAGTTCGTCATCGTGTCCGCCGACGCCGACTTCACGCCGCTCGCGCAGCGCTGCCGCGCCGACGACCGGCGCGTGACGATCATCACGGCCTCGCCCGCGGCGTCGGCGTACCGCGCGGTCGCGGACACCGTGATCGGCGCCGACGCGCTGGCCGACCTCGTGACGCAGACCGCGTCGCCGCTCGACGCCGAGCCTGTCGTGGCGCCCGAGGCCGCGACCGAGGCGGTCGCACCCGCCGCGGCGCCGGCCACGTCGAAGGCGGCGGGCTCGCGCTCGGCGTCGCGCCCCGCGGGCGCCCCGGCGGGATCCTCGGCCGCGACCGAGCCGGCGGCCGCCACGGAGACGAACGCCTCCGGCACGAACGACCGCGCGGAGGCGGCGCCCGCCCGCACGACCTCGAAGGCCCGCGCCGCCGAGCGGGTCGTCGACGAGGGCGAGGCCCGGGCGCGGCGCGCGGTCCGGCGTGCGGTCCGCAAGGCGGACGCACCGCTGCCGCTGGGTGCGGCCGCGCAGGTCGCGCTCGACGCGTACCCGGGGCTGGGCACGTCGCAGTGGGCCGGGGCGGGCGGCTTCACGGCGTGGCTCACGCGCGTGCTGCCCGATCTCGACGTGTCGACGCGCCCGCCGGGCCACGTGTGGGACCCGGAGCGCTTCGGCGAGGCCGACCTGCCGGGGGCCGTCGCCGACACCGACCCGAGCGACCTGCAGCGCCAGGTCATCTCGGTCACCGACACGCCGGGCCTGAGCCAGGCGCAGTACCGCGTGCTGCTCGAGACGCTCGCGGCGGACGTGCGGGCGCACACGTTCGAGCGCGTCGCGACGTCGCGCCGCGTGCACGAGGCGTGCCAGCAGTCGGGCACCAAGGTCGGGCGCTCGACCGTGAACTTCGTGATCTCGGGCGTGCTCTACACGGGGCTGTCGCTGGCCGACGGTCCGTCGGCCGAGCAGGTCGCGGCGGCGTGGGCGGACAACGTCATCGGCCTGTGCCGCGGTGCGCGCATGGAGCTGACGAACGGCGACGCGGCGGCGATCCGCGCCTGGGTGGGCGGCGGGCTCGTGCCGGCCTGACGGCGCCGCGCGGGCGCCCCCGCGGTCAGCGCGCGGGCGCCTGCGCGAGGAAGTCGACGACCAGGGCGGCCAGCCGGTCGGGCGCGCACACGGGCAGCAGGTGCCCCGCGCGCGGGACGACCGCGAGCCGGGCGTCCGGCAGCGCGTCGACGATCAGGCGCGTGTGCTCGGGGCGCACGACGTCCCGCTCGCCCACCACGACGAGCGTGGGCGCGGTGACGAGCGCGAGGTCGGCCGGGTCGATGCTCGGGTCGTCCACCATGAGCGCGAGCCGCTCGGCGGGACCGCGCAGGGGCGGCACGAGCCGGGCGACCGACGCGACCACGGCGTGCGCGAGCTGGACCTCGACGAGCGCGCGCATCGTGAGCCCCTCGGGGAAGAGGTTCGCGCCGACGACGACGAGGCGGTCCACCCGGTCGGGGTGACGCACGGCCAGCTCGAGCGCGACGTTGCCGCCGTCGGAGAACCCCAGCACGTCGGCGTGCGCGAGGCCGAGCCGGTCGAGGACCGCCGCGACGTCGTCGGCCATGGCCGCGATGCGCAGCGGACCGGCGCCGCGCGGGCTGCGGCCGTGCGAGCGCGAGTCGAGGCCCACGAGCAGGCGCCCCGCGCCGAGCGGCTCGACCATGCGGTCGAACACGTGGTGGTCCTCGCCGTTGCCGTGCAGCAGCACCAGCGGGCGTCCCTCGCCCCTGGTGACGACCCACAGCGGGCCGACCCGGCCGCCGGGGGCCGGGAGGCGCTGCACGGTCGGGGCGACGTCCACGACGCCGACACTAGGACGCCCGACCGGGAGCCGCGCGGGCGCGGGCTGTGGCCCGGCTGTGCGGCTGCGCACACCGCCCGTCCGGAATGGTCCCGGGGGTGCGCGGGTTGCCCCTGACGTGACAGCGATCTCCGTGCTCGACCTCGTCCCCGTCCGCTCCGACCAGACCACGGCGGACGCCGTGGCCGCGACGCTCGCGCTCGCGCGGGTGGCCGACGAGCTCGGCGCGCGCCGCTACTGGGTGGCCGAGCACCACAACATGCCGGCGGTCGCCGCGACCAACGCGCCGCTGCTGATGTCGCTGATCGCCGCCGCGACGTCGCGCGTGCGGGTCGGGTCGGGCGGCGTCATGCTGCCGAACCACTCGCCGCTCGTGGTCGCGGAGCAGGTCGCGCTGCTGGAGGCCGCGTTCCCGGGCCGCGTCGACGTCGGGATCGGCCGTGCGCCGGGCTCGGACCCGGTGACGAGCCACCTGCTGCGCCGCGGCGCGAGCGGCGACGGCGTCGACACGTTCGACGACGACGTCGCGGCCCTCGCGGCGCTCGTGCGCCCCGAGGGCGTGGACGTGCGCGTGGGGTCGACGTCGTACCCGCTGCGCGCGACGCCGCGCGCGACGTCGGCACCGCAGCTGTGGCTGCTCGGCTCGTCGACGTACTCGGCCCAGCTCGCGGGGCGGCTCGGGCTGCCGTACGTGTTCGCGCACCACTTCGCGGGGCGCGGCACCGCCGAGGCGGTCGCGCTGTACCGCAGCACGTTCCAGCCGTCCGACGCGCTGCCCGAGCCGCGCACGATCGCGGTCGCGAACGTCGCGGTCGCCCCGACCGCGGACGAGGCGCGGCGCCTGGTGCTGCCGCAGGTGCGCACCATGTGGCGGCTGCGCAGCGGTCTGCCGCTCGAGGCGCAGGAGCTCGTCGAGGACGCCGAGGCCGCTCCCCTGCCGGCCGCGGCCGACGAGGGCGTCGCGGCGCTCACGGCGTCGTGGGTCGTCGGTGACCCGGCGTCCGCGGCCGCGGAGCTGCGCGAGCTCGCGGGGCGCATCGGGGCCGACGAGGTCATGGTCGCGCCCGTCGCGGGTGCGACGCGCGGCACGCCCGCCGACGCGTCGCCCGCACGTGAGCGGACGCTGCGCCTGCTGGCGGACGCCCTGGCCTGAGCCGGCCGTGCCGGCCCGTCCGGACGGACGGGCACGGACCCACGCCCGTCGGGCCGGTGCTCCCCGGCCCGACGGCTGCCGTCACAACCGCGGGTCGACCGGCGCCGACTCCAGCGCGAGCACGCCGAACACCGCCTCGTGCACGCGCCACAGCGGCGCCCCCGCGACGTACCGCTCGAGCGCCTCGACGCCCAGCGCGTACTCCCGCAGCGCGAGCGACCGCTTGCGCCCGAGCGACCGCTGCCGCAGGCGCGGCAGGTGCGACGTGTACTCGGGGCCGTACACGATCCGCAGGTACTCCCGGCCCCGGACCTTGACGCCCGGCTGCACGAGGCCCCGCGGTCCGCGCACGAGGTTCGCGAGCGGCTTGACGACCATGCCCTCGCCGCCGTCGTCGGTGAGCGCCTGCCACCACGCGGTGCCCTCGGCGACCGACGCGGGGTCGCCCGTGCGGACCACGAGGCGGCGCGTGCCCAGCAGCACGCCCGACGCGTCGGCCGCGACCAGCCGGTCCGCGACGCCCAGGTGCCACAGGTGGTCGCGGTCGGTGAACGTGCGGCTGCCCGCCGCGAGCACCTGGAACGGCGCGAGGCGCACGCCGTCGAGGCCGTCGACGTCCCACACGTAGCGGCGGTAGGCGGCCGTGAACCGCTCGGCGTCGTCCGCGCGGCGGCGCGTGCGCGCGAGCAGCTCGGCGACGTCGAGGCCCCGGTCGCCGGCGGCCGCGAGCGCGTCGACCGCCGCGGGCAGCACCGCGCGCGCCGCGGCGCCGACGGCCGCGTACTGCGTGCGCAGCAGCTCGCCCGCCTTGGCCGACCACGGCAGCAGCTCGCAGTCGAGCAGCAGCCACGCGTCGTCGCCGTCGGCGAGCAGGTCGTCCCACGCGCCGGCCGCCGCCACGGCGGACGCCACCGTGTTGACGAGCGCCTGCGTGCGCGCCGCGTCCTGCCAGAACGCGCGGCCCGTGCGGGTCCACACCGCGCCCGTCGCACCCGCGGGCAGCGCGAAGCGCGCCGCGGCGACCGTCGCGTCGCGGCACACGAGCACGACGGCCCGCGAGCCCATGTGCTTCTCCTCGCACACGACGTCGGCCACGCCGTCGTGCGCGTACTGCGCGAACGCCTCGCGCGGGTGCTCGAGCAGGTCGCCCTCGCGCGCGGTCGCGCACGGGCTCATGGTGGGTGGCAGGTGCAGCAGCACGCGCGGGTCGAGCGCGAACCGGCTCATGACCTCGAGCGCACCGACCGCGTCCTCGGGACGCAGCGACACGCGACCCATGAGCCGCGTCTCGACCACGCGCCGGCCGGCGACGTCGTCGAGGCGCAGGCGGTCCGGTGCGCCGCGCACGACGTCACCGTCCGGGCCGCCGCCGGGCGCGCCGGACCGACCCACGACCACGGGCGCGCCGTCGGTCGGCTCGGCGCGCGGGAACGGCCGCACCGGGTCGCACCAGACGCGCTCGGCGGTGACCTGCACGGCCTCCCGCTCGGGGTACCGCAGCGCCGAGAGCCGCCCGCCGAACACGCACCCGGTGTCGAGGCACAGCGTGTCGTTGACCCACGTGAGCGCGGGCGTCGGCGTGTGGCCGTAGAGGACCGTCGCGCTGCCGCGGTAGTCCTCCGCCCACGGCAGGCGCACGGGCAGGCCGTACTCGTCGGTCTCGCCGGTCGTGTCCCCGAACAGCGCGAACGAGCGCACGCGTCCCGACGCGCGCCCGTGGTACGCCTCCTTGAGGCCCGCGTGCGCGACGACGAGCCGCCCCTCGTCGAGCACGTAGTGCGCGACGAGGCGGTCGCAGAACGCCCGGACCCGCTCGCGGAACTCCGGCGGCTCGGCGGCGAGCTGCGCGAGCGTCTCGGCGAGCCCGTGCGACGTGCTGACCTGCCGCCCCGCGAGCGCGCGCACGAGCTTGGACTCGTGGTTGCCGGACACGCACAGCGCGTGCCCCGCCTCGACCATGCCCATGACGAGCCGCAGCACGCCCGGGCTGTCCGGGCCGCGGTCGACGAGGTCGCCGACGAACACCGCGCGCCGCCCCTCGGGGTGCGTCGCGTCGACCGGGCGCCCCTCGGCGTCGCGCACGAGCACGTAGCCGAGCCGGCCGAGCAGCGTCTCGAGCTCGGCGCGGCAGCCGTGCACGTCGCCGACCACGTCGAACGGGCCGGTCACGCCCCGCAGGTCGTTGCGCAGCGGCACGCGCACGACCTCGGCGGCCTCGACGGCCGCGACGCCGTCGAGCACGTGCACCGTGCGGAAGCCCTCGCGCGCGAGCCCGCGCACCGAACGTCGCAGCTGCTGCGCCTGGCGGCGGACGACGTGCGCGCCGAAGCCGCGGTCGGGGCGCGCCGCGTTGCGGGCCTGGGCGACGTCCTCGGGCACGTCGAGCACGATCGCGACGGGCAGCACGTCGTGCTCGCGCGCGAGCGCCACGAGCCCGCGGCGCGCGTCGGGCTGCACGTTGGTCGCGTCGACCACCGTGAGCAGCCCCGCGCGCAGCCGGACGCCGACGAGGTGGTGCAGCAGCGCGAACGCCTCGGGCGTGGCGGCCTGCGACGTCGGGTCGTCGGACACGACGCCGCGGCACCAGTCGGACGAGACCGTCTCGAAGGGCCCGAAGTGCCGGGCCGCGAACGTCGACTTGCCGGACCCGGACGTGCCGACGAGCACGACGAGGCAGGTCGCGGGGATCTCCAGGCGGGTCATGAGGTCACCTCCGGGCGACGGGTGAGGACGGCGAGCTGCGTGGGCGGCCCGACGTCGGGGTCGTCGTCGCCGACGCCGCCGAACGAGACGTCGTAGCCGTGCGCGGCCGCGGCCGCGCACGCCCAGTCGCGGAACTGCGCGCGCGTCCACTCGAAGCGGTGGTCGTGGTGCCGCAGGTGGCCGTCGTCGAGGCCGTAGCGCGCGTTGTGCTCGACGTTCGGGGTCGTGACGACGAGCGTGCCGGGGCGCGCGTGCCCGAGCACGGCCTGCTCGAGCGCGGGCAGGCGCGGCGGGTCGACGTGCTCGACGACCTCCATGAGCACGGCCGCGTCGAACCCGACGAGCCGGTCGTCGAGGTACGTGAGGGCGGACTGCGCGAGGTCGACGCGGGCGCGCTGCCGCTCGGGCAGCCGGTCGAGCCGCAGCCGGCGCGCGGCGACCTGCAGCGCGCGGTGCGACACGTCGACGCCCAGCAGCCGGTCGAACGACGCGTCGGCCAGCAGCTCGCGCAGCAGCACGCCCTCGCCGCAGCCGAGGTCGACGACCGTGCGTGCGCCGGCGGCGCGCAGCGCGGCGTGCACGGCCTCGACGCGGAGCCGCGCGAGCGCCGGCGTGCGCGGCCCGTCGTCGGCGACTGCGTCGGCGTCGGCGTCGGCGGGGGTGCCGGTGGTCGCGGACGGCGCCGCGGACGTGTCGTCGACGTCCTCCGGGCGTGCCGCGACCGCGTCGTCGAGCGCGTCGGCCGGCACGTGCTCGACCTCGGCGAGCCGCTCGAGCGCCGACGCCGCGAGCGGGCGGCTGCGCCGCAGGTAGCGGTGCACGACGACGTCGCGGCGCGGGTGGTCGGCGAGCCACGCCTCCCCCGCGCGCAGCAGCTTGTCGACCTCGTCCTCGCCGACCCAGTAGTGCTTCTCGCCGTCGAGCGCGGGCAGCAGCACGTACAGGTGGGACAGCGCGTCCGCGAGCCGCAGCGTGCCGCGCAGCCGTAGGTCGACGTAGCGCGAGTCGCCCCAGGCCGGCACGCGCGGGTCGAGCGGCAGCGGCGTCGCGGCGACGTCCCAGCCGAGCGGCGCGAACAGCTCGGCGACGAGCGCGACGTCGCCGCGCACCGCGACCGCGGGCACGTGGACCTCGAGCGGCAGCGCGCGGGACGCCAGCTCGGGGCGCCGGTCGCAGCGCCCCGTCATGGCGGTGCCGAACACGCGGCGCAGCGCGACCGCGAGCACCGACGCCGACGCGTACGGCACGTCGTTGACGTAGGCGGCGAGCGGTCCGTCGCCGCGGCCCGCGCGGTCGCGCACGAGGCCGACGGGGTCGACCTCGACGAGCAGCGCGACGGTGCACCGCTCGGCGTCGGCGCGCGGGTAGAGCACGTGCGCCGTGCCGACGCCCGCGTCGAACGTCTGCACGCGGTCGGGGTGCTTGTGCAGCAGGTGGCCCAGGTCGGACGCCGGGGTGGCGGCGTCGGGGGCGTCGGCGGTCAGCGTGAGCAGCACGCGCGTGATCGTGCCAGGTGGTGGCGGGCCGGCCCAGGGCTTTGGCGGTGACGCGCCCGCGTGCACACCCGGCTCGGCGACGTGCCGAGCTCTGCGACGCTCCCCGCTCGGCGGCGCCCCGCTCAGCGGCGCTCGAGCAGCGTGAGGACCTCGTGGTGCCCGGTGTGCGGGAACATGTCGAGGACCTGCGCGCGCACGAGCCGCAGCGACGGCATGTGCGCGAGGTCGCGCGCGAGCGAGCCGGAGTGGCACGACGAGTACAGGACGCGCGGCACGCCGCTGCCCTCGAGCCAGCGGCTGAGCGGCTCCCCGAGCCCGCGCCGCGGGGGGTTGACCACGACGAGGTCGGGCACGTCGTGCGCGGCGAGCGCGAACGCGGTCGCGTCGCCCGCGAGGAACCGGGTGCCGGGCAGCCCCGCGTCGTGCGCGGTCTGCTCGGCGCTCGCGACGGCCTCGGCGCTCGTCTCGACCCCGACGACCGTGCGGCCCGGCCGCGCGAGGTGCAGCGCGAACCCGCCGACGCCGCAGTACAGGTCCCACGCCGAGGCGACCTCGGCCTCGTCGGCCCACGCGACCGCCTGCCGGTAGAGCGCGGCCGCGACGTCGGTGTTGGTCTGGAAGAAGGACCGCGGCCGCAGGTGCAGGTCGAGCCCGTTGACCCGCATGCGCAGCGTGCCACGCTCGGTGAGCAGGATCTCGCGGTCGCCCTCGAGCACCGCGGCGTGCGCGGGCTGCACGTTGACGGACGCGACGACGAGCGACGGCAGCGCCGCCTGCAACGACGGCAGGTGCTTGCGGATGCGGGCGAGCGCCTCGGTGCTGCGCAGCACGAACCGCACCAGGAGCTCGCCGTCGGGCGACCCGGTGACGAGCACGTGCTTGAGCTCGCCGCGGCGCGTCGGGACGTCGTACGGCACGAGGCCCGCGCGCGTCACGAACGCGGCGAGCGGCGGCAGCGCGGCGCTCACGGCCGGCGGGTACAGCGGGCAGCCCTGCAGGTCGACGCCGTGGCCGTGCGCGTCGAGGATCCCGAGCGTGGGGGCGTCGACCGTGCCGGCGACGACCATCTTGGCCTTGTTGCGGAATCCCGCCTCGGCGCTCGTGACGGTCGGGAGCCACGTCACGCCCGCCGGGTCCCCGAGCACGGTGCGCACGTGCCGCTGCTGCGCGTCGACCTGCTCGGGGTACGGCTGCGCGAGGAGCGTGCACGAGTGGCACACGCCCGCGTCGAAGTACCCGCAGCGCACGTCACCAGCCTACGGGCGTCGCCCGCGACCTCGCAGGGAGCGCTCGCCGTCAGTCCCCGGCCGTCGACGCGCGCACCACGACGCGCGGCTCGATCGTCTCGACCCCGGCGTCCTGCTGGCCGGCGACGAGCGCCGACAGCCGGGTCGCGGCACGCCGACCCATGGTCTCGAAGTTCATGTCGACACTGGTCAGCGCGGGACGGGAACCGGCGATCATCGGCTGCCAGTTGTCGAACCCGATGACGGCGACGTCGGCCGGCACGCGCACGCCGCGCTCGCGCAGCGCGTCGAGCACGCCGCGCGCGATCTGGTCGCTGCCGCACACCACGGCGTCGACCGCGGGGTCGGCGTCGAGCACGGCGGTGACGCCCGCGCGGCCCCATGCCTCGCTCCAGGAGCCGTAGCGCACCGGGCCGACCGGCTCGACGCCCGCGTCCGCGAGCGCCTGCGCGACCCCCGTGGCGCGGTCCTGCGCGGCCGCGTACGTCGCGTCGCCAGAGACGTGCGCGATGCGCCGACGCCCGAGCGCCAGCAGGTGCTCGGCCGCGAGCCGCCCGGCGGTGACGTTGTCGGGCACGACCGACGCGTCGCGCGGGTCGACCGACGGCGCGTACGCGTACACCGCGGGGACCGGGACGTCGGTGCCGAGGGACGGCCGCGGGTCGGTGGTCGAGCCCACGACGATGAGGCCGTCGACGCGGCGGCCGAGCAGCGCGCGCAGGTGGTGCTGCTCGCGGATCGCGTCGCCGCGCGCGTCGCACAGGAAGACGGACGTGCTGCCGGCGCCGAACGCGTCCTCGGCGCCCATGAGGATGGGCAGGCTGAAGCGGCCCTCGAGGTCGTGCGTGAGCAGCCCGACCGTGCCGGTCTGCCCCGCGGTGATGGCGCGCGCGAGCGAGTTCGGGGTGAAGGACAGCCGGTCGGCGATCTCCTGCACGCGGCGGCGCGTGTCGGGGTGGACCTCGGCCTTGCCGTTGAGCGCCTTGGAGGCGGTGGCCACCGAGACGCCGGCGAGCTGCGCGACGTCGCGCAGCGTCACGGGCCGCGGCCTGCCGTCCGTGGTCGTCATGGTCACCCTCCGTCGCTCCCTGCCCGCGACCGGCCGGACCGACGCGCTGCGGACCTCATCATGCCCGAAAACGGCATCCTGCACACCCGGTTGACCGACGTATCTTCCCAGTGTTAGCGTCCCGAAACGGGTTTCGGTCGCTTTCGGCCGACGGTGGTCTCACCGGTCCGCCGCAGCGACGCGGCGTCGGGCGCCCGGCAGGTCATCACGCATCGACGAGGAGCGGAGCGGGCACCCCACCCGCACCGGCCGGGCACCCCACCCGCGCCACCGACCTCGTCCTGACGAACGGGAGCCCGGTTGATGGACATCAACGGCAACGACGCACGGCCCACCCCTCGCCGCCGCAGGTGGCTGACGCTCGCGTCCCTCGCCGCGGCGAGCGGCCTGCTGCTCGCCGCCTGCACGGGCGGCACGTCCGCCGGCGGCGGCGACGCGACCGGCGGATCGGCCGGCGGCGACACCGTCACGGTGTGGCACTACTTCTCGGACGAGAACCAGGTCCGCCTCATGGACGAGCTCGCCGACAAGTTCGAGGCCGAGCACGACGGCGCGACCGTCGAGAACGTCTTCGTCCCCTACGACCAGCTCAACTCCAAGCTCGTCTCCGCCGCGGGCGCCAAGACCGGCCCGGACGTCGTCGTGTTCAACGGCGCGGAGGCCTCGACCCTCGCGCTCGGCGGCGCGCTCGCGCCCCTCGACGACTACTGGGCCGGCTTCGCCGACGCCGACAAGGTCTCACCGTCCGTCATCCACCAGGTCGACGGCACCACCTACGCCGTGCAGGGCTACGTCAACCTGCTCGGCCTCTGGTACAACGCCGACATCCTCGCCGAGATCGGCGTCGAGCCGCCCACCACGATGGACGAGCTCGAGGCCGCGATGGCCAAGGCCAAGGACGCCGGCTACGCGGGCATCACGCTGTCGGCGCTGCCGCAGTCGCAGGGCGAGTGGCAGGCCTACCCCTGGATCACGTCCGAGGGCTTCAGCTACGAGGACCCGCAGGCCGACGCGCTCGCCGCGGGCCTGGCCCGCGTGCGCGGCTGGGTCGAGAACGGCTGGCTCTCGCAGGAGTCCGTGACGTGGGACCAGACCGTGCCGTTCCAGCAGTTCGCCGCCGGGAAGACCGCGTTCGCGGCGAACGGCAACTGGCAGATGGGCACCGCCAAGTCCGACGCGCAGTTCGAGTACGGCGTCGTCCCGCTGCCGCTGTCCAGCACCGGCGGCGTCTACCTCGGTGGCGAGGGCGAGGGCATCGGCGCGTTCAGCAAGAACCCCGACCTCGCGTGGGAGTACCTCACGGCGACGTACCTCGACGCGAAGGGCCAGCTGCTGCCGGCCGAGATCGTCGGCTCGCTGCCCTCGCGCACCGACGCCGCGGCCGACGAGGCCGTGACCGGCAACGCGCTGCTCGAGCCGTTCGCGCAGACCATCACGAAGTTCGGGGCGAACTACCCGGCCTCGGTGATCCCCGCGCAGTCCGTGGCCGACGTCCAGCTCACGCTCGGCCAGGCGTGGAGCGCCGCGGTCGGCGGTCAGAAGTCGCCGCAGCAGGCCGCCGACGACGCGATCGCCGCGCTCGGCCCGCTGCTCGACTGAGCCGCAGACCCACCCACCACCCGTCCGCCCGCGCCCGGTCGTCCGGCGCGACACCCCCTGGAGGTCCCCATGACCACCTCGCTCGCGCCGGCGGCCGGGCGGGCCGTGACCCGCCCGGCCCGCGGGCCGCGGCGCCGCCCGCCACGGCAGACCCGGATGCTGTTCCTGCTCCCGGCCGCCGTGTTCCTCGGCCTGCTGAGCATCTACCCGCTCGTCACGCTGCTGCGGATGGCCGTCTCGAAGGTCACCGCCGCGACCCTCAACGCCGACTGGGCGTTCACGGGCCTGGAGAACCTGCGCGCCGGGTTCGAGTCCGGCGACACGACCGCGGCGCTGTCGCGCACCGCGGTGTTCGTCGTGGTCGTCACGGTGCTCGGCATGGGGCTCGGCCTGGGCGGCGCGATCGCGCTGCGCACGTCGGGCCGGTGGTCGGGCGCGCTGCTCGCCCTCATGGTGTTCGTGTGGGCGCTGCCCCCGGTCGTCAACGGGTCGGTGTGGAAGTTCCTGCTCGCCGACTCCGGCCTGGTCAACACCGTGCTGCTCGCCACCGGGCTGCGGGACACGCCCGTGCCGTTCCTCTACGACCAGTACTGGGCGCTCGGTGCCGTGGCGTTCGTGAACTCGTTCGCCGTCATCCCGTTCAACGCGCTCGTGTACCGCGCGGCCCTGCTGACGATCGACCCCGAGGTCTTCGAGGCCGCGCAGCTCGACGGCGCGACCAAGTCGCAGCAGGTGCGCCACATCATGGTCCCGTCGGTGCGGCCCACGACGCTCGTGCTGCTGATCCTCACGCTCGTCTACGGGTTCCGCAGCTTCGACTTCATCTACGTCATGACCTACGGCGGGCCCGGCACCGCCACCAACACGCTGCCGTTCCTGGGCTACCTGCAGGCGTTCGTCCGCTACGACTACGGTCTGGGCGCCGCGACGTCCGTCGTCGCCGTGCTCGGCGTGCTCGTGCTGGCCGTCCTGTACGCCCGCAGCATCCGCAAGGAGGAGGCGCACGGATGAACCAGGTGAAGGCCGGCCCGGTCGCCGTGGCCACCAAGCTGCTCCTCACGCTCATGTACGGCGTGCCGATCCTGTGGATCCTCCTCACGTCGGTCAAGAGCTCGGGCGACGTGTTCGACCGCGCGTCGACGTTCGTCTTCTCCCCCACGCTCGACGCCTACCGCGAGGCGATCACGCCGACGCTGTGGCGTGCGATGGGGCAGTCCGCGACCATCGCCGTCGGCGCGACCGCGCTCGTCCTGGCGATCGCCGTGCCGGCCGCCTACGGCCTGGCGCGCACGACCGGCTGGCTGCCGACCGTCGGGCTCGGGATGCTGATCGTGCTGCAGATGATGCCGCAGACCGCGACCGTCATCCCGCTGTTCCAGATCTTCAGCAGCTGGCGGCTGCTCGACACGACGGCCGCGGTGATCCTGGCCGACGCGGCGCTGCTGATCCCGTTCGCGACGCTGCTGCTGCGCCCGTTCTTCCGGGCCGTGCCGCCGCAGCTCGAGGAGGCGTCGTCGATCGACGGCGCCGGGATCCTGCGGACGTTCTGGCAGGTCGTGCTGCCCGTCGCACGCAACGGCGTGTTCACGGTCGGGACGCTGATCTTCCTGCTCGCGTGGGGCGAGTTCCTCTACGCCGTGAACTTCTACCTCACGCCCGGCAGCTACCCGCTCAGCGCGCTGCTCGCGCAGCAGGTCTCGGCGTTCGGCATCAACTGGCCCGGCCTCATGGCCCTGGCCGTGCTGACGTCCGTCCCGATCCTCGTCGTCTTCAGCCTCACCTACCGCCAGCTCAAGGACGGCCTGACGGTCGGCGCGGTCAAGTAGCCCGCGCCCCGTCCCCCACCGCCCGCCCCGGCACCGCCGGACCGAACCACCCCCGGAGCTCGTCATGCCCTCGTCCGAGACCGTCGACCTGCGCGTCGGCCCCCACCAGCACGGCCGCCCGGCCGTCCCGTCCCGCGCCCGCTGGCGCCCGCTCGGCCTCGACGAGGTCACGATCACGGGCGGCTTCTGGGGCGACCTGCAGGCGCTCAACGCGCGCACGATGATCGCGCACGTCGAGGGCTGGCTCGAGCGGCTCGGCTGGACGGGCAACTTCGACGCCGCCGTCGAGGGGCGGCTGCCGCGCGACCGCCGGGGCCGGGAGTTCTCCGACTCCGAGACGTACAAGCTGCTCGAGGCGATGGCCTGGGAGGTCGGACGCACGGGCGACGCCGACCTCGACCGGCGCCTGCGGTCGATCGCGGCGCGCGTGGCCGCGGCGCAGGAGCCCGACGGCTACGTCTCGACGATGTTCGGCCGCCCCGGGCAGCAGCCGCGGTGGTCGGACCTCGAGTGGGGCCACGAGCTGTACTGCATCGGGCACCTGGTGCAGGCGGGCGTGGCCCGGGCCCGCACGTTCGGCGACGACGAGATCGTGCGCGTCGCGATCCGCGCGGCCGACCTGGTGTGCCGCGAGTTCGGCGCCGACGGCCCGCAGCAGGGCGTGTGCGGCCACCCCGAGATCGAGGTCGCGCTGGTCGAGCTGTACCGCGTGACCGGTGAGCGTCGGTACCTCGACCAGGCGCGGCTGTTCGTCGAGCGGCGCGGGCACGGCGTGCTCGGCGAGATCGACTTCGGCCCGCAGTACTTCCAGGACGACGTGCCGGTGCGCGAGGCCACCGTGCTCGACGGGCACGCCGTGCGGGCCCTGTACCTCGCGTCGGGCGCCGCGGACCTCGCGGTCGAGGACGGCGACGACGAGCTGCTCGCGGCCGTCACCGGGCAGGTGCTCACGACGCTCGCGCGGCGCACCTACCTGACCGGCGGCATGGGTGCGCACCACGAGGGCGAGTCGTTCGGCGCCGACTTCGAGCTGCCGCCGGACCGGTCGTACTCGGAGACGTGCGCGGGCATCGCGTCGGTCATGACGAACCACCGCCTGCTGCTGCAGGACGGCGACGCGCGGCACGCCGACGCGGTCGAGCGCACGCTCTACAACGTCGTCGCGACGTCGCCCGCGCAGGACGGCCGGGCGTTCTACTACACGAACACGCTGCACCAGCGCGTGCCCGGCCGTGAGGTCGCGCCGGACGAGGTGAGCCCCCGCGCGGCGTCGAGCCTGCGCGCGCCGTTCTTCGCGGTGTCGTGCTGCCCGACCAACGTCACGCGCACGGTCGCGACGCTCGGCACGTACGTCGCGACGGTCGACGACGACGGCGTGCAGCTGCACCAGTACGCGCCGGCGACGGTGCGCACCGAGCTGACGGCGGGCCGCACGGTGGCCCTCGAGGTGACGACCGCCTACCCGCACGACGGTCGCGTGACGGTCCGCGCGGTCGAGGCGCCCGCGGGCGGCTGGACGCTCACGCTGCGCGTCCCCGCGTGGGCGCAGGGCGCGAGCGTCACGCTCGCCGACGGCACGTCGCAGCCGGCGGCGCCCGGGTACGTCGCGGTCCCCGGGCCGGCCGCCGGGCAGGAGGTCGTGCTCGACCTGCCGGTGCGCGCCCGCTGGACGTTCGCCGACCCGCGCGTCGACGCGGTGCGCGGGCAGGTCGCGGTCGAGCGCGGGCCGCTGGTCCTCGCGCTCGAGTCCACCGACCTCGGGCAGGACGTGGCCGCGGCCGTCGTCACGACCGACGCCGCACCCGTCGAGCGCGACGGCGCGGTGCTCGTCCCCGTCGCGACGCGCCCGCTGCCCGACGTGACGTGGCCGTTCGGCGACGACCCCGCGCCCGCACCCGACGCGCCGCGGCTCGTGCCGCTCGTGCCGTACCACGCGTGGGCCGAGCGCGGGCCGTCGACGATGCGGGTCTGGCTGCCGACCGTCTGACGCGTCCCCGACGCCCGCGGCGCCGCCCCCACCCGGGCGCACCGCGAGCGTCGGCGCGCGCACGACCTGCCGCGCCGCGACGGCCGCCGTAGCCTGGGACCGGCCCGGTCGCCCGGTCGGACCGAGCCCGACCCCGAGGCAGGACGCGCATGGCGACCCACGACGGCGACCGCAGGACGGGCGGCGTCGCCCGCACGATCGGGCGCGTGGTGCTCGGCGGCTTCCTCGCGTTCGCGGGCACGAGCCACCTGACGTTCGCGCGCGAGGAGTTCCAGGCGCAGGTGCCCGCGTGGGTGCCGGTGGGCACCGACGCCGTGGTCGTCGGGTCGGGGGTCGTCGAGATCGCCCTCGGCACGGCCCTGGTCGTGGCGCCGCGCCGCTACCGGCCGTGGGTCGGCGCGGCCGCGGCGGCGTTCTTCGTCGCGATCTTCCCGGGCAACGTCGCTCAGTACCTCGAGGGCAAGGACGGCTTCGGGCTCGACACCGACGCCAAGCGCCTCGCGCGGCTGCCGTTCCAGGGCCTGCTCGTGGTGTGGGCGCTGTGGTCGACCGGCGCGTGGCGCGCGTGGCGCGCGCACCGGCGGCGCTGACGCCGCGAGAGGGTGGGGGGCGTGACGCACCTCGCCCCGCCCCCGCCCGACCGCTACGCCGCCGTCGTCCGCGCGAACCTCACGACCCCGTGGCCGTACCACCTCGTGCACCTCGCGGGGTCGCCCGACGACGTGCGCACGCCCGTCGAGCTGTACCCCGCGTTCCACACGTCGTTCGACTGGCACTCGTGCGTCCACATGCACTGGCTGGGCGTCGAGGTGCTCGCCGCGGGCCACGAGGACGACGCGCTGCGCGCGCTGCTGTCGGCGAACCTCACCCCGGAGCGCGTCGCGGGCGAGGTCGCTTACCTGCGCGCGCACCCCGCGTTCGAGCGGCCGTACGGCTGGGCGTGGGCCGCGCGGCTCGCGGCGTCGTGCGCGGCGGCCGCCGCGGCCGGCGACCCCGCCGCGGCCGCGTGGGCCGAGGCGACCGCCCCGCTGGCCCGCACGGTGCTCGACCTCGTGGTGCCGTGGGTCGCGCGCACCGAGCACCCGGTGCGGCACGGCGTGCACTCGAACACCGCGTTCGGGCTCGCGCTGCTGCTCACGGCGGCCGACGACCTCGGGCACGACGACGTCGCCGACGCGCTGCGCACGCACGCGCGCCGCCTGTACGGCGCCGACCGCGGCTGGCCCGCGGCGTGGGAGCGCAGCGGGCACGACTTCCTGTCCCCCGGCCTCGCCGAGGCGGACCTCATGGCCCGCGTGCTGCCGCCCGCCGAGCTCGCCCCGTGGTTCGCGGCGTTCCTGCCGCGGCCGGGCGACCTCACCGCGCCCGCGCGCGTGGTCGACCCGACCGACGGGCACGCCGTGCACCTCGACGGCCTCAACCTCTCGCGCGCCGGGGCGCTGTTCCGCCTCGCCCGCGCGCTCGACGACCCCGGGCTGCGCGATGCGGGCGACCGGCTGCTCGCCGCGGGCCTGACCTCGCTCGCGAACGACGACTTCGTGGCGACGCACTGGCTCGCGTCGTTCGCGTGGGACGCCGCGACGAGCCGCTGACGCGGGTCCGCCTGGCGCGCTGCGACGGACGCCGCGCGCCTCGACGCGCGACCGCCCCCGCACCCGTCGACCCGGGTGCGGGGGCGGCCGTCGATCGACGTCAGCCGACGCGCACCAGCTGCCACTGCTGGTTGGCGCCGTTCCAGCCGTCGTACTGCACGACGTTCGCTCCGTCGGCGGTCGACGCACCCTGCACCTCGAGCACCTTGCCCGAGTTCCGGTTCTGCAGCGTCGCGTAGCCGCCGCTGATCGTCACGTTCCACTGCTGGTTGGTGCCGTTGAGGTCGGGCCACTGCACGACCTCGCCGCCGTTCGCGGTCGAGAAGTTGTACACGTCGAGCACCTTGTTGGACAGCCGCGACTTGAGGCGGTAGCCGCCGTTGCCGGACGCGACGAACTGCCACTGCTGCTGGTTGCCGTCGTTGCGCGACCACTGCACGATGTCGGCGCCGTCCGCGGTCGACAGGTTGTACACGTCGAGGGCCTTGCCGCTGTTGCGGTTGACGAGGACGTACCAGGCGCTGGTGTCGATCGACGTCGAGCCGCCGTTGTTCCCGCCGCCGTTGCTGCTGCCCGCGTTGAGCGCGTTGAGCGTCGACGTGTACGCGGCCTTCTTGTTGCCGTTGCCGTCGAAGAGCAGCGGGTTCTTGCCCGTGCGCCACGAGTCCGTGTCCCGCACGCCCCACACGGTGATGCCGGTGCAGCGGCTCACGGCGAGGCACGCCTCGACGACCTGGCGGTAGGCGTTCGCCTGGTTCGAGCCCTGCTCGATGTCGAGCTCCGTGATCTGCACGTCGACGCCCAGGTCGGCGAACCGCTGCAGGTTGGCGCGGTAGTCGCTGGGGATCGTCGTGCCGAAGTGCGACTGGAAGCCGACGCAGTCGATCGGGACGCCGCGCGCCTTGAAGTCCCGGACCATGTCGTAGACCGCTGTCGACTTCGGGTTGATCGAGTCGGTGCCGTAGTCGTTGTAGCAGAGCTTGGCGCCCGGGTCGGCGGCGCGGGCGGCGCGGAACGCGGCCTCGATCCAGTCGTTGCCGGTGCGCTGGAGGTTCGAGTCGCGGCGCGAGCCGCGGCCGTCGTCGGCGAAGGCCTCGTTGACGACGTCCCAGGCGTAGATCTTGCCCTTGTAGTGCGTCGCGACCTGGGTCACGTGGTTGAGCAGCGCCTGCCGCAGCGCGCTGCCGGACATGCTCTGCATCCAGCCGGGCTGCTGCGCGTGCCACGCGAGCGTGTGCCCGCGCACCTTCTTGCCCTTGCCGAGCGCGTCGTTCACGATCCGGTCGCCGTTGGTGTAGCTGAACTGGCCCCGGTTCGGCTCCGTGGCGTCCATCTTCATCTCGTTCTCGGCCGTGATCATGCCGAACTCGCGGTCGACGATCCCCATGTACGTGGCGTCGTTCATGCGACCGGCCGCGATCGCGGTCCCGAAGTAGCGGCCCTTCTCGGAGGCCGCGGCGTGCAGCGTGCTGCCGGCCGCGACCGCGGGCGCCGACAGCGTCAGCGTGAGGGCCGCGGCGACGCCGGCGGTCAGCAGGGCCGCCGCCCTGCGCCGGCCCGTGGTGCGTGGTGTCGTGCTCACCGGATCTCCTCTGGGTGGGTGGGTCGACGCGCGGGCGCGCCGGGGGTGACGCGCCGCGTGCGGGCGCGCCGGACCGGACCGGCGGCGCACGCCGCCGGCACCGGCCGGGTCGAGGGGTCAGGGCGCCGTGAGGTCGAACCGCCGCACGGTGACGGCGCCGCCGAGGGCCTGCGTCGCGTGGTTGAAGATGCCGAACCTGTAGCCCATGAAGAACTGCCAGTCGGCGTTGAGCGTGAACGCGGGGCCCAGCGGCGTGAACGTGCGACCGTCGGTGCTCCACGAGAACGTCGCCTGGCGGCCCGAGCCGGGCCGGATGTCGGCGGTGACCCGCAGCCACACCCGCGTGCCCGGCAGCGCGGCCGAGGCCCGCTCGGTGCCCGTGCCCGTGGTGTTCCACGACGAGTCCATCGTCAGGCCGTCGGTCATGACGACCCGCCGCGCCCCGTCCGAGCCCCGGACCACGCCGATCCACGCCGAGGACTGCCGCAGCATCGCCAGGCCCGTGCGGTCGCCGTTCGCCATGCCCGCGACGTCGAGCTCGACGGTCGCGGTCGACGACGGGCCCTGGACGCGGTGCGTCAGCGTGTTGCGCGCGGCGTACAGGTCGCGCGTGACGGTCGCCGTGCGCAGCGTGAGCCCGTCGGACACCGTGAACCGCGACGTGTCGGGGTTGTGGTTCCACTCCCACTGCGGGCCGAGCCGCGTGCCGGCGAACGTGTCGGTGCCGGTGAGGGGCTTGACGGTGCGGGTCGTGGTGATGTTCGGGCGGGGGTAGGTCGCGCCCCAGCGGCCGTTGACGGTCTGGACCGACGGCCAGCCGTTGCTCCACGTGATCGGCGCGAGGGTCGGCATGCGTCCGCCGGGGTAGGCGTCGGTGAACGCCATGTACCACCAGTCGCCGTTCTGGGTCTGCACGATCCCGCCCTGGTGCGGCACGCCCCCGCCGGTGATCGGTCCGGGCAGGTCGAGCAGCACCTGCCGCTGCTCGTAGGGGCCCCACGGCGAGGTCGAGCGCAGCACGTACTGGCCGTTGGCGGGCCGCGTGAGCCAGATGTAGTAGTAGCCGTCCTTCTTGTAGAACCGCGCGCCCTCGAGCGTCCCGACGTTCGAGGGCGTCTGGTACACCTGCTGCGCGCGCACCTGCTGCGTGCCGTCGGCGTTGAGCTGCGCGACGCTGATGGTGCCGTTGCCGTAGGCGACGTACATGGTGTCGTCGGTGTCGACCAGCAGCCCGGCGTCGTAGTAGCACTGGTTCATGCGGGCCTTCTTGGTCCACGTGCCGTCCACCGCGGACGCGGTGTAGACGTACGTGCGGTTGAACTCGGTGCAGCCGTACCAGTAGTACGTCTGGTTGCTGGCCCGGTAGCCGAGGGTCGACGCCCAGATGCCCTTGACGTAGCGGTGCCCGCCGACGAGGTCGTAGCGCTGGTCGTCGAAGTCGAGGCGCGGCACGGAGTGGCCCGCGAACTCCCAGTTCACGAGGTCGTAGGAGCGCAGGATCGGGGCGCCCGGCGAGTAGTGCATGGTCGACGCCGAGTAGTAGTACGCGTCGCCGACGCGGATGATGTCGCCGTCCGCGAAGTCCTGCCACACCACGGGGTTGGTGAACGACCCGCCGGCCGGCGGCGTCGTCGGGGTGGGGGTCGGGGTCGGCGTGGGGGTGGTCCCGCCGTCGGCGCGCACGAGCTGCCACTGCTGGTTGGCACCGCCCCAGCTCGTGTACTGCACGATCTCGGCGTCGTCGGCCGTCGAGGCGTTCTGCACCTCGAGCGCCTTGCCCGAGCTCCGGTTGACGAGCGTGACGTACCCGCCGGCGACGTCCTGCAGGCGCCACTGCTGGTGCGCTCCCCCGTTGTCGGACCACTGCACGACGCGGGCGCCGTCGGCCGTGGAGGCACCGGTCACGTCGAGGACCTTGCCCGAGTGCTGCGACACGACGCGGTACCAGCCACCGCCCGCGTCGACGAACCGCCACTGCTGGTTGGTGCCGCCCGAGCGGGTCCACTGCGTGAGGCGCGCGCCGTCGTTCGTCGCGAACCCGTACACGTCGAGGGCCTTGCCGCTGCCGCGGTTGACCAGCACGTACGTCGCGCCGGTGTCCGGGGTGGCGGCCGACGCCGGGGTGGCCGCGACGGTCGCGAGGACGCCGGCGGACACCGCCGTGACGAGCGCGAGCAGCGCGCCGAGCGCGCGTCGGGGGCGGGCGGGGCGAGGGAGGGACATGGCGTGCTCCTCGGGCGGGCGCACCGCCGACGACGTCGTGTGATCGTTCACACCACGTCGCACGACGTCGGTGTCGTGCACGGCGGGATGGCGTCATGCTGCCCACGGCGCGCCGCCGCCGACAAGACCTCACGCGGTGTCGAAGCGTTTCACCACACGTGCGGGGTCACGGCACGGACGGACCTCACGGCGTCGCGAGCCCGAACCGCCGCACCGTCGCGGTCCCGCCGAGCGCGACGGTCGCGTGGTGGAAGATCCCGACGCGGTACCCCATGAAGAACCGCCAGTCGGCGTCGAGCGCGAACGACGGGCCCAGCGGCGCGAACGTCCGACCGTCGGCGCTCCACGCGAAGACCGCCCCCGCACCGCCGGGCCGCACGTCGGCCTCGACGCGCAGCCACACGCGCGTCCCCGTCAGCGGCGCCGACGCGCGCTCGGTCCCGGTGCTCACGGTGTCCCACGACGCGTCCATCGTCAGGCCGTCGGTCATGACGACCCGGCGCGAGCCGTCCGCCTCGTGCCGCACGCCCACCCAGGCGGACGTCTGGCGCAGCATCGCGAGCCCCGTGCGGTCGCCGGGCCGCGTGCCCGCCAGGTCCAGCTCGACCGTGACGGTCGAGGTCGGTCCCTGCAGCCGGTGCGTCAGCGTGTTGCGCGCCGCGTACAGGTCGTCGGTGACCGTCGCGGTCGTGAGGTGCAGGCCGTCGCCCACCGCGAACCGCTCGACGTCGGGGTCGTGGTTCCACTCCCAGCGCGGCGCGAGCCGCGGACCGGCGAACGTGTCCGCCCCCGTGAGCGGCTCCACCCCGGGCCCGGGCCCGAGCGCGGGACGCGGGTACGTCGTGCCCCACCGACCGTCGACCGTGCCGAGCACCGGCCAGCCGTCCTCCCACGTCACGGGCGCGAGCGTCGGCATGCGGCCGCCCGGGTAGGCGTCGGTGAACGCCATGTACCACCAGTCCCCCGCGGGCGTGCGCACGAGGCCGCCCTGGTGCGGCACGCCGCCGCCCTCGACCGGCCCCGGCAGGTCGAGCAGCACCTCGCGCAGGTCGTAGGGCCCCCAGGGCGACGCCGAGCGCAGCACGTACTGCCCGTTCGCGGGGCGCGTCAGCCAGACGTAGTACGTCCCGTCGACCTTGTAGAACCGCGCGCCCTCGAGCACGCCGACGCTCGCGGGCGTCTCGAGCACCACCTGCGAACGCACCTCGCGCGTCCCGTCGGCGCTGAGCTGCGCGACGCTGATCGTGGTGTTGCCGTACGCGACGTACAGCGTGTCGTCGTCGTCGACGAGCAGCCCCGCGTCGTAGTACGGCGTCTCGAGGCGGGCACGGCGCGTCCACGGCCCTTCGACCGCGGGCGCCGTGAACAGGTACGTGCGGTCCTGCTCGACGCACCCGTACCAGTAGAACGTCGCGTCGCTCGGGCGGTAGCCGAGCGTCGACGCCCAGATGCCCTTGACGTACCGGTGCCCGCCGACCAGGCCGTAGCGCTCGTCGTCGAAGTCGAGACGCGGCACCGAGTGGCCCGCGTGCTCCCAGTGCACGAGGTCGTACGACCGCAGGATCGGTGCCCCGGGCGAGTAGTGCATGGTCGACGCCGAGTAGTAGTAGACGTCGCCGACGCGGATGACGTCGCCGTCCGCGAAGTCCTGCCACACCACCGGGTTGGTGAACACCCCCTCGGCCGGGGGCGCCGCCTCCGGGCGGTCCCCGGCGTGCTGCCGGTCGGCGGGCGGGGGTGTCGTCAGGACGTCGTCGGCCACGCGGGCATTCTGCCCCGGCCGCGCGCGGGCCCGGCGCAGGGCACCCGGCGCGCCCGCGTCACGCCCCTGCGGCCGACGGCGCGGGCGGCAGGGTCACCGTGAACGTCGTGCCCTCGCCGACCGCGCTCGTCACGCCGACGTGCCCGCCGTGCGCCTCCACGACCGCACGCGTGATCGCGAGCCCCAGGCCCACGCCGGGCACCGCCCGCCGCGTCGCCGTGCTCGCGCGGTAGAAGCGCTCCGTGAGGTGGGTCAGCTCGTCGGGCGGGATGCCGATCCCGGTGTCGCTCACGGCGAGCCGCCCGCCGCCGTCGGCCTGCGGGCGCACCACGAGACGCACCGTGCCGCCGCGGTCGGTGAACTTCAGCGCGTTGGCCACGAGGTTGTCGACCGCCTGCCCGAGCCGCAGAGGGTCGGCGTGCGCGGGCGTCGGCGCGAGGTCGCTCTCGAGCGTGATCCCGGCGGCGGCCGCCGCGGGCGCCGCGGTCGCGAGCGACGCCGCGGCGATCGTCGCGAGGTCCACGGGCTGCGGCGAGATCGAGAACGTGCCCGCGTCCATCTGGGCGGTCAGCAGCAGGTCGCTCACGAGGCGCAGCTGACGGCGCGCGTTGCGGTCGATGATCTGCAGGTACTCGCGCTGGTCCTCCGTCAGCTCCTCGGTCTCGTCGAGCAGCAGCTCGACGTAGCCGAGCACGGCCGTCAGCGGGGTCCGCAGCTCGTGGCTCACGAGCCCGACGAACTGGTCCTTGAGCCGCGCGGCCTCGCGGTCCGCCGTCACGTCGGTCGCGACGACCACGTAGCCGACGACCGCCCCGTCGTGGTCGGTGCGGCGCGTCACCGCGGGGTGCACCGTGACGTGCGAGCCGTCGCGACGCACGTACGTCCAGTCCCGCACGTCCTTGCCGGCCGCCGCGCGCGGCGCCAGGACCGACCGCAGCAGCGTGGGGTGGTCGGACGCCGCGGGCGGCGCACCGTCCTGCGGGTCGCGTTCGAGCAGCTCGTCGAGCAGGTGGAACTCGGTGAGGTACCGCCGCCCCACGACCTCGCCCTGCGCGAACCCGAGCAGCCGCTCGGCGCCCGCGTTGAACACCTCGACCATCCCGTCGGCGTCGGTCGCGATGATCGCCTGCTCGGTGGCCGAGTCGATCACCGACACGAGCTGCTGGTGCGCGGCGCGGCGCAGCGACACGGACTTGCCGAGCGACGCGGCCGCCTCCCGCGTCCGGCGCAGGGCGTCCGCCTGCTCGGCCTGCAGCCGCGCGAGCACCTTGTTGCGCTGCCGCAGGCGCGCCGTCGACTCCTGCACGACGAGCCCGATGATGAGGGCGATGGCCGCGACGAACAGGCTGCGGACGACGACGGGCTGGGAGGCGTGCGTCGAGGGGCTCAGCGCGAGCCCGAGCAGCACGGTCGCAGCCGCGCCCAGCGTGCCGAGCAGCACGCCGACCATGCCGGCGCGCGCGGCGAGCGCGAGCGCGGGCAGCAGCACCATGCCCGCGAACGGCGACGTCATGCCGCCGGACCCCTGCCGCAGGGCCGCGACCGCGACGAGCTGCAGCAGGGCCAGCGCCTCGGGCGCCCACTCCGGCAGCCGCTCCCACGGCACGAACGCCGCGAGCACGAGGCACGCGACGGTGACGGCGGCCGCGAGGACGACCGCCGAGCCGGAGGTCGCCTCGAGCCCCGGCGAGAGCAGCGCCAGCAGCGCGAGCGTCATGAGGATCGCGAACGGCAGCTGCCGCTCGACCACGGACGCGCCCGAGCCGAGGTACCGCGCGACCGGGCCGAGGTAGCGCAGCTCCGGCTGCGGCGACGTGGTCGAGGCCTCCTCGTCCTCGCGCGGCGCGGCGTCCTCGAGGGCTGCCGCGTCGACGGCGTCGCGGCGGGACGGGCTCATCGGACGGCCGCGACGACCAGGACGACCAGGACGGTCAGCAGCGCGGCGCACGCGCCGGCCACCGTGAACCAGCGCTCCGCGCGCCGGTTCGCCTCGATCTCGTGGCGCAGGGCGTCGTCGGTCAGGCGCGCCCACGCCTGCGGTCCGTCGGCGTGCCGGTGTGCGTTCATGCCGTGACCCTGCCCGTCTTCTCGGTCTTGTCCCACGTCTGCGCCGCTCCGCGCCAACCCCGCACGTACGCGTCCAGTGTGATCGCGCACAGCAGCGGTCCGTAACCCACGAGGTACAGCAGGGGTCGCGACGCCCAGCCGAGCAGCCGCGTGCCCTCGACGTCACGGATCAGCCGCGCGAGCACCATCGACAGCACCGGCCACGAGTAGAGCAGCAGGGTCCAGGCCTCGACGCCCGCGGGCGTCAGCGTGATCCCGAGCCAGGCGGGCACGGTGTCGAGCCAGAACCCGGGCGTCGCGGACGCGACGACCAGCACGAGCGCACCCACGCCGGGGAACAGCAGGCCCTCGAACCACGAGCGGCGCGCGGTGTCGAGGTCGACCAGCAGCGTCGTGATCGTGATGAACAGGTACGTGCCGAGCCCGAACCACCACAGCTGCCCGAACAGGGTCTGCGCGGTGCCCGGCGACACGAAGTACAGGCCGATGAACCCCGTGGACGCCGCGACGAGCGTGAACGGCAGCGCGAACACCGAGAACCAGACGAGCCCGAAGTCGAGCCGCCCGAGCCGGTGCCCGCGCGCGGGCCGGAACCACGTGCGGCGGAACCGCGCGGTGATCTGCACGTTGCCGCGCGCCCAGCGCACGCGCTGCTTCCACAGCGCGCGCACCGAGTCCGGCTCCTCGGCGAGCACGACGGCCTGGCCGTCGAACACGACCGTGCGGCCGTCGAGCTGCGTGAGGAACGTCGAGAACGTGTCCTCGGCGAGCGTCGAGGTGTCGATGCGGCCGCCGATCGCCTCGAGGTTGGCGCGCGTGTGCAGCTGCGCACCGCCCGCGAGGCACGCGACGGCGCCCATGACGTTCTGCGCGCGGCGCGCGCACGCCTGCGCGGTGACGTACTCGTAGCCGATGAAGCGCGCGACGGCGCCTGGCCGCCCGCTGCCCTCGCGGATGTACGCGGTCACGGCTCCGACCTGCGGGTCCGCGAGGTGCCGGGTCATGCGACGCAACGAGTCGGGCCGGTAGATGACGTCGGCGTCCATGATGAGCAGCGCCTGCATCCAGTCGTCGCGCAGCAGGTGCTCGATGCCGTGGTTGAGCGTGTGCGCCTTGCCCTGGCCGCCCTGCTCGCGCCGCAGCAGGTGGATGCGCCCCGGGTGCTCGACGGCCTTCGCGCGCACGACGTCGGGCGTGTCGTCGGTGCTCGCGTCGTCGACCACGTACACGCGCAGCCGGTCCGCCGGGTACTCGAGGCGCATGAGCCGCTCGAGCGACGCCGCGAGCACGGCGCCCTCGTTCCAGGCGGGCACGACGACGGCGACGCGCGGCAGGTGCGGGGCCGCGCGCCGCAGGTGGTTGCGCAGGCCGTGCACCGGTACGAGCAGGTACTGGTAGACGCCCGCGAGCGCGGGGACGATCCCGACGACGACGAGCACGACGAGCAGCGTGACGAGCGTGTCGTGCCCGACCGCGGGCCAGCTCACGCCGTCCCCTGCGCGCCGCGCAGCCAGCGGTAGACGCCGACGTCGTCCGCGTGGTGCGCGTCGGTCGACGCGACGAGCGCGACGCCCGCGGCGCGCAGGCGCGCGACGACGCGCGGGCCCGGGCAGCGCCACTTCTCGTTGACCTCGACCGGCGTGCCGGTCGCGACGAGCACGCCCGCGAGCGCGTCCAGCAGGTCGTCCGGGACGTCGTCCTCGGCGATCCCGACCTTCGGCAGGATCGAGAACGGGTGCGCGAGCTGCGCGCGCCCGGCGCGCTCGACGGCGCGCAGCGTGCCCGTCACCACGAGCTCGACGACGTCGGCGCGCGTGACGCGGCCCTCGTCGAGCAGCCGCAGGGTCGTCGACGGGCTCCACGGCCCGTCCGTCCCGGGGACCTGGTGGTCGGCGAGCAGCACGCGGTCGGCGCCCGAGGGCGTCCCGAGCGCGGCGAGCACGTCACGGGGCGCGTCGATCGTCCCGGTGACGTCGAGGATCTTCGCCTCGACGCCGGTGAGCACGCGCAGCCCCTCGACGGCCGGGAGGGCGGCGACCGCGGCGAGCATGGCGGGCACGTGCGTCGACGACGCGCGGACGTGGTCGACCATGCGGATCTCGCGGAGCCCGGCCCGGCGCGCGGCGGCGAGGTTCTCGGCCGGTGTGCTGCGGGCGTCGTCCGAGAACGTCGAGTGCACGTGGTGGTCGCCGTCGAGGCGGGGCTGCGTCATGGGGCGGGCAGCACCTCGTCCACGCCGAGGAACACGTCCTCGAGGTAGCGGACGTTCGCGATCTCGGTGTGCGCGACGTGCCGCGGAACGGCGCGTCCGAGCACGTCGTCGAGCAGGAGCGACGGCATGTCGACGCCGGCGGCGATCGTGAGCGGCATCGCCCCGGGGAACCGGGGGTTGACCTCGAGCAGCGCGGGCACGCCGTCGGCGTCGCGCTTGAGCTGGACGTTCGCGACGGAGGTCAGCCCGACCGCGCGCGCGACCGCGGAGGCGGCCTCGACGAGCTCGTCGTCGAGCAGCGTGACGCCCGCGACCGCGACGCCCGAGTCGACGCGCAGGCGCGCGCGCGGCACCGCCGCGACGACGTGCCCGGTCGAGTCGGCGAGCACGTCCACCGAGTACTCCTGCCCGGGCAGGAGCTCCTGCACGAGCAGGTCCTCCTCGTCGTGCACGGTGTCGAGCTCGCGCTCCGAGGTGACGGTCCGCACGCCGCGCGACCCGGCGCCGCGGCGCGGCTTGACGATGACGGGGTAGTCCCAGCCCGACAGCGCCTGCGGCGTCCCGAGCAGCTCGGTGCGCGGCACGCGCAGCGCGCCGGCGCACGCGTGCGCGAGCGCGAGCTTGTCGAGGCACAGGTCGAGCGTGCGCAGCGACGGCGCGGCCAGCAGGGTCCCGGCGGCTGCGAGCAGGTCGCGCACCGCGGCGAGCTTGGGGAGCTCGACGTCGACCGTCGAGATGAGGACGTCGATCTGGTCGTCGGCGCACATCTGCCGCACGACGTCGACGAAGTCGTCGGCCTTGCCGGCCGGCACGAGGCGGCGCCCGCCCGCGACGACGAGGTACAGGCCGCTGGCCCACCGGTCCATGTCGGCGGCGACGACCTCGACGTCGTCGCGGCGCAGCAGCGACCGGATCACGGCGACGCCGGCGGGCCCGCCGGCCCCGGTCACGAGCACGCGGGTGGTGCGGGTCATGCGGTCCCCTCCCCTGCTGCCGTCTGCTCGGGCAGCGTCGCGGCGGCGGCGATGCCCGCCGTGGACGTGGTGGCCGCGAGCCCCGACAGCATCGCGGCGGCGCGGACCGTCTCGAGCGGCTCGGCGTACGTGCCCGTGCCGAACCGCGACCAGTAGCGCGCGGTGGCGCGGACGGCGTCGGGCGCCATGTAGTCGCGGTGCGCCTGCGACGCGAACGCGGCGAGCATCTGCAGCTTGGTCTCGACGTACCCGTCGACGGGCACGAACCGGCTGGGCCGGTAGTCGATGGTCGACGACGGGCTCTGGAAGCACGCGAGGGCCGCGACCCGGCGCGTCGCGACCATCGTGGCCTCGTGGACGGCGCGGTGGTCCTGGTGGCGGTCGTGCGACGAGTGCGTGTACACGACGGTGGGCTGCACCTCGCGCACGGTGTCCTCGATGACGGTGATGAGACCGTTCGCGGGGTCCATGCGGGTGTCCTCGAAGTCGTGCAGGTACAGGCGCGCACCGATGACGCCCGCGGCGGCGAGCGCCTCGTGGCGTCGGACGTCGGCGTCGCCGCCGACCGCGCCGCCGGACAGCGTGAGGATGACGACGGCGTCGCCCGCGGCGCGGTGCGACGCGAGCGTCGCGCCCACGCCGATCTCGACGTCGTCGGGGTGCGCGCCGATCGCGAGCACGACGTCGCGCGCGCCCGCGGCGTCGCGGCGGCGGCGCGCCTCCGCGGCGAGCCCGGTGACCTTCTCGAGCAGCTGCGCGGCGGTCACGGGCTTGACGAGGAACTCGTCGGCGTCGCGGCGCAGGGCCTCGACCGCGTAGTCGACCGACGCGAACGCCGTCATCACCGCGACGGGCACGCCGGGCGCCTGCGCGCGCAGCTCGCCGAGCAGCTCGAGCCCGCTCATGCCGGGCATCTGGATGTCGGTGAGGATCACGTCGGGCGTCTGCCGCGCGACCTCCGCGAGCGCCGAGACGGCGTCCCCGCACACGGTGACGTCCATGCCGCCGCGGCGTTCCAGCACCGTGCGGAAGAACCCCGCGGTGTCACCGTCGTCCTCGACGACCAGAACCCTCGTGCGTTGCTCGGCCACTGCCGACCTCCTAGCCCCCACCAGCAGCGTCGTGGTCACGCTACGGCTTCCGGGGGCGTCCGTCGTGCCGCGTCTCGCGCGTCGTCACGGAGCGAGCGGGACGAACCGGGCGCATCGGGACGCACCGCCCTGCGCGACGTCCCGCCGGGCGGGTGAAAGCCGTCACGGTCGGCTCCGCGCGGCCGCCGCGAGACGTCGCGCGACCACCGGCGCGACCGCGACGGGCACCGTGCAGAGCGCGGCCACGCGCGCCCGTGCGGCGCCACGTCCGGACGCGAGCCAGCTTGCAGACCGACCGGTCCACTATATAGTGGACCGGTCAGTTCAGAACTGGTGGTGCGAGCGCGCGCCCGTCGACCCGACCCCCGCGCACCCCGCAGCGTCCGGGCCACCGCCCGCGACGCGCCCGCTCCGCGCCACCGGCACAGCATCGGAGCACCGCATGTTCGTCAGCACCCAGATCCAGCTCGCCGCCCGCCCGCAGGGCTGGCCGACCCACGACGACTTCCGCACCGTGCAGGTCACGCACGGCCCGCTGCAGGACGGCGAGGTCCGCGTCCGCAACGCGTTCGTCTCGGTCGACCCCTACATGCGCGGCCGCATGAACGACACCCGCAGCTACGTCGCGCCGTACGCGCTCGGCGAGACCGTCACGGGCGGTGCCGTCGGCCGGGTCGTCGAGTCCGCCGACCCGTCGCTGCCCGTCGGCACCGCCGTGCTGCACCAGCACGGCTGGAGCGACGCCGTGCAGGCCCCCGCCTCGACGTTCCGCGCCGTCGCCGAGATCCCCGGCGTGCCGCTCTCGGTGCACCTGCACGTGCTCGGCATGACCGGCCTCACCGCCTACGTCGGGCTCACCGCGATCGCCGGCCTGCGCGAGGGCGACACGGTGTTCGTGTCCGGCGCGGCCGGTGCCGTCGGGTCGAGCGTCGGGCAGATCGCCAAGCTCCTCGGCGCGGGCCGCGTCATCGGGTCCGCCGGCAGCGCCGAGAAGGTCGACGCGCTGACGTCGCGCTACGGCTACGACGTCGCGTTCAACTACAAGGACGGCGACGTGCGCGGCCAGCTCGCCGCCGCCGCACCCGACGGCATCGACGTGTTCTTCGACAACGTGGGCGGCGACCACCTCGAGGCCGCGCTCGACGCCTTCAACGACGGCGGCCGCGCCGCGCTGTGCGGCGCCATCTCCGGCTACAACACGACCACCCGCGCCCCGGGGCCGGACAACCTCGCGAACGTCATCACGCGCGGCCTCACGCTCCAGGGCTTCACGCTCGCCGGGTACCTGCACCTCGCGCCCGAGTTCACGCAGGCCATGACCGGCTGGTTCGGCGCCGGCACGATCGCCTACGACGAGACGGTCGTCGACGGCATCGAGCACACCGTCGACGCGTTCCTCGACATGATGCGCGGCGCCAACACCGGCAAGATGCTCGTCCGCGTCGACGGCTGAGCCCGCACGAGTCGAGGACCGGGACCGCGCGACACGACGCGCGACGGCCCGACCGACGGAGGCCCGCACCCGCCCGGGTGCGGGCCTCCCGCGCGCGGTCGTGGCGCGCGAGCGCGGCAGGCACCCGCCCGGTGCGCGGTCTCACCCGTCCGGCGCCGTCACACCGCGGCGCGCCGGACTCATAATCCGAGCATGGGTCTGGTCGACGAGTCGATGCCGCGGCTGCACGGCGGCCGCGGCCTGCTCGCGGTCATGTTCGGCGTCATGGCCGTGATCGTGCTCGTCGCGCTCGGCTGGTCCGTGAACCCGCAGGCGTCGGTGGTGCCGTGGGTCACGGTCGCGGCGCTGCTCGCGGCGCTGTCGGGGCTGACGCTGGTGCTGCCCGACCGCCGGTGGACGCAGCCCGCGCTCCTCGCGACCGGCATGGTCGGGCTGGGCGTGCTCGTGGCGTGCTGCCGCACCGCCGAGGGCATGATCTCGGTGTCGCTCGGCCTCATCACCGCGGCGCAGCTCGCCGCGTTCGCCTTCCCCGCGCGGCAGGCCGTGCCGCTGGTCGGCTTCGCGCTCGCCGTGACCACGGTCGGCATGGGCAACGCGGCAGCGCCGTTCCACCCGATGTCCTGGGTGTCCGTGATGGTCGTGACCGTCGCGTCGACGTCGCTGCTGGGCTACGTGACGCACTGGTTGCGGCACCACGCCACGACCGACGACCTCACCGGCGCGCTGACGCGCCGCACGCTGTTCGCCCGCGTGGGCGTCCTGCTGCGGCACGCCCGGCGCTCGGGTGCGCCCCTGGCGCTCGTGTCGGCAGACGTCGACGACTTCAAGGGCGTCAACGACACGCGCGGCCACCACGCGGGCGACGAGGTCCTGGCCTCGCTCGTGGCGACGTGGCGCTCGGCGCTCCGGGGGTCCGCGGCCGTCATCGGGCGCACGGGTGGCGACGAGTTCGTCGTCGCGCTCCCCGGGTACGACGAGGCGCGCGCCTCGGCGTGGGTCGAGCGCACGCGCGCGGACTCCCCCGCCCCGTGGAGCGCGGGGATCGCCGTCGCGACCCCCGACGACACGGTGCCGGACCTGCTGCGCCGCGCCGACGCGGCGCTCTACGCGACGAAGCACGCCCGGCCCGGCGCGCCGCGCGAGCAGCACCCGGCGTGAGGCGCACGCTCGCTCGTGCGGGTCGTCACTCCCACGGTCGCGCGGCGAGCGCGGCCAGGTCGACCACGCGCCCGCCGGCGACCACGACGGCGCGGGGCACCCTCCGGACCAGCGCGTCCATCGGGTTCTCCGCGTCGAGCAGCACGACGTCCGCGCGCGCGCCGGGCACCAGGTCGTGCACCTCGTCGGTCACGAACGGCGCGCCGTCGCGAGTCGCGATCTCGACGACCCGGCGCAGGTCCTCGTCCCGCACCACGCCGCCGGCGCGCGCGTACTGCCACGCGATGCCGAGCAGGTCGCCGTCGCCGTAGGGGCTCCACAGGTCCCGGATGCCGTCGGTGCCGAACCCGAACCGCACCCCGGTCGCGTCCATCTCCGCCAGCGGGAGCTGCCGCATCCGCACCGGTGCGACGGTGGTCATCGTGACGCCGAGCGCCCCCATCCGGTCGAGCAGGTCACGACGCCGCGCCGCGTCGACGTCGACGACCGCGAACCCGTGCGCGACGTTGACCTTGCCTGGCGCGATCCCGTCGCGCTCCACGCGTTCGAGGATCAGCTCGATCTCGAACGCGCCCAGGTCGCCGGGCTCGTGCAGGTGGATGTCCAGCCCGCAGCCGTGCTCCGCGGCGATCCGGAACAGCCCGTCGAGCTGCCCCACCGGGTCCCGGTCGATCAGCGCCGGGTCGAGGCCGCCGACGTGCTCCGCACCCGCGGCGGCGGCCCGGTCCAGCAGCTCCAGCACGCCCGGCCGGCGCAGCACGCCGTCCTGCGGGAACGCCACGACGGTCAGCTCGATCGCGCCGTCCAGCGCGGCAGCCGCCTCGCGCACCGCGTCGATGCCACGCAGCCCCACCCCGAGGTCGACGTCGACGTGGGTCCGCACGCGCGTGGTGCCGGTGCGCAGGTACTCGCGCAGCACGCGCTCGGCGACCGGCGCGCTCGGGATGCCGAGCTCGTCACGGCGGGCCCGCTCGTGCGCGATCCGCCCCTGCGTGCCGCCCTCGCCGGCGTAGGACTGCCACGGCAGACCCCACCAGCTCTTGTCGGCGTGCGCGTGGGTGTTCACCAGGCCGGGCAGCGCGAGCAGCCCGCGCCCGTCGACGACCTCGGCCTCCGTCGTCGTCCCGTCCTGCGTGGGCCGGACCCAGACGATGCGGTCCCCTGCGACGCCCACGTCGGACGGGTCACCGCCCCACGGCCGCACGTCCCGGATGATCAGCGTCGCGTCGTCGTGTGCCACCGGACCATCGTGCCAGCGGGGTGACGGTGCCCCGCGCGACGCGTGCAGCCGCGGTGTCGCCGGCCGGGCCTACCGCGGCGCGGAACGGGGCCCGGACGCACGACGAGCCCGCCGTCGCCGGCGGGCTCGTCGTCTGCTCGCTTCCTGGACCGCTGCTCGTCCACGAAAGAACGTGAGCGAGAGCGTCATGGTGGGGTGGTGGCGGAATGATGTTGCCCACGGTGATCCTCGTCGACGACGAACAGGTGGCAGACGACCAGGTCCTGGTCGGGCCCGATCTGCACGAGCGCGCTTGAGAGTCGACGGGTCTCATGCATGTCGTCGACAGCAAGTTCATCCACAGAACCGCATGGATCTCGCCCTACGACGCCCCGGCGACGTAGGTCGACGAGCGCCGCGCCACTGACGGTCGAGCGCACAGAACGCCGTCCGCCCACCATTCTCCACACGACCCGCATGGCATCTCAGGGCGATCCGGACGCCCGGCCGATCCGCGACCTGAATCGGCGTGACGTGCCCAGCGCGAGCATCTACCGTGGCGTCGCACGCTGCATGGAGTGGATCAATGGCAGATCGCCCGGCTCCGGACCGGGAGGGTGCAGGTTCGAATCCTGCCTCCATGTCTCGTCCTGGAGTAGCTCACCGGAAGAGCACCCGGCTGTCACCCGGGAGGGTGCGAGTTCGACTCTCGCCTTCAGGTCCCTTTCCCGTTCGAGGAGTCTCATGCACGACGAGCCTCAGGCCGAAGCCTCGCCTTGGTACGCGGCAGGTCGACTACGGGCCGCCCTGCGCACGGCGGCCACGAGCAAGGACGCCGCCACGCGGGCCCGCGCCACGGCCAGAGCTGACCGCTGGCGCGCGGTGCTCGACGGAATGGCAGGCGGCGAGCTGGGGGTCGGCTCGCGTACGCCTGTGGCGGGCATGCCCGCCTGGGTCACCCTGGAGGTCGTGACCGGCGGCTTCGCGACCGGACGCCTGCTGGCTGAGCAACCACTCGACGAAGCGGAGACGTCGCGACTCGCCGCGTTGCCTCCAGGACCCGGTTCGACGTCGCGCGAGCGGCTGAACTTCTGGTACCTCAGCGACGCCGGACAGTCGGAGCTGCTGGCCGCACTGGCACATGACCGCTACCGCATCGACCTTCCCGAGCACGCGGCGCTCGCCGTGATCGCCCTCCTGGTCGATCACGGGAACGTCGAGGCCGCACTGGACCTCTTGGCAGAGATCGGCCCGTTCCTGAGTCGGCTGCGGTTCACCCCCCATCTCACCGAGCGGGCGGTGCCCACCGGAACCGGTGTCCACCTGGAGACCGTCGGGGCGATCCGGTCGGGGCTGCGGTCGTCCACGCCCCCGGCGCAGATCGTCGCGATGCGAGAGACGCTCACGCTGTGGGACCCGCTGTACGACGACCTCGTCGCGCTGTGGGCCGCGACTGTCGATGGCGAACTGCCACGCCTCGTCGACGGCGACGGCACCACCCGCGTGGAGGGTGGCTGGCCGGCCAGACGGTACCCGGACGACTGGGCGGTGCGGCGCGCGGCGTGGCTGGCCCGCTACGTCGAGACGGTCGAGCGGGCCGCGGTGTCGAGCCGGCACCAGCACTCCAAGAGCAACTTCAGCAGGCTCCGTCGCGCGCTCGCGGCGGCCGGGGACGACGGCGCCGGCCTCTCCGGCCGCGACGTGGGTTGGGTTCGTCGGGCGTTGGCCAACACGATCACCCGGCACGGCGCGCCGGGCAGTGAGGCGCGCGCGGCGCTGCGTGCGGTGCAGGCCGTGGTTGCGGCTCGGCCGACGCACGCCGCTCTGGCGCACCTCGTGGCGAACCGACTCGACCAGTTCCCGGCCGAGAGCGGCCTGCCCGACCTTGATCGGGTCGTCGCGGCCATCTCCCGTGCGGAGGAGCCGGCGCTCTCTGAAGATGCACCTGTGCCGCCCTCCGTGGTGCGGAAGGTCAGCCGTGCCCTCGAGGCGCCCGTCGAGGAGCTCATCGCCCGCGGGGTCATCGGCTCCGGTGAGGTGCTCGCCACGGTCCTGCCTCAGGTGACGGCTCCGTACGTGTCGGCGGGCATCGCCGACCCGGTGCTCGCAGGTCTGCATGCGCGCACCTACTCGGCGTTCCGGCGTCGGCGCAGCCTGCTGCTGCTGGACCTCGAGCACCAGGTGAGCTTTGACGAGGTGCCGTGGGTCGCCGCGGTGTCTGGCTTCCGCGACCGCAGCAGCTCGTCGAGACCCGCTCGGCAGGCCCTGACCAGATCAGTCCTGCTCGCGCTGGACTCATTCCCGGAGACGATCCTGCCCAACCCGCTGGTGCGTGAGCTCGGCGCGCTCGCAAGCGTGGCCGACGTGCGCCTTGCACTGGTCGACGAGGTCGCAGCGGACATCTTCATGGGGACCTTCACAACGAAGTGGCGGACCGCTGCCCGCGCGGCGAGCGAGGGCCTGCACGGATCGCTCTACGCCCGCTACTACGACCTGCCGGGCCCGGAGACCTGGGCGGCTGCTCCTCCGCCGAGCGGCTGGGCGCGGAAGGCTCGCAGGCGCTGGGGCAAGGAGACGGCTGACGACTTCGCCACGCTGTGCCGCACGCGGGCACGCGAGGCGGGCGCCGTCGGCCGCTCGTGGAGCGTGGCGGCGAACGGGGCAGTGCTCGAGCAGAGCCAGATCCTGACGACCCACAATCTCGCGGTCCTGACCTTCGCGCTCGACCTGGAGCCGACGCTTCGCGAACGTGCCCCCGAGCTGGCCGAGCGGGTGTTCTCCTGGATGCTCCACGCACACGCGCACCTCCCGGACCAGCACCACGCCGCGCTGCAGGCCGTCAAGAACATCGCCTACGGGTGGCGCCAGGCGATCTACCTCCTGAGCTTCTGCGACGAGCCGTCCCAGGCCTCGGCGGTGCGACGGCTCCACGACGCGACGGCCACCGGCAACGCCTCGCAGCTGCGGCCGGTCGTCGACGGCCTGGCGCACGTGCTCGCCGGCGGCCGCTTCGACGAGCTCGGAGTCGCCGAGGGCGGCACGGGACGACGGCTGCTCGGCTGGTCCGTCGGTGGACACTGGCTGGTGCCGCCCAGGGGCGCCTGATCCCGTGAGTGAAGGACCCGCCTCCCACCCGCGACGTCCGCGAGCACGGCGACCAGGCCGTCGCGTGGGGTGACGACGTCGCCTCGACTCGCCTCAGAAGTCGACCGCCCCTGTGCGCCCGACGCCGTCCGCGGAACAGGAGCGCCTGCCGCCGGAGCCGGTCGACAACGGGTGCGCGCACCTCACCGGGAGCAGGCGGAGGCGACCGAGGAGACGAACCCGGCCGACCACCGCAGGCGACCGGCGTGAGCATGCGAACGGCCCTGCACCCGTCGAGGGTACAGGGCCGTTCGTCATTCGCTGCTTGCAGCCGCGACACACGATGTGCAAAGACATCGCGCGCAGCCTGCAAACACCTCGTGGTGGAGGTGGCGGGAATCGAACCCGCGTCCGATGACGTGGGACCAGGGCTTCTCCGGGTGCAGTCCGCAGTAGATTTTCTCAGCCCCCACGATCACGCGGACAAGACGTGGACGGGCTCAGTCGGCTAAGAGTCCCGCCCGCCCCACCGACGAGGACGGACAGCAGTGGCTCTCTAGATGACGCCGGGAACTAGACCGAGAGCATGTCTAGGCCGACGGACTTCGAGGCTCGCTCAGGCGGCGAGGGCGAAGTCGGTGCGCTTGGAATCGGCACCTATGAGTCGCACGGAGCGTTTACGAGATAACCGTGCATCCTCGACCCGCTTCACCTGGCTCGACGATCACCGTCGAAACCGATCACCCCCATGGGTGTGTTCAGTTGTCAAGCAGTCGCCGCACGCACCCGGGGGGCGCGTCCGACGAGGTCAAGCCTACGTCACAACCACCGGGGCGTCTCCGTGATTCCCGCGGGCGAGGGCCGCCCGGACCGCCCTGGCCACCTGCGCGGTCGTGTCCCGCGTGGTGGAGCACCCCTGTCGCGTCGTGGCGGGCCTCCCTACCATCGGGCCATGGCGACCGGAGACGACCTCACCACTCCCCCCGGCACCCCGACGGACGGCGTCGCGCTCGCCGCCAGCGCGCGGCAGGCGACGACGTACCGGAGCCGGAACCTCGGCATGCTGATCCTGCTCGCCGCGATCGGCGTCGGCGCGTTCGCGGTGGCGGCGCTGGCGTTCCGCGGTCCCACCGGTGGGCCCGGCGCCGGGTGGTTCATGCTCGCCGTCGGGGTCCTGTTCCTGCTGTTCGTGGTGCTCCGCGGCCGGCGCGTGGCGACCGCGGCCGGAGAGACGACGAGGCCGCCCTTCGTCACCGCCGGGCCGTCCGGGCTGCGCACGCGCGACGGCGTCGAGCTGGCGTGGGAGGAGCTGTCCCGGGTGATCGTCGTGCTCCGTGCCAAGAAGCAGGCGGACAGCCACGCGCGGGGGAACACGCAGGTGGGCCAGCAGGTCGCCGCGGCCGCGCAGAACGCCGAAGGGCTGACCGGCCGGATCGAGCTCGAGGCCCGCGACGCGGCGCTGCTCCGGTCCCGGCTCGCCGCGACGGGGTCGCCCGCGGCGACCGTGAAGGGCGCCAAGCTCGTGCTGCCCTTCCGCCTCGTCGCGGAGGACGCCTACCCCGCGTTCTCGCAGACGCTCCACCGGTACGGCCAGGCGCACGGGGTGGGTGTCGTCGAGCGCAGCGAGTCGTACTAGCCGGTTCGAGCTCCCGCCCCACGGGGCCGCGCGACCTGCGCCCGACGACGGCCCTGCACCGGGCCGGGAAGCGGCCCCGGTGCGTGCGCCCGGGTGAGCTCAGGAGCCCTCGGACGACCCGCCGTCGCCCTGCCCGCCGGGCAGCGCGTCGTCCCCCGCGCCACCGGGCAGCGCGTCGCGCGGCGCGGACGATCCGTCGTCGGAGCCCCGGGGCAGCGCACGGCCGGGCCGGTCACCGCCGTCCAGCAGCCGTCCGTCGCGGTCACCGTCGTGGTCGGGGACGCCCGCGAACGCGCCGGGGCCGCGGTGGTTCCCGACGCCGTGCCCGAACGTGGCGAGGGCGACGCCTCCGCCGCCCACCACGAGGCCGACCAGGAGCGCCGCCGCCGCGAGCACGGCCGCGACGACCGCGCTCACGGTCCGCCGCGGGCGGGCGGGCGCAGCGGGCACGGCCGGCGCGGCACCGGGCACCGCCGGCCCCCCGGCACCTGCGGGCGGCACGTACGCCGGCTGCACGTAGCCGGGCGCGGGCAGCGCGGGCCCACCCGGGGCGGGAGCTCCCGGGCCCGCGTGCCCGGGGGCGCCGGACGACGCGGCGTCCGCGCCGGAGCCACCTGCGCCCGTCGGAGCCCCGGCGCCGGCAGTCGGGTCGGGGTTCGGGTTCGGGTTCGCCGGCGTGCCCGGCGGGGTCGTGCGGTCGTCCATGGTTCCTCCTGTCGGCGCCCCTGCGGCGCCCGCTGACCCCAGGACACCGCACGCTCCCGGACGCGGGCTGGGGCGGACCTCGGCGCCACCTGTGCACGTGTGGGTGGCGTGCCGCACGATGGGCGGATGGACCTGCCGGTGATGCCGCCCGTCGCGCCGATGCTCGCGAAGTCCGTCAAGGAGATCCCGGACGTGGGGCACGTCGAGCCCAAGTGGGACGGGTTCCGCACGATCGTCTTCCGCGACGGCGACGAGGTCGAGCTGGGCAGCCGCAACGAGAAGCCGATGACGCGGTACTTCCCCGAGCTCGTCGAGGCGCTGCGCGCGAACCTGCCGGACCGGTGCGTGGTCGACGGCGAGATCGTGCTGGTCACGGGCGACCGGCTCGACTTCGACGCGCTGCAGCAGCGCATCCACCCCGCGGCGAGCCGCGTGAAGCTGCTGTCCGAGCAGACGCCCGTGTCGTTCGTCGCGTTCGACCTGCTGGCGCTCGGCGACGAGGACCTCACGGGTCGCCCGTTCGCCGAGCGCCGCGCGCTGCTCGTGCAGGCGCTCGCCGACGCGCGCCCGCCCGTGCACGTGACGCCCGCGACCGGTGACCTCGCCGAGGCGCGGCGCTGGTTCGAGCAGTTCGAGGGCGCGGGCCTCGACGGCGTCGTCGCCAAGCCGCTCGACGGCACGTACCAGCCCGACAAGCGCGCGATGTTCAAGATCAAGCACGAGCGCACGGCGGACTGCGTGGTCGCGGGCTTCCGCTGGCACAAGACGGGCGACGTGGTCGGGTCGCTGCTGCTGGGCCTGTGGGCGGACGACGGCCACCTGCAGCACGTCGGCGTGAGCGCGTCGTTCCCCATGGCGCGCCGCCGCACGCTGCTCGACGACCTCGCGCCGTACCGCGACGTCGACCTCGCCGAGCACCCGTGGGGCGGCTGGGCCGACCAGCAGGCGCACGCCGGGCAGCGCATGCCGGGCGCCGTGAGCCGCTGGAACGCGACCAAGGACCTGTCGTTCGTGCCGCTGCGACCCGAGCTGGTCGTCGAGGTGGCCTACGACCACATGGAGGGCGACCGGTTCCGGCACACCGCGCAGTTCCGCCGCTGGCGCCCCGACCGCGACCCGCGCTCGTGCACGTACGCGCAGCTCGACGAGCCCGTGCGGTTCGACCTCGCGGAGATCCTCGGCACCTGACCGGCGCAAGCACCGACTCCTGACCGGCCGTCCGCCGCGCCCGCTGGCGGGCCCGGACGTCACACGGTGAGCAGCAGCGTCGTCGTCACCACGAGCGTCGCGACGACCTCGCCCGCCCCCAGCGGCGCGGGACGCACGTGCGGCCACCGCCACGGCACGACGACGGCCCGCGCGAGCAGCAGCACCGCGACGACCCCGAGCGCGGGGTGCACCCACCACGCGCCGACCGCGAGCGCCGCGTGGTACACGACGGACAGCCGGCGCACGCGCGGGTCGTCGCGGTCGCGGATGAGGCACTTGACGTACGGCACGGTGCCCAGGAAGTACGCGGCGAGCACGGCCGTCGCGGTCCACAGCCGCGCCGGCGCGACGGCCGTGACGCCGAGGCCCGCGGCGACGGGCGCGAGGAGCGCGGCGGCGAGGATCGTCACGGTGTCGTTCCACCACGACCGGTCGGCGCGCCGCAGCGACGCCACGAGGCTCACGCCCAGCAGCACCGCGAACGCCGGCGCCCACAGCAGCAGGCGCGGCGCGGACGCCACGAGCGCGACCAGCAGCGTCGCGCCCGCACCGCCGTACACGACGACCGGGCGCCGGTACCGCGCGCGACGCCCCGAGCGCAGCCAGATCCCCGCGGCGTGGTAGGCCAGGTAGCCGACCAGCCACGCCGCGAGCAGCAGCGCGTGCCGCCACGTCCACCCGCTCAGCGTCGCCCCCACCACGGGCGGCACCACGAGCATCGCCCACGCCCCGTGCTGCCGCGGCACCCACCCCTGCGACGGGCGACGTCGCCGCGTCGGGCGCGGCCGGGCCGTGGTCGGGGCGGTCATCCGGTCACGCTAGCCGCGGCGTCGCGACGGACGTGCGGGACCGTGGTCCCTGGTGCGGCGACCCGTGCGTCAGTCCGCGAGGCCCACCACGTACCCGACGAAGAACAGGCCCACGAGCACCACCGCGACGCCGATGACGGCGTACGCGACCCAGTTCGCGCCGGTCGACCCGGTGCGCGGCTGCCGGTCCGACGCACCCGACGTCGACGACTCCCCCGGCGGCGTGTCCCCGGGCGCGACCGACCCGCCGGGCTCGAGGCCGGGCGTGCTGTCGGGGTCCGGGTCGGGGGTGCTGGCCGTCATGCGGGTCCTCTCGTCGGCGTCCCCTCCACGCTCGCCCGAGGACGCCACGCCGGCAACCTGAACGGCGCCCACGCCCGTGACGGCGCCCACGACGTCCTGCCGCCGCGGGGCGCCGGACGCACCGGGTCCGCGGGGCGTCCGAACCGCCCACCGACGCGCGCCCGGCGCGCGGCGCCCGTAGCGTCGAGGCACGACCCCCGACCGCGACCAGGAGGCCGCCATGACAGCGACGCAGCGCCCGCACGACGTGGTCGTCGTCGGGTCCGGGTTCGGCGGCCTGTTCGCGACGCGAGCGCTCGCGGACGTGCCCGGCGTGCGGGTCACGGTCATCAGCAGCGTCAACCACCATCTCTTCCAGCCCCTGCTCTACCAGGTGGCGACGGGGATCCTGTCGTCGGGCGAGATCGCACCCGCGACGCGCGACGTGCTGCGGCGCCAGCGCAACGCGCGCGTCCTGCTGGGCGTGGTCGAGGACGTCGACCTCGACGCGCGCGAGGTCGTGCACCGCTCACCGCTGGGCGAGGTCCGCACGCGCTACGACTCGCTGGTCGTGGCGGCAGGTGCCGGGCAGTCGTACTTCGGCCGCGACGAGTTCGCCGAGCACGCGCCCGGTCTCAAGAGCCTCGACGACGCGATGGAGGTCCGCGCGCGCGTGCTGGGGGCGTTCGAGCTGGCCGAGCTCACGGACGACCCCGAGGTCGCGGACCGGCTGCTGACGTTCGTCGTGGTCGGCGCCGGGCCGACGGGCGTCGAGATGGCGGGGCAGGTCGCCGAGCTCGCGCACCGCGTGCTGCCCGGGCAGTTCCGCCGCGCCGACCCGGCCCGCGCGCGCGTGCTGCTCGTCGACCCGGTGGAGCACGTGCTGCCCGGGTACCCGGAGCGGCTCGCGTCGGCCGCGGCGCGCGAGCTCGACCGGCTGGGCGTCGAGCTGTGGACGGGCTGGAAGGTCGTCGAGCTCGACGCCCGGTCGGTGACGGTCGAGGACGCCGACGGCCGCCGCCGCGAGATCCCGACGGTGTGCAAGGTGTGGGCGGCGGGTGTCGCGGGCGCGCCGCTCGGGCGCGTGCTCGCCGAGCGGTCGGGCGCCGAGACCGACCGGGCCGGGCGCGTGCGCGTCGCGCCGGACTGCACGCTGCCGGGCCACCCCGAGGTGTTCGTCGTCGGGGACCTCATGAGCCTCGACGACCTGCCGGGCGTCGCGCAGGTCGCGATCCAGAGCGGGCAGCACGCGGCCGGGCAGATCGCGGCGCGCGTGCGCGGCGAGCCGACGGGGCAGCGGTTCGTCTACCGCGACAAGGGCAGCATGGCGACGGTGTCGCGGTTCTTCGCGGTCGCGCAGGTGGGGCCCGTGCGCACCGCGGGCGTGGCCGCGTGGGCGCTGTGGCTCGGCGTGCACCTCGTGTACCTGGTGGGCTTCAAGAACCGGCTGACGACCCTGCTGCACTGGGCGGTGTCGTTCGTCGGGCGGGGCCGCGCCGAGCGCGCGTCGACGTGGCAGCAGGTGGTGGCGCGCAACGTGCTGCGCCGCACGGGCGACGCCGCGCTCGGCGCACGCGACGCGGCCGGCTGACCCCGACCGGCCGCGGCACGCGTCACGGGCGCGGGCTCACCAGCCCCCGCCGCCCCCGCCGCCGACGCCACCGCCGGAGAACCCGCCGCCGCTGAACCCGGACCCGCCCGAGGACCCCGGCGTGGGTGCCGTGATGGCCGACGTCGCGACGGACTCGAAGCGGTCGAGCGCGCCCACGAACCCCGTGGCCCAGAACGCGTGCGCGGTCGGCGCGTACGACCCGACGTACCAGCCGGGCTGCTCGAGCACGCGCCCCTGCGCGGCGAGCTCGGCGAACACGCGCGCCCACCGGTCGGTCAGGCCGAACACGATCGCGTACGGCAGGTACCGGCTGAAGACGTCCTCGCCCTCCTCGAACCGCAGCTGGTTCGCCTCGGCCGTCGCGAGGTACCGGCGGAACCCGAGGGCCTGGGCCAGCACCGCGGTGCCGTCGGCCGTGCGCGCGGGCGCCCGGTTGGACACCGCGAGCACCAGCACCCCGACCAGCGTGATCGCGATGCCCACGAGCGCCAGCCCGGGGACCGTCTCGATCGCCATCGCGACGAGCGCCACCGCGACGCCGAGCCCCATGATCCCGAACGCCGATGCGAGCCACGCGTTGCGCACCTTCTTGGGGTTGCCGCGGAACCAGCCGACGCTCGCGACGTGCTCGTACATCATGTCCTGCACCTTGGCGAGCGACGACGCGAACGTCGTGCTCAGGTCGGACAGCTGGACGCGGTCCTCCTCCTCGAACAGGTCGGACAGCAGCCACGCCTCGAACGGCAGCAGACCCTCGGTGCCGGCGCGCAGGCGCACCAGCGTCCAGTCCTTGGGCTTCTTCTTCGGGTTGGACCGCGGCACCTCCTCGATGCGCAGCCAGCCGCGCACCGCGAGGTCGACGATGGTCGCCGTGACGTCGACGGGGTCGGCCTTCTCGTCGACGAGCGTGCCGATCTCCCCCGGCCGCGCGTCCTGCGGCGGCTGGAACTGCACGCTCACGGGCATGCGGCGGTCGCGGTACCCCGTCGCGACCTCCTGGCCGTCGGCCGGGCGCAGCCCGGGCGTCAGGCCGAGGTACGCGCGGTCCCGGCCCGTGCGGCGCACGCGCCGCACGACCAGGCCGCTGCCGACCAGCAGCAGCGCGCCCGCCAACGCCCCGGCGGGGTTGGCCGGTGCGAGCGGCAGCGTCGGGTCGGGCTTGGGGCGCAGGATCGGCTGCACGCCCGGGAACGTGCCGCCGGGCCACCCGGTGACGGTCGTCAGCTGGTCGCCGACCGTCACGACGTCCTGCGTGAACGACGCCGTCCCCCCGTCGGTCGTCACCGACCGGCAGGGCGTCGTCGAGCCGTACGGGCCCACGAAGCACGCGGCGCCCTCGACGGGCGCGGGCCCCGACACGGTGACCGACAGCTGCGACAGCGGGATCTCCCACCCGGGGCCGATGACGTTCCAGTACAGCTCGTCGCCCGAGTGCTGCGCGTTCGCGGGGTTGATCCAGCCGTCGACGGTGAAGGTCACGACGTACGTCTGCACGCCCGTGACGTCGTCGACGTCCTCGTCCCCGATGCGCAGGACCATCGCCGACGTCTCGTCCTCGCGGTCCACGCCGGCCGGCGCGCCCGTGGGGCTCGACGCCCGCACGTCGCTGAACTCGAACACGCGGTCCTGCTCGTCGTCGTAGGACACCCGCGTCGGGAACGTGAGGTACGGCCCGTGCCCCGGGTCGTCGCCGTAGTCGAAGTCGAGCTCGATGCGCACGTCGACGCTGCCGTCGACGGCCGCGTCGGCCGTCACGTCGTAGCGCGTGATCTCCCGCCCGCTGGACAGGTCGCCGGGCGCGGGCGCCGCGAGCGCCACGGGCGGCGCGAGCAGGATCACCCCCAGCGCCACGACGAGCACGAGGGCGAGCACGGCGAGCCGCCGCACCGCACGCGCCAGAACAGGGTCGGATCCGTCCGGACGCACGTCGGTCACCGGTCGCGTCGCTCCCTCATCGCTCGCTGCGCCTCGAGGTTGTCCTGCCGCTCGCGCAGGGCCTGGCGCTTGTCCCAGTCCTTCTTGCCGATCGCCAGCGCGATCTCGACCTTGGCGCGACCGTCGAGGAAGTACAGCGCGAGCGGCACGATCGTGTGCCCCTTCTCGCGCGTGCGCGCCTCGAGACGATCGATCTCCTCGCGGTGGAGCAGCATCTTGCGCTTGCGCCGCGGCGCGTGGTTGGTCCACGTGCCCTGCGAGTACTCGGGGATGTGCACGCCGTGCAGCCACGCCTCGCCCGACTCGATCTCGCCCCAGCCGTCCACCAGCGACGCGCGGCCGGCGCGCAGCGCCTTGACCTCGGTGCCCGTGAGCACCAGGCCGGCCTCGAACACGTCCTGGATCAGGTAGTCGTGCCGCGCCTTGCGGTTGGCGGCGACCATCGTGCGGCCGTCCACCTTCGCCTTCGCCACCGCGCGGCCCTCCGTCCCTGTGCTGTCCCGTGCCCGGTGCTCGGGCGGTCGTCGCGGCGGTCCTCACGACCGCCGACGTCCGACACTACCGGCGCCCACCCGCGTCGTCCCACGGGAATCCGCGGACGACGCGCAGGTCACAGCCCCAGGTACGGCCGCGGGTTGGTCGTCGAGCCGTTGACGTACACCTCGAAGTGCAGGTGGCAGGCCGCCGACGTGCCGGTGTTTCCCGCGTAGCCGAGCAGCTGGCCGGCGCTCACGCGCGCCCCGGCGCCGACGACGAACGACGACATGTGGTTGTAGCTCGACATGAGCGACGACCCGTCGACCCAGCCGTGGTCGACCATCACCTGGTTGCCGTACCCGCTGCGGAACCGGGCCCACTGCACGGTCCCGTCGCGGCCCGCGTAGACGGGCTCGCCGCAGCGATCGCGCAGGTCGATGCCGGCGTGCATGCGCATGTAGCCCAGCACGGGGTGCATGCGCATGCCGTACTCGGAGGTCACGTAGATCGGGTTGTGCGCGGTGGGGTTGCCGAACTTCGCGCCGGGGCGCGCACCGCCGGGCTGCGGGCTCGTGCCGCCGCCGCCACCGGTGCCGGTGCCACCACCACCCCCGCCGCCGTTGTTCTGGCCGGCCTGCGCGCGGCGCGCCGCCTCCTCGGCCTCGCGCTGCTGACGCTGCTGCTCGACGATCTGCGCGAGCTCGCCCGCGAGCTTGCCCCGCTCGGCGTCCGCGGCCGCGGCCTGCGCCTCGACCTCGGCCTTGCGGCCCGCGATGGCCGCCTGGCGCTCCTGCTGCTCGGCCACGAGCTGGTCGAGCGCCTGCTTGGCGCTGGCCGCCTCGGCCTGCGCCTGCTGCGCCTCGGCGAGCTTCTGGTCGGCCGCGGCCTTGAGCTCGTCGACCTTCTCGCGCACGGCCTGCTGCCGCGCCTGCGCGTTCTTGTTCCGGGCCGCGAGCTCGGTGAGCTCGTCGAGCACCTGCGTCTGCGTGCGCATCGCCGTGGACACGAGCCCGTACTTGCGGACGAAGTCCTGCGAGCTCTCCGCGTCGAGCATCACGCTCATGCTGGAGACGTCACGCCCGCCCTGGTAGGCGCTGCGCGCCATCTGGCCGATGGCCGCACGGATCTCCTGCTCGCGCTCGCCGTCGACGACGATCTGGTCGCCGATCGACGCCTCCTCGTCGCGCGCCGCCTGCAGCCGTGCGGCGAGGATCTCGGCCTCGCGCTGCGCGGCCTGCGCGGCGGCGACGGCCTCGTCGAGCCTGCTCTGCGCGGCGGGCAGCTGCGCCTCGACCTCCGCGAGCCGGGCGACCGCGTCCGCGAGCTCGCCGCCGAGCTCCTCGAGCGTCTCCTCGAGGGCCGCGGCGCGCTGGTCGGCCTCGGCCTGGCGGCGCTCGACGTCGGCGCGCTTGTTCGACAGGTCGTCGGCGAGCGCCGGCGCCGAGCCGGCGACGAGCGCCGGGACGGCGACCGCGAGCGCGGCGACGAGCGCGACGCCTGCGTGCAGCGCGCGGCGGGTGCGGGAGGGACGGTCGGGTCGGCGCATGCTCACACCTTCGTGTAGCGGCTGAGGGTGACGAGGGACGAGATCGCGGCGAGCACGAACGCGACGAGCACCAGGAGCGGTGCGATCGTCAGGACGTCCGACGTCCCGACGTACGGGATCCACGTCACGGACTTGCCGAGCCAGTCGGTGACGAGGTATTCGACCCCGAGCCACAGGCCGCCGATCGCGAGCCCCGCGCCGAGCGTCGCAGCGATCGCGCCCTCGAGCATGAACGGCAGCTGGATGAACAGCGTGGACGCACCGACGAGCCGCATGATGCCGGTCTCGCGGCGGCGGCTGAGAGCGGACAGCCGGATCGTGGTGGTGATCAGCAGCACGGCCGCGAGCAGCATGATCGCGGCGAGCCCGCCGGCGGCCCACGTGGCGCGGTCGAGCACGAGGAAGAGGTTGTCGAACAGCCGCCGCTGGTCCTGCACCGACTCGACGCCCGGGCGACCGGACACGACGTCGGCGACGACCTGGTACTGCTCGGGGTCCGTCAGCTTGATGCGCAGCGACGAGTTCATGTCGTCGGCGGTGGCGGCCGACGCCCAGAACTGGTCGCCCCACTGCCGCTTGAACGTCTCGTACGCCTCCTCCTTCGACTCGGTGAAGATCTGCTCGACGTAGCGCGCGACGTCGGGCGCGTCGAGCGCCGCGAGGATGTCGTCGCGCTGCTCCTGCGTCACCTCACCGGCCGCGCACGTGGGCGCCGCGGAGTTCTCGGGGCACAGGAAGACCGAGACCTCGACCTTGTCGTAGAAGTCGTCCTTCATCTTGCCGATCTGCGTCTGCAGCAGCGCGGCGGCACCGAGGAAGGTCAGGCACACGAACGTCACGAGCACGACCGACACGGTCATCGACAGGTTGCGGCGCAGGCCGATGCCGATCTCGGACAGGATGAACTGGGCGCGCATCTCCCGATCCCCTCAGCGGTCCGAGCCGTAGACGCCGCGCGACTGGTCGCGCACGAGCTCACCGGTCGACAGCTCGACCACGCGCTTGCGCATCTGGTCGACGATCTCGTCGTCGTGCGTGGCCATGACGACCGTGGTGCCGGTGCGGTTGATGCGGTCGAGCAGGCGCATGATCCCCAGGGACGTCGTCGGGTCGAGGTTGCCGGTGGGCTCGTCGGCCAGCAGGATCGACGGCCGGTTGACGAACGCGCGCGCGATCGCGACGCGCTGCTGCTCACCGCCCGACAGCTCGTGCGGGCGACGCTTCTCCTTGCCGGCGAGCCCGACCATGTCGAGCACGTCGGGCACGGTCGTGAGGATGTGGTGACGCGGCTTGCCGATGACCTGCAGCGCGAACGCGACGTTCTCGAAGACGGTCTTGTTGGGCAGCAGGCGGAAGTCCTGGAAGACCGCGCCGATCTGCCGGCGCAGGTGCGGGACCTTGAAGCCGGACAGCGTCCCGAGCTCCTTGCCGGCGACGAACACCTTGCCGGCCGACGCGCGCTCCTCGCGCAGCACGAGCCGCAGGAACGTCGACTTGCCGGACCCGGACGCGCCCACGAGGAACACGAACTCGCCGCGCTCGACGTCGAGCGTCACCCGGTCCAGCGCGGGCCGTGCGCCGCGCGCGTAGACCTTCGTCACGTTCTCGAACCGGATCACGACCGACCTCGCCTCGTCCTCTCGGGGGGCACGCCCCCGACGGCCCGCGGTCCGCGAGCCCCATCGAGGGTAGGAAGGCGTTCACCCGCTCGGGCGCAGGACACGCCGCCCCGTCGCCTGTGAATCACGCGCAACGCCCGACTCGTCCCGTTCCGTCCCGGACGTGCGTCCGGGACGGGTCGGCGGGCTCAGGCGTCCGCGACCTGCTGCGCCCGGCGCCAGCGCACGCCGGCCTCGATGAAGTCGTCGATGTCGCCGTCGAACACCGCGGCCGGGTTGCCGACCTCGTGCTCGGTGCGCAGGTCCTTGACCATCTGGTACGGCTGCAGCACGTACGAGCGCATCTGGTCGCCCCAGGACGCCTTGATGTCGCCCGCGAGCTCCTTCTTCTTGGCGTCCTCCTCGGCCTTGCGCACGAGCAGGAGCCTCGACTGCAGGACGCGCAGCGCGGCGGCGCGGTTCTGGATCTGCGACTTCTCGTTCTGCATCGACACGACGATGCCGGTGGGGATGTGCGTCATGCGGACCGCGGAGTCGGTCGTGTTGACGGACTGCCCGCCGGGGCCGGACGAGCGGAACACGTCGACCTTGATCTCGGACTCGGGGATCTCGATGGAGTCGGTCTGCTCGATGAGCGGGATGACCTCGACGGCGGCGAACGACGTCTGACGTCGCCCCTGGTTGTCGAACGGCGAGATCCGCACGAGGCGGTGCGTGCCGGCCTCGACCGACAGGTGCCCGAACGCGTAGGGCGCCTTGACCTCGAACGTCGCGGACTTGAGCCCGGCCTCCTCGGCGTACGACGTGTCGAGCACGGTCGTCGGGTAGCCGTGGCGCTCGGCCCAGCGCAGGTACATGCGCAGCAGCATCTCGGCGAAGTCGGCGGCGTCGACGCCGCCGGCGCCGGCGCGGATCGTGACGACGGCCTCGCGCTGGTCGTACTCGCCCGCGAGCAGCGTGCGGACCTCGAGCTCGCCGAGGTCCTTGCGGATGCCGACGAGCTCGGCCTCGGCCTCGGCGAGGGTGTCCTCGTCGTCCTCCTCGGCGGCCATCTCGACGAGCGTCTCGAGGTCGTCGATGCGGCCGCGCAGGCGCGTGACGCGGTCGAGCTCGGACTGCGCGGCGGACAGCGCGCTCGTGACCTTCTGGGCGGCCTCGGGGTCGTCCCACAGGTCGGGGGCGGACGCCTGCTCGGAGAGCTCGGCGATCTTCGCCCGCAGCGCCGTGGGGTCGCTCACCGACTCGATGGAGTCCAGCGTGGTGCGCAGGTCGCGGAGCTCGGCGGGGAAGTCGGTGGTGGCCACGGCGGTCCAGGCTACCCGCTCCGCGCCGCACGAACGGGCGTGCGGCGACGCGCCCGGACGACGCGGGGGCGACACCGGGTCGTGACGCGTCGCGACGACGCGGCCCGGCTCGTCCGCGGCGCGTCCGTCGGCGCCCGCCGGCACGCGCGCGACCTGCCCGTCGCCCCGCCCGTGGTCGGCGCGGGCGGCCGGGCCGTGGTGCCCGCCCGGCCGGTGGTGCGCGGCGGCACGCCACCCGGGCCCGTCTGAGGCGCGGCGGGGTTCAGGCGGCGCCGCGCGCGACGAGGACGGGGCACGCCGCACGCGCGACGAGCCACTGGCTGACCGAGCCGAGCACGAGCCCGCCCAGGCCGCCGAGGCCCCGCGTGCCGACGACGAGCAGGTCGGCGCGCTCGGCGTGCTGCGCGAGCACGCGGGCCGCCGGCCCCTCCGCGACGACGCCGTCCACGGTGACGCCCTCGGCGCCCGCGAGCCGCACGAGCGCGGCGTCGAGCGCCCGCTCGGCGGCCTGCCGCGCGAGGTCGGCCGGCGACGTGCCGGGCTGCTCGGCGAGCCAGGACACGAGCGAGCGGTTGGTGGGAGGCTCCTGCCAGCACGCGACGACGGTGAGCCGGGTCGCGGTGCTGGTGGCGATCGCGTCGGCGCCCGTGACGGCGGCGTCGACCGCGGCGAACGAGGCCGCCGACCCGTCGACGCCGACGACGACGTGCCCGGTGGGCTGCGGCGCGACCTGCGTGCGGGGCACCACCACGACGGGGCACGGCGCGTGCTGCAGCACGCCGAGCGACACCGACCCGAGCAGCACGCCCGACAGCCGCCCCGCGCCCTGCCGTCCGACGACGAGCAGCCGTGCGTCCTGCGCGAGCCCGACGAGCGTGCGCGCGGGCGGGCCGTCGTCGAGGACCGCGGTGACGGCGAGCCCGGGCGACTGCTCGCGCGCGACCTGCGCGCCCTCGTCCGCGACCTCCTGCGCACCCTGCCGGACGTACGCCGACGCGGTGCGCAGCGGCGGCACGTCGAGCTGCCCCTGCAGCCCCCACACGTGCACGACCCGCAGCTCCGCGCCCAGCCGGTGGGCCGCGACCGCCGCCCACCGCACCGCCGAGACCGCCTCCGGCGACCCGTCGTACCCGACCACCACGTGCGTGCCCATCGCGCCCTCCCCGAGGCTCGGCCGTGCTCCGATCGTCGCGCGGGGTGCCGGGTGCGGCAAGGCGCGGGCCCGACACCGCCTGCGGCGCGACGGCGCGGGTCTGCTACCCCCCGCGCCGCACGAGTCGCCGGGCCCCGTCGCCGTCCCGCGCCGGTGCGCCCCACCTGCCGGGCGCCGCGGGGCCGCCGCCGCCCGCGTGCCCGGGAGACCCGTGCCCGGGAGACCGCCGTGCCGGCCGCTGCACGACGGCGCACGCGGCGATCGCGACCGCCGCGGCCACGAGCAGCGCACCGCCCAGGAGCGGCGGCGCGCCCGGTCCGCGCGACGACGCCGCACCGCCCAGGGCGGCACCGGCGGCGATGCCGACGTTGAACGCGACGACGGCGACCGCCGAGGCGAGCGTCGCGCGGTCGCCCGCGATCGCGAGCATCTCCGACTGCACGAGGGCGGGCAGCAGACCGAAGCACAGCCCTGCGACGACGCCCGCCGCGACGACGGCCACGGGCGCACCGGTCGCCGCGAGCGCCGCCAGCAGCACACCTTCCACGGCGGCCACGGCGCACGCCCGCGGCAGTCGGGACCGTCCGGACAGCGGACCCGCGACGAGCGCGGCCACCACGACCGCGACGCCGTACGCGCCCAGCGCCGCCGTCGCGGAGCTGCTGGCGCTCTCCGCGAGCGGCGTCAGGAACGTGTAGAAGGTGAAGTGCCCCGCCAGCGCGAGCGCGAACGCCGCGGCCAGCGCCAGCACCGCACCGGGCGGCGCGCCGCCGGCACGACCGTCGGCGGCCGCGGCACGCACGCGCTCGGGCGGCGCACCGGCCGCGGCGAGCGCGACGGCCACGGCCGCGACCAGGAGCGGCACGCGCCACGACCACGTCGAGAGCGCCTCGACCACCGGGACGCCGAGCGCGAGGGCACCCGCGTTGCCCAGCAGCACGTGGGCCACCGCCCGCTCGGGCCGCCCCGACGAGCGTGCCGCCAGCGCGAGCGCGAGCGGGAAGAAGCACCCGTGCGCGACGCCGGTGAGCGCACGCGTCACGAGGAACGCCGGCAGGTCCGCAGCGGCGACGCTGAGCGCGGCAGCCGCCGCGAACACCGCGCCCGCGACGACGACCGCACGCCGCAGGGGCGCGGCGCGCAGCAGCAGCGCGCCGGGGACCGCGACCACGGCGGTCGCCGCGGCGTACGCGGTGGACCCGAGCGCGACGCGCTCGACGCCCGCGCCCAGGTCGCGCGCGATCGTCGAGACGGCTCCCACCGGCGCCATCTCGACGGTCACGGCGAAGAACACGGCGACGGGCAGAGCCGCGCGCGCGGCCGCGTCCCGCAGGTCAGACGGCACGCTCGGCCACCGGCAGCTCGGGCACGCGGGGCGGCAGCGCCGCCGTGACGCGGGCCGCGAGCCCCCGCACGCTCAGCACCGCGGTCGGCACGCGGGCCGTCAGCTCGCCTCCGGCGCCCTCCGGCACGAGCACGACGCTCCCCGGGCCGGCGGTGCCGCCGTCGACGTCCACCTCGCCGGACAGGACCACGACCAGCTCGTCGACGCCGTGCGGGGCGTCGAAGGAGAGCCGCTCGCCGGCACCCAGCCGGTGGTGCTCGACCGACTCGGTCTCGCTGTGGAGCATGCCGCGACGCACGAGGCACGTCCACGTGTCGTCGGGGTCGACGCGCGTGACGATCATGCCGGCCCCACGCGCAGCTCGACCGTGAACAGCTCGCATTCCTCGGCGGCCGTCAGCCGCCCGCGCGTCCCGGCCGGGACGAGGAACGCGGCGGGCGCCGTGACGCTGCTGGTCGCGCCGGGCAGGTCGAGGACCGCGGAGCCGGCGTTCACGAACCCCGCGATCTCGCTGCTGTCGGCCCCCGTCACCAGCTCCTCCCCCGCCAGCAGGACGTGGCGGTCGACGGCCACCAGCGGGCCGTCGAAGACGGTCGTGGTGTCGACGTGGGGCGTGACGGTCAGGTCGGTGAGGTGCACGGGCACGGGGCGGCTCCGGGGGGTGACGGGCCCCGGCGGTGCCGGGGCGGCGAGGGCGGCCTGCGTGGCCGGGGCGAGGGTCTCGACGACCCACCAGCTGAGGTCGTGGTCGCCCGTGTTGCGCAGGCCGTGCGTGTTGCCCGGCGGCGTGAGCGCGAGCGACCCGCGACGGACCGCGTGCGGACGACCGTTGAAGAAGAACTCGCCCTCGCCGTCGAGGACCAGGTAGATCTCCTCGGTCCGGGTGTGGCGGTGCTCTCCGCTCACCGCGCCGGGCGGCAGCGTGGCCCACTCGACGGCCTCGGTGGGCGACTGCAGGTGGCGTCGCGTGTAGAACGCCTTCCATCCGGTGCGGCCGGGGCTGCCGTGCACGCCGTGGATCACGGCGTGCACGGCAGGGGTCCGCGGCGGCGGCGCCGGGAGACCGGTGACGTTCACGCCGTCGCCTCGAGCCCGGCCGTCGAGAGGACCGCGACGGCCTGCAGGCCCGCGGCGATGTCCTCACGCGTCACGTCGTCGACGAACGTCGCGGCGCCGATGCCGACGGGCAGCGGCAGGCGCTGCCGCCCGTCGCGGTGCCGCGTCGTGTCCTCGAGCGCCCGGACGAGGTCGTCGAGGCGCATCGCCGGGTGCGTGGTCGGCAGCCCGAGACCCGTGAGCGTCGCGAAGACGCGGTCCGCCTGCTCGGCGGTGACGAGGCCACGGTGCAGCGCGACGCCCGTGGTCAGCGCCATGTCGAGCCCCACCGCCTCGCCGTGCAGGAGCTCGGGCAGGGCACGCATCTCGATCGTCGGGCTGAAGGTGTGCCCGTAGTCGACGACACGCTCGAGGACGTGCTCCCAGAGGTTCGGGCGGAGCTCGTCGAGCATGCCGCCGATCGCCCGCTCGAGGATCTCCCGCTCGACGGACGTGCCGGACTGGAACCGGGACCGCAGGACGGCGGACCCGTGCGCCTCGAGCAGGTCGAACAGGCGCTCGTCCTTGATGAGAGCGATCTTGAGGATCTCCGCGAGGCCGTTGGACACGTGCCGGGCGTCGAGGGTCGCGAGGAACGTCGTGTCGAGCACGCTGCGCGAGGCCGCGAAGTAGGTCCCGATCTTGTTCTTCCCGGCCCGGAAGTTCACGCCGGTCTTGACCCCGACGCTCGCGTCGACGATCCCGATGAGCGTGGTCGGCACCCGGACGAACGGGGTGCTCCTGCGGTAGATGCTGCTGGCGAAGCCGACGATGTCCGTGAGCACGCCGCCGCCGATCGCGATGATCGGCTCGCGGCGCCGGTCGAGCTTGAACGCGTCGACCGCCTCCAGGACGGTCTCGACGGCGGACCACTGCTTGCTGGCCTCGCCGTGCGGCAGGACGAGGACCTGGTGATCGCGCAGGTTCGTCCGCGCGTAGGCCCGGATGCGGTCGCCGTAGATCTCGTCGACCGTGCTGTCGGTGACGATGAGGCGACGCGCGCCGCGCTCACCGTCGAGCAGGGCGGGGTTGTCCGGGTGGAGCACGTCGGTGGTGGTCTCGACGCGGTACTCCACGGGTTGGTGGGCGGACACGGTCCAGGCGCTGGCGATGGTCATGGTCAGACCTCCTGTGACGACGCGGTGGCGGGGACGGTGAGCGGGACGACGGCGGGGGCTGCGGGGGCTGCGGGTCGGCGGCGTGCGGCTCGCGACGGCAGCCGCAACGCCCGCAGGCGCGTGTTGGCGGGCGTCTCGACCCAGCGCCAGAGTGCCCAGGCAGCGCCGAGGCTGACGGCGAAGACGAGCACGACCAGCAGGACCGCCACGAGCGGCGGCAGGCCTGCCGCGGGGACGAACCGGCGCGTGGCGGTGAGCACGATGTCGTGCACCATGTAGAGCGCGAACGAGATCTCGCCGAGCCGGACCGCCAGGGGCGTGGTGAGCACGGCCGGCGGCGTCGGAGCCTGCGCGACCGCGACGACCAGCGCCGTCACGGGCAGCACGAACACGGCGTCGAGCGTCCACAGCACGGGCACGACCAGGCTGAGCAGGTAGCCGGCGGCGACGAGCCCGAGCGCCACGACCACGGGCACGCGGGGCAGCGCACCCTCCCGCACCGCGCGGGCCGCGAGCATCCCGAGCGCGAACTCCAGGAACCGGACCAGCGGGAACGCGTACACCGACCACACCTGCAGCACCGAGGCCCCGAGCAGCGGCGACTGGGCGTGCGCGGGGCCGAAGACCGCCCCGACCGGCAGCTGCCGGGCCACCAGCGGCAGGAGCACGACGACCACGACCAGGGCCGCCCCGGCGGTGACCAGGTGGCGCCGCGGCACGCGTGCGACGAGCGGCAGGGTGACCGGGAAGAGCGCGTAGAAGACCATCTCGGCGGACAGCGACCAGCTCGGGTGGTTGATGCTGAAGAAGGCCGTGTCGCGCGGCACCCAGGAGTGCAGCAGGAGCAGGTTGGCTCCCGCCTCCCACACGAGCGCACCCCCGAGACCGGCGACGGCCAGGGCCACGGCGAACGTCACGACGTGGTTGGGCACGATCTTGGCGACGCGGCGCCACAGGAACCGCCCGGGGGTGTCCCCCGGACGCGCGGACCACGTGAGGACGAAGCCCGACAGGACGAAGAAGAACGTGACGCCGAGCCAGCCACCGTTGCGCAGCACGCCCTGCAGGGGGTCGACGAGCGCGGGTGCGTCGAGGAAGAAGCGGTTGAGGGACAGGTGGAAGACGACGACGACCAGCGCGGCGAGGAAGCGCAGGCCGGTGAGCGCGTCGAGGCGACCGTGCGGCGCGCCTGCGGGCTGGTCAGCTGACCGGGAGGCTCTGTGCATGGCTGAAGAGTCCCTTCGGGTCGTAGGCCGCCCGCGCCCGGACGAGGCGCGGGAGGTTGTGCTTGTAGTAGAGGTCGAGCGAGCTGAGGCCCGAGGTGTTGTGGGCCGGGTCGTCGAGGTCGGTGTCGGCGTAGTTGACGAAGGCGCCGTCGGTGTCGGCGTTCGGGACGGGGACGCCGCCGGTGTCCGCGAACATGGCGGCGTAGGTCGAGCGGGTCCACGCCAGGTTCGCGGCGTCGTCCTCGGGGTCGTCCCAGATGGACACCACCTGGAACTTGATGATCGAGTCACGCTGCGCGACGGCGGTCGCGTCGGGGGCCACGGTGTTCACCGCCCCGCCGTAGGACGCGATCATGAGCAGCGCGCCGGGGTGGGAGAACGACGGGTCGGTCAGGGCGCGGTAGGCCGCCGCGACCGCGGTCGGGGTCCAGGTACGACGCAGGTACGCGGACTTGCCGTCGAACCTGCGCGTCGGGTCGGGTCCGGTGAAGCCGGTCCACTGCGTCCCCTGCAGCCAGGGCACGCGTCGACGCTGCAGCACGGTCGGCACCGGGATGCCCTGTGAGAGCGCTCCTACGTGACGGTCGAGGACGCCGTCCGCGTCGGGCACGCCCGCGTCGACGACCGTGTCCAGGGTGATCGTGCCGTTGGCGCGGTGCCAGGTCTTCAGCTGCGAGAACAGGCCGGCCTCCGGCGTGCCGGCCGCGCTGTGCTCCTCGTGCCACCGCCCGTGGTTCGCGAGCAGCCGCCCGAAGCTCGCCTCGTCGAGGTCGTCCCACCGCCACGCGACGGTCGAGAGGATCACGTGCCGCGGCGGGGTGGGCAGGGCGGCCTCGGGCCGGTCGCCCGCGGCCGCCGGCGACCGCAGCCAGTACCGCGTCGCGACGCCGAAGTTGCCGCCGCCACCGCCCGTGTAGGCCCACCACAGCTCATGGTCGGGGCTGCGGGGGTCGCGCGTCCCGACGGACGTCCGCACCGTGCCGTTCGCGCGCACGTGCACGGCCTCGACCGCGGCGAGGTGGTCGACGACGAGGCCGTCGCGGCGGTTCATGCTGCCGTAGCCGCCGCCCGCGATGTGTCCACCGGCCGCCACGGTGGGGCAGTTGCCTGCCGGGACGTACACGCCCCACTGCTTGTAGAGCAGCTGGTACACGGCGCCGAGCTGGGCCCCCGCACCGACCTCGAACGCGCGCCGGCGCGGGTCCCAGCGCACCTGGTTCATCGCCGCGAGGTCGATGATCGCGGTGACGTCGTCGTTCGAGACGAAGCTCTCGTACCCGTGGCCGCCGCTACGGACGGCGGGCCTCAGCCCTAGCCGCTGGATCGTCCGGATCTCGGCCGCGACCTCGCCCGCGTCCCGCGGGAAGGCGATCCGTCGCGGCGACCCGATCCACCGCAGGTTGGTGCCCTGCCGCAGGTCCTCCCACTGCTCGGAGGCCGGGGTGACGACCCGGTACGGACCCGGCGCGGGCGGACGCGCGTCCTCGGGCGGCGCGTCGAGGCCCCGGAGCCCGATCCCGGCGAGCGCCGCGGCCCCGAGCGTCGCCGTGCCCGCGCCGAGGAACGCGCGTCGTGAGGTGGTGGTCATGCGGGGACCCTCCGTGCGATCGGGGTGCGGGTGTGCGCCGCACCGTCCTCGTACGGCAGGGTGCCGTCGGGGAGGTTGATGAGCTCGAGCTGCACCCCGGTGGGTGACAGCACGTAGTTCCAGCGGTCGCCCGCGATCGGGCCGTCCGTGATCGTCTCGGGCTCGCCGAGCGGCACGAACCCCCCCGCCTCGAGGAGCGCCGCGCGCGCCGCGTCGACGTCGTCGGCGTGGAAGGCGACGTGGTGCCCGCCGACGTCGCTGTTGGCGGGACGCGGTCCCGCACCGGGGGCGTCGAGCACCGCGACGGCCGCGCCGCACTCCCCCGCGAGCACGACGCCGCGGGCGCCGAACGCGTCGACGCCGCCGGTCCGCCGCAGCCCGAGCACCGACTGCAGCTCGTGGACGAACGGCGCGACGTCGCCGCGGTGCACGAACAGGGCGCCGAGCAGCTCGTCCGTCCCGGGCTGCAGCGCGAGCGCGATCCCCGAGGGCAGCAGCACCTCGAACCCGCCCGGGGCGTGCGCCGGGCGCACGGCCGCCACGCGGGCGAGCTCGCGCGCGGCGGCGGCCGGGTCGGGCGTGCGCCGCAGCAGCGCGAAGCCTCCCGCCTGACCCGGCAGCGGACCGGGACGGCGCGGTCCGTCCCCGGCGTACTCGAAGAGCTCGAGGTTGACGGCGAGCGCGTTCACGGCCGCGACCCGCAGCGCGAACGCCCCCCGGGCGCCCAGCTTCTCCGTCATCCACCCCGGGTACGGCTCGTCGAGGGGCCCCTCGACGTAGCAGAGCCCTGCGCCGAGCGCGTCCCCGAGGTCCCTGACCGCGTCGTCGAGGTTCGCGACGGTGAGCCCGAAGTGGTCGATCCCCCGTGTCGGTGCGTGCGACATCTGCCCCCCTGTCAGTGTCGTGGCCGTGCTGGTCGGTCAGAGCTGGGTGCCCCCGGTGGCGTCGAGGACCTGCCCGGTGACCCACCGCGCGTCGTCGGACGCGAGGAACGCGACGGCGCCCGCGACGTCGTCGGGCCGCCCGACGCGCCCGAGGCTGGTGCTCGCGGCGACCTGGGCGATCGCCTCGGGGTTGTCGCGCAACCAGCTGGCGTTGATGTCGGTGTCGATGACGCCGGGCGCGACGGCGTTCACCGTGATGCCCCGCGCGCCGAGGTGCTTGGCGAGCGTGAGGGTGAAGGCCTCGATCGCGCCCTTGGTCATGGCGTAGCCGATGATCTCGGGGAACGCGATGCGCGTGACGCCGGACGAGATGTTGACGATCCGCCCTCCGTCGCGCAGGCGGCCGAGCGCCTCGCGCACCAGGAGGTACGGCGCGGTCACGTTGATGCGCTGCTGGAGCTCGAGGTCGGCCGGGTCGAAGTCCTCGATGGTGCCGCGCAGCGTCACGCCGGCGTTGTTCACGAGCGTGTGGATCTGGTGCGCGTCGATCCCGGCCTCGGCGGCCGCCTTGTCGTGCGCGTCCCAGAAGGCGGTGGCGACGTCGTCCGCCGCGAGGTCGGCGCGGAAGGCGTAGGCGGTGCCGTGGTCGCGCCGGATCGCGGCGACGGTCTCGGCCGCGGCCTCGGGGTTCGACCCGTAGTGGACGCCGACCGCGAACCCGTCCCGCGCGAGGCGCGTGGCGATCGCACGGCCGATCCCGCGGCTCGCGCCGGTCACGACGGCGACCCTCGCGGCCTCCTGCTCGATGCCCTGTGCTGTGCTCTCGTGGCTCATGCGGGTAGAGTGGCATACGTGTAGTGATCACTACAAGAGTCGATCTCGTACCGGTTCGGGAGGTCCGCCCCCGCGACTACGCTCGTGACGAGGACGGCGGGGGTCGTCGGCGACCTCGGCCCCGCCCGGACCGGGTCGACGTGGACCGGGAGCACGAGGCGGGAAGGACGACGATGTCTGGTCGCGCAGGTCAGGGGCGGCGCTTCGACGTCGAGGAGGCGCTCGACGCGGCCCTCGCCGTGTTCTGGGAGCACGGCTACGAGGGCGCGTCGCTCGCGTCGCTGACCGAGGCGATGGGGATCAACCCGCCGAGCCTCTACAAGGCGTTCGGCTCCAAGGAGGAGCTGTTCTTCTCGGTCGTGCGTCGCTACAACGAGACGCACGGGGCGTTCCTCGGCACGGCGATCCGTGAGGAGCGGGACGGCCTGGCGATGCTGCGGCGCGTGCTGTTCGAGGCTGCCGAGCACTACCCGTCGCGCGACTACCCCGGCGGGTGCCTCGTCATCAGCGCTGCCGTGACCGTCACCGAGGCGAACCGTCACGTCGCGGAGCGGCTCGCGACGATGCGCCGTGAGAACGTCCTGGCGATGGCGCAGCGGCCCGACGTGTCCGAGGCCATGGCCCGGTTCACGGGCGCGACGCTGCAGGGCATGAGCCAGCAGGCGCGCGACGGCGCGACCGCCGAGGACCTGCGGCACATCGCGGAGCTCGCGACGATCGCGCTGGAGGCGGCGGCGCACGCGCACCGGAAGGTCGCCTGAGCGGACCGCGGAGGTCACGACGCGCGCGCCACGGACTCGACCTCGAGCGCGATCCCGTCCGACCACGGTGCCGTCACCCACGTGACGAGCGGCGGCCGCGTGACGGCCCCGAGGCGGACCCGTGCGGTGCGACCGTCGGGCGTCGACGCCTCGAGGACCCGCACGCCGTCCCACCGCGCGACGGGGTCGGGGTGGTCCGCCAGGTACTGCTCGACCGCGGCCCGCACGGACGCGTCGGTGAGCGGCACCCCGGCAGACCCGCGCCCGCCGCCGGGCTCGAAGTACCGCTCGCTGACCTGGTCGGCCGCGGCGAGCGCGGCCAGGTCGGCGGTGGCGAGCAGCCGCTTGCGGTCGAGGTGCACCCCCGTCGCGGCACCGACGACCAGGACGAGCGCGAGCGCGACCACCGCGAAGCCGAGGGACAGCAGCATCACCTGACCGTCGTCCGGCCCGCCCCACGCGCGTGCGCGGACCGCCCGGGCGAGCGTCCTCACCGCGCCACCCGGTAGGCGTCCACCGGTGCGACGCGCTGCGCGCTCACGGGGACCTCGAGCGGCAGGACGTCCCCGACGAACGCGGGCACGAACGGCAGCGGCACGCGCACCTCCACGCTCGCCGCGACCTCGGCACCGGGCGTGAGGCACGGGGACGCCGAGCACGTGAGCGCGAGCGCACCGGCCGCGTCGTCGTCGAAGCCCTGGTCGCGGAGCGCGACGCCGACGACCGTGACGGCACGCTCGGCACCCTGCGCCGCGTCGTCGGCCACCACGTAGACGCGCGCGGCCTCGCGCGCGGCACCCTCGACGGCGAACGTCGCGGCCTGGACGCGTCCGAGCACGAGCACGAGGTAGACGGTCGGGACGAGGAGCACGAGCGTGACGCCGAGGAACTCGACGAGGGCGCTGCCGTCGTCACCGCCGGTGCGCACCCGTCGCGCGGCCCACCGCCGCAGCCGGCCGACCCACCGGCGCGACGCCGCGCTCACGCGTCCTCCACGGGGGCGTGCCCGCGCAGCTCCATGACGCCGGCCGGGCCGAGCAGCCCGACCACCGGTAGCGGGGCGCGCACCGTGACGCGCACCAGGCGCAGGCCGTCGACGACGACCTCGTCCGCCGTCACGTCCTGCGCGTACGACGCGGCGAGCGACGAGCGCAGCAGGTCACCCGCGCGAGCGGCGCCGTCGGCGGGCGCGCGCCCGACGTGCGCCGCGTACCGGGCACCCTCGGCCGCCGCGTCGACGCACGTGTTGCGCACGTGCTGCACCAGCGCGAGCTGCACCACCGCGACGAACAGCACCACCACGAGACCACCGACGAGCGTGAAGTCGACCACGGCGGCCCCGGCGTCGTCTCGCCGCGCGGCGCTCAGCCGCCGGAGCGCGGCGAGACGCCGTTCACGGCCTCGACGAACAGGCCGCGCAGCGCGTCCTCGGCGACGAACCACAGCACGGCGACCAGCCCGGCGGTCATGAGCGTCACGAGCACCCAGCCGGGCACGTCGCCCCGGTCGCCGCGCTCCCCCGCCGCCGGCCCGGTGCGCCGCACGAACGCGTCCCACGTCCGCTGCCAGATCTTCATCCTCGACCTCCGTCGTCGTCGGGAGCACGCCGGACGACGCCTCCTCGTGCACGGCGGGCGGGCTCACAGCCCCACCCGCAGGACCACCGCGCTGGGGAAGACGGCGAACACGACGGTGACCGGCAGGATCAGGAACACCACCGGCACCATCATGAGCACCTCCTTGCGCCCGCCCGTCTGCATGAGCGCCCGACGCCCCTCCTCGCGCACGTCCTGCGCCTGCGCGCGCAGCACGTCCGCGAGCGGCGAGCCGCGCTCGACCGCGACGGCGACCCCCTCCGCGAAGCGCGCGAGCGCGGGCAGGCCCGTGCGGTCGGCCAGACCCTGCAGCGCGCTCGCGAGGGGCGCACCGGCGCGCGCGTCGGCGAGCGTCCGCGCGAGCTCGTCGGCCAGCTCGCCGTGGGTCTGCCGGACGACGCGCTCGAGCGCGCCGGTCGCCCCTTCGCCCGCTCCGACGGCCAGCGCGAGGAGCTCGGTGACCGTGGGCATCTCGGCGAGCAGGCGCGCCTCGCGCCGGGCCACCTGCCGGCCGAGCCACCAGTCCGGGGCCAGCGCGCCGACGAGGCCCGCGACCACGACCAGTGCGACGAGCGGCACGACCGCCCCGCCGCGCGTGGCCGCGAGCAGGACGGCGAGCGCGAGCCCGGCCGCGAGGCCGAGCGACCCGGCGACGACCTGCTGCGCGCGGAGCTGCTCGACCGTGTCGGACCTGCCCGCACGGGCGAGCCGGCGGCGCAGCTCGGCCGAGGAGGAACCGAGCCGGGAGACCACGCGCACCCCGTCCGCCAGGAACGGGGCGACGATCCGCTCGACGACCCCCCACGGTCCGCGCACGGGCTCGGCGCGCAGCAGCGACGACGTGCCGCGCGTGCGCAGGTACGGGCCGACCCGCTGGTCGAGCGTGATGCGTCGCGCGCGCAGCCGCGCGACGACGAGGACCGCGCCGCAGCCGCCGAGCAGGCCGACGAGCCCGCCGAGGAGCGCCGGGCTCACCGCAGGACCCGCGGGTCGTCGGGCAGGCGCGCGACGCGCACCATGAGCCGGTAGGCGACGACGGTGACGACGGCACCCGCGACGAGCAGCACGGCACCGGCGGGCGAGTCGTACGCCGAGATGGCCTCGGGGCGCGACGCGAGCATGCCCAGCACGACCCACGGCGCGGCGACGGCGAGCCGCGCGGCGTACACGGTCCAGCCCTGCCGCGCCTCGAGCTCGCCCCGCGTGCGCAGGTCGTCGCGCAGGAAGGACGACAGCGTCCGCAGCAGGCGCCCCAGGTCGGTGCCGCCGACGTCGCGCGTGAGCCGCAGCGCCTCGACGATGCGGTCGGCGACCGGGTCGGCCAGGCGGTCCTTGAGGGCGTCGAGGCTGTCGGCGAACCGACCCGTCGCGCGGTAGTCCTCGGCGAACGCCCGGAACGGGGCGCGCAGCTCGGCCGGGCCCCGGTCGCCCAGCTGGGCCACCGCCTCCGGCAGGGCGAGCCCCGCGCGCACGCCCGACGCGAGGTGGTCGACGACGTCGGGCCACAGCTCGCGCGCCCGGGCGAGGCGCCGGCGGGCACGGCCCCGCACGAGGGCCCACGGCGCACCCGCGGCGAACGCCGCGACGCACCCGGTGACGGCCGGGACCGGCACCACGAGGAACGATGCCGCCGCGACCACCAGCCCGACGGCGGCGCTCGCCGCGACCAGCCCGCCCGGCGACACGCCCGTCACCTCGGCCTGCGTGAGCACGTCCTGCACGCGCGCCGCCCAGCCGCCGGAGCGACCCACGACACCGCCCGCGCGCGGCCACCACGACCACCACACGCACGCCAGCCCGACACCCAGCAGCAGGCCCACCACGACGCCCACGCTCACGACCTCCGCAGCAGGGACGCGACGTCGACTCCCGCTCGCGCGAACCGCTCCGGGTGCGGCGGGAAGCCGTCGCCGCGGACCAGGACGCCGTCGCGCGTGGTGAAGAGGTCGGCCGTCTCGACGACGCCGGCCTCGACCCGCCCGGGGACGGCGACGACCTCACGCGTGCGTCGACGGCCGCGGGCGTCGAGCTCGAGGTGGACCACGAGGTCCACGGACGACGCCACCGTGGGGACGACGAACCGGTCGGAGATGTTCTCGCCGGCCAGCAGCGGCAGCGTGCACAGCTTGGTGAGCGCCTCGCGCGCCGAGCTCGCGTGGATCGTGCACATCGCCGGCACGCCGCTGTTGAGCGCGATGAGCAGGTCGAGCGCCTCGGCCTCGCGCACCTCGCCGACGAGCAGGCGGTCGGGGCGCATGCGCAGCGCCTCCTTGACGAGGCGACGCAGCGTGATCTCGCCGGTCCCCTCGAGGTTCGGCTGCCGCGTCTGCATCGCGACCCAGTCGCGCACGGCGGGACGCAGCTCGAAGACCTCCTCGCAGCTGATGACGCGCTCGCGCGGCGGGACGGCGCCCGCGAGCGCGTTGAGCATCGTCGTCTTGCCGGCCTGCGTGGCGCCCGAGACGAGGACGTTGAGCCCGACCCGCACGGCCGCGTGCAGGAACGCCGCGGCCTGCGGCGTGAGGGACCCGAGGGCGACCACGTCGTCGAGGCTGGTGGCGCGCACCACGTACTTGCGGATGTTGACCGACCAGTGCCGCCGCGTGACGTCGGGGATCACGGCGTGCAAGCGCTCCCCGCCCGGCAGCGACGCGTCGACGAACGGGCTCGACAGGTCGAGGCGCCGGCCGGAGACCTTGAGCATCTGCTCGACCAGGTCGCGCACCTGCGCGTCGGTGAGGATCGTCGTGGTGAGCTCGGGCTCGCCGCGCCGCGCGACGAACACCTGCGAGGGGCTGTTGATCCAGATCTCCTCGACCTCGGGGTCGTCGAGGTACCGCTGCAGGGGCCCGAGGCCGGCGACGGCGTCGACGACGGCCTTGTGCGCGGCGGCGGCGTCGCCGAGCGCGGGGACCGCCCCGAGCAGCGAGCGCTCGTCGTAGTCCGCCATGGCGGCCTGCACGAGCGCGACGACACCGGCACGGTCCCGCACGGGGTCGACGCCGCGGCGTCGGATGAGCTCGCGCACCTCGCTCTCGAGGATCGCCACCCCGTCCATGCCGCCGCCCCCTGCCCTGCCACCTGCACCGACGCACGCCGGTGTCTGGTTCGTCCGATTCGGGCGTCACGGTAGGGCATCACGCCGCGCGGCGGGTCGGGTCGTCCACAGGCACGGCCCCTCGGGTGACCCGGATCACCTGTCCGGGTGATCCACCCGGCGGTCCGGTCGTGCGGCCGGACCGACGGGGCCGCCCTGCGCGCCGGGGCGCGACGCGCACCGCCGGTCCCGTGGCCGGACGCGCGTGCGCCGCTAGGTTGTGAGCGTGAACACTCCTTCTCCCACGGGTGACCAGCACGTGCTGCGGCACGGTGACCAGGTCGCCGTCGTCACGTCCGTCGCGGCGAGCGTCCGCGAGTACCGGGTCGGCGAGCGCGACGTGCTCCTGCCGTTCGACGTCGGCACGATCGCGCCGGCCTTCTCGGGTGCGGTGCTCGCGCCGTGGCCCAACCGGCTGCGCGACGCGACGTACCGCTTCCGCGACGTGACGTACCAGGTCCCGCTGACCGAGCACGAGCGCCTCACCGCGCTGCACGGCCTCGTCGCGTACGCGCGGTTCGACGTCGTCGAGGCCGCGGACGACGCGGTGACGCTGCGCCACGACCTCGTCCCCACGCCCGGCTACCCGTGGCCGCTGCGCCTCGACGTGACGTACCGCCTGGCCGACGACGGTCTGACCGTCACGGTCGCGACGACGCACCTCGGCGAGGGCGTGGCGCCCTACGGGGTCGGCTTCCACCCGTGGCTGTCCCCCGGCCCGGGCGGTGTCGACGCGAGCACGCTGCGCCTCGACGCGGCGCGCCGCGTCACGGTCGACGACCGGCTCCTGCCGATCGGCACGCAGGCGGTCGCCGGCGACTACGACCTGCGCGAGGGCAAGCCCCTCGCGGGCGTCGCGCTCGACGACGCGTGGCTCGACGTCACGCCCGACGCCGAGGGCCGCACGTGGGCGACCCTCACCGGCTCCGACGGCCGCACGGTCGCCGTGTGGGCCGACGCGACCCTGCCCGCATGGCAGGTCTGCACGGGCGACGGCATCCCCGGCATCGAGCGCCGCGGCGTCGCGGTCGAGCCCATGACGTGCGTGGCCGACGCGTTCCGCACGGGCGACCTGCTGGTCGAGCTCGAGCCGGGCACGACCCACGAGGTGCGCTGGGGCCTCCAGCTGCGCTGAGCACGACGCGCGTCGGCGCACGAGCACGGGCGGGTCCGCTGCGGCGGGCCCGCCCGTGGCGTCCCGGCACGGGCCGGGGCACGGCCGACGTCCGTCCGCGTCGCGGGGACGGACGCGTCGCGACGCCTGCTCCGTCAGGAGGACGGCCGTGTCAGGCCGAGCGCGGCGCACGCCTCGACGCCGACCCTCGCGGGTGCCGGCGGGACGACGTCAGCCGTAGTACTCGCCGTCGGACTTGACGCCCTTGGTGTACTCCCAGTGCCACGGCTCGAACGGACCCGAGCCGCCCTTGCGCGCCCAGGACGGGTTCTCCCAGCCGAACGTGCCGGCCATCTCGTTCATCCACGCCATCTTGACCGAGGAGTTCTGCAGCCCGCACAGGTCGACGGCGAGCCCCCAGCCGTGGTTGCTCTTGCCGGGCGTCGCCGCGAGGCCGCCCTTCTCGGCCTTGACGGCCTTCTGCTGCGCGAGCGTGCGGTAGCCCGAGCTCAGGCACAGGTCCGTGCCGAACTTCGCGATGTGCACCTCGTTGAGCTCCGCGAGCGCGACCGCCGCGTCGGCGCGCATCTGCGTGCGACCGTCCCACAGCGTGCACAGGTCCTTGGTGGCGAGCAGACCGTTCTCGCCCGAGGGGCGGACCGAGCCGTCGCAGCCGGGCAGCGCCGAGCGCTCCTCGCCGCGCGACGCGACGAGCTCGCGCACGCGGGGCGTGCCGTCGGCGGACACCAGCGCGGTGGGCGGCAGGTCCGACAGCGGCATCGCCGTCAGCGCCGACACGGTGGACGGGCCGTCGACCCGGGTGGACGCGCTCGCGGCCGTCCCCACCACGACCTGGCCGTCGGCCATGCCCTGCGAGACGGGGACCACGACGGTCACCGCGACGAGCGCGGTCAGCACCCCGCCACGGCCCAGCACGGTCGCGGAGCGGCGGCGCGGCGCGGCCGCGGTGGCCTCGACGGGAAGCGCGTCGACGGGGGTGCGGGTCGCGGGGACGCCGCGAGAACGGCGCACACGTGCGGCAGGTTCCGCTCGGTGGGATCCCACGACACCTCCGTTCCGACGTCCCCGGTTGCCATCGGTCCCCCGATGCGGTCACGGAACCATAACGGCACCCGGCCGTCGGCTCCAAGACCCGATCAGGTCACATGCCCGACCCGATCCGGACACACCTCGCGACACGCCGCCCGACACGCCGCGCCTTCACCGATCTCTCACGGGCCATGTCACAACCTCGGGGCGGGCACGGCCTGGGCCGGACGTCCCGCGGCCCGTCGCCGCCCCGCGCTGCTCAGTGCAGCTGGCCGCGCTGCATCGCGTCGCGGACCTCGCCCACGAGCTCCTCGAGGATGTCCTCGAGGAACACGACACCGGCCGTGCGCCCGCCGTCGTCGACGCGCGCGAGGTGCGACCCCGAGCGCTGCATGGCCGCGAGCGCCGTCTCGACCTCGTCGTCCGGCGTCACCACCGCGAGCGTCCGCACGCGCCACGCCGGCACGGGCGCCGTCCGCGTCTGCCCGTCGGCGTAGAGGACGTCCTTGATGTGCAGGTAGCCGGTGGGCAGCCCCGCGTCGTCGACGACCGGGAACCGGCTGAAGCCCGTGCGGGCCACCAGGTGCTCGATGTCGTCCGGCGTGCCCGACGCGTCGACGGTCACGAGCTCGTCGAGCGGCACCATGACCTGCGCGGCCGTGCGGTCCGAGAACTCGATCGCCCCCGCGAGCAGGCCCTGCTCGTCGGCCAGCAGGCCCTCGGCCTGCGAGCGCTCGACGATCGACTGCACCTCCTGCGCCGTGAACGCCGACGCGACCTCGTCGCGCGGCTCCACCCGGAACAGCCGCAGCACGTGGTTGGCCAGCCAGTTGAGCGCGACGATCACCGGACGCATGACCCGCGCGACCCACACCAGCGGCGGGCCGAACAGCAGCACGGCCCGGTCGGGGCCGGACACCGCGAGGTTCTTGGGCACCATCTCGCCGAGCACGACGTGCAGGTACACCACGACGAGCAGCGCGAGGACGAACGCGATCGGGTGGGTGAACGCCCCGGGCACGCCGAGCGCCTGCAGCGGCCCCTCGATCGCGTGCGCGATCGCGGGCTCGGCCACCAGGCCCAGGCTGGTCGAGCAGATGGTGATGCCGAGCTGCGCCGCGGCGAGCATGAGCGAGACGTGCTCCATCGCCCACAGCACGGTCGCCGCGCGGCGGTCCCCGCTCTCGGCGAGCGGCTCCATCGACGAGCGCCGCGCCGACATCAGCGCGAACTCGGCGCCGACGAAGAACGCGTTCGCCGCGAGCAGGACCACGGCCAGGGTGAGCGCGAGCGTGCTGTCCATCACGCCTCCTGCGTCGCGTCGTCGGTGAGGTCGCTGACGCGCACGCGCTCGACGCGGCGGCCGTCCATGCGCTCGACGACCAGCCGCACGTGGCCCTCCACGACCTCGTCGCCCTCGACCGGGATGCGGCCGAGGCGCGCCATGAGCAGCCCGCCCACGGTCTCCCAGGGGCCGTCGTCGGCCACGCGCAGCCCGGTCGCCTCGTGCAGCTCGTCGGGGCGCAGGACGCCGGGCAGCACCCAGGACCCGTCGCCCTGACGGGCGAGGCTGCTGCGCGTGCGGTCGTGCTCGTCCGCGACCTCGCCGACGAGCTCCTCGACGACGTCCTCGAGGGTCACGGCGCCGGACGTGCCGCCGTACTCGTCGACGACGACGGCCATCTGCAGGCCCTGCCCGCGCAGGTCGACCAGCAGCGGCCCGAGCCCCACGGTCTCGGGCACGCGCGGCGCGTCGACCATGAGGGCCGCGGCCGGCACCTCGGCGCGCCGGTCGTGCGGCACGGCCATCGCCTTGCGCAGGTGCACGAACCCGACGACGTCGTCGACCGAGTCCCCGATCACGGGGAACCGCGAGTGCCCGGTCTGGCGGGACAGCGCCATGACGTCGGCGGCGGAGTCGTCGCGCCGCACGACGACGAGCCGCGTGCGGTCGGTCATGACGTCGACCGCCGTGAGCGTCGAGAAGTCGATCGAGTTGGTGAGCAGCGTGGCGGTCGCGGCGTCGAGCGTGCCCTGCTCGGCGGAGCGCCGCACGAGCGACGCGAGCTCGGCCGGGGACCGCGCGCCGGACAGCTCCTCGCGCGGCTCGACGCCGACGCGCCGCAGGATCGTGTTCGCGGTCCCGTTGGTCGCGGCGATCACGGGACGCAGCGCGGACGTGAAGCCCGCCTGCAGGGGCGCGACGAGCCGCGCGGTGCCGAGCGGCCGCGAGATCGCGAAGTTCTTGGGGACCAGCTCGCCGAACAGCATCGAGAACCCGTTGACCAGGACGAGGCCGACGACGGCGGCGATCGCGGTGACCGCGGCACCGGCGACGCCCGCGGCCTCCAGCGGCACGCCCAGCAGCCGCACGACCGCCGGCTGCGTCGTGTACCCGAGCAGCACGGTCGTGATCGTGATGCCGACCTGCGCGCCGGACAGCTGCGTCGACAGGTGCCGCAGCGCCCGCAGGACCGAGCGCCCCCGCGTGTCGTCCTCGGGGGTCTGCTGCTCCACGAGGCCGGGGTCGAGCGTCACGAGCGAGAACTCGGCGGCGACGAACACCGCGGTCCCGGCCGTGAGGAGCACGCCGAGGCCCACGAGGAGCCAGTCGGTCAGCACGCGGCGACCACGTGCGCGGCGCCGGCGCGGGACGTGCCGGCGCGTGGCGGACCCGCCCGGTGGTGCCGCGCGGCGGCACGTCGGGAGCGGGTGCGGGGGGACGAGGAGGAGGTGCCGGCTCGCTCGCGTCGCACGGGGGCCCGACCCCCGTGACGGCCCGGGCGCGCGCTGGACGCGACGGGGACGCGATGCCGGCAGCGACTCGAGCTGCTCATGGTGAGCGACATCCTACGGACAGACCGGACGACCGCGTGGCTCGCCGGGCCCGCGCACGGGTCCGTGTGCCACTCTGGCCCCATGGTCACCACCGTGTCGCGCCCGGGCACCACCACGGTGCTCGTCGTGGAGGACGAGCCCGCCATCGCGCAGGCGATCGTGCACCGCCTCGCCGCCGAGGGGTGGACGGTCGAGTCGGTCGGCGACGGCCACGCCGGCGTCGCGGCGGCCGCGCGGCTGCAGCCCGACGTCGTCGTGCTCGACGTCATGCTGCCCGGCATCGACGGGCTCGAGGTGTGCCGGCAGATCCAGGCCGAGCGGCCCGTGCCGGTGCTCATGCTCACGGCCCGCGACGACGAGACCGACATGCTCGTGGGGCTCGGCGTCGGCGCGGACGACTACATGACGAAGCCGTTCTCGATGCGTGAGCTCGTGGCGCGCACGAAGGTGCTGCTGCGCCGCACCGAGCGCGCGGCGCGCGCCGCCGAGCTCGCGACCGTGCAGCAGCCCGACCCGCCGCTCGTCGTCGGCGACGTGACGATCGACAGCGCGCAGCGCCGCGTCCTGCGCGGCACCAGCGAGGTGCACCTCACCCCGACGGAGTTCGACCTCCTGCTGACGCTCGCGTCGTCGCCGCGCACCGTGCTGACCCGCGAGCGGCTGCTCGCCGACGTGTGGGACTGGGTCGACGCGAGCGGCACGCGCACGGTCGACTCCCACGTCAAGGCGCTGCGCCGCAAGCTCGGGCCGGACCTGATCCGCACCGTGCACGGCGTGGGCTACGCGTTCGAGCCCGCGGACGACGGCACCCCGGCGGACGACGCGTCGTGACCTCGCCGTCGTCGCCCCCCGCCCGGCACGTCCGCGGCGACGACCGCTGGCACCTGCCCGACGTGCGCCCGCTGGACCCGTTGCGCAGCATCAAGATCAAGCTGGGCGTGCTGGTCGCGTCGACCGTGACGATCGCCGCGTTCGTCATCTGGTGGGGCTACGGGCGCTCGCTCGGGCCCAGCAGGACGCTGCCGCTGGCGATCGTGCTGTCGCTGATCCTCACGCAGCTGCTCGCGCGCGGCATGACCTCGCCGCTGCGCGAGATGACGGTGGCCGCGCGCGCCATGGCGGCGGGCGACTACAGCCGACGCGTGCGCTCGACCAGCCGTGACGAGGTCGGGCAGCTCGCCGAGGCGTTCAACACCATGGCGGACGACCTGCAGCAGCTCGACACGTTCCGGCGCGAGCTCGTCGCGAACGTGTCGCACGAGCTGCGCACGCCCGTGACGGCGCTGCAGGCCCAGCTCGAGAACATGGTCGACGGCGTGAGCGAGCCCGACCCGGCGACGCTCGCGACAGCGCTGGCGCAGACCGAGCGGCTCTCGCGCCTGGTGTCGTCGCTGCTCGACCTGTCGCGGGTCGAGGCGGGCGCGATGGAGCTGCGCACGCAGGACGTCCCGCTCGCGGACCTGCTCGGCGAGGCCGCCGACGAGGCGTCGCTGGTCGGCGCGGCCAAGCGGCTGCGGTTCGGCGTGGACGTCGAGCCGGCCGACCTGACCGTCCCGGCGGACCCCGAGCGCCTGCACCAGGTGGTGGCGAACCTGCTGCAGAACGCGGCGCGCCACTCGCCCGAGGACGACGAGGTGCAGGTCGTCGCGCGCCGCGTCGGCGAGGACGTGCAGATCGACGTCGTCGACCACGGCCCGGGCATCGCGCGCGAGCAGCGCGCGCACGTGTTCGAACGGTTCGTGCGGGGCAACACTCCGGCGCTCACGGGCCAGGGCTCGACGGGCGGGACGGGCCTGGGGCTCGCGATCGTGCGGTGGGCCGTCGAGCTGCACGGCGGCTCGGTCGAGGTCGCCGACTCCGCGTCGGGGTGCACCATGCGCGTCCGTCTGCCGGCCACGCCCGCGACCCGCGCTTGAGCCGGTCAGCACGCCCGCTTGCCCCGCGATTTCCCCGGCGTTGACGCACGCGCGGCGTCGGGGTGAAGAGGCTGCGCAGATACCGCCACGCACGGTCCGCAAGGGGCCTGGGACCCAGGCGACCACGTAGTGTTGTCATCAACAGAACTGGCGACGGCGCGGTCCGGTACCGCGCACCGGAAGTGGGCGATCCCAGCGTGACGCAGAACGCGCAGTCCGACTCCCCCCGTGCCGACTTCGGCGCGAACGAGTGGCTCGTCGACGAGCTGTACGAGCAGTACCGGAAGGACCGCAACGCGGTGGATCCGGCCTGGTGGGACTTCTTCGAGGGCTACAAGCCCGAGACGTCGTCCACCGGCTCGAACGGCGACGCGAGCACCGCCCCGACGACGGGCGGGACGACCGACGCGGCGACGACGCCGCCGGGTCAGGGGGCCGCCACCCCGCCGGGGGACGCCGCCACCGGCGGGTCCGACCCGGCGACCGCCGCACCCGCTCCCGCCGCACCCGCTCCGGCCGCGGCGGCGAGCGCGCCCGCGGCCCCCGCCCGGCCCGAGGTGCCCACGGGTCCCTCGCCCGTCGCGACCGCGCAGCCCGCGACCGCGCCCTACGCCGAGGTCGCGACCCGCCGCTCCGCCGGCGACGGCGTGCAGCCCGTCGACGACGTGCAGAAGCTCCGCGGCCCCGCGGCCCGCGTGGTCACCAACATGGAGGCGTCGCTCGAGGTCCCGACCGCGACCTCGGTGCGCGCCGTGCCGGCCAAGCTCATGGTCGACAACCGCATCGTCATCAACAACCACCTCGCGCGCGGCCGCGGCGGCAAGGTCTCGTTCACGCACCTCATCGGCTTCGCGCTCGTCGAGGCCGTCGGCGAGATGCCCGCCATGAACGCGGCCTACACGCTCGTCGACGGCAAGCCGGGCGTGCTGCAGCCCGCGCACGTCAACCTGGGCCTCGCGATCGACCTGGCCAAGCCGGACGGCACGCGCCAGCTCCTCGTGCCGTCGATCAAGAAGGCCGAGACGCTCGACTTCGCGCAGTTCTGGACGGCCTACGAGGACGTCGTGCGGCGCGCGCGCAACGCCAAGCTCACGGTCGACGACTTCGCCGGCACGACGATCTCGCTGACCAACCCCGGCACGATCGGCACCGTGCACTCGGTGCCGCGCCTCATGCAGGGCCAGGGCACGATCGTCGGCGTCGGCGCGATGGACTACCCCGCCGAGTTCGCGGGCACGTCGGATGAGCAGCTCAACCGCATGGGCGTCTCGAAGGTCCTGACGATCACGTCGACCTACGACCACCGCATCATCCAGGGCGCGCAGTCCGGCGACTTCCTGCGGATCCTCGGGCGCAAGCTGCTGGGCGAGGACGGCTTCTACGACCGCGTGTTCGCGGCGCTGCGCGTGCCGTACGAGCCCGTGCGCTGGGTGCGGGACGCGAACCACGACCCGGACGCCGAGGCGATCAAGCCTGCCCGCATCGCCGAGCTCATCCACGCCTACCGCTCGCGCGGGCACCTCATGGCGGACACCGACCCGCTCGCGTACCGCCAGCGCAAGCACCCCGACCTGGACGTGCAGAACCACGGCCTGACGCTGTGGGACCTGGACCGCACGTTCCCCACGGGCGGGTTCACCGGCAAGACGCGCGCCACGCTGCGCGACGTCCTCGGCCTGCTGCGCGACTCGTACTGCCGCACGGTCGGCGCCGAGTACATGCACCTGCAGGACCCGCGGCAGCGCCGCTGGCTGCAGGAGCGCCTGGAGTCCGGGTACGCGCGCACGCCGCGCGAGGACCAGCTGCGCATCCTGCGGCGCCTCAACGCCGCCGAGGCGTTCGAGACGTTCCTGCAGACCAAGTACGTCGGGCAGAAGCGGTTCTCGCTCGAGGGCGGCGAGTCGCTCATCCCGCTGCTCGACGCGATCCTGTCGCGCGCCGCGAACGGCGGGCTCGACGAGGTCGGCATCGGCATGGCGCACCGCGGCCGGCTCAACGTGCTCGCGAACATCGCCGGCAAGTCGTACGGGCAGATCTTCAGCGAGTTCGAGGGCAACCAGGACCCGAAGTCGGTGCAGGGCTCGGGCGACGTGAAGTACCACCTCGGCACCGAGGGCGTGTTCACGGCCGAGTCCGGTGCGACGACCGCGGTGTACCTCGCGGCCAACCCGTCGCACCTCGAGGCCGTCGACCCGGTGCTCGAGGGCATCGTGCGCGCCAAGCAGGACCGCATCGACCTCGGCGGCGACGGCTTCTCGGTGCTGCCGATCCTCATCCACGGCGACGCGGCCTTCGCGGGCCAGGGTGTGGTGTTCGAGACGCTCAACCTCGCGCAGCTGCGCGGGTACCGCACGGGCGGCACGATCCACGTCATCGTCAACAACCAGGTCGGGTTCACCACCGGCCCGTCGTCGTCGCGGTCCTCGCAGTACGCGACCGACGTGGCCAAGGGCCTGCAGGTCCCGATCTTCCACGTCAACGGCGACGACCCCGAGGCCGTCGTGCGGGTCGCCGAGCTCGCGTTCGAGTACCGCGAGCAGTTCGACCGCGACGTCATCATCGACCTCGTCTGCTACCGCCGCCGCGGGCACAACGAGGGCGACGACCCGTCGATGACGCAGCCGCTGATGTACAACCTCATCGAGGCCAAGCGCTCGGTGCGCAAGGCGTACACCGAGACGCTCGTGGCCCGCGGCGACATCACGCTCGAGGAGGCCGAGCAGGCGCTGCGCGACTACCAGTCGCAGCTCGAGCGGGTGTTCACCGAGACCCGCGAGGACGGCTGGACGCCGCCCGCGGCGGACAGCGAGACCGTCGCCGGCCTCGAGCGGCCCGAGTCGCAGCACGAGGACGCGGGCGTCATGGTCGGCTGGCAGACCGCCGTGCCGGCGTCGGTGCTGCAGCGCATCGGCCAGGCGCACGTCAGCCCGCCCGAGGGCTTCACGGTGCACCCGAAGCTGGCGCAGCTGCTCGCCAAGCGCGAGCAGATGAGCCGCGAGGGCGCGATCGACTGGGGCTACGGCGAGATCCTCGCGTTCGGCTCGCTGCTCGTCGAGGGCACCCCTGTGCGGCTGGCCGGGCAGGACTCGCGCCGCGGGACCTTCGTGCAGCGGCACGCCGTGCTGCACGACCGCGAGACGGGCGCCGAGTGGACGCCGCTGCTGTACCTGTCGGCCGACCAGGCGAAGTTCTGGGTGTACGACTCGTCGCTCTCGGAGTACGCGGCCCTCGGGTTCGAGTACGGCTACTCGGTCGAGCGCCCCGACGCGCTCGTGCTGTGGGAGGCGCAGTTCGGCGACTTCGTCAACGGCGCGCAGACGGTCATCGACGAGTTCATCTCGTCGGCCGAGCAGAAGTGGGCGCAGCGCTCGTCGGTCGTGCTGCTGCTCCCCCACGGCTACGAGGGCCAGGGCCCCGACCACTCGTCGGCGCGCATCGAGCGGTTCCTGCAGCTCGCGGCCGAGGACAACATGACGATCGCGCAGCCGTCGACGCCCGCGTCGCACTTCCACCTGCTGCGCCGTCAGGCGTACCAGCGCCCGCGCCGCCCGCTCGTGGTGTTCACGCCGAAGTCGATGCTGCGGCTCAAGGCAGCAACGTCGTCGGTCGAGGACTTCACGTCCGGCACGTTCCGCACCGTGATCGGCGACGACCTCGCGTCGGCCAAGGCCGACCAGGTGACCCGCGTGCTGCTGTGCTCGGGCAAGGTCTACTGGGACCTGCTCGCGCACCGCGTGCAGTCGGGCGACCAGCAGACCGCGATCGTGCGCCTCGAGCAGCTGTACCCGCTCGAGCCCGACGCGCTGCGCGACGCGCTCGCGCCGTTCGACGGCGCCGAGCTGGTCTGGGTGCAGGACGAGCCGCGCAACCAGGGCCCGTGGACGTTCGTGTCGACGCACCTGCCGCAGGTCGTCGAGCGCCCGGTGAGCGTCGTGTCGCGGCCCGAGTCGGCGTCGCCGGCCGCGGGCTCGGCCAAGAAGCACGCGGTGGAGCAGAAGGAGCTCGTCGAGGCGGCCTTCCGCCGCTGACGGCTCCCTCGGCCCCCGTGCGGACGCGGCCCGCGGCTCACCCGAAGGTGAACGAGAACACCTGGACGCCCGGCGTCGCGCGCAGCTCGACGGTGCCGGTCGTGAGGTCGGGCCGCGCGAGCAGGCGGTACGAGCGCGGCGACCCGGAGATCTCGTGCTCGACCTCGTCGACGACCGCCCCCGACGCGTCGCGCACGACCGCGGTGACCGTGCCCTCGCCGCCGACGACCGTGCGGACCTCGCTCGCCGAGAACCGCAGCCGCAGCGCGGCGTCGTCGCCCGCGGTCGCGCCCTGGTAGTCGGTGGTCCACGTGCCATCGAGCGCGACGGTGTCGGCCGGCTGGTCGGTGGGCGCGGTGTACGTGTGCTCGCCCTCGACGTACTCGCCCGCGACGTTGGTGCGCTTCCCCACGGACAGGAAGGTCTCGGGCGTGATCTGCGCGCCGTCGGGCGTGCGGTCGTCGACCTGCGTGCGCGGCGGCAGCGCGACGCCCGGGTCCGCGTCCTGCAGGAGCTCGCGCACGAGGTCCTCGGTCACGTCGTAGCCCCCCTCGCCCTGATGCACGTGCCGGACCTGCCCGTCCGCGTCGACGAGGTATGACGCGGGCCAGTACCGGTTCCGGTAGGCGCTCCAGGTGGCGTAGGAGTTGTCCTGCGCGACCGGGTACGTGATGCCGAGGCGCCGCGCACCGTCGACGACGTTGTCGGTCTCGCGCTCGAACGCGTACTCGGGCGTGTGCACGCCGACCACGACGAGCCCGGCGTCGCGGTACGCCTGCCACCACGCCTCGACGTGCGGCACCGACCGCTGGCAGTTGATGCAGGAGTAGGCCCAGAAGTCGAGCAGGACGACCTTGCCACGCAGGTCCGCCATCGTGAGGTCCGCGCCGTCGGGCGTCTGGAGCCACGTGTCGATGCCGCGCAGCTCGGGCGCGGGGCCGCAGTCCTCGAGCGCGGTGGCGCCTTGCGTGCAGCGGGACAGGCCCTCGTTCTCGGCCGTCACGACGCCGCCGAGGTCGAGCTGCTGCGTGACGCGCTCGTCAGCCGCGAGGCGCTGCTGCAGGCTGTCGGCCCAGCCGGGCAGCGCGCGCTGCAGCCCGTCGGTGAGGTTGAACGTCAGGGCCGCCGCGAGCGCGAGCATGACCGCGCCGCCGACGGCGCGGACGCGACGCTGGTGCGTGCGCAGGAACGCGAGACGCTCGGTGGCACGGCGGCCCGCGAGCGCGAGCACGAGCAGCGGCAGCGCGGCACCGATCGCGAACCCGACCGTGAGCACCACGGTCGACGCGTCGACGCGCCCCGTGGCGCCCGCGACGGTCACGGCCGCGAGCACGGGGCCGGCGCACGGCACGTACACGGCGCCGAGCCCGAGCCCGAGGACGAACGCACCCCGGTCCTTGCCGGGAGCGCGGCGCGGTGCGAGCCGCGCGAAGGGACGCTCGATGACCTGCTCGAACCGCGGGACGAGCAGACCCAGGCCCATGACGACGAGGACCGCGATGCCGGCCCAGCGCAGCGTGTCGCCCGGCAGGCCGAGCGCGTTGAGCACGACCGTGCCGGTGAGCGTCGCGAGCGAGAACGCCGTGACGAGGCCCGCGACGACGAGGTAGGGGCGTGCACCGCTCGCCCGCGGCGGCTCGGTGGGCGCACCGCCGCGCGTGAGCAGCGCGGGCTGCTCGAGCACGCCGACGCCCGCGGCGGCGCCGCGGACGGGCGTGGCCGTGGTCGCCCGCACGGGTGCCGCGCGGCTCGGTCCCGTGCGGGCGCCCTGCGCGCCCGCACTGAGGAGCACGACCGGGAGCACCGGGAGGATGCAGGGCGAGATCCCGGTCACCAGGCCGCCGACGAGTCCGACGAGCGCCACCACCACGAGGTCCATGCCGGGGGTTCGGCGCGGGCGGTCCCCCGGATGGGTGCGGCTCGGCGGCGACGTCGCCGGGCCGTGGGTCGCGAGCTCGGTGAGAACTCGTCGTCGATCCGACCCATCCGCCCCGGGGGACGGCTCCGAACCACGGGCGACGGCGGAGGACGAGAGGTCCTCCGCAGCACCCTGGAGGAGACGACCATGCAGATCTCGACCCGCACGCGCCTGTCCGCCGCGCTGCTGCTGACGACCGGCCTGGCACTCACCGCCTGCAGCTCGGGCGACGACACGGGCGCGGAGACGACGCCCGACGCGATGACCTCGATGGCGCCGACGCCGTCGGCCACGCCCGACGACATGGCGACCGAGGGCGGCGACATGATGGCGTCCGGTCTGGTCGGCCCGGGCTGCGCCGACTACGCGGCGACGGTGCCGGACGGCGCCGGCTCGATCGAGGGCATGTCGACCGACCCGGTCGCGACGGCCGCGTCGAACAACCCGCTGCTGACCACGCTCACGGCCGCGGTCTCGGGCCAGCTCAACCCCGACGTGAACCTGGTCGACACGCTCAACGGCGGCGAGTTCACGGTGTTCGCGCCGGTCGACGAGGCGTTCGCGAAGATCGACCCGGCCACGATCGAGTCGCTCAAGACCGACGCCGCGACGCTGTCCTCGATCCTCACGTACCACGTGGTCGAGGGCCGGCTCTCGCCCGACCAGATCGCCGGTGAGCACACGACCGTCCAGGGCGGCACGGTCGACGTGACCGGCTCGGGCGACATGCTCAAGGTCAACGACGCGAACGTCGTCTGCGGCGGCGTGCAGACCGCGAACGCCACGGTGTACCTCATCGACGGCGTGCTGATGCCGACGATGTGACGCACCCCTGACCCGGTGCGGGGCGGATGCCAGGGCCCGCACCGCACCGCGGCCCCGGCGACCTCCGAGCGCCGTGCGGGCCGGGCGCCCCCGTCCTCCGCCGAGGACGGGGGCGTCGCCGCGTCCGGGCCGCTCGTCGCGACGTCGGACGCGCCGGCTCAGGCGGTGAGGGACGCCGCGTCGTCCGTGGGGTCGTCGGCGGCGCAGGTGAACTGGCGCCGGTAGCTCAGCGGCGTGGTGCCCAGCGTGCGCGCGAAGTGGTGGCGCAGCAGCGCCCCGGTGCCGAAGCCGCTGCGCCGCGCGACCTCGTCGACGGGGGCGTCGGTGCGCTCGAGGAGCTCCTGCGCGCGGGCCACCCGCTGCCGGGCGACCCACGCGGCGGGCGTCGCGCCGGTCTCGGCGCGGAACCGGCGCGCGAACGTGCGCTCGGAGGTGAAGGCGCGGGCGGCGAGCGCGGGCACCGACAGGTCCTCGTCGAGGTGCTCGACCATCCACGCGAGCAGCGGCGCGAGCGTGTCGGCCTGCGGCGGCAGCGGGGTCTCGACGTACTGGGCCTGGCCGCCGTCGCGCTGCGGCGGCACGACCATGCGCCGCGCGACGCTCGCGGCGGCGGCGGCGCCGAGCTCACGCCGCACGAGGTGCAGGCACGCGTCGATGCCGGCGGCCGTGCCCGCGCCCGTGATGACGCGGCCGTCCTCGACGTACAGCACGTCGGGGTCGACGGTCGTCGCGGGGAAGCGCGCGGCGAGCGCGGCGGCGTGCATCCAGTGGGTGGTGCAGCGGCGGCCGTCGAGCAGGCCGGCCTCCCCCAGGGCGAACGCGCCGCTGCAGATGCTCAGGATCCAGGCCCCGCGCGCGTGCGCGGCGCGCAGCGCGTCGAGGACGTCGTCGGGCAGGTCAGCGGGCGGCACGCCGTAGGCGGGCACGACGACGAGGTCGACGTCGCGCGTGGCCTCGAGCCCGTGCTCGACGACGATCGAGAACCCGGACTTGGTCGGCAGGGTCGCCCCGGCCCGCGGGCCGCAGACCCGGAAGTCGAACACCGGCCCGCCGGTGTCGGAGCGGTCGATGCCGAAGACCTCGCACGCGGTGCCGAGCTCGAAGGCGGCGGCGTTCGGGAGCGCGAGGACGGCGACGGAGCGGAGCACGTCACCACCGTCGCACGCTGTTGGCAGGATTTCAATGGTCGGCGGCACTTCTGCCACTCGTGGCGTCTTCACGCCGAGCGCAGAGTTTCTGCCATGAACCTCGTCCTGCTCCTGCTGGCCCTCGTCGCCTTCACCGCCTGGATCGCGTGGCTCGTCGTGCTCGTGCGTCGCGACGGCCTCGGCGACCGCGAGCCGCCGCGCTCCCACCCCGCCTGGGACGACGCCGGCACCCCCGCGCCGCACACCCGCGTCGGAGCTCGCTGAGCGCCGCGTCACCCCGCGTGCCGCACGACACGTCCGCCGCCCCGCGACGATGACCACGCCGAGGCCCCGACGGCCTGCGAGACTGTCGGCAGCGCCGGACCGGCCGGCGCGGCGGCACGGGCAGGAGTGATGGCGTGGGTGAGCTGCGGCTCGCGGTCGTCGGCGACGAGCTGGTCGCCGGCGCAGGAGACCCCAAGGGCCTGGGCTGGGTGGGCCGCGTCGCCGCCCGCACACCGCTGCCCGACCCTCCGACGGTCATGACGCTCGCCGTGCCCGGCGAGACCAGCACCGACCTGGGCGGCCGCTGGGACGCCGAGGTCTCGCGCCGGCTCGCGCCCGAGGCCGACAACCGCCTGGTCGTCGCGCTCGGCCGTGCCGACGTGGCCGCGGGCCTCTCGCTCGCACGCAGCCGGCTCAACCTCGCCAACGTGCTCGACGTCGCCGAGCAGCGCCGCATGCCGGCGTTCGTGGTCGGACCGCCCCCGGGCGACCCCGCCGACGGCGACAAGCTCGCCGAGCTGTCGGTCGCCCTGGGCGACGTCGCGGCACGGCGCCGCGTGCCCTACGTCGACATGTACTCGCCCCTCGCCGCGCACGACCAGTGGCTCGCCGACATGGCGGTCTCGCCGCGGCACCTACCCGGGCAGGCCGGCTACGGCCTCATGGCGTGGCTCGTGCTGCACACCGGCTGGCACCAGTGGCTGGGCCTGCCGGATGACGCGGCCTGACGCACCACCCGACCCCGCCCGCGCACCGGTCGACCCCGACCCGTCCGCACCCCACCCCGTCACGGGGTGGGGTGCGACCCTCGACGTATGCGTGCGGACAGCGGTCATCCTGCTGGTGCCCGCCGCGCTCGCGCTCACGTGGTTCGCGGCGAACACCCCGGCACCGGAGGACCGCGTCGGGCTGGGCACGGGCGTCCGCATCGTCGCCCTGGCGTACGCGGTGCACGTCGCCGCGACGTTCGCGCTCGGCTGGCCGGCGGGCACGCTCACCGCGCACCTGGTGCGCCACCGCACCTCCGAGACCGCGCACGTGCTGGCGTTCGCCGCCTGCGGCGCGCCCCTGGGCGTGCTCACCGCCCTGCTGCTGGCGGCGCTGGTCGAACGCTCCTCGGTGACCCTGGCGCTCGGGATCGCGCTGGTGCTCGCGGTGGTCTACTGCCCGGTCGGCGCGGCGGTCGCGGCCGCCGCCCGCGCCTGGACCGGCCGAGCGCACCGGCGGCGACGTCGCGCGTCGCCGCCGGTGCCGCCGCTGCCGTCGCCCTGACGGCGCGGTCCGGCGGGCCTCAGCGCAGCGTCGCGCGCATCGTGCGCAGCGCCGTGTCGAGCACGGTGCGCAACGTCTCGACGGTGAGCGCGTCCACCCCGCCCGCGGCGTCCGCGCGGCGCAGGTCCGCACGGACCTCGTCGCCGAACCGGCGGACCATCGCCTCCGCCTCGACGCGCCGTCCGTGCGACGCGGCGCGCTCACGGTCGGGCGCGCCGGGCTGCGGCACCGCCGCGTCCCGGGCACGCTGGGCCGCCGACGCGAGGTCGGCGCGCAGCCCGCGCATGGCCGCACGGACGTCGTCGCGCACCTGCGTGGCGTGCTCCCGCACGGTCTCGGCGATCTCCGCCTCGAGGTGCGCGAGCTCGCCGCGCCGCTCGTCGAGCTCCGCGCGACCCGCGGCCGTCAGCGTGTACGTCGCCTTGCGCCCCTCGTCGGACCGCTCGACGAGCCCCTCCTCCTCGAGCCGCGCGAGCCGCGGGTAGACCGTGCCGGCGCTCGGGCGGTACGTGCCGCCGAACCGGTCCGTGAGGGCCGTGATGAGCTCGTAGCCGTGCCGCGGCCCGTCCTCGAGCAGCGCGAGCAGGTACAGGCGGAGCTGGCCGTGCGCGAAGACCTTCACCATCAGACGGCCTCGTCCTGCACCGGCGCGTCCTGGACCGGTGCGTCCTGCACCGGCGCGTCCTGCACCGGCGCGTCCTGGACCGGCCCGGCGCGCAGCACCGTGACGTGACCGGTGACGGTCGTGGCCGACAGGAACGTCCCGCCGTCGCCCGCGTCGACCTCGACCGTCCGCTGGCCGGGCGACGACCCCTTGTGCTCCTGCCCGTCCACGACGAGCCGGCCCGAGACCGACTGCGCGCGCGCCCGCAGCCCGGCGCCGGCCGGGATGCGCACCGTGAGGTCGCCCGAGACGGTCGTGACGGTGAGCGAGGACGTGCCGCTGCCGACGTCGAGCGAGACGGCGCCGGAGACCGAGTTGCCCTGCACGAGCGTGAGCTGACCCGACGCGGACAGCTCGCCCGAGACCGTGTTGAAGCGCAGGTCGCCGTCGAGGCCGCGCGCCACGACCTCACCCGAGACGCTGTGGGTCGAGAGCCGCCCGTGCAGGTCGTCGACGACGATCGAGCCCGAGACGGTCGACACCGAGGCGTCCTGCCGCAGCCCCGCGACGAGCCCGTCGGCGCTCACGGTGCCGACCTTGGCGAGCACGTCGCGCGGCACGGCGACGTGCACGTCCGCGCGGTCCTTGTCCTGGAAGTTGCGGAACTTCTCGACGAAGCCCTCCCAGCCGCCGAGCGTGAAGCTGTACCCGATGCGCAGCTCGCCGTCGGACAGCGTGACCTCGAGCGGCCGGCCGTCCACGCGGTGCACCTCGAGGCGCGCACCGCGCGCGTCGGGGTCGTCGTGCGCGACCACGTCGACGCGCCCGCCGACCAGCCCCACGCGCAGCGCGCGCAGGTCCTCGACCTCGATCACCTGCGGGCCGGCGACGACCCAGGACTCCGTCGACATGGTTCCTCCAACGCGATATGTCGTGTGCAAGCGACACGCTATATCGCGTTCTGGGTGCCGGCAACCCCCTGCCGCGGCACGCGTCCCGTCAGGCGACGACGCCGGCGGCGCGCAGCTCGACCGTCAGGTCGTGCGGGTTCGACGCCACCGACAGCGCCTCCTCGTACGTCACGACCGCGTCGCGCACGAGCGCGAACAGGTGCTGGTCGAACGTCTGCATCTTGTAGAAGTCGCCGTCCTTGATGAGGTCGGTCAGCGGCGGGTTCTCCTGCGGCTCGACGATCGCCTCGGCCGTGCGGCCCGTGTTCACCATGACCTCGATGACCGCGCAGCGGCCCGCGCCGTCGGCGCGCCGCACGAGGCGCTGCGACACGATCCCGCGCAGCGTCTGCGCGAGCGCGATCCGCACCTGCTTCTGCTCGTGCGGCGGGAAGAAGTCGACGATGCGGTTCACGGACTCGGCCGCGTCGATCGTGTGCAGCGTCGAGAGCACGAGGTGCCCGGTCTCGGCCGCGGACAGCACCGCGCGCACGGTCTCGACGTCGCGCATCTCCCCCACGAGGATCACGTCCGGGTCCTGCCGCATCGCGGCGCGCAGCGCGACCGTGAAGTCGGCCGTGTCCTGCCGCACCTCGCGCTGCGACACGATCGCCTTCTTGTCCGAGTGCAGCACCTCGATCGGGTCCTCGATCGTGACGATGTTGACCTCGCGGTACGAGTTCACGAGGTCGACCATCGCCGCGAGCGTCGTCGTCTTGCCCGCACCCGTCGGCCCCGTCACGAGCACCAGCCCCCGGGGCTCCAGCGCGAGCTCCCCGACCACCTCCGGCAGGCCCAGCTCGCCCAGCGCCTGCGCACCGATCGCGACCCGCCGGAACACCAGCCCGAACGTGCCGCGCGCCTGGTAGGCGTTGACGCGGAAGCGCCCCACGCCCGACAGCGAGTACGCGAAATCCGCCTCCTTGGTGCGCCGGAACTCCTCCACGAGGTCGTCCGGCAGCACCTCCTCGAGCATGCGCTCGGTGTCGACCGGGCGCAGCTCCGCGGCCTGCAGCTTGCGCAGCCGGCCGTCCACCCGCACGCGCGGCGCCGAGCCGACCTTGCAGTGCAGGTCGGAGCCCCCGGTCGAGGCGAGGGCGTGCAGGAAGGGGACGACGGACTGGGGCTGCTGGCTCACCCGGGGGATATCGGGAGCGCGGCTCCCGCACTTGAGCGGCGCGCGGCGCGCGCGGTGTGTGGGACCATGGTGCGACATCCCCGGCGCGTGCCCCCGTAGGCGCGCGCCGCGACCCGAGGAGAAGCAGCGATGAGCAAGCGTGGCCGCAAGCGTCGCTCCCGCAAGGGGAACGCCGCCAACCACGGCAAGCGTCCCAACGCCTGAGCGTTCGACGCCGTGACGTCACGAGGGCCCCGGAGCATCGGCTCCGGGGCCCTCGTGCGTCCCGCCCGGCGGCCGCGGGCCGCCACGGTCACGGGTCGGTGGTCAGGAGTCCTGACCGGTCGCGGCGCGCAGCCGCAGCACCGTGATCTGCTCGCGGATGCGCACGCGCAGCTCCGCGGGCGCCTCCTCCTGGCAGCAGCGCCTCACGAGCTGCTTCATGACGAGCTCGACCTGCTCCTCCTCGAAGCAGTCGGAGCACTCGTGCAGGTGCGCCTCGACGCGGTCGCGGTCGAGCACGCCGAGCTCGGAGTCGACGTACTCCCACAGCCGGTCCACGGCCTCGTCGCACCCGCACGGCGAGCCGGGCGCCGCGCGGCGTAGGTCCGCACCCGGCCGGACGCCGTCCTCCGGGCCGTCGCCGACCGCGCTCATCGCGCACCGCCCGCGGTGAGCCCACGTCCGCGTGCGTAGTCCGACAGCAGGTCGCGCAGCTGCGCGCGGCCACGGTGCAGCCGGGACATCACCGTCCCGATCGGCGTCCCCATGATCTCGGCGATCTCCTTGTACGCGAAGCCCTCCACGTCCGCGAGGTACACCGCGATGCGGAAGTCCTCGGGGATCTGCTGCAGCGCGTCCTTGACGTCGGAGTCGGGCAGGTGGTCGAGCGCCTCGGCCTCGGCCGAGCGCAGCCCGCGCGACGTGTGCGACTCGGCGCGCGCGAGCTGCCAGTCCTCCACCTCCTCCGACCGCGACTGCTGCGGCTCGCGCTGCTTCTTGCGGTAGGAGTTGATGTACGTGTTGGTGAGGATGCGGTACAGCCACGCCTTGAGGTTCGTGCCCGGGCGGTACTGGTGGAACGCGGCGAACGCCTTGGTGAAGGTCTCCTGGACCAGGTCCTCGGCGTCCGCGGGGTTGCGCGTCATGCGCAGCGCCGCGCCGTAGAGCTGGTCCAGGTGGACCAGCGCCTCCGCCTCGAACCGGTCGCTGCGGGCGGCGTCGTCCTCGCCGACCGGGGCACGCGTCGTGCCCTCGTCGTCGAGGCCCGCAGGGCTCTCAGGGTGCTCGCTCATCGCCCACGAGCCTAGTGCTCCGACCTGGACGTCACCTGAGGAGACGGTGAGACCCCACGGTGTGACGACCGGCACGGTCCCGCCCGTCGGGACGGCGGCGACCGCGGTGGCCTCGGGGGTGGCGACTGCACAGCTCATGCCACCCCCAACAGCGACGCGCGGCGTGCGCATTCCCGTGCGGCGTCGCACGGTGCGCACGGCGCACCGTGCGTGGGCGCGCCGCCTCCCGGGTCCGGCACTAGCGTGGGAGGCACCGCGCGTCCGCGGTGGAAGTCCCGGAGGAGGAGCCCGTGCTGCTGCGCCGCATCGCCCGACCCCTGTTCGCCTCGTGGTTCGTCAGCCAGGGGGTGGACGCGCTGCGGCACCCCGCGGCGCACGCGCAGGTCGTGCGCGACGGCGTCGACGGCCTGCGCGGACGCGTGCCCGCGTCCGCGCGGCGACGCGCCCCCGGCCCCCTCGGCCGCGCGCTGGCGGGCGAGATCTCCGACAAGGAGCTCGCGACGCTCGCGCAGGCGCACGGCGCCGCGATGGTCGTCGCGGGTGCGATGCTCGCGGTCGGGCGCGCACCGCGCGCCGCCGCGCTGGCGCTCGCCGGGCTGACGCTGCCGGTCGTCGCGGTCAACCTGCCGGTGGGCCGCTCCGGCACGCTGACGAAGGACGAGCGCCGCGAGCGCTCCGAGCGGTTCGTGCGCGCGCTGTCGTTCACCGGGGGTGCGGTGCTCGCGGGCATCGACCTCGAGGGGCGCCCGGGCGTCGCGTGGCGCGTGCAGCACGCGCGCACCGACCGCGCGGCGCTGAAGGCGGCGCGCGCGGCCGAGGCCGCCCGGCACACGACCGACTGAGGGTGGACGCCGCAGGGCCGCGACACCGGTCGCCGCTAGCCTGAACGGCATGACGAGCCTGCACGCCGACCCGTGGTCCGCCCCCGTCGCCGCCGGGCCGATCGACGCGACCGTCGCGGTGCCGGGCTCGAAGTCGCTGAGCAACCGCTACCTCGTGCTCGCGGCGCTCGCCGACGGCCCGAGCACGCTGCGCTCGCTGCTCGTGTCGCGGGACACGCGTCTCATGGCGGACGCGCTGCGTGCGCTCGGGGTCGGCGTCGAGCTCGGTGACGACGCCGTGCACGTGACGCCCGGGGAGCTGCGCGGGGCCGTCACCGTCGACTGCGGCCTCGCGGGCACCGTCATGCGCTTCCTGCCGCCCGTCGCGGCGCTCGCCGACGGCCCGGTCCGGTTCACGGGCGACGCCGAGGCGCTCGTCCGCCCCATGGGTCCGCTGCTGCGGGCCCTGCGCGCGCTCGACGTGCGCGTCGACGACGAGGGCGAGCCCGGCCACCTGCCGTTCACGGTGCACGGCCGCGGCACGGTCCGTGGCGGCAGCGTCGACGTCGACGCGTCGGGCTCGAGCCAGTTCGTCTCGGGTCTGCTGCTCGCCGCGGCACGGTTCGACCAGGGCCTGACGCTGCGCCACACCGGGCCGACGCTGCCGAGCCTGCCGCACATCGAGATGACGGTCGACGTGATGCGCGCCGCGGGCGTCGTCGTCGACGACTCGCGCCCGGAGATCTGGCACGTCGAGCCCGGCACGGTCGCGGGGCGCGACGTGCAGGTCGAGCCCGACCTGTCGAACGCCGCGCCGTTCCTGTGCGCCGCGATGGTCGCGGGGGGCTCGGTGCGCGTGCCGGGGTGGCCCGCGCGCACGACGCAGCCCGGCGGCCTGCTGCCCGGGATCCTCACGCGCATGGGCGCGTCCGCGACGCTCGACGGCGACGTGCTGACCGTCACCGGCACGGGCGAGGTGCGCGGCGTCGACCTCGACCTGCGCGCGGCCGGCGAGCTCGCACCCACGATCGCGGCGCTCGCGGCCCTCGCGGACTCCCCCACGCGCCTGCGCGGCATCGCGCACCTGCGGGGTCACGAGACCGACCGGCTCGCGGCCCTCGCGGCCGAGATCACGCGTCTGGGCGGGCAGGCCGAGCAGACGTCCGACGGCCTGGTGATCACGCCGCGGCCGCTGCACGGCGGCACGTGGCGCACGTACGCCGACCACCGCATGGCGACCGCGGGTGCGCTCGTGGGCCTGCGCGTGCCGGGCGTCGCGGTCGAGGACGTCGCCACGACCGCCAAGACGCTGCCCGGGTTCGTCGACCTGTGGGCGGGCATGCTCGCGGGCACGACGCCGGCTGGCGCGACGGGGCCGACGGCCTGATGGCGCAGCGGCGCTACGACGAGCGGGACGTGCGGATCCGTCCCGGCCGCGGCTCGCGCCCCCGCACCAAGCAGCGCCCCGAGCACGCCGACGCGTTGTCCGCGATGGTCGTCGCGGTCGACCGCGGGCGCTACACCGTGCTCGTCGACCCCGGCGGCCCGGACGAGACGCGCGTGCTGGCGATGAAGGCACGCGAGCTGGGCCGCGAGCGCGTGGTCCCGGGCGACCGCGTCGACGTCGTCGGCGACACGACCGGCGAGGACGGCACGCTCGCGCGCATCGTGCGGATCGGCGAGCGGCGCACGGTGCTGCGGCGCACGGCCGACGACACCGACCCGGTCGAGCGCGTGATCGTCGCCAACGCCGACCGGCTCGTCGTCGTCACCGCGCTGGCCGACCCGGAGCCGCGCACGCGCATGATCGACCGCTGCGTCGCCGCCGCGTACGACGCCGGCATGGAGGTGCTGCTCGCGCTCACCAAGGCCGACCTCGCGGACCCCGCCGAGCTCACGGCGCTGTACGCGCCGATCGGCGTCGAGGTGGTCGCGACGCGGCGCGTGACCGACCCCGTCACGGGCACGACGACGATCGAGGGCCTGGACGCGTTGCGCGACGCGCTGCGGGGCGAGATCTCCGTGCTGGTGGGGCACTCGGGCGTCGGCAAGTCGACGCTCGTGAACGCGCTCGTCCCCGACGCCCGGCGCGCGACGGGCGTCGTCAACGACGTCACCGGGCGCGGGCGCCACACCTCGACGTCGGCGGTCGCGCTCGAGGTCCCGGACGCGGGCGCACCGACCTGGGTGATCGACACGCCGGGCGTGCGGTCGTTCGGGCTCGCGCACGTCGACCCCGCGCACCTGCTGCACGCGTTCGCGGACCTCGACGAGGTCGCGCGCGAGTGCCCGCGCGGCTGCACGCACCTGGGCGACGCACCGGACTGCGCGCTCGACGAGTGGGTGGCCGACGCCGCCGACGACGCGACGCGTGCGGCGCGGGCCGCACGGCTGGACTCCTTCCGTCGCCTGCTGGTGAGCCGCCTGGGCACCGCAGACGCCGACGACACGCGTCCCTGACGGCGGCGCGCGCCCGCGCGGGCGGACCCTCCCCCACGCGGACGGCGCGCTTGGGTAGGTTGACGCGCGGACCGGCCGCGCCCGTGACCGGCCCGGGGACCGACGAGGGAGCGACGATGGCGTACGACGACGACCTGCGGCTCGCGCACGTGATCGCCGACCAGGTCGACGCGCTGACGATGTCGCGGTTCAAGGCGATGGACCTCCAGGTGGAGACGAAGCCGGACCTCACGCCCGTCTCCGACGCCGACCGCGCCGCCGAGGACCTCATCCGCGCGCAGCTGTCGCGCGCGCGTCCGCGCGACGCGGTGCACGGCGAGGAGCGGCACGACACGGGCCACGGCCCGCGCCGGTGGGTGGTCGACCCGATCGACGGGACCAAGAACTTCGTGCGCGGCGTGCCGGTGTGGGCGACGCTGCTGGCCCTCATGGACGGCGACGAGGTCGTCGTCGGGGTCGTGTCCGCCCCGGCGCTGGGACGGCGCTGGTGGGCCGCGCAGGGCACGGGCGCCTGGACGGGGCGGTCGCTCGCGGCGGCCACGCGCCTGCACGTGTCGAAGGTCGCGACGCTCGCGGACGCGTCGTTCTCGTACTCGAGCCTCACCGGCTGGGAGGAGCACGGCCGCCTCCCGCAGTTCATGGACCTGCAGCGGCGCGTGTGGCGCACGCGCGCGTACGGCGACTTCTGGTCGTACGTGCTGGTCGCCGAGGGCGCGGTCGACGTCGCCGCGGAGCCCGAGCTCGAGCTGTACGACATGGCCGCGCTCGTGCCGGTCGTCACCGAGGCGGGCGGGCGGTTCACGTCCCTGCGCGGCGTCGACGGCCCGCACGGCGGCGACGCGCTCGTGACCAACGGGCTGCTGCACGACGACGCGCTGGCGGCGCTCACGCCCTGATCCCGTCGGACCCGATCCGAGGAGACCCCGACACCGTCGACCCGCGAGGAGGCGCCGTGACCGGCAGCAGGGACGACCGCCACGCCGCGCACGCGGCGTCGTTCACGCACCACGCCGACGAGTACGCGGCGGTCCGCCCGGGCTACCCGCCCGCGGCCGTCGACCTGCTGGTTCCCGCCGGGGCCCGGGACGTGCTGGACCTCGCCGCGGGCACCGGCAAGCTCACGGCGGCGCTCGTGGAGCGGGGGCTGCGGGTGGTCGCGGTCGAGCCCGCGGCGGGCATGCGCGAGCAGCTCGCGGCCGCGCTGCCCGGCGTCGAGCTGCACGACGGCAGCGCCGAGGCGATCCCGCTGCCGGACGCGTCGGTCGACGTCGTGACCGTCGCGCAGGCGTGGCACTGGTTCGACGAGCCCGCCGCGGCCGCCGAGGTCGCGCGCGTGCTGCGCCCGGGCGGGACCCTCGGGATCGTGTGGAACGACCGCGACGAGGACGTGCCGTGGGTCGGCGCGTACGGTGCGCTGCTGCACGAGGCCGCGGGCCCGCAGCTCGCGCGCGACACGCACCCCGAGCCCGGCGACGCGTTCACGGACGTCCTGCGCACCGACGTGCGCTGGGACCACGTGCTGACGCCCGACGAGCTCGTGCGCCTCGCCGGCACGCGCTCGTACGCGATCGTGCTGCCGCCCGACGAGCGCGCGGCCCTGCTCGACCGCGTGCGCACGCTCGTGACGACGCACCCCGACCTGGCCGGCCGCCCCCGCGTCCCGGTCCCCTACGTGACCCGCGTCTACACGGCCCGCCGCCGCTGATCTCGGCGCGAGGCGAGCGCACACGCGAACGACGACGACGTCCCGCGCCCGGCGCCCCGCCCTGAACCCGAACACGGCGACGACCAGTGCTCACCCCCACGAGCCACCCGACCGACCACTGGTCACCTCGGACGCACGACCACCCGAACAGGCACTCCGAAGTGACCAGTGGTCACCCCACGAACCATCCGACCGACCACTGGTCACCTCGGACGCACGACCACCCGAACAGGCACTCCGAAGTGACCAGTGGTCGTCGGACGTGCCGACGAACCGACCAGTGGTCGCTCCCGGGCGCGACGAGGTGACCACTGGTCGGCGGGCAGGCAGTGGCCGTCGCGCCGACGTCAGCGGTGCGACGTCAGCCCGAGGACGGCCGGCAGCTCGGCGAGGTCGTGGATCACGTGGACGCCCGCGGCGGCGACGTCGGCCTCGGTGACCGGCACGCGGCGCGGTCCGGGCCGGTCGAGCCACACCCCGACGAGCCCCGCGGCGCGCGCGGCGGCGGCGTCGACGTCGAGCTCGTCGCCCACGTACGCCGTGCGGGCCGGGTCGGTGCCCAGCCGCGCGCAGCCCTTGAGGAAGACGCGCGGGTCGGGCTTGCCGACGCCGAGCGTGTCGACGCCCACGAGCACCTCGATGCGGTCCGCCAGCCCGGCGCGCGTGAGCTTGTCGGTCTGGTAGCCGACGCGCGCGTTGGTCAGCGCGCCCACGCGCACACCGGCGGCCAGCAGCGCGTCGAGCGCGGGGACGGCGTCGTCGTGCGCGGCCCAGCCGTCGGCGAACGCGGCGTCGAACACCGCGTCCCACGCGTCGTAGGCCGCGTCGTCGAGCACCGGGCCGCCGACGGCCGCGTGCAGCTCGTTGGCGCGCGTCATGCGCTGCTGCCGGAACGTCTGCTCGCCGCGCGTGTACGCGCGGTAGTGACCGCCCGGGTCGGCGCGCCACAGCGCGAGCGCGGCGTCGAGGTCGGCGCCGGGCGCGTACCGGTCGAGCACCGCCGCGAGCGCGCCGCGGAACGCGTCACGCGTCGCCACAAGCGTGTCGTCGACGTCGAGCAGGACCCCGTCGACGCGGCTCACAGGCTCGCGCGCAGGCGTGCGAGCCGCGCGAGCGTCGCGTCCTTGCCGAGAATCTCCATCGACTCGAACAGCGGCGGCGACACGCGACGTCCGGTGAGGGCGACGCGCAGCGGCGTGTAGGCGAACCGCGCCTTGATGCCGAGCCCGCCCTCCTCGGCCGGGGCCACGAGCGCGGCGGCCAGCGCGGTCTGCGTGGCCTCGGTGGTGAACCCGTCCGCGGGCAGGTCGCCCAGCACGCGCGCGGCGGCGTCGAGCACGTCGGCGGCCTCGGGGCGCAGCGCGGCGCGCGCGTCCTCGACGACCTCGACCGCGTCGTCCGCCACGAACAGGAAGCCGAGCATGCCGACGGCCTCGCCCAGCAGCGTCATGCGCTCCTGCACGAGCGGCGCGCCCGCGTCGAGCAGCGCGCGGTGCTCGGGCGCGAGGTCCGCGTAGGAGTCGGCGGGCACCAGGCCGGCGGCGTGCAGGTACGGCACGAGCCGGTCGCGGAAGTCCTCGGGCGCGAGCAGGCGCACGTGCGCGGCGTTGATCGCCTCGGCCTTCTTGAGGTCGAACCGCGCCGGGTTCGGGTTGACGTCGGCGACGTCGAACTTCTCGACCATCTCGGCGACCGAGAAGATGTCGCGGTCGGGTGCGATGGACCAGCCGAGCAGCGCGAGGTAGTTCAGCAGGCCCTCGGGCGTGAAGCCGCGCTCGCGGTGCAGGAAGAGGTTGGACTCGGGGTCGCGCTTCGAGAGCTTCTTGTTGCCCTCGCCCATGACGTACGGCAGGTGGCCGAACTGCGGCATCACCGTCGCGACGCCCAGCTCGAGCAGCGCGCGGTACAGCACGACCTGCCGCGGGGTCGACGACAGCAGGTCCTCGCCGCGCAGCACGTGCGTGATGCCCATGAGCGCGTCGTCGACCGGGTTGACCAGCGTGTACAGCGGGTGCCCGTTGCCGCGGACGATCACGTAGTCCGGCACGGAGCCGGCCTTGAACGTGACGTCGCCGCGCACGAGGTCGGTGAACGTCACGTCCTCGTCGGGCATGCGCATCCGCACGACGGCCTCGCGGCCCTCGGCGCGGTAGGCGGCCTTCTGCTCGTCGGTGAGGTCGCGGTCGAAGCCGTCGTACCCGAGCTTGGGGTCGCGGCCCGCGGCGCGGTGCCGGGCCTCGACCTCCTCGGGCGTCGAGAACGACTCGTACGCGTAGCCGCCCTCGAGCAGGCGGCGCACGACGTCGCGGTACAGGTCGTAGCGCTGCGACTGCCGGTACGGCTCGTGCGGGCCGCCGACCTCGACGCCCTCGTCCCAGTCCATGCCGAGCCAGCGCAGCGCGTCGAGCAGCTGCTCGTACGACTCCTGCGAGTCGCGCGCCGGGTCGGTGTCCTCGATGCGGAAGACGAACGTGCCGCCCACGTGGCGGGCGTACGCCCAGTTGAACAGCGCCGTCCGGATGAGGCCGACGTGGGGCGTGCCGGTCGGGGACGGGCAGAAACGGACGCGCACGGGGGTGCTGGCGAGCACGGGACACCTCGGGTCTGGCGGCGGTGGGATCGACGTCAGCCTACCGAGCGCGGAACGCGACGACGTGCACGGACGTTGGGCTGGGCATGGCACCGGGGACGACCTCCACGCAGCAGACCGACGCGACGCCGGGAGGTCTGGTCCAGACCGTGCGGGACCAGATGGCGACCCACCTCGAGCCGGGGCTCGGCACCGGGGTCATCACGACGGTGCGCGACGCGCAGCGCGAGCTCGCCCGGTTCCGCATGGGCTACGAGTTCGGCATCGAGGAGATGCTCACCAAGATCCGGATCCTGCGCTCGGAGTTCCGCCAGACGCACGACCACAACCCGATCGAGCACGTGACGTCACGCCTGAAGTCGATCGACTCGATCCTGGAGAAGACGACGCGCTACGGCTGCGCGGCCGACCCGGAGACGATCCGCGAGCGCATCCTCGACATCGCGGGCATCCGCATCACGTGCAGCTTCGTGTCCGACGCGTACTGGGTCGCGGACATGCTCGCGTCGCAGCCCGACGTCGAGGTCGTGCGGCGCAAGGACTACATAGCGGAGCCGAAGGCCAACGGCTACCGGTCGCTGCACCTCATCGTGCGGATCCCGGTGTTCCTGTCGGACCGCACCGAGCACGTGCCCGTCGAGGTGCAGATCCGCACCATCGCGATGGACTTCTGGGCGAGCGTCGAGCACAAGCTGTCGTACAAGTACCACGGCGCGCTGCCCGAGGACCTGCGCACCGAGCTGCTCGACGCCGCGGTGACGGGCGCCGAGCTCGACGCGCGCATGGGGCGGCTGCGCGCCGAGGTCCGGGACCTGGGTGCGGAGGGCGCGACGGGCACCCCGCCGGGGACCGACACGCGTCCGGCCTGAGCCCGGCGGGGTCGTCGGGTCTCCGGCGTCAGGGCGTGCGGCGCAGCACCGGGTTGCGCAGCACGCCGATCTCCTCGACCTCGACCTCGACGACGTCGCGGTGGTCGATGCGGCCGACGCCCGCGGGCGTGCCGGTGAGGATGACGTCGCCCGGCAGCAGCGTGAACACCTCGGACGCGTAGGACACGAGGTACGCGACGTCGAACACCATCTGCGACGTGCGACCGTCCTGGCGCGTCTCGCCGTTGACGCGCGCGCTCACCGCGAGGTCGTCGACCTCGAGGCCGGGCACGACCCACGGGCCGAGCGGGCACGACGAGTCGAAGCCCTTGCCGCGCGTCCACTGCGCGTCGGAGCGCTGCACGTCGCGCGCCGTGACGTCGTTGGCGACCGTGTAGCCGAACACGTGCTGCAGGGCGCGCTCCGGCGGGACGTCCTTGGTGACCTTGCCGATGACGACCGCGAGCTCGGCCTCGTGCTCGACGTGCTCGGTCCAGTCCGGGAGCACGATCGGGTCGTCGGGGCCGATCACCGAGGTGTTGGGCTTGAGGAACAGCAGCGGCTGCGTCGGCACGTCGTTGCCGTGCTCGGCCGCGTGGTCGGCGTAGTTGCGCCCGACGCCGACGATCTTGGACCGCGGGATCACGGGCGCGAGCAGCCGCACGCCGTCGTCGTCGAGGCGGACCCGCTCGCCCGTGGGCTGCACGGGCGTGTAGATCGGGTCGCCCGTGATGACGACGAGCTCCTCACGGCCGGGCTCGCCCTCGACGAGCGCGTAGCGGGGGTCGGAACCGGTGGTGAACCTGGCGATGCGCACGGGCCCACCCTAGGTCAGACGCGCGCGAGCACCTCGCCGTGCGGGACCGCGAACCAGCCGTCGAGGGACTGGCCCCACTCGCGCCACGCGTCGGCGAGCAGCTCGAGGCCGACCTCGTCGGCGAGCTTGTGCGCCATGGCCTGCACGGCGAAGTTCGACGCGACGCAGCGGTCGGCCCACAGCCCGGCCCACCAGGCGCGGTCCTCGGGCGTCGCGTAGCACCAGATGCCCGCGCCGGGCGCGATGCCCGCGGGGTCGAAGCCCGCGTCGCGCACCCACGACAGCAGGCGGCGGCCCGCGTCGGCCTCGGCGCCGTTGGCCTCGGTGACCTCGTGGTAGAGCGCCTGCCACTCGTCGAGCCCGTGGTGCTCGGGGTACCAGGTCATGGCCGCGTAGTCGGCGTCGCGCACGGCGACGACGCCGCCGGGGCGCGTGACGCGGCGCATCTCGCGCAGCGCGGCGACGGGGTCGGTGAGGTGCTGGAGCACCTGGTGCGCGTGCACGACGTCGAACGAGTCGTCCGGGAAGTCGAGCGCGTACGCGTCGCCGACCTGGAACGTGACGTTGTCGGCGCCGGCCTCCTGCGCGTGCTCGACGGCCGCCTCGAGGACCTTCGCCGAGCGGTCGACGCCGATCACCTCGCCGGGGGCGACGCGCGACGCGAGGTCCACCGTGACGGTGCCGGGGCCGCAGCCCACGTCGAGCACGCGCTGGCCCGGGGCGAGCGCGGGCAGCAGGTAGCCGGCCGAGTTCTCGGCCGTGCGCCAGCGGTGCGAGCGCAGCACGCTCTCGTGGTGGCCGTGCGTGTAGACGTCGGGGGTGCGGGTGGTCACCAGGGCACTGTAGGCGCGCCTTCCGGCCGGTAACCACAACGCGGGACCGATCGACTCACATGCTGAGAAGGGCTCACCCGGTCGCGCGCGCCGTCGACGGCACCGCTCGCGGGCGCACCGGCGCCGTCCGCATAGGCTGCGCGGGTGCGACGCATCGTCGGGGTGGACACCGCCAGGGGGCTCGCGGTGCTGGGCATGGTCACGGCCCACGTGGGCCCCGACGACGCGTGGCGCACGACGCCGCCGGGCGGCTGGTCGCAGCTCGCCGACGGGCGCCCGTCTGCGCTGTTCGTGCTGCTCGCGGGCGTCGGGCTCGCGCTGCTGTCGGGCGGCGACCGACCCGTGGACGGCACGCGCCTGGTGCAGGCGCGGCTGCGGGTCCTGGTGCGCGCGGCGCTGCTCGTGGTGCTCGGCACGGTCCTCGTGCTGCTGGAGACGCCGGTCGTCGTGATCCTCGTCGTCTACGGCGCGCTGTTCGTGGCCGGGGCCGTGGTGCTGCGCTGGCCACGGTGGGCGCTCGTCGCGGCCGCGGTCGCCGTCGCGGTCGTCGGGCCCGTGCTGCGGCTGCTGCTCGTCCGGCACGTCACGATCGTCGACGAGCGTCCGCTCGACCTGCTGACGGTGCTGCTCGGCCACTACTACCCCGCCGTCGTGTGGGTCGCGTACGTGCTGGTCGGGCTCGCCGTGGGGCGCAGCGACCTGCGGTCGGCGCGCACGCACGCGTGGCTCGCGGCGTGGGGTGCGGGGCTCGTCGTCGTCGGGCACGGCGGTGCGTGGGCGGCGCGCCTCGCGCTGGGTCGCGTCACCGAGCTCACGACCGCGGAGCCGCACGCCTCGACGTCCTTCGAGGTCGCGGGCAACACCGGCGTCGGGCTGCTCGTGCTCGCCGCGTGCCTCGCGGTCGGGCTGCGGTGGCCGCGCGCGCTCGCACCGCTGAGCGCGACCGGGGCGCTCGCGCTCACGGCCTACACGGGCCAGCTGGTCGCGCTCACGCTGCTGGGCGACGACGTGGTGTGGCAGCCGACGACGGCCGGGTGGTGCGCGTTCCTGCTGGTCACCGTCGGCGCGTGCTGGCTGTGGCACGCGACGCTGGGCCGCGGGCCGCTCGAGCGCCTGCTGCACGTCGTGTCGACCCGCGCGGCCGACGTCGCGCCCGACGCGCTGCCGCCGCGCCGGGACGCCGCGCCGGCCGCGGACGGCGCCACCCGCTGACCCCTGCGCGCCGACCCCTCAGAGCGGGTCGAGGATCCGCTGCAGGAACCGGCGCGTGCGCTCCTGGCGCGGGTCGCCCAGCACGTCGCCGGGCCGCCCCTCCTCCACGACGACGCCGCCGTCCATGAACATCACGTGGTCGGCGACCTGCCGCGCGAACCGGATCTCGTGCGTCACGACGACCATCGTCCAGCCCTCGGCCGCGAGGTCGCGCATGACCGACAGCACCTCGCCGACGGTCTCGGGGTCGAGCGCCGACGTCGGCTCGTCGAACAGCAGGAGCCGCGGCCGCAGCGCGAGCGCGCGGGCGATCCCCACGCGCTGCTGCTGACCGCCCGACAGCTCGTGCGGGTAGGCGCCCGCCTTGTCGGCGAGCCCCACCTTCGCGAGCAGCGCCGTCGCCTCCGCCTCGACCTGCGCGCGCGGGCGACGTTGGGCGTAGACCGGCCCCTCGGTGACGTTCTGCAGCGCGGTGCGGTGCGGGAACAGCTGGTGCGACTGGAACACCATGCCGGACGTCGCGCGCAGGCGACGCAGCAGCGCGGGCGTCGGGCGCGCCGCCATGTCGACCTCGACGTCGTCGACCCGGACCGTGCCGGCCTCGGGCACCTCGAGCGAGTTGAGGCAGCGCAGCAGCGTCGTCTTGCCGGACCCCGAGGGGCCGATGAGCACGGTCACGCTGCCGCGCGCGACCGTGAGGTCGATGCCGCGCAGCACGTGCAGGTCCCCGAAGGACTTGGTGAGCCCCCGCACCTCGACCAGGGGGCGCGCGTCCCCCGTCGCCCCGGTGCTGCCGGTGCCGTCCGTCACGGCGTCCTCCTCCCTCGCGCGGCTCATCGCGCCACGAACCGGTCGAGCCGGCGCTCGAGGCGGGCCTGCGCGCTCGACAGCACCAGGCAGATGAGCCAGTAGATCACCGCGGCCAGCGAGTACAGCGCCATGAACTCGTACGTCGGCGCCGCGATCTCCTGCGCCTTGCGCAGCAGCTCGGTCACCATGATCGTCGAGGCCAGCGACGTGTCCTTGACCAGCGAGATGAACGTGTTGGACAGCGGCGGGACCGCGACGCGCACGGCCTGCGGCAGCACCACGCGTCGCAGCGTCAGGGTGTGGTCCAGGCCGATGGTCGCGGCGGCCTCCCACTGCCCCTTGGGCACCGAGAGGATCGCGGCGCGGATGATCTCCGCGGCGTACCCGCCGACATTCAGCGAGAACGCGACGACCGCCGACGGGAACGGGTCGATGACGATGCCCAGCGACGGCAGCGCGTAGAAGATGATGAACAGCTGCACGAGCAGCGGCGTGCCGCGGATCACCGACACGTACGCGCGGGCCAGGGCCGACACGACGCGCCGCCGCGACAGCCGCGCGAGCGCGACGAGCAGCGCCAGCACGAGGCCGACGGCGAACGAGATCAGCGTGAGCGGGATCGTGCCGCGGATCGCACCCGACAGCAGCGGCCCGATCGACGACAGCACGAGGTCCCAGGTGTCCGAGGTCACCGCACCCGCTCCCCCTCCCGCGCCGCCGCCGGCTCGTGCGGCGTCACTGCGAGACGTCCTGGCCGAACCACTTCTCGGAGATCGTCGCGAGCGTGCCGTCGGCACGGAGCGTCGCGAGCGCCTCGTCGATCTTCGGGGTCAGGTCGGAGCCCTTGCGCAGCGCGAACGCCTGCTCGACCGTGTCGCCGGTCTCGAACGCGATCTTGACCGAGTCGTCGCCCGAGGTCTTGAGGTAGTCGAGCACCGCGAGGTCGTCGTTGAACGTGACGTCGATGCGCCCCTGCTCGAGCAGCGCCATGGCCTGCGTGAGGCCCTCGACCGACTCGACCTGCGCACCGGCGTCCCGCGCGACCTGCGACCAGTTCGACGTCGCGGACTGCGCAGCGGTCTTGCCGCTCACGTCGGCGAGGGACGTGATGCTCGTGTCGTCGGCAGCCACCACGGCGACGCCCGTCGACACCGTGTACGGCGCGGAGAGGTCGTACTTCGCCTTGCGCTCGTCGTTGATCGTCACCTGGTTGGCGACGACGTCGTACCGCTTCGCCTCGAGGCCCGCGAAGATCGAGTCCCACGTGGTCTCGGAGAACTCGACCTGCATGCCGAGCTCGTCGGCGACCGCCGTGATCACCTCGACGTCGTAGCCCGTGAGCTCGCCGCTCGCGTCGTGGAACGTGAACGGCGAGTACGTGCCCTCGGTGCCGACGCGCAGCACGTCGCCCCCGGCCGACGCGGACGCACCGCCGCCCGGGGCGTCACCGGAGGAGCAGGCCGCGAGCGCCCCCACGGCGAGCAGGACGGAGGCGGCGAGCAGGCGACGGGGCGTGCGGGACATGGGGGGACCTTTCGGAGGGCGGCGCCGGTGGTCGACGCCGGGGCGGGGGCCCGGGACCAGAGTGCCCCCGGGCGGGGGGTGACGCTCGACGAACGAGCGCGGCGCGGCCGGGAGGCGGGCGCGCGGGACCGGAGCGGTCCGGTCGGTGAGGAGAGCCCTCAGCGACAGCGACGACAGGGACGACACGCGGCGGTGAGGAGCTCACCGGGCGTCGTCATGCGGCCGAGGCTAGCACCGCGGGCCACGTGACCGGGGTCACCGCCGGGCCGGGGCGGCAGGCGTCACGGCCACACGAGGCGGTGGGTCCAGCCCGCGTCGTCGCGGCGGTAGACGAGTCGCTCGTGCGCGCGGTCGGCGCTGCCCTGCCAGAACTCGACCTCGTCGGGCACGACGAGCCAGGCCTGCCACGACGGCAGGACGAACCCCGGGTCGGCGTCGACGCGCTCGCGGGCGGCGGTCATGGCGGCGCGCAGCTCGTCGAGCGAGCCCAGCGGCTCGCCCGGGCGCACGCCGGCCGCGGCCGCGCGCGACGCGGGCGAGCGCGCGAGGTAGTCGGCCGCCGACGCGTCAACGCCGAGGTGCCGGGCGGCACCCGTGACTCGCACCTGCCGCACGACCGCCGGCCACCAGAACCCCAGCGCGGCCCGCGGGTTGGCCGCGAGGTCGGCGGCCTTGGCGCTGCGCGCGTCGGTCGCGAACGCGAACCCGTCGGGGCCGACGTCCTTGAGGATGAGCACGCGCGCGGACGGGCGGCCGGCGGCGTCGGCGGTGGCGAGGGTCGCGGCGTGCGGCTCAGGCGCGCCCGCGTCGACCGCGGCCGCGAACCACTCCGTGAAGAGGTCGAGCGGGTCGTCGGGCGCCGCGCCCGGGTCGAACGGCAGGGGCGTGCCCGCCAGGGCGGGCAGGGACCGCAGCAGCTCGCGCACGGGAGCCATCCTCGCGGGCCGGGCGACGGTCGGCAACGGCTCGCGACCTACCCTGGTGCCGTGCCCTCCCCCGCCCCCGCCGCGCCCGCCGTGCTCGACGCGGCCGCGTGGTCGTCGCTCGTCGACGCGCACGCCGCGCGCGCGGACGCCGCGACGGCCGGGCACCGCGCGCGCCGCTCGCGCCACGAGAAGCACGCCGTCGAGGACTTCCTGTTCGAGTACTACCCGGCCACGCCGGGGCAGCTGCGGCGCTGGCACCCCGGTGCGGGCGTGGCCCTGGCACCGGGACCGGACGGCCCGGCGCCGCACGGCGCGTGGCGCTGGTACCGCACGGCCGACGACGGCACGGTCACGCTCGACGTCGACGCGTTCGCCGCGGCGCGCGGCGACACCGTGCGGTTCGTCGTTGGCCTGCTCGCGGCGACAGCGGGACGGCCGGCCGCGACCGGGTGCTTCGGGCTGCACGAGTGGGCGATGGTCTACCGCGAGCGCGCGGGCGAGCACCGGCACGCGTTGCCGCTGCGGCTCGGCGAGGCCGGCACCGACGCGGTGGTCGAGGCGCACCGGATCCGGTGCACGCACGTCGACGCGTTCCGGTTCTTCACGCCCGAGGCCGTCGGCCGCAACACGCTGACCCCGACGCGCGAGACCCAGACCGCCACGGAGCAGCCCGGCTGCCTGCACGCGACGATGGGCGTCTTGGATCACGTTGCAGGCACTCCAGAGACTGCTGAGCCACCTCCGCTGACCCGCGAGAACCAGTTGCTATACGAGCAGCCCGGCTGCCTCCATGCGGCGATGGACTGCTACAAGTGGGCCTTGAAGCTCGGCCCTCTCGTACCCGGAGATCTACTGCTCGACTGCTTCGAGCTCGCGATAGAGATCCGCCACACCGACATGGCAGCGTCCCCGTACAACTTCACGACGTACGGCCTGGCGCCGATCAAGATCGAGACCATCGAAGGCAAGGCGGAGTACGTGCGTCGGCAGCGCGACTACGCCGTACGGTCCAACACGCTTCGGCACCGGATTCTCGACGTCTGCCAGCTCGCGCCGTTCGCCTAGCTCTAGGCTTACCCGCGCGTGATGGTGTCGGCGGACCTGCACCCACGACCTTCAGGCCTGTGCCCGTGGAAGAAGCGGCCGGAGACGCTCCGTTGGATGGAGCACCCTCCATGAAGACGACCCGTCGACTCACCGCGTCAACAACGCATCGCTGGTTAAGTCAGAAGGTGGGGCCAGTCTGCCCCCGCTCATAATCACCCACCCCATCGGCCCCCTGGAGAAGCGACGGACGAGGCACTCGCTTGATTAATGGCTCAAAGACACCACCGTCGCATTATTTCCGACGTACGCAGGTAACGGCGGTTCGGTGAAACCTGGGATGTCGAGCGTCGAGAGCTGCGACCGCTCACCATCCGGAAGGCGTCCCGGCGCGTATACCCAGAACGGGCTATCGTCAACCCCCCGGATCACCATTTGACTCGGCGCCTTCTCGTCGGTGGGATTCAGATACTCTCCATGCGCACGCGGGTGGTACACGACGGCGTCTTTCACCTGAATTGCTTGACCCATCACGTCGTACGAAATGCTGGCGGTTATCGCGATGGCGAATTCTCCACCAAGACTGTCCCGCAAGCGCTCCGGGATGTCCTTGCGCAAGGTAGTCGTCAGACGACCAAACGCCGGCTCCAGGATCGCTCGCCCATCGAGGATGAGGCGAAGCCGGCGGATCTCGCATCGCGCATGAGTGGTGAGGCTGTCGGGAACGTCGAACGGCATACGCGAGTAGGCGGCGATCACCGCCAGGTCTTCGATCAGTTGCCGCTCATACGCCGGAGCGGACGCAACGACTGGACCGACATCGGGTCCTGTTCGAAGGCTGATCAATACCGAACTTCCACGCAGGACCTCGAACCCTGTGGCGGTAGGAATTGACTCGACTAACTCAATCGCCTGAAGCGCGTCTTGCGCGTTCTCACCCGACATCGCCTGGGTGACGTTTAGGGTCGCGGCCGAGTCGCCCCTGTTAAGCAACAACGTGACGCCCAGCCCACCTGAGCACTCGAGGACGACGCCGCGGCCAACGCCGCCTTCACCAACGTCCTCAACCCAGCCACGGACGGACCGAATAGTTACCTTGTCTTCGTCCACCGTTCGCACGACCACGGGGTCGTGCAGCCGCGGACGCCCACCCAGCTCGATGATGTCGCCTGCGCCCGGGCGAGGAGCCCACTCGGGACCCGTAGTTTTCATGTCGCTAATCGCGTCAGGCGGCAGAGCAACCGAACCGATCCCGTACTGCGCAACGAGTTGCAACGCGGTGCGTTCGTCCTGACCGAGACGGTCGCCAAATACGTTGAACGTATGAACTATCGGCTCGCGCAGGTGCGCATCCGGGCGCTTGGCTATCAACGTCTCGACCACGCCGCCGTCCGCACCGACACTGAACTCACTTCCCCAAAATGCGCTGCGCCCATTCGCCACCGAATGCAAATCGCGGAGTCGTTCAGCGAGGTCACCGGGGCCCGTGAGCGCCGCCTTCTCCTGCCCCATTATTCGCATCACGTCGACGAGCGCATCACGAGTGGCCGCAGCCAGCAGATCCGGTCGCGCCGCCAATTCAGCGTCAAGCTTTGCCCTGCCCCAGACTGCGACTTCGACCTTCCTTTTTTGAGCTAGGGCCCGCACCCATTGCCGCTCCTTTGGCGTGGCGTTTCGCGGAATCACAAGAACCCACCGACGCGGCCGATCCTTTATCGCCTTCTCAAAGGACTTCTTGATTTGCGGACGCCGCGACTTGCCGTGGTCGCCTGAGAACCCCTCGGGGAAAAATTTCAGCTGGTAGATCGTGTCAAGCTCTTCGAGATCGGGACCGACATGCACGTCGACATCACGCCCACCATCGCCACCTCGCCCATCGAGCGCGTCCGCATGCTCGCCCCGCTCCTGGTGGTACCGCACCAAGAGCGCCTCAACGATACGGTCGAACGATGGCTGGTCTAGCTGGTGCCACGGCACCTGGCCGATAACGGGCATTCGTCCATGCCTCCCGTGCTTCGTTACCTGTCGAGCGCAGCAAGAGGCTATCTGGATCTGCTGCGTAAATCGCGACCGTACCGCCAGAACAGCTTTCGGCGCGTCCACTACAGATGAGACCTGTACAAGTGGGCGCTCGAGCTCGGGCCGCTCGCGCTTGGTGAGCTGCTGCTCGACTGCTTCGACCTCGCGCGCGAGGTCCGCACCACGGACATGCAGGCCAACCCGTACGACGTGACGACGTACGGGCTCGAGCCCGTCGCGATCGAGACCCCCGACGGCAAGGCCGAGTACGTGCGCCGGCAGCGCGGCTACGCCGCACGCGGCAACGCGCTGCGCGCGCGGCTCCTGGCGGCGGCGTCACTGCTCGCGCCGACGCCGGCGCACCCGTCACCGGCCATCGACCTACCCTGACACCACCCGTCCTCCCCTCACCGGACATCCCCCTCCACTGACATCACCACCACCGCCGAGTGCGGGGTTACGCCGTTCCACGGCCCGCGAGACCGGCAGAACCCCGCGTTCGACGAGTGGTCGTCGGGGGCGTCGGCGGCACCGACCGCGGGTGCCGGAACCGAGGCACCGTCCTAGACCGTGCACAACCGTCGAACGCGGGGTTCTGCCACTTCCGGGTCCGCCAGAACGGCCGAACCCCGCGGTCGGCGGTCGCGGGTCGCTGGAGGCGCCGATCGGGTGGTCGACGGCTCAGGGGGCTCCGGTCAGCAGGTGGACGGCGACGACCGGCGGGCTCGGCGTCGGGCCGTCGGTGACGAACGCGACCTCACGAGCATCGAGGGCCACGTGCTCGTCGACCCCCGCGGCGACGACCGCGGCCAGCGGAAGGTCCACCGTGCGCGTGCCCGCGGCGGAGTCCGCGACCTCGAGCGTGCCGACCTCCACGCCGTCGACGAGCACGCGCGCGACGCCCGGCTGCGCGAGGTACGTCACGCGCAGCACCGCGCCGCGGCCCTCGGGGTCGGCCAGCCGGTAGGAGAACCGCTCGCGCGTCGCGCGCCAGTGCCGTCCGTCGTCGGTCGCGCCGGTCCACGTGCCGGTGCCGGCGTACCGGTGGTCGGTCTCGGGCTGCTGCTCGCCGCACGCGACCGCGTCGACCGTGCGGGCCGCGAGGCCGAGCTGCGCGTCGTCGGCGGCCGCGAGCGCGGCGCGGCGCGCGGGCACGGCGGCGGCGGTCGGCACGACCGGCAGGTAGAGCGTGTAGCGCGCGTCGTGCAGGGTCGCGAACGGCTCGAGCACGAGCGGGTCGTCGGCGCCGCGGTCGAGCACGAACGTGCCGTCGTCGGCGGGGCGCAGCGCGGCCGCGAGGTCGGCGTCGGAGCCGACGAGCAGCGGCGCCGCGGACAGCGGGCGCAGCGGGCCGTGTGCGACGTGGCCCATGCGCGCGTCGTCGGCGCGCAGACCCACGAGGTCGTCGGCGTCGCCGCGGACCGCGAGCGCGTGCGGGCCCCAGCGCAGCGCGACCCACCCGTCGTCGCCCGGCAGCCGCTCGGCCGCCGCGCCGGCGACCAGCCGCCACACGAGCGTCTCGCCGCCGTGCCACGTGCGGCGCACCGTGACGTGGCCGGCGCGCTCGCCACGACCGCCGACGGGCTCGCCGTCGAGCGTGAGCTCCACGTCGTCGAGCGCCCACGCGGGCCGGCGCACGTGCACCGCGAGGTCGGTGGGTGCGTCGACGTCGACCGTGAGCGCGACGTCGGTGACGCGTGCGGGCGCCGGGTACGTCGACGCGAGGCGCACGCGCACGCCGCGCTCGGCCCAGTCGAGCGTCGAGGGCACCGGCAGGTTGACGAGCAGGTCGTCGCCGGCGTGCGCGAACGCGAGCTCGCCGAGCCGCGCGTACGTCTCCATCGCCGTGCCGACGCAGCACCACATGCAGTCGTCGCGCGTCGAGTACACGCGGTAGTGGCCCGGGCGCGCGGACGTGAAGTACACGAACCCGCCGTCGGGGTGCTGCGCGGACAGCACGTGGTTGACGAGCTGGCGTTCGGCCGCGTCGAGCAGGGTCGTGTCGCCCGTGAGCGCGTAGAGCCGCCGTTCGACCTCGAGCAGGTTCGCGGTGTTGCACGACTCGGGGCCCTCGCGGTGCGTGACGTGCGCGGCCGCGTCGGGCGTGAAGTGCTCGGACACCGAGTTGCCGCCGAACACGAGCGTGCGGCGGTCGAGCACGGTCCGCACGAACGCGGCGGCCGCGTCGGCCTCGCCGATCGCGGGCCAGCCGACGACCTTGGCGATCTGCGTGTTGGCGTGCAGCCCGTCGAGCGCGTCGCGCCCCGCGCGCAGCGGTGCGAGCAGCTCCTCGTCGGCGAACCGCCGCGCGAGGGCCGCGTAGCGCGCGTCGCCCGTGAGCTCGGCGAGGTCGGCGTACGCCTCGCACATGCCGCCGAACTCGGTGCGCAGCATGCGCGCGAACGCGGCGTCGTCGAGGCGCTCGGACAGCGCGACGCCCCAGTCGGCGAGGCGCACGGCGACGGCGAGCGCGCGGACCGCGACGTCGGCGTGTGCGTGCCGGGCGGCGTCGACCAGGCCCGCGTACGTCTTGTGCACGTTGTACCAGGGCACCCACGCGCCGCCGAGGTCGAACGTGCCCGCCTCGGCGCCGCCCGACGCGACCGACTCCCACAGCGCGACCCCGCCGGGCACTCCCCCGACGTACCCCGTGCCGAGCGCGTCCTGGCAGACCCCGAACCCGTCGACGAGCGCGCGAGCCAGGTCCGCGGCGCGGTCGTCGCCCGTCACGGCCCACAGCAGCGACGCCGCGGACAGCGCGTGCCCCCCGATGTGACCGTCGAGCCCGATGGACTCCCAGCTGCCGTACGGCTCGGCGACCGGCGGCAGTCCCGCCTCGCGGCGGAAGGGCGCGAGCAGCCGGTCCGGGTCGAGGCCCAGGACGTACGCGAGGTCGGTGCGCTGCGCGGCGGCGAACGGGCCGTCGGCCAGGCGGACGGCGTGCAGCGGGAACAGGGTCACGGGCGCGGTGGTGGCGGCGGTGCTCACGGCGCCCAGCCTGGCACGTGTAACGATCAACTTCCAGGCGCGCGACGACGCGCGCGAAGTCGCCCCGGAGCCGTCAGACGACGCCCGCGCGCACCTGCGCGACGCCCTGGTTCGCGAGCGCGTCGGCACGCTCGTTGCCGGGGTCGCCCGCGTGGCCCTTCACCCAGACCCACGTGACGTGGTGCCGCGCGACCTCCTCGTCGAGGGCCTGCCACAGCTCCTTGTTCTTCACGGGCTTCTTCTCCCCCGTGAGCCAGCCGTTGCGCTTCCAGCCCGGCAGCCACTTGGTGAGCCCGTTCATCACGTACGTCGAGTCGACGTGCAGCGTCACGCGGCAGGGCCGGCGCAGCGCGCGCAGCCCCTCGATGACGGCCGTGAGCTCCATGCGGTTGTTGGTCGTCGCGGCCTCACCGCCGAAGAGCTCCTTCTCCTGGTCGCCGAAGCGCATCCAGGCGCCCCACCCCCCGACGCCGGGGTTGCCCTTGCAGGCGCCGTCGGTCCACATCTCCACCAGGGGCTGCTCGTCGTTCACGCTCACGCGCACACGGTACGGCGTCGGGCGGGCCCGCCCGTGTCAGGCGTGGGTGTGGAGGTTGTCCCGCACGACGCGGCGCAGCACCTTGCCGACCTGCGAGCGCGGCAGGTCGGGCAGCACGACGAGCCGGCGCGGCAGCGCGTACCGGGCCAGGCGCGTCTCGCACCACGCGCGCACGGCCGCGAGGTCGACGCCGGGCACGTCGCCGTCGAGCACGATCGCCGCGACGACCCGCTCGCCGAGGTCGCCCGCGGGCTCGCCGACGACCGCGACGTCGAGGATGCCGGGCATGCCGCGCAGGTGGTCCTCGACCTGCGACGGGTACACCTTGAACCCGCCGGTGACGATCATCTCCTTCATGCGGTCGACGAGGACGACCATGCCGTCGTCGTCGACGCGCACGACGTCACCGGTGCGCAGCCAGCCGTCGGGCAGCAGCTGCTCGGCCGTCTCCTCGGGGCGCTGCCAGTAGCCGGCGAACACCTGCGGGCCGGAGATGAGCAGCTCGCCCTGCTCGCCGGGCGCGACCTCGCGCGTCGGGTCCTCCTGGTCGACCACGCGGATGCGCGTCGAGGGGAACGGCAGGCCGAGCGCACCGGGGCGGCGGTCCTGCGTCAGGGGGCTGCCGAGCGCGACGGGCGAGGTCTCGGTCATGCCGTAGCCCTCGACGACGAGGCCGCCCGTGACGCGCTCCCAGCGCTCGGCGGTCTCGCGCGGCAGCGCCATGGCGCCGCTGATCGCGTACCGGAACGACGTGAGGTCGGCGCCGGACTCCTCGGCGGCGGCCGCGAGCCGGTCGAGCATGGGCGGCACCGCGGGCAGGAACGTGCCGGGCCGGCGGCGCTGCGCGGCCAGCACGCGCGCGGGGTCGAAGTTCGGGAGCACGACGAGCGTGGCCGCGATGCGCACCGAGTACGTGAGGCAGAGCGTGAGACCGAACGCGTGGAAGAACGGCAGGACGCCGTAGACGACCTCGGTGCCGTTCTCGGCCTGCGTCCACGCCTGGCCCTGGATGGTGTTGGCGAGCAGGTTGCGGTGCGTCAGCACGGCGGCCTTGGGCGTGCCGGTGGTGCCGCCGGTGTACTGCAGCAGCGCGACGTCCTCGGGGCGCGGCTCGTCGTGGCCCTCGGCCGCGATCCACGCGGGCACGGTGCGCAGCAGGCGGTGCCAGTGCGGGACGCCCGCCGGCACGGGACCGCGCATGGCGTCGCGCGTGCGGCGCGCGGCGGGCAGCGGCAGGCGCAGCGCGGCGCGCGCGGCACGCGGCAGGTCGGCGGACAGGTCGACCGCGACGACGCGCCGCAGCGCGGTGCGGTCCTGCGCCTCCAGGACGCGCGGCACGGCCTGCTCCCAGACGAGCGCGACGGTCGCGCCGGAGTCGGCGAGCTGGTGCGCGAGCTCGTCGGCGGTGTAGGTGGGGTTGTGCTCGACGACGACGGCGCCGAGGCGCAGCACGGACCAGAACGCGACGAGGTGCGACGTGCAGTTGGGCAGCACGAGCGCGACGCGGTCGCCCGCGCGGACGCCGAGGCCGTGCAGCACGCGCGCGCCGAGCTCGACGCGCTCGCCGAGCTCGCGGTAGGTGGTGGTCGCGCCGAGGAAGTCGACCGCGACGCGGTCGGGGTGCTCGCGCACGGCGCGGTCGAGCGTCGCGGTGAGCGGCTCGTCGGGGATCTCGACGTCGCGCGGGACGCCGACGGGCCACGCGGCGGGGAGGTCGACGGGTGCGGAGCGGTGCTGCGTCACGCCACGATCTTAACCTACGCAACCGTAAGTTACTGGTGCGTAGGTCCCGCCCGGGCGGCGTCCGCGCATGCCCCGTACCCTGCCAGGGGCCCGCGCCACGCGAGCCCCCGCCCGAGAGGGCCCGGGCCTGCGGGCCGACCCCACCCACCGGACGCACGGGAGGAGCGCGGCATGACCGACGACCGCACCGCCACGACGCCGGAGCACACCGACACGCCGGCGCTCCGCGACCTGCGCGCGCACCTCGAACGGCTCGACGTGCCGGACGTCGTCCACGAGCTCGGCCGCCTGGGGCCCACGCGGCGCGCCGTGGCGTTCCGGCTGCTGCGCAAGGACCGCGCCGTCGAGGTCTTCGAGGACCTCGACCCGGCGCTGCAGGTCGAGCTCGTCGACGCGCTCGCCGGCGAGGCCGCGGCGATCTTCGACGCGCTCGACCCCGACGACCGCGCCGCGCTGCTCGACGAGCTGCCCGCGGGCGTCGCCCGGCGCCTCCTCTCCGGGCTGTCGGCCGCCGAGCGCGCCGCGACGACCGCGCTGCTCGGGCACCCCGAGGAGAGCGCCGGCCGTCGCATGTCCCCCGAGGTCGTCTCGGTCCCCCTCGGCACGACCGTCGCCGACACCATCGCGCGCGTCCGCGCCGCGGGCGAGGACGCCGAGACCGTGTACGTCGTCCCCGTCGTCGCGGCCGGTCGGCGCGTCGTGGGCGTCGTGTCGCTGCGCCGCCTCGTGCTCAGCGACCCCTCCGCGCTCGTCGACGACGTCATGACGTCCCCCGCCACGACCGTGCGCGTGACCGACCCGGCCGAGCGCGCCGCGAACGTCGTGCGCGACGGCGGGTTCGTCGGCGTGCCCGTGGTCGACGCCGAGGACCGCCTCGTGGGCGTCCTCACGGTCGACGACGCGATGCGCGTGCTCGAGGCCGAGGACGACGAGGACTCGGCGCGCACCGGCGGGTCCGAGCCGCTGCGCCGCCCCTACCTGTCGGTGTCGGTGCTGGGGCTGGTGCGCTCGCGCGTGGTGTGGCTGCTGCTGCTCATCGTGGCCGCCACGCTCACGGTCGGCGTGCAGTCGTTCTACGAGGCCGAGCTGTCGCAGGTCGTCGCGCTCGCGCTGTTCGTGCCGCTGCTCATCGGCACGGGCGGCAACGCCGGCTCGCAGGCCGCGACGACGGTCGTGCGCGCGAGCGCGGTCGGCGACGTCCGCCCGTCCGACACGCTGCGCGTCGTGGGCCGCGAGATGCTCACCGGCCTGCTGCTGGGCGTCACGCTCGCGACCGTCGGCGTGGGGCCCGCGATCCTCGTCGCGGGACCGCAGATCGGGCTCGTGCTCGCGCTGACCGTGGTCGCGGTGTGCACGCTCGCGACGACCGTCGGGTCGAGCGTGCCGCTGCTCGCCAAGCGCGTCGGCATCGACCCCGCGATCGTGTCGGCACCGTTCATCTCGACGTTCGTCGACACCACGGGGCTCGTCGTGTACTTCACGATCGCGAAGGCCGTGCTCGGCATCTGACGGGTGGCACGATCGACGTCGTGCCCCCTGCCGACGACACGACCCCGCGCGCCCTCGCCGGCGCACCCACCGGCCCCGTCGCCGTGCCCGCGGCCGTCGAGCGGGTCGCGGGCGGCGCCCGGCTCGAGCCGGTCTGGGAGAACCAGCTCGGCGGCCTGACGTTCCGCGTCGGCGCCGAGCGCTACGTCAAGTGGGCGCCCGCGGGCGTCGCCGGGCTGGACCTGGCCGCCGAGGCGGCGCGGCTCGCGTGGGCGGCGCGGTGGACGAGCGTGCCGCAGGTGCTCGAGCAGGGCGCCGACGACGAGGGCGCGTGGCTCGTCACGGCGGCGCTGCGGGGACGGTCCGCCGTCGAGGCGCCGTGGGCCGACCGGCCCGCCGTGGCGGCCGCGGCGATCGGCGAGGGCCTGCGCGCGCTGCACGACGCGCTGCCCGTGGGCGACTGCCCGTTCTCCTGGTCGACCGCCGAGCGCGTCGCCCGGGCCCTCGAGCACCTCGACGCGGGCGACTCCCCGGCCGGGTGGTCGCCCGAGCACCGCGACCTCACCGTCGCCGAGGCGCGGGCCCGGCTGCGCGACGTCCCCGACGTCGACCTGCTCGTGGTGTGCCACGGCGACGCGTGCGCACCGAACACGCTGATCGGCGACGACGGCCGGTGGGCTGCGCACGTCGACCTCGGCCGCCTGGGCGTCGCCGACCGCTGGGCGGACCTCGCGGTCGCCGCGTGGAGCACCGAGTGGAACTACGGCCCCGGGTACGCCGGCACGGTGTACGACGCGTACGGGCTCCCGCCCGACCCCGACCGGGTCGCGTTCCACCGGCTGCTGTGGGACGCGACCTGACGTCTGCCGGCCGTGCGAGGATCGCGGGATGCCCGAGACGCTCGCCGACCGCCTGCCCACCGGGGACGCCGCGCAGGACCCCGACGCGCTCTACGAGGCGTTCACCACGTGGGCCGGGGAGCAGGGCCTGACGCTGTACCCGCACCAGGAGGAGGCGCTGCTCGAGCTGGTCACGGGCAGCCACGTGATCCTGTCGACGCCCACGGGGTCGGGCAAGTCGCTCGCGGGCGTCGCGGCGCACGCCGTGGCCCTGGCCCAGGGGCGGCGCTCGTACTACACCGCACCGATCAAGGCGCTGGTCAGCGAGAAGTTCTTCGCGCTGGTCGAGATCTTCGGGTCCGCGAACGTCGGCATGATGACCGGCGACTCGGCGGTCAACGCGAGCGCGCCCATCGTGTGCTGCACGGCCGAGATCCTCGCCAACCAGGCGCTGCGCGACGGCCCCGACGCCGACGTCGGCCTGGTCGTCATGGACGAGTTCCACTACTACGCCGACCCGCAGCGCGGCTGGGCGTGGCAGGTGCCGCTGCTCGAGCTGACGCGCACGCAGTTCCTGCTGATGTCGGCGACGCTCGGCGACGTGTCGTTCTTCGTCGACGACCTCGCGCGCCGCACCGGGCGCGACGTGTCCGTCGTCGCGAACGCCGAGCGGCCCGTGCCGCTCACGTTCTCGTACTCGGTCGAGCCGCTGCACGAGCTGCTCGACGAGCTCGTGCGCACGCGGCGCGCACCCGTGTACGTCGTGCACTTCACGCAGAAGGAGGCCGTCGAGCGCGCGCAGTCGCTGCTCTCGACGCCGCTCGCGAGCCGCGAGAAGCGCGACGCGATCGCCGCCGAGCTGGGCGGGTTCCGGTTCGGCCCCGGGTTCGGCACGACCCTGTCCCGGCTGCTGCGGCACGGCGTCGGCGTGCACCACGCGGGCATGCTGCCCAAGTACCGGCGCGTCGTGGAGCGGCTCACGCAGAAGGGCCTGCTGCCCGTGGTGTGCGGCACCGACACGCTCGGCGTCGGCATCAACGTGCCGATCCGCACGGTCGTGCTCACGAGCCTCGTCAAGTACGACGGCGTGCGCATGCGGCACCTGTCGGCGCGCGAGTTCCACCAGATCGCCGGGCGCGCCGGGCGCGCCGGGTACGACACGGTCGGCGAGGTCGTCGTGCAGGCGCCCGAGCACGTCATCGAGAACCGCAAGGCCCTGGCCAAGGCGGGCGACGACCCGCGGAAGCAGAAGAAGATCGTCCGCAAGCAGGCGCCGGCCGGGCACGTGAACTGGACCGACAAGACGTTCGAACGCCTGCGCGACGCGCCGCCCGAGCCGCTGACGTCGTCGTTCGCGGTGTCGCACGCCATGGTGCTGCACGTGCTGCAGCGCGGGCGCGACGGCCTCGGGGACCCGGTCGCCGTCATGACGCACCTGCTGACCGACAACCACGAGCCCGAGGGCGCGCGGGCGCGCCACGTGCGCCGCGCGGTCGACGTGTACCGCTCGCTGCGCGCGGCGGGCGTCGTCGAGCGCCCGTGGGTCGACGACCCGACCGCGCCGCACGGCCGCCGCCGCACGGTGCGGCTCGTGGCCGACCTCGCGCCGACGTTCGCGCTCGACCAGGCGCTGTCGCCGTTCGCGTACGCCGCGCTCGACCTGCTCGACCCGGAGGACCCCGGGTACGCGCACGACGTCGTGTCCGTCATCGAGGCGACGCTCGACGACCCGCGTCAGGTGCTCGCGGCGCAGGAGAACAAGGCCCGCGGCGAGGCCGTCGCGGCCATGAAGGCCGAGGGCCTCGACTACGACGAGCGCATGGCGCTGCTCGAGGACGTGACGTACCCGCGTCCGCTCGCCGAGCTGCTCGAGGCCGCCTTCACGACGTACCGGCGCACCAACCCGTGGGTAGCGGACCTCGCCCTGTCCCCCAAGTCGGTGGTCCGCGAGATGCACGAGCGCGCCGCGACGTTCGCCGAGTACGTGCAGCTGTACTCGCTCGACCGCACCGAGGGCGTGCTGCTGCGCTACCTCGCCGACGCGTACCGCGCGCTGCGTCGCACGGTCCCCGAGGACCGCCGCACCGAGGAGCTCGAGGAGCTGATCGCGTGGCTCGGCGACCTCGTGCGCCGCACCGACTCGTCGCTGCTCGACGAGTGGGAGCGCCTCGCGAACCCCGACCTCGAGGACGACGCGGCCGTCGAGGACGCCGACGACGCACCCCCGCCGCCCGTCACGACCGACCCGCGCGTGTTCCGCGCGCTCGTGCGCGGCGCGCTGTTCCGCCGCGTCGAGCTCGCGGCGCGCGAGGCGTGGGGTGCGCTCGCGGCGCTGGGCGACCGGGACGCCGAGGGCGACGCGTGGGACGCCGACCGCTGGGCCGACGCGGTCGAGCCGTACTTCGACGACCACGACGAGATCGGCACGGGCCCCGCCGCGCGCGGGCCGGCGCTGTTCCAGGTGACGCCGGGCTCGCACGACCCGCACGGCCCGGCCGCGGGCACGTGGTTCGTGCGGCAGGTGCTCGACGACCCGGCGGGCGACCACGACTGGCGGATCGACGCACTGGTCGACCTCGCGGCATCCGACGAGGCCGGCGAGGTGCGGCTGACCGTGCTCGAGGTCGGGCCGCTCTGAGGCGCGTGCTCGTGACCTGCGACGACCCCGGGGAAGGGTTGGCTGACCTACGTTTGCGCAGGTCAGGCCAGCCTTTCCTGCGGTGACAACCGCGCGCGACCGACCTACCGTGGAGCTATGACCACGACCTCCGAGCGCGTCCCCACCCGGGTCCCGGGCCTCACCGGGCTGCTGCACGGCTCGCGCGGCCCCGCCGCGCCGGCCGCCTCGAACGCGGGCCTGAACTGGCTGCGCGCGGGCGTCCTGGGGGCGAACGACGGCATCGTGTCGGTCGCCGCCACGGTCGTCGGCGTCGCGGGTGCCGCGGCGTCCACGTCGACCATCGCGCTGGCCGGCGGCGCCGCGCTCGTCGCGGGTGCGCTGTCGATGGCGTCGGGCGAGTACGTGTCGGTGAGCTCGCAGCGCGACGCCGAGCGCGTCGCCGCCGCGCAGGGCACCCCGGTCAACGGCGTCGACGAGGACTTCACCAACCCGTGGCACGCGGCGCTCGCGTCGATGCTCGCGTTCACGGTCGGCGCGCTCATCCCCCTGCTCATGGTGCTGGCGCCGTGGTCGGTGGCCGCGCGCGTGCCCGTCACGTTCGGCGCGGTCGTGCTCGCGCTGGTCCTCACGGGGTGGGCGTCGTCGCGGTTCACGGGCGCGTCGCCCGCGCGCTCGGTGCTGCGCAACGTCGTGGGCGGCTCGCTCGCGATGGCCGTGACGTACGGCGTCGGCGCGCTGGTGGGCGTCGCGCTCTGAACCGCCCCGCGGCGTCTACCCTGACGCCGTGGCCAGGAAGGACGCCCGCGCGCACGCCGGGACCCCCGCGCTCGTCGCGCTCGCCGCGGCGGGCGTGACCCACGTCGCGCGCACCTACGAGCACGACCCCGCGAGCGACCTCGGGTACGGCCTCGAGGCCGCGCACCTGCTGGGGGTGCCGCCCGAGCAGGTCTTCAAGACCCTCGTCGCCGACGTCGACGGCGCCCTGACCGTCGCGGTCGTGCCCGTCACCGGGCGGCTCGACCTCAAGGCCCTCGCGACCGCCGTGGGCGGCAAGCGCGCGACCATGGCCGACCCGCACGCGGCCGAGCGCGCGACCGGCTACGTGGTGGGCGGCATCTCGCCGCTCGGCCAGCGCACCCGCCTGCGCACGGTCGTCGACGAGACCGTGTGGCTCTTCGACACCGTGCTCGTCTCGGGCGGTCGCCGTGGGCTGGACGTCGAGCTCGCGCCCGACGACCTCGTGCGGCTCACCGACGCGGTCGTCGCGGACGTCGCGCGCGACTAGCGCCCGTACGCCGCGAACGCGCGGTCCGTCGGCACGATGTCCTTGCCGAGCGGCACGAGCGACACCGGGATCAGCTTGAGGTTCGCGATGCCCATGGGGATGCCGATGATCGACACGAACAGCGGCACGGCCGTGGCGACGTGCCCGATCGCGAGCCAGATGCCCGCGACGAAGAACCAGATCACGTTGCCGATGGTCGACAGCGCGCCCGCGGTCGGCTTGTCGACGATCGTGCGCCCGAACGGCCACAGCACGTAGCTCGCGATGCGGAACGACGCGATGCCGAACGGGATCGTCACGACCAGCACGCAGCAGACGATGCCCGCGGCGACGTAGCCGAGCGCGAGCCACGCACCCGCGAACACGAGCCAGATGACGTTGAGCAGGGTCTTCATGGCACCACCGTGCCATGACGCTGCGCAGGTCCGGCATCCGGGATCCCCCGGGTCGCACCCCGGTCTCAGTTCATCGACACGTCGTCCGGCGCCGTCGACAGGAGCGCGAGGTCGCCGGGCTGGCGCCGCAGCACGCGGCGCCACAGCCCGCGCGGGTCGGCGCTGAACGCGTCACCGGGCTCGTGGTCGACGACGAACCAGCCGCCCGCCTCGACCTCGGCGTCGAGCTGCCCGGCGGCCCACCCCGCGTAGCCCACGAACAGCCGCAGACCCCGGACGCCGCCCGCCACGAGCTCGGGCGGCGCGTCGAGGTCGACGACCCCCAGCCGGGTCTCGAGCGCCTGCACGCCCGGCGGCACGTCGTCACGGTCGACGTCGGCGAGCGCGAGCACCGAGTCCCGCGCGACCGGCCCGCCGTTGAAGAGCCGGCCCGGTGCGCTCAGGTGGGGCTGCCAGCGCGGCAGCACGGCCGACGCGTCCACGTCGAGCGGCCGGTCCAGCACCACCCCGAGCGCACCGTCCGCGGTGTGCTCGAGCACGAGCACGACGCTGCGCCGGAAGCTGCCGTCCCGCAGTCCCGGCGTCGCGACCAGCAGCCGGCCCGTGCACGCCTCCACACCGCCAGCATGGTGCCGGGCCCGGGGGCACGCCACACGGCGAGGGTCGCACGCGCCGCGGGCCGGGCACCCGGCGTCCACCGGGCGGAGGCGCGCCGACCCCGCGGCGCCCGCCGGGTACGGTCGGGCGTCGTGGAGTTCCAGGACGTCGCGGCGCGCCTCGCGCGCGTGCACGAGCGGGTCAGGTCGGCGTGCACGGCCGCCGGGCGCGACCCGCACGAGGTCCGCGTGCTGCTGGCGGCGAAGACCATGGACGCCCCCGCGGTGCGCACCGCCCTGCTGGCCGACGCCGCGGCCCGCGCCGCCGGGTCGGGCACCGCGCCGGTGCTGCTCGGCGAGAACCGCGTGCAGGAGCTCGTCGCGACCGCGCCGCACCTCACCGACCTCGCCCCGACCTGGCACGTGATCGGACCGCTGCAGTCCAACAAGGTCAACGCGGCGCTGCGCTGGGCCGACGCGGTGCAGTCCGTCGCCGACGACGCGCTCGCGCTGCGGCTGTCGCAGCGCGTGCAGGACCGCGCGGCACCGCTCGACGTGTGGGTGCAGGTCAACGTCTCCGGCGAGCCCACCAAGCACGGCACCTCCCCTGCCGAGGCCCCCGGCCTCGCGGTGCGCGCCGCCGCGCTGCCGGGCCTGCGGCTGGCCGGCTTCATGACCGTCGGCGCACGCAGCGACGACGAGCGCGTCGTCCGTGCCGGCTACGCGCGGCTGCGCGCGGTGCGCGACGCCGTGGTCGCCTCCGGTGCGCCCGGCACCGCCGACGCGCACGGGCTGTCGATGGGCATGAGCGGCGACCTCGAGGCCGCCGTCGCCGAGGGCGCGACCGTCGTGCGGGTCGGCACCGCCGTGTTCGGGGCACGGCCCGCGCCGCGGTGACGCCGCCGGGCCGCGCACGTTGCGAGGATGGGGTCATGTCCCCCGACGGCCCCGCCCCCGACCGCCGCTTCCCCCGGTGGGTCTACCGCGTCGGCACCGAGCCCGACGCCCGGTTCTCGCTGGCCAACGAACGCACGTTCCTCGCGTGGGCCCGCACCGGGCTCGCGCTCCTCGCGGCGGGCGTCGCGCTCGAGGCGCTCGACCTGCCGATCGCACCCGGCCCGCGCCTGACGGCGTCGGTGCTGCTCGTCGGGCTCGGGACGGTCGCGCCGACCCTCGCCTGGTGGGGGTGGGCCCGCGCCGAGCGGGCGATGCGGCGCGGTGACCCGCTGCCCGCCCCGCTGGGGTTCGGCGTGCTCGTGGCGGGCATGGGCGTGGCCGGGCTGCTGGTGCTGCTCGGGCTGCTGCTCGCATGACCGGGCCGGCCCGGCCGACGCTCGCGCCCGAACGGACCGCGCTGGCCTGGCGCCGGACCGCGCTCGGTCTCGTCGCCGGGTCAGTCGCAGCCGGTCGGCTGCTGTCCGTGGTCTGGGGCGTGGCGGCGTGGGGCGTCGCGGCGGCGGGCACCGTCCTGGCGGTCGTCGTGCTGGTCGCCGCCCGGCGCCGACGTACCGGCGGAGGTCGCGGCCCCGGGGCTGCCCCGCACGCGACCGCGTCGGACGCCCTGGAGCGCGCCCCGGGAGGCCGCCTCGTCACGGCGTGCGCCGCGGCGCTCGTGCTGCTCGGGCTCGCCGCCCTGGCCGTCGTCCTCACCGGGGCGGTCTGAACCGCACGCCCTGAGCGGCACGGCCCCGTCCCGCGCCGGGGCGCGCGGCCGCCCCGGCGCGTCCGGTCAGGGGACGCGCGCGGTCCAGACCGGGTCGGAGAACTTCGTCTCCACCAGGTGCAGGGCGCGCTCGAGCTCGGCCGGGCGCAGCTCGTCGTCGACCGTGCGGTAGCGACCGCGGAAGTGCGCGACGAACGCGTCGATGACCTGCTCGCGCGGGAGCCGGGTCTGCGAGCGCACCGGGTCGACCCGCTTGTTCGCCGAGCGCGTGCCCTTGTCGGACAGCTTCTCGCGCCCGATGCGCAGCACCTGGAGCATCTTGTCGGCGTCGATGTCGTAGGCCATCGTCACGTGGTGCAGCACGGCGCCGCCCGCGAGCCGCTTCTGCGCCGACCCGGCGATCTTCCCCGCGGGTGACGCGATGTCGTTGAGGCCCGACGTGGTGGCCTGCACGCCGACGTCGGCGAGCGCGCCCAGCACCCACGCGTTGAGGAACGCGTACGAGTCCTCGAACGACATGCCGTCGACCAGCGAGCCCGGCACCACCAGCGAGAACGTGATGCAGTTGCCGGCCTCCATGAACATCGCGCCGCCGCCCGAGACGCGGCGCACGACCGTCACGCCCAGGTCCCGCGCCGCGTCGAGGTCGACCTCGTTGCGCAGCGACTGGAACGAGCCGATGACGACCGCCGGGTCCTCCCACTCCCAGAAGCGCAGCGTGGGGCCGCGACGCCCCGCGTCGAGCTCCTCGGTGAGCACCTGGTCGAGGGCCGCGTGCACCGCCGGCGGCATCGGCCCCGGGTGCAGCACCGCGAACTCGTGGTCCGACCACGCGGTCGACAACCCGAGCGCGCGACGCACCGCGACCGCGACCGCGCGCGTGTCGAACCCGACCATCGCGACCGGCGCCACGATCCGGCCCTGCTCCTGCGCGAGGCGCAGCGCGTCGTCGAGCACCTGGACGAGCTGCGCGACGTGCGCGTCGCGCGGCACGCCCACGAGGGCGCCGGCGAGCACGCCGAGCGCGTCGTCGGGCTCGAGGAAGAAGTCTCCGGACAGGACGACGTCCCGCAGCCGGCCGTCGTCGTCGACCTCGAGGTCGATCACCACGAGCTTGCCGTCGGGCACCTTGTACTCACCGTGCACACCCCCACCCTAGGCGCGCCGCGGCCCTGCTCAGGTCAGCGCACGGACCGCCGCGAGCGCGCGCGACTCGACGACCGCGCTCAGCTCCGCGGACGAGCCCAGCACCGCGTGGGCGGCCTGTGCGTCGGCGGCGGTCGGGGCGCTCGCCGTCCAGGTGACCACGGCGTTGCCGACCAGCACGTGGCCCGTGACCTGCGGCACCGCGACCCCCTCGGTCACGGCCGTGACGTCCTGCACGATCGCCGGGAACACGCCCTGCCCCTCGAGCGCGGGCTCGGCCGTCCAGGTCGTGCCGGCCGCACCGGGCACCACCCGCGTGTACCGGGCGCACGCGTCGACGGTCGTGACCAGCGCGCGGAACGCGTCGCTCGCCGCGGCCGCGTCCGGGAGCACCACGACGTCCTGCTCGAACGTCATCTCGTCGTTGCCCCACGACTGCGCGTCGTGGTGCACCGGCGGCGACGTCACGACCGTGACGGCCGGCAGGCACTCGGGCGGCTCGACGACCGCGCCCTCGGGCAGGCCCCACGTGCTGGTGCCGGGCTCGAGACCGCGCCCCACACCCGCGGCGGCGGCCGGGAGGGCCTGCTCGAGGTCGGCGCGCGTGACGAGCAGCGACGCCGCCGTCGTCGCGTCGAAGCGCGCGTCGGCGCCCGGCGGGCTCACCGCCGTCGACGTCGGGCCGGGCGTCGGGGCGTCCGGCGACGCGTCGTCCGTGGCGGACGGCGTCGCCACGACGACCGTCGCCGTGGGGACGGGTGTCGCGTCCACGGCCCAGGGACGCGTGGCCAGCACGACGACGCCGACCAGCACGAGCACCACGACCGCGACCCACCCCGCGCGTCGCCACCCGCGGCCAGGGCGGGCACCGCCGCCCGGCCGCGCGTCCGCGCGCCACCTCGCCTCGTCGCCGGAGGGCGGGGGCGGGGCCGAGCCGGACACGGGGGCTCCTTCCGTTACGGGCCGCGGGGGCCACCCCCGAGGCTAGGGCGTGCGTCCGTCCCCGGCGCGACGACCCGCGGGCGCACCCCGCACCCGCGGCGGCGTCAGCGCGGCAGGACGCCCCGGTGGCGCAGACCCCAGATCGCGGAGTCGGTGAGCGCCTCCCACGAGGCCTCGATGAGGTTGGGCCCCACGCCGACCGTGCTCCACGACGTCTCGCCGTCCGTCGTCTCGATGAGCACGCGCGTGACGGCGTCGGTGCCCTGCATCTGGTCGAGGATGCGGACCTTGAAGTCGATGAGCTCGAAGCCCTCGAGCTCCGGGTAGACGCGCAGCAGCGCGTGCCGCAGCGCGTGGTCCAGCGCGTTGACGGGACCGTTGCCCTCGCCGGTGCTGACGATCCGCTCGCCGCCCGCGTGCAGCTTGACGGTCGCCTCGGCCGTCGCGGGCGTGCCGCGACCGCCGTTGCGCTCGACGATCGTGCGCCACGACTCGACGCGGAAGTACCCCGGGCGCGCGCCCTCGAGCTCCTCCACGAGCAGCAGCTCGAACGACGCGTCGGCGGCCTCGAACGTGTAGCCGTGCGCCTCGGCGTCCTTCACGCGGTCGGTGACGCGCGAGAGGACCGCGGGCTGCTCGGCCAGGTCGATGCCGAGCTGGCGCCCCTTGAGCTCGATCGACGCGCGGCCCGCCATGTCGGACACGAGCATGCGCATGTCGTTGCCGACCAGCGCGGGGTCGGTGTGCTGGTAGAGGTCGGGGTCGACCTTGATCGCCGACGCGTGCAGCCCGGCCTTGTGCGCGAACGCGCTGGCGCCCACGTAGGGCTGACGCGCGAACGGCGAGATGTTGGTGAGCTCGCTGATGGCGTGCGCGATGCGCGTGAGCTCGGGCAGGCCGCCGGGCGAGTCGTCGGTGCGCGCGAGCACGCGGCGTCCGAGCTTGAGCTCGAGGTTCGCGACGACCGACAGCAGGTCGGCGTTGCCCGTGCGCTCGCCGTAGCCGTTGACGGTGCCCTGCACGTGCGCGCAGCCCGCGTCCACGGCCGCGAGCGTGTTGGCGACCGCGCAGCCCGAGTCGTTGTGCGCGTGCATGCCCAGCACCGCGTCGGGGCCGATGGCGGCCCGCACGGCGGCGACGACCTCGCGCACCTGGTCGGGCAGCATCCCGCCGTTGGTGTCGCACAGCGCGACGACCTCGGCGCCGGCCTCGAACGCCGCCCGCGTCGCACGCACGGCGAAGTCGGCGTCGTACCCGTAGCCGTCGAAGAAGTGCTCGGCGTCGACGAACACGCGCCGCCCCTCGCGCACGAGGAACGCGACCGTGTCCGCGATCATCGCGAGACCCTCGTCGGGGGTCGTGCGCAGCGCGCGCTCGACGTGCCGCACGTCGGACTTCGCGACGAGCGTGACGACCGGGGCCTCGGAGTCGAGCAGCGCCCGCACCTGCGGGTCGTCGACCGCGCGCACGCCCGCCTTGCGGGTCGCGCCGAACGCCGCGAGCTCGGCGTGCCGCAGGTCGAGCTCCTTGGCGGCGCGCTTGAAGAACTCGGTGTCCTTCGGCACCGCGCCCGGCCAGCCGCCCTCGATGAACCCGACGCCCAGCTCGTCCAGCAGCGGGGCGATCGCGAGCTTGTCGGCGACCGACAGGTTGATGCCCTCCTGCTGCGCACCGTCGCGCAGCGTCGTGTCGTAGACGTGGAAGGTGGGCGACGCGGGGGCGTTCACGGGGTGCTCCTTCGGCGGTGCGGGAGTGCGTCGGCGGGTGCGCGACCGGCGGGGGTGGTGCCGGTGCCTCGTCGACGTGTCCGCCCGGCGGGGGGTGGTGCCGGGCTGACGTCTGGACCAACAAAAAGACCCCCCGAGGACGGGAGGTCTGCGCGTCGGCGGGTGGGCCGACGCGCTACGCGATGATGAGCGTGAAGCGGGTCACAGGGTGATCGTCGCACACGCCGCCCGCGTGCGGCAGGCGGTCCATCATGCGGAACAGCCGTCCGGTGCGGGCCGTGCGGCGAGGCGTCCCCCGCCGCACGGCGCCGCCGGTCAGACGAGCCGGTGCATCCAGCCGTGCCGGTCGGCCGCGCGGCCGTACTGCACGTCGGTGAGCTCGGCGCGGATCCGCATGGTCACCGGCCCGGCCTCGCCGTCGCCGACCACGAGGTCGAAGTCGTCGCTCGCGAGCCGCCCGATCGGCGTCATCACCGCGGCGGTGCCGCAGGCGAACACCTCGGTGACGCTGCCGTCGGCGAGGTCGCGGCGCAGCTCGTCGAGCAGCACGGGTCGCTCGGACACCTCGTGGCCCGCGTCGGTCAGCAGCTGCAGGATCGACGAGCGCGTGACGCCCTCGAGGATCGTGCCCGACACCGGCGGGGTCACGACCGAGCCGTCGGCCCGCACGACGACGACGTTCATGCCGCCGAGCTCCTCGAGCTGCGTGCCGGTGCGGTCGTCGAGGAAGCAGACCTGCTCGAAGCCCTTGGCGTACGCCTCCTGCTGCGGGAGCAGGCTCGCGGCGTAGTTGCCGCCGCACTTGGCCGCCCCCGTGCCGCCCGCGCCGGCGCGGTGGTACTGCTGCGACACCCAGATCGACACGGGCTTGACGCCGCCCGCGAAGTACGGGCCGACGGGCGACGCGATCACGAGGAACTCGGCCTCGAGCGACGGCCGCACGCCGAGGAACCGCTCGGACGCGTACATGAACGGCCGCAGGTACAGGCTCGTCTCCTCGCCCGACGGCACCCACTCGCGGTCGACCTCGACCAGCGCGCGGATCGCGCCGAGGAAGTCCGCCTCGGACAGCTCGGGCAGCGCGAGCCGCTGCGCCGAGCGCGCGAACCGTGCCGCGTTTGCCTCCGGGCGGAACGACCACACGCTGCCGTCGGGGTGCCGGTACGCCTTGAGGCCCTCGAAGATCTCCTGCGCGTAGTGCAGGACGGCGGTCGCGGGGTCGAGCTGCAGCGGGCCGTACGGCTCGACGCGGCGGTCGGCCCACCCGTCCGCGTGGGTCCACGAGACACGAGCCATGTGGTCGGTGAACACCGTGCCGAAGCGCGGCGACGCGAGCGCCGCCGCGCGCTCGGCGTCCGGGACGGGGTGGTCGGTGCGGTGCAGCGCGAACGCGGCGGACGAGGGGGTCGTGAGGGTGCTCATCGGGGGGCCTTTCACCAGGGTCGACGTCGACGGTACCGGTGCGGACGGCCGGGTGGACAGGGTGCAGGCGCGCGCCTGCGGACCGACGGACGCTCGTCGTGCGCGGCGTCGTCGGCGAGCCCCGGGCGGGGCGTCAGCCGGCGACGCGGGCGGCGAGGTCCTTGCCCACCTCGGCCGTCGACCGTACTCGGCCGGCGCGCTCGGCGATGTCGGCGGCCACCGCGGCCTCGACGGCGCGCGCGGCGTCGGGCAGGCCGACGTGGTCGAGCAGCAGCGCGACCGACAGCACCGTCGCAGTGGGGTCGGCCTTGCCCTGCCCGGCGATGTCGGGGGCCGAGCCGTGCACGGGCTCGAACATGCTCGGCGCGGTGCGGTCGGGGTTGATGTTGGCCGACGCGGCGAGGCCGATGCCGCCCGTGATGGCGGCGGCCAGGTCGGTGAGGATGTCGCCGAACAGGTTGTCGGTCACGATGACGTCGAACCGCGCGGGGTCGGTGACGAGGAAGATCGTCGCCGCGTCGACGTGCAGGTAGTCCACCGTGACGTCGGGGAACTCGGCGTTGACGGCCTCGACCGTGCGACGCCACAGGTGGCCCGCGTGCACCAGCACGTTGTGCTTGTGCACGAGCGTGAGCTTCTTGCGGGGGCGAGCCGCGGCGCGCGCGAACGCGTCGCGCACGACGCGCTCGACGCCGAACGCGGTGTTGACGCTCACCTCGTTCGCGACCTCGGCGGGCGTGCCGACGCGGATCGCGCCACCGTTGCCGACGTAGGGACCCTCGGTGCCCTCGCGCACGACGACGAAGTCGACGTCGCCGGGGGCGGCGAGGGGGCTCGCGACGCCCGGGAAGAGCGTGCTGGGGCGCAGGTTGACGTAGTGGTCGAGCGCGAAGCGCAGCTTGAGCAGCAGCCCGCGCTCGAGGACGCCCGACGGCACGCTCGGGTCGCCGATCGCACCGAGCAGGATCGCGTCGTGCGTGCGGATCGCGGCGAGGTCCTCGTCCGTGAGGGTCTCGCCCGTGGCGTGCCAGCGCCGGGCGCCGAGGTCGAAGTCGGTCGTGCGGACCGTGGTGCCGGTGCCGTGCAGGGCCTGCTCGAGCACGAGGAGCCCCTGCTCGACGACCTCCGTCCCGATGCCGTCGCCGGCCACGACGGCCAGGTTCAGGGACGTGGGAGGGGTCGTGTCAGCCATGCCGCCACAGTAACCAGCGGTCCACGCCTCGGACGTCTCGTCTCATCAGACGGACGCTGGCTCAGTCGACCGCCGGCGCCGACCCCGTCGTCGGGTACACGAGCTCGAACCGCTCCGTGACGACGTCCATCGTCGGCGAGAACACCGCGTCCCCGAGCACGCGCCGCCACACGGCCTCGTGCTCACGCCGCCACGCCGCGACCGACCGGTCGCCCTCGCCCTCCGCCGCCGCGTGCTCGTCACCCACCGCGTCGAACGGTACGACGTCGACCGCCGTCGTGCGCAGCAGCGCCCGCGGGTCGCCGCGCGAGTCCAGCACGATCGACACGTCCCCGACCCGCGGCAGCGGCGCGTCGGCCGCCGTGAGCTCCGCGAGCGCCGTCGACGTCGCCGTCTTGCGGCCCTCGAGCACCAGGCCGAGCAGCGCGTCGGCCGCGACCGGGTCGTCGCCGAACGACCACGCCGGCGGGGCGACCGCACCGTCGACCGTCTCCCCCATCACCGGGTCGAGCTTGCCCCACCCCAGGTGCCCGCGCGCCGCGTCCCAGAAGTCCGCGATCCGCGTGTCCTGCGTGCCGTCCGGCGCCTGCGGCAGCTGCTCGGTCATCGTGCACCCTTCCCTCGAGGTCACGGGCGACGTACCCGCGCAGCGATCCTTCCGCGCCGCGCGGCGACCTGCACCCCCACCAGGTGCGAGAGGGCGATCCAGCCGGTGCTGGATCGCCCTCTCGCGGTGGGCGGTGGTGGGTCAGCGCGCCGCGCTGCCCTCCGTGTAGTCGGAGTCCGAGGGCTTCACCCACGCGAACAGCTGGCGCAGCTCGCGGCCGACCGGCTCGATCGGGTGGTTCTGGCCCTTCTCACGCAGCGCCTGGAACTCGGGCGCGCCCGCGTCCTGGTCCGTGATGAAGCGCTCCGCGAACGCGCCGTTCTGGATGTCCGCGAGCACGGCCTGCATGTTCGCCTTGACCTCGGGCGTGATGACGCGCGGGCCCGAGACGTAGTCGCCGTACTCGGCCGTGTCCGACACCGACCAGCGCTGCTTGGTGATCCCGCCCTCGAAGATGAGGTCGACGATGAGCTTGAGCTCGTGCAGCACCTCGAAGTACGCGACCTCGGGCTGGTAGCCCGCCTCGGTCAGGGTCTCGAAGCCGTACTGGATGAGCTGCGACACGCCACCGCACAGGACGGCCTGCTCACCGAACAGGTCGGTCTCGGTCTCCTCGGTGAACGTCGTCTTGATGCCCGCCGCGCGCAGGCCGCCGATGGCCTTCGCGTACGACAGCGCGAGCGCCCACGCCGAGCCCGACGCGTCCTGCTCGACCGCGACGATGACCGGCACGCCGCGCCCGTCGACGTACTCGCGGCGGACGAGGTGGCCCGGGCCCTTGGGCGCGACCATGAGCACGTCGTGGTCCGCGGCCGGCTTGATGTAGCCGTAGCGGATGTTGAAGCCGTGACCGAAGACGAGCGCGGCGCCGTCCTTGAGGTTCGGCTCGATCTCCTCGCGGTAGACGATGCGCTGCACCTGGTCGGGCGCGAGGATCACGACGACGTCGGCACCGGCGACCGCGTCGGCGACCGAGGCGACCGTGAGGCCCTCGTTCTCGGCCTTGGCCCGCGACGCCGAGCCCTCGCGCAGGCCGACGGTCACGTCGACGCCGGAGTCGCGCAGGTTGAGCGAGTGCGCGTGCCCCTGGCTGCCGTAGCCGATGACGGCGACCTTCTTGGACTGGATGACCGACAGGTCGGCGTCGTCGTCGTAGAACAGCTCAGCCACGGTGGATCTCCTCGGTGGTGTGTCTTGGCAGGGTGGGGTCTGGACGGGGTCAGGCGGACCGGCTCACGCGCTCGAGCGCGCGGTCGGTGATGGACCGCGAGCCGCGGCCGATGGCGACCGTGCCGGACTGCACGATCTCACGGATGCCGAACGGCTCGAGGGCCGCCAGCAGGGCGTCGAGCTTGCCCGGGCCGCCGGTCGCCTCGATGACGACCGTGTCGGGCACGACGTCGACGACGTGCGCCCGGAACAGCTGCACGACCTCGAGCACGTGCGTGCGCTGCGACACGTCGGCCTTGACCTTGACGAGCAGCAGCTCGCGTTGGACCGACGCCGCGTCCTCGAGCTCGACGATCTTGATGACGTTGACCAGCTTGTTGAGCTGCTTGGTCACCTGCTCCAGCGGCAGCGCGTCGACGTCGACGACGACCGTGATGCGGCTGATCTCGGCGTGCTCGGTCGGGCCGACGGCCAGCGAGTGGATGTTGAAGGACCGGCGCGCGAACAGCCCCGCGACGCGCGTGAGCACGCCGGGCTTGTTCTCGACGAGGACGGACAGGGTGTGGCGGGTCATCGCGGTTCCTTCCTCAGTCCTCGCGGTCCCACGCGGGGCTGATGCCCCGCGCGTACTGGATGGCGTCGTTGCTGACGCCGGCGGCGACCATCGGCCACACCATCGAGTCGCGCGAGACCGTGAAGTCGACCACGACGGGGCGGTCGTCGATCTCCATCGCGCGCTTGATCGTCGCGTCGACGTCGGCCTTGGTCTCGCACCGCAGGCCCACGGCGCCGTACGCGTCGGCGAGCTTGACGAAGTCCGGGACTCGCGCCGTGCCGTGGCCCGTGTGCAGGTCGGTGTTGGAGTAGCGCGACTCGTAGAACAGGGTCTGCCACTGGCGGACCATGCCGAGCGAGCTGTTGTTGACCACCGCGACCTTGATGGGGATCTCGTTGATCGTGCAGGTCGCGAGCTCCTGGTTGGTCATCTGGAAGCAGCCATCGCCGTCGATCGCCCAGACGGTGCGCGACGGGTCGCCGACCTTCGCGCCCATCGCGGCGGGCACCGCGAAGCCCATCGTGCCCAGGCCGCCGGAGTTGACCCAGGAGCCGGGCCGCTCGTAGCGGATGAACTGCGCGGCCCACATCTGGTGCTGCCCGACGCCTGACACGAAGATCGACTCGGGGCCGGAGATCTCGCCGATGCGGGTGATGACGTGCTGCGGCGCGAGCAGGCCGTCGGTGGGCTCGTCGTAGCCGAGCGGGAACGTCGCGCGCCAGTCGTCGAGCTGCTTCCACCACGCCTCGAGGTCGGGCCTGCCGTGCTGGGCGTGCTCGCGCTCGAGCTCGGGCAGCAGGTCGGCGATGACCTCGCGCAGGTCGCCCACGATCGGGACGTCGGCGCGCTTGTTCTTGCCGATCTCGGCGGGGTCGATGTCGGCGTGCACGACGGTCGCGCCCGGTGCGAACGACGCCAGCAGGCCCGTCACGCGGTCGTCGAACCGCGCACCGAGCGCGACCACGAGGTCGGCCTTCTGCAGCGCGGCCACCGCGGCGACCGTGCCGTGCATGCCGGGCATGCCGAGGTGCTGCGGGTGCGAGTCGGGCAGCGCGCCGCGGGCCATGAGGGTCGTGACGACCGGGGCGCCCGACGCGTCGGTCAGCCGGCGCAGCAGGTCGGACGCGCCCGCGCGGATCACGCCGCCGCCCACGTACAGCACCGGCCGGCGCGAGGTCGCGAGCAGCCGCGCGGCCTCGCGGATCTGCTTGGCGTGCGGCTTGGTGACCGGGTGGTAGCCGGGCAGGTTGACGTCCTGCGGCCACGAGAACGTGGTCTGCGCCTGCATCGCCGACTTGGCGATGTCGACGAGCACGGGGCCGGGGCGTCCCGACGACGCGACGTGGAACGCCTCGGCGATCGTGCGCGGGATGTCGTCGGGGTCGGTCACCAGGTAGTTGTGCTTGGTGATCGGGAGCGTGATGCCGACGATGTCGGCCTCCTGGAACGCGTCCGTGCCGATCATCGACGCACCGACCTGGCCGGTGATCGCGACCATCGGCACCGAGTCCATGTTGGCGTCGGCGATCGCGGTGACGAGGTTGGTCGCGCCCGGGCCCGACGTGGCCATCGTGACGCCGACCTTGCCCGAGGCGTACGCGTAGCCCGCGGCCGCGTGCCCGCCGCCCTGCTCGTGCCGCACGAGGACGTGGCGCACGCGCGAGGAGTCCATGAGCGGGTCGTAGGTCGGCAGGATCGCACCGCCCGGGATCCCGAACACGACCTCGACGCCGGCCTCCTCGAGGGACCGGACGATCGACTGCGCGCCCGTGACCTTCTCGGGGCCGATGCGCCGATCGGCCGCCGGCGCGTCACCCTGCCGGGGCGTCGCCTCGGCGGCCGGGCGCACGGGGCGCACGGCAGCGCGCGGTGGTGCGGGATGGGGACCCTGAGCCATCGTCGTCTCCTGCGGGTCGAGTGCGGGTGTGGTCGTCCGGTGCGGGGTGCGCCGGGCGGCTGCCGGGCACGAAAAAGCCCCTCGACCCGGGCACCGGGATGGACGAGGGGCGAGCGCGCGCGACGAGCGACCTGTGCGGTGGCGTCAGCCGGCGCGCTCAGGAAGTACTACGAGGATCATCTGCACGTCGGCGACCCTACGCCTGTCCCGTGCGGGTGTCACATCCCTCACCTCTCGTCTCACATCGTGGTTCACACGTCCATGGCGTGGAACGTCGACCCGGACCGCCGCGCCTCGGCGGGTCACGCGCCCGGCCTGGTGCCCCCGCCCCCTAGCGTGGACGCACGCGACAGGGAGGCCACCATGACGACCACGACCGCCCGCCGGCTGCTCGCCGCGGCGACCACGCTCGGCCTGGGCGCCGCCCTCGCGGCGTGCGCCGACGACCCCGCGCCGACGTCGACCGCCACGACGACCGTCTCCGCCACGCCCACCCCCACGGGCACGTCGTCCCCGACGCCGACGCCGACCGGCACGGCACCGACCGGCGCCGCCACGCCCGGCGCCGCCGAGCCGACGGACGGGCTCGACGGCTTCGCCGCGCCCGGCACCGAGCTCACGTCCGAAGGGGACGCCTCGCTCTACGTCGTCACCGGGGTGCGCACCGGCGAGCACGAGGGGTACGACCGGGTCGTCTACCAGCTCGAGGGCGGCACCGGCACGCCCGGCTACCGCGTGCGGTACGTCGAGCGCGCGGTCGAGGACCCGAGCGGCGCCGTCCGCCAGGTCGACGGCGACGCGATCCTCCAGGTCACGCTCCTGGGCACCACCTACCCGACGCAGGACGGGCTGCAGGAGTTCTCGCAGGACCTGCGGCCGGACGACGGCGACGTCGAGCACGTCGTGCGCCCCCTGACGTTCGAGGGCATGACCGACTCGTTCGTCGGCGTCGACGACGGGCCCCGCGCGTTCCGGGTCCTGGTGCTCGCCGACCCCGTGCGCGTGGTCGTCGACGTCGAGGACCGCTGACGCGCGTCAGACCACGGCGCGCGACGTCCCCGACAGGCCGAGCACCACGACGCACAGCACGGCCACGACCATCGCGAGCGTGAACGGCGCGCGGCTGCGCCCGCGGCGCAGGCCGACCAGCCCGGCGACCACGCCCACCAGGACCGCCACGACCCCGACCGTCGCGGCAGCGGCGCGCGGCGGCCCCGGCGGCCCGAGCACGGCCACCACGACCGCCACCGCGAGGACCGCCGGCGCCAGCACGCTCGCCGCGCGCCGACCCAGCCGGTGCGGCAGGCCCCGCACGCCCGTCGCGGCGTCGTCCTCGAGGTCGGGCAGGACGTTCGCGAGGTGCGCGCCCACGCCGAGCAGCGCACCGACCGCGAGCAGCCACCCCGCCGGCCTGCCCGGCCCGGGCAGCGCGAGCACGACGAACCCCGGGAGCAGCGCGAACGCGAGCGCGTACGGCAGCCAGGACGCCGCCGTCGCCTTGAGCCCGAGGTTGTACGCCCAGCCCGCCGCGACCGCGACGAGGTGCGTGCCCGCGGCGAGCGCTCCCGTCGGCAGCGACGCGAGCACCGACACCACGACCGCCGCGACCGCGGCGCCGCGCAGCAGCCGGGCCGTCACGGTCCCCGCGACCACCGGCTTGTCCGCGCGCGCCACGGCGCGGTCGCGCGCGGCGTCGAGCCAGTCGTTCGACCAGCCGATCGACAGCTGGCCCGCGAGCACGACGACGAGCACGAGCAGCACGGTGCGCGGCGGCGCCGCGAGCCCGACCGCCAGCGCCGTTGACAGACCCGTGACGACGACCGTCGGTCCGGCGTGGGACGCGCGGACCAACCCCGCGAGGGTCCTGCCGGGTGCGGCCCGCCGGGCCGGGTCGCGACGCAGCGCGCGGTCGGGGTCGGTGGTCGTCGACGGCTCGCGCACGACGCGACGCTAACCCGCGGCACCGCGGTGCGCGCGGCCTGCGGGCGACCTGCGCGCGACCTGCGCTCCCCCGCGCGGGCACCGCCGCCGCGTGCCACGATGCCGGGATGTCGCACCTGCTGGCCGTCGCCCCCGCGCTGCCGGGGCCGCCGCGCTCGCAGCACAAGATCCTCGACGTCGTCGCGCCGCTCGTCGCCGCGGGCGACGCACGCACCGAGGCGCTCGCGCGACGCCTGCACGCCGGCTGCGGCGTCCGCACGCGGCACCTCGCCCTCCCCCTCGAGCGGTACGGCGAGGTCCGCGACTTCGGGCAGGCCAACGACCTGTACCTCGAGCTGGCCACCGAGCTCGCCGCGCGCGCCGCGGCCGACGCGCTGGACCGGGCCGGGCTGTCCGCGCAGGACGTCGACCTCGTGTTCCTCACGTCCGTGACGGGCGTCGGCGCCCCGTCGGTGGACGCGCTGCTCGTCGACCGGCTCGGCCTGCGGCGCGACGTCACGCGCGTGCCGTCCTTCGGCCTCGGGTGCGCGGGCGGCGCGGCCGCGCTCGCCCGCACGCACGACCACCTCACGGGTCACCCGCACGACGTCGCGCTCGTCGTCAGCGTCGAGCTGTGCTCCCTCACGCTGCAGCCCGACGACCCCAGCCCCGCGAACCTCGTCGCGAGCGGCCTGTTCGGCGACGGCGCCGCCGCGGCCGTGCTCGTCGGCGACGACCACCCCGCCGCGGCGGTCACCACCGGCCCCCGCGTCGTCGCGGTCGGCAGCCGCCTCTACCCGGGCACCGCCGACCACCTCGGCTGGCGGGTCGGCGCCTCGGGGTTCCGCATCGTGCTGTCCGCGGGGCTGCCCGACGTCGTGCGCGCGGGCGTCGCGGCCGACGTCGAGGGTCTGCTCGCCGCGCACGGCCGCAAGCCGGGCGACGTCACGCGCTGGGTCGTGCACGCGGGCGGCCCGCGCATCCTCGACGCCGTGCAGGACGCGCTCGGCCTGCCCGCCGACGCGCTCGACGCGAGCCGCGCGTCGCTCGCCGACGTCGGCAACCTGTCGTCCGCGTCGGTGCTGCACGTGCTCGACCGCACGCTGCGTGCGGGGACGCCCGCGGGCTCCCCCGGCGTGCTGCTCGCGTTCGGGCCCGGCGTCGGCCTGGAGATGGTGCTGCTCGAGTGGTCCACGGGAGGACACGGGTGCTGACCGTCTACCTGGTGGTCGTCGGCCTCACGGCCGTCGAGCGCGTCGCCGAGCTCGTCGTGTCGACGCGCAACGCCCGCTGGTCGTTCGCGCGCGGCGGTGTCGAGAGCGGCCGCGGGCACTTCCCCGCGATGGTCGCGCTGCACACCGCGCTGCTCGTCGCGTGCGTCGTCGAGGTGCTCGTCGCCGACCGGCCGTTCCTGCCGTGGCTGGGGTGGCCCGCGCTCGCGCTCGTCGTCGCGAGCCAGGGGCTGCGGTGGTGGTGCATCGCGACGCTCGGGCCGCGGTGGAACACGCGCGTGATCGTCGTGCCCGACCTGCCGCTCGTGGACCGGGGGCCGTACCGCTGGCTGCGCCACCCGAACTACGTCGCGGTGGTCGTCGAGGGGATCGCGCTGCCGCTCGTGCACACGGCCTGGGTCACGGCTCTCGTGTTCACGCTGCTCAACGCGGTGCTGCTGGCGCGGTACCGGATCCCCGCGGAGGAGCGCGCGCTGCGCGCGGCGACCGTGGGCGCGTGAGCGCGGGGCGACGCGCGGCGCGGCCGTCGCGCGGCGGGCCGGTGCCGTGACGGACACCGACGTGCTCGTGGTGGGCGGCGGCCCCGTGGGCCTGGCCGCCGCGGTCGAGGCGCGCCGCCGCGGGCTCGACGTGGTCGTGCTCGAGGCCCGCGACGGCACGGTCGACAAGGCCTGCGGCGAGGGGCTGATGCCGGGTGCGCTGCGCCTGCTGCGCGCGTGGGACCTCGACCCCGCGGGGCACGTGCTCGCGGGGATCAGCTACCGCACGGCGAGCGGTCACGTCGACCACGCGTTCCGCGGCACCCCCGGGCGCGGCGTACGGCGCACGGTCCTGCACGACGCGCTGCGCGCCCTCGCGGCCGACGTCGGCGTCGTCGTCGTCCCGCGCCGCGCGCACGACGTGCGGATCACGCCCGCGGGTGTCGACGTCGACGGCCTGACGGCTCGCCACCTGCTCGCGTGCGACGGCCTGCACTCGACCGTGCGCCGCCGGCTGGGGCTCGAGCCCGCGTCCGAGCCGCCGACGGAGCGCGCCCGCGAGCGCGTCGCGGGCCGACGCCGCTACGGCCTGCGGCGGCACTACCGCGTCGCCCCGTGGAGCGACCTCGTCGAGGTGCACTGGGCACCGCACGCCGAGGCGTACGTGACGCCCGTGGCCGACGACCTCGTGGGCGTCGCGGTGCTCGGCCCGCGCGGCACCGACCTCGACGCGACGCTCGCCGCGCTGCCCGAGCTCGCGGACCGGCTCGCCGGCGCGGCCCCCGCGAGCACCGTGCGCGGCGCCGGGCCCCTGCGGCAGCGCGCGACGCGTCGCGCGCTCGGGCCCGTGCGGCTCGTGGGCGACGCGTCGGGCTACGTCGACGCGCTCACGGGCGAGGGGCTGCGGGTCGGGTTCGCGCAGGCCCGCGCGGCCGTCGCGACGCTCGACGACCCGGCGGCGTACGAGCGCGCGTGGCGTGCGGCGACGCGCGAGTACCGCGTGCTGACGACGGGGCTCGTCGCGTGGGCGAGGTCGCCGCTGCGGCCCGCCCTCGTGCCCGCGGCGCGGCACCTGCCGGCGCTGTTCGGCGGGGTCGTCGAGCGCCTGGCCCGGTGACCGCCGCGCGGCGGTCTCACGCGTCCGGCGGCTCGGGGTCCATGTCGAACCCGGGCAGACCGTCGACGCTCGTGCGGTTCCAGAGCCGCCGGTACGCCGCGCGCCCCTCCGCCCCCTTGCGCTCCATGAACGGGGGCAGCAGGTCACGCTCGCCGACGTGCGACATCAGCGGGACCCCGTACCCGCAGGAGTCCGAGACGCGCTCGACGTCGACGACGATCACGGCCCGGGCGCCACGCGACTCGTCCAGGCCGCCCTCGAACCGTCCGAGCAGCTCGTCGAAGCCCTCGTCGTAGAGCGTCACGAACCGGCCGCGGCCGTGCAGGCGCACGATGTCGGGCGGCCCCTCGAACGCGCAGAACATCAGCGTGATCCGCCCGTCGTCGCGCAGGTGCGCGATGGTCTCCGAGCCCGACGCCGTCAGGTCGACGTACGCGACCGTGCGCTCGTCGAGCACCGCGAACGTCCCGCCGACCCCCTTGGGCGACACGTTGACGTGACCGCCCGGCCCGCTGGGGGCCGTCGCGACGAAGAACACGTGCTGCGCCAGCAGCCACGTGCGCATGCGCTCACCGATGTGCTCGTGCACCTTGCCCATGCGCGCATGGTGGCACCGACCGCCCGAGCGCGGCGTCGTGCGTCCGCCCTGCGGCTCGCACCGCCCTACGCGGCGCGGCGCACCCAGGCCTCCCAGGGGCGCAGCGTGACGCGCCCCGCGACCACCGCCGAGGGCTCGGCGAGGTTGCCCAGCACGAGCGACGCGTCGTGCCACCCCTCCCCCAGCTCGACCGTGCGCTCGTCCCCGGTGAAGTTGCCCACGACGAGCAGCCGCGAACCGTCGAGCGAGCGCTCGAACGCGTAGACGTGCGGGTCGTCCGGCAGCAGCATCGTGAAGTCGCCCAAACGCACCACGGGGTCCTCGTGGCGCAGCGCGACCAGCCGCCGGTAGTGGTGGAAGACCGAGCGCGGGTCGGCGCGCTCGGCCTCGGCGTTGACCTCGACGTGGTTCGGGTTCACGGGCAGCCACGGCGTGCCGGTCGTGAAGCCCGCGTGCGCGGTCGCGTCCCACTGCACGGGCGTGCGGGCGTTGTCGCGGCTCATGGCCGCGAGCCCCGCCAGCAGCCGCTCGTCGGGCACGTGCCCGAGCGCGCGCTGCTCGGCGGCCCACCGCACCGACTCGATGTCGCGGTACTCGTCGAACGACGTCAGGTGCGCGTTCGTCATGCCGAGCTCCTCGCCCTGGTAGACGTACGGCGTCCCGCGGTGCAGGTGCAGCACGGTCGCGAGCATGGTCGCCGAGTCGCGGCGGTGCGCGCCGTCGTCGCCGAACCGCGACACGACGCGCGGCTGGTCGTGGTTGTCCCAGTAGAGCGAGTTCCACCCGCGCTCGGCCAGGCCGGCCTGCCACCGCCCCAGCACGGCCTTGAGGTCGCGCAGGTCGAGCGGCACGGGGTCGAACTTGCCGCCCGGTCCGTGGTCGAGGCCGACGTGCTCGAACGTGAACACCATGTCGAGCTCGCGCCGCGCGGGGTCGGTGAGCAGCACCGCGTCGTCGACCGTCGCACCGGGCGTCTCGCCCACCAGCAGCAGGCCGTCGCGGCGCCCCTCGAACACCTCGCGGTGCATCTCCTGCAGGTACTCGTGCAGGCGCGGGCCGTTCGTGTACTGCGCCGTGCCGTCCCCCAGCGCACCGTGGGTCACCGGGCCGTCCGCGAGGCCGCCGTCGGCGTCCACGACCTTGGATACCAGGTTGATGACGTCCATGCGGAAGCCGTCGACCCCGCGGTCGAGCCACCAGCGCATCATCGCGTAGACCGCCTCGCGGACCTCGGGGTTCTCCCAGTTGAGGTCGGGCTGCTTGCGGCTGAACAGGTGCAGGTAGTACTCGCCCGTCGCCTCGTCGAGCTCCCACGCGGGCCCGGAGAAGAACGACGCCCAGTTGGTCGGCTCGGCGCCGGGGGTGCCCGGTTCCATGCCGTCGCGGGCCGGCCGCCACCAGTACCAGTCGCGCTTCGGCGAGTCGACCGACGCGCGCGACTCGACGAACCACGGGTGCTCGTCGCTCGTGTGGTTGACCACGAGGTCCATGACGACCTTGATGCCGCGCGCGTGCAGCGCCGCGACCACCTCGTCGAGGTCGTCGAGCGTGCCGAACAGCGGGTCGACGTCCTGGTAGTCGCTGATGTCGTACCCGTTGTCGTCCTGCGGGCTGCGGTACAGCGGCGAGAACCACACGACGTCGACGCCGAGCTCGGCGAGGTGGTCGACGCGCCGCAGCACGCCCCGCAGGTCGCCGACCCCGTCGCCGTCGGAGTCCTGGAAGGACCGCGGGTAGATCTGGTAGACGACCGCACCGGTCCACCAGGGGGCGTCGTCGACGGTGAAGGTCATGCGCGGCAGCTCCTCGCCCGAGGCGTCGTGGGGACGGTCCGACGCTCGCACGGCGCCGCGCGCGACGCACGTCGTCCGCCGCGGCGCCCGGGGCACCCCGGCGCCGCGCTGGGCCGTCCGGGCGATCCCGGGACCTCGGTCCCCCGCCGCGTTGACACATCGTCAATAGCGTCCTCCTCATGAGCACCGAGCAGCGACGGGTCGTCAAGGCCCCCGACGTCCGACGCGACGAGATCGTCCGCGCCGCACGTGAGCTGTTCGCCGATCAGGGCGTCCGCAGCACGACGTTCCAGCACGTCGCCGACCGCGTCGGCGTCACCCGCGGGCTCGTCTACCACTACGTCGGCGACATGGAGACGCTCGTCGGCCTCGTCATCGACGCCTGCATCGACGACTTCGTCGCCGACCTGCGCGCGTGGGACGCGGCCCGGCGCCCCGGCGACGTCGACGGCGCGGTCGTCGAGTGCGTCGCGCTGTTCCGCCGCCACGTCCCGACCCGCCGCCGGGGCGACGGCAGCAGCCCCCGCACCGCGACGCCCCTGCCGCGGTTCGACGACGCCGCACTCTCGGTGCAGTTCCTCGACCGGGCGGTCGAGGCGCTCGTCGACACCCTCGAGGTCACGACGATCCCCGCCTACGCGGCCCGGCACACGATCGAGATCGCGCACGTGCGCGCCACGTTCGTGGTGCTTGTGCACGGCCTCATCGCACTGGTCCGATCCCAGCCCGACACGCCTGACGACGTGCTCGCCACGCTCGTGCGCCAGACGTTGCGACTGGCACCCAACGACCCTGCCGCGTCCTAGCGGTCAGGGCGCACGTCGAAGGAGAGACATGTTCCTGTTCGAGAGCATCACGCCGCTCCAGGCACTGATGTTCGTCGTGGTCCTCGCGGGCCTCATCGGCCTCAACGAGATCTCGCGACGCGGCAAGGTGGCCGGGCTCGCGCTGTTCGTCGCGCTGCCCCTGGTCCTCACGGTCTTCGTGTGGCCGCACACCGCGGGCGCGGGGTCGTCGACCGGGTCGTGGTTCCACTGGGTCAAGGTGTACTCGGCGCTCGCCGGCTGCCTGGGCTTCATGCTCATCCGGTACGTGCCGCGCCTGGCCGCGAACAGGTGGATGCTGCTGTTCCCGCCCGCGATCCTGTCGATCAACATCCTCGAGGCCGTCATCCGTGACTTCCAGGTCTCGGGCATGCAGGAGGGCGTCGTCGACGGCGTCATGATGGTGCCCGGCCCGTGGAACGTCATGAACGGCGTCGCCGGCATCCTCAACATCGTGACGATCTGCGGCTGGGTCGGCATCTACGTCAGCCGCGACAAGACCAAGGACATGATCTGGCCGGACATGCTCTGGTTCTGGATCGTCGCGTACGACCTGTGGAACTTCGCCTACGTCTACAACTGCGTCGGCGACCACGCCTTCTACGCCGGCGCGGCGCTGCTGCTCTCGTGCACGATCCCCGCGTTCTGGCTGCGCCGCGGCGCGTGGCTCCAGCACCGCGCGCACACGCTCGCGTTCTGGATGATGTTCACGATGGCCGTCCCGGCGTTCGTCACCGACTCGCAGTTCTCGGTGCAGTCGTCGCACTCCCCCGCCGCGCTCTTCACGGTGTCGGCGCTGTCGCTCGCGGCCAACGTCGCGGTCGTCGTCTACCAGGCCCGCCGCCTGCTGACGCGCCGCCTCAACCCGCTGCGCGACGAGCTGTGGACCGACCTGCCGGCGTACCGCCGCGTGGTCGAGAACATCCCCGGCTACCGGCTCGCCGGTGCCGGCGCCCCCGTCGCTGTCACGACGGGCGCAATCGCGGAGCCCGAGGTCGTCGCCCCGCGCTGACCCACCCCGCGCCGACCCACCCCACGACGCCGGGTCCGGGCACGTCCCGGGCCCGGCGTCGTCGTGCGTCCCGGAACGTTCCACCCCGCCGGGGCTCGCCCGCGACGCGCCCCGTCGGCGAGGCTGCTGCCAGACCCGAGCCGAGCCAGGGGGCCCACCATGACCGACGCGTTCCACGGTGCCGACGTCGCCGCGCTGCGCACGCAGGCCGTCGCGCTGCACGACGCCGCGCAGACGCTCGTGACGTGCGCGCAGCGCACCGGCCGCGGGCTCGACGCCCTCACGTGGGCCGGCCGCGACGCCGACCGCGCCCGGACCGCGTGGCAGACCGAGCAGGTGCCCGCGCTGCTGCGCACCGCGCACGCGCTCGGCGAGGCCGCGCTGCGGCTGCTCGACGAGGCCGACGCGCAGGAGTCCGCGAGCGCCGCGACCGGGGTCCCGGGCGGCGCGACCGAGGGCCCGGGCGGCGCGGCCCCGACGCCGGGCAGCGGCCCGGGCGCGGCCGTGCCCGCCCCTGCGCCCGCCGGCACGGGCACGGCGACGGGCGCAGGCACGTCGTGGGCGGACGTCCGCGCGCAGGTCGACCGCGCGCACGACGTCGTGTCCGACGCGCTCGGCCGGCTCGGCACCGTCACGACGGCGGCGGACGCGGCGGCCGTCGCGGCGGCGCTCGGCCGCTGGGACAACGTCACGCTCGGCTCGTCGTACCGCGTGCTCGACCAGGCGGTCGGGATCATGCAGGACGCGCACATCGGCCCCGCGGTCGGCGGCGTGCTGCAGGGCGCCGCGGCGCTGGGCGTCGCGTCGGACGCGTACGGCGCGTACCGCGCGCACGGCGCGGGCGACCTGCACGGCACGGTCGACAACGCGGTGTCCGCGGTGCTGGGCGCGGGGTCGTTCGTGCCCGGCTGGGGCCTGGGCAGCGCCGCCCTCGGCGCGTCGTGGCAGGTCGGCACCGCCGTGGGCACGGCCGCGAACGACGCGATGCAGGGCACCGACTTCCACGCGCGGTTCACCGACCGCATGGACGCCGCGTTCGACCTCGGCGGCGCGTGGGGCATGCTCAACACGCCCGGTGCGCTGATCGTCACGGGTGCCGAGGAGGTCGGCCTGCGCGCCCGTGCGCTGTGGGACGGCCTCACCGGTCCGGCCGACGGCACGCTCGACGGCCGCCGCTAGTCTCGGTCGCGGGGGACGCCGGGCACCGGCGCGGGGCGGGGACGAGGAGCGATGGACGACGACGAGCTGTGGGCGCCCACGCCGACGCGCACGACCCGGGTCGACGTCGACCTCGGGCTGCCCGGGTACACCGACCTGCGCGAGGTCGCCCGCGGCGGCGACTCGGTCGTCTACCGCGCGCACCAGCCCGCGCTGCACCGCGACGTCGCGATCAAGGTCCTGCTCGAGACCGACCCCGCCACGCGTGCGCGGTTCGCGCGCGAGCTCGAGATCACCGTGCGGCTGGGGCGCCAGCACCCGCACGTCGTGACCGTGCTCGACACCGGGACCACCGCGCAGGGCCACCCGTGCCTCGTCATGGACTTCCACGACCTCGGCTCGCTGCACGACCGCCTGCGCAGCCACGGCCCGCTGCCCGTCGCGGAGGTCGTGGCCGCGGGCACCGCGGTGGCCGACGCGCTCGCGTTCGCGCACGCGCACGGCGTGCTGCACCGCGACGTCAAGCCGCAGAACGTGCTGCTGCTGCCCACGTCGTACGTCCTGACGGACTTCGGCATCGCGCGCATGGCGGACGCGGGGCACACCGCGTCGCTCGAACGCTTCAGCTACCGGCACGCGTCGCCGCAGGTGCTCGACGGGCTGGAGCCCACGGCCGCCGACGACGTGTGGTCGCTCGGCTCGACGCTCTCGACCCTGCTCGACGGGCGCGCGCCGTTCGCCGCGCCCGACCCGGACGACGACACCGCGCTGGGCTACCTGCGGCGCGTGCGCACGGGCGAGCGGCGTCCGGTGCGGCGCGACGACGTGCCCGCCGCGCTGCTCGCGGTCGTCGACCGGTGCCTCGCCCCGGCGCGCGAGGACCGGTTCGCGTCCGCCGCGGACGTGCACGCCGCGCTGCTCGCGCTGCCGACCGAGACCCGGTCCTGGTCGCCGGGCGGCGCGCCGGCCACGCCCGCGCCGTCGCCGACGGACGCCGCGCGGCGCGCGGCCGCCGAGGCTGCCACGCCAGCGGGGGCGGCCGCTGCCCCCGCCGTCGACCCCGCGCCCGGCACCGGGACGCCCGCCACGTCGGACGCCGCGCCCGCCGCCGCACCCGTGGCCGCCCGGGGAGGCGCCCTCCCCCCGCTGGAGCTGCCGCCCGTCCAGCCCGAGGACGACCGGGCGCTCGCCCCGTCGGCGCTCTCGCTGCTGCACGCCCCGGTCCCGGCGGCCGTGGGCGCCGACGACGAGGCCACGGGGCTGCACCCGGCTCCCCCGGGGCTGCCGCCACGCACGGCCGACGCCCCCGACGCGACGGCCGGCGGCGGACGCGGCGGCTGGGTGCGCGTCGCGGCGTTCGTGGGCGGCGCGATCCTGCTGGGCAGCGCGGTCGGCGTGGGCGTGACCACCTGGGCGTCGGCGCGGCAGGCGCCCGGGACCGCGCAGCCGACGCCCTCGCCCACGCCGACGGCCGCCGAGGTGCCGGTCCGCGAGGACCCCGTGCCGTCGCCGACCGGCCCGCTGCAGCCCGAGGTGTCCGACCCGGGGGTCACCCCCACCGACCTCGTGGCCGTGGACCGCGGCACGAGCGTCGAGCTGAGCTGGGGCGACCCGACGGGCGGCGGGGCGACGTTCGTCGTCGTCGACCCGCTCGACGACCCGCCGCGCGCGCTGGTGTCGCTGCCCGCGGGCGCGACCACGTACACGGTCGAGGGCGTCGACCCGCAGTCGCCGCGCGTGTGCCTGCGCGTGGTCGCGATCCTCACCGAGGACACGCAGCGCCGGGGCATCTCCGACGAGGCCTGCGTGGACCGGTAGGGGCGGAGGTCCCCGGTCGGCCACGTTCACCCGTCCGTGTCCCTCAGACGCCGCGGGCGGCGCCGATGGGTGAGACGCACCTCGCGTCCCACGCCCCCGGAGGCACCCCATGAGCACGTCCCGCCCTCGACGTCTCCGCTTCGACGACCGCAGCGTGCGCACGCGCGTCTTCACGATCGCGGCCGTGCTCATGCTGGGCCTCGTCGTCGTCGCGACGACGTCGCTGCAGGGCGCCGCCCGCGTCGCGGCGCTGCGCGACCGCGCGGACGACGCGGTCGCCGTGCAGGCGCGGGTCGAGGCCGGCCGGTACGGCATGCTCTGGGCCGCCGACTACCTCGCGATCATGGCGTGGTCGTCGCGCGTCGACGGCGGGGACGTCGCCGCCGCGACCGGCGGCGACACCATGGCCGGCTACACGCAGGGCATCTCCGAGTTCCGCGACAACGTCGTCGACCTCGACCCCGCGACGCTCGACGCCGACGGCCGCGACGCGCTCGCGGCCATCGACGCGGCGTGGCAGGGCTACGTCGACGCCGACCAGAAGATCTTCGCGGCGTGGCGCGACGGCCGTCTCGACGAGGGCGACGCGACCTGGCAGGGCGAGCGGTGGGACGCGTACTTCGTGGTCGCGGGCGCGCTCGACGACCTGCGCGCGGCCGTGCAGGCCCAGGTGGACGACCTCGACGCGCAGGTCCTCGCGACCGAGACCCGCAGCCGCTGGCTGACGATCGCGACCGCGCTCGTCGCGCTCGTCGCGGGCGGCACGCTGGCCTGGTTCGTCTCGGGCGGCATCATCCGCCGCCTGCACGCCGTGCGCGGCGCGCTGCAGCGCCTCGCCGAGGGCGACCTGACGGTGCGCGTGCCCGCGGACTCGCAGGACGAGGCCGGGCAGATGGCGCGCGCCCTCAACGAGGCCGCCGAGCGGGTCGCCGCGCTCGTGCGCGACATCACCACGACGACCGCCGCGCTCACGAGCGCGAGCGAGGAGCTCACGCAGGTGTCGACCGCGGTCGCGGCGGCCTCGGACCGTGCCTCGCGGCAGGCCGGCGAGGTCACGACCGCGGCCGCCGGCGTCTCGACGAACGTCCTCACGGTCGCGTCGGGCTCGCACGAGATGGAGACGTCGATCCGCGAGATCTCGCGCAACGCGACGCAGGCCGCGCAGGTCGCCGCGACCGCGGTCGACGCCGCGGGCCGCACCGACACCACGGTCGTGAGCCTCGCCGAGTCCAGCGAGGAGATCGGCAACGTGGTGCGGCTCATCACGGCGATCGCCGACCAGACGAACCTGCTCGCGCTCAACGCGACCATCGAGGCGGCACGTGCGGGCGAGGCGGGCCGCGGCTTCTCGGTCGTGGCCGGCGAGGTGAAGGAGCTCGCGCAGCAGACGTCGCGCGCGACCGACGAGATCTCCCGGCGCATCGAGGCGATCCAGTCCGACTCGCGCGGCGCGGCCGACGCGATCCGGGAGATCGCGCAGATCGTCGGCTCGATCAACGACTACCAGATGACGATCGCGTCGGCCGTCGAGGAGCAGACCGCGACGACCAACGAGTCGGGTCGCAACATCACCGAGGCCGCCGCGGGCTCCGAGGCGATCGCGGCGCACGTGGCCGACGTCGCGGACGCGACGCAGGAGGTCGCGGGCGGCATCGCGCAGGCCCGCGAGCGCATCGACGGGCTCGCGACCCTCGCGCAGGCGCTCAGCGCGCAGGTCGCCCGGTTCCGCTGCTGACGCGCGACCGGGGCGCGCGCGGCGGCGGGGCGAGCCACCACGTGAGCCGCCGGGCGGGACGCGCGCCCCGGCGCAGCAGCCGCTCGACCTCGCGGGCCTGCTGCCACGCCGCCGCGTCGTCCGTCGCGGCGCCGGGGCCGAACGCGGCGGCCTCCGCGCGCCGCGCGAGCCCGGACGCGTCGACACCCGTGAGCGCGGCCATCCGCTCCGCGAGCCGGGGTGACGTCGCCGCCCCGGGCGGGGGGCCGTCGCGCAGCGCGAGCGCCTCGGCCGCGTGCTGCCACGCCCCGACGGCGCCCGCGGCGCGCAGGCGGCGTCGCCTTACGACCCGCAGCGCGGCCAGCGCGGCCGCGGTGCCGGCCCCGGCCGCACCGAGCACCACGACGAGCGCGAGCGCCACGACACCGAGGGCCGCGCCCCCGGCGGCGTCGCGCGGCGGCACGTCGGCGTCCGGGTCGGGTGCCGGCGCGTCCTGCGGCGCGTCGACGGGCACGTCGTCCTCGACGGGGGTCCCCGCGTCCTGCTGGCGCGCGTCCGGTGCGACGCCCGTGGCCGTCGCCGCGTCGGGCGACGGGTCGAAGCGCACCCAGCCCGTGCCCGCGAGGTACACCTCGGCCCACGCCCGCACGTCCGCGCCGCGCACGTCGCGCGGTGCGGCGTCGTCCTGCGCGGCGCCGCCCGGCACCGCGAACCCCAGCACGACGCGCGACGGCAGCCCGACGGCGCGCGCGAGAACCGCGAACGCGCCCGCGAACTGCTCGCTCGTGCCGACCTGGCCGCCGTCGGCGCGGTCGGCGAACAGGAACTCGCGCAGGCGCGCGTACGACGAGCCGCTGACGGCGTCGACCGCGAGCTCGCGGTCGGCCCGCACGGTGTCGGCGAGCAGCGTGGCCTGGTCGAGCCGCGAGTGCGCGCCGGCGACGACGTCCTGCGCGTAGCGGCGCAGGTCCGGCGGCACGCGGTCGAGGCGCAGGTAGCGCTCGACCTCGGCACCGCCGGGCACGCCCGCGCCGGCCGCCCGGGCCGCGTCGGGCGCGTCGACCTCGCCGCGCACGCGGTACGTCAGCCCCGCGGGCAGGCGCCCGTCGGGCGTGGGCGGCACCGCGAGGACGCCCGTGTCGGCGTCGACGAGCGCGCGCGGCGCCGTCGTCGCGACCACGTCGCCGGCCGACGGCAACCACGGGCCGGGCGACCCCGACGGCCCGGCGAGCGCCGCGAGCTCGACCTCGACGTCGACCGCCGACCGCGCGCGGCCCGGTGCGAGCGAGGGCTCGACGACCGTCCCGACCGCGCGCAGGTCGAGGTCGGCCGACCACCCCGTGCCGTCGAAGTCCGGCAGCGCGACCCACGTGAGGTAGCCCGGGTGCGTGCCCGCGACGCGCAGCACCGTCGCGTCGGCGTCGGTCTGCCAGCGGGACAGCTCGGCGAGCGGGTGCACGGCCGGCGCGGGGACGCGCGGCGGCGCGACGTGCTCGCGCGGCTCGAACGCGCGCCCCGTGACCGCGCCCGCGCTCGCGACGCCGACGGCCGCGACGAGCGCGACGACGACGAGCCCGGCGACGCCACCGGCGCGCCACCGCGTGCGGGGGCCGCGCGCCGCGTGCCCGAGCCGGGGCGCCTCGCGCTCGCGCGCGACCGCGTCGCCCCCGAGCAGCACCCACCCCGCGGCCGCGACCGCGACGAGCGCGACCGCGACGACGCCGCGGTCCGCCGCGCCGGCCGTGAGCAGCAGCGCGGCGGCGTAGAGGACGCTCGCCCCGACCAGCGGCGCGACGCGTGCCGGTGCGCGACGTCCGAGCGCGAGCGCGACGCCCAGCGCGACGAGCGCCGCGAGCACGACCAGCGGCAGCGCGAGCAGCGGTGCGGCGGGGCGCGGTGCCGTGAGGAGCCGCGCGACCGCGTCGGCGACGGGTGCGAGCGCGGCGGCGGCACCCGTCGAGCGCCACGCGTCGTCCGTGCCGTCCGGCAGCGGCACCGCGCCGACCCGCGCGACGGAGGCCGCGACGACCAGCACGAGCGCGACGACCGCCGTGCCCGTCGCCCACGCGGGCACGCGCAGGCGCCGCGCGAGCGCGACGAGCCCGAACGGGACGAGCACGGCGCCCGCGAGCGGCGCGAGGACCACGGGTGACGTGAACGCGGCGGCCGTCGGCACGCACGCGAGCAGCAGCAGCGCGCACGCCCACGCGGTCACCGCGAGGCCCGCACCGCGCGCGCTCACCGCGCCACCGCCAGGTCCCAGCCGCGCAGCAGGTCCTCGGCGCGCGGCCCGCGCACGACGGTCGCGGCGCCCGACGCGCCGAGCACGCGCTCGGGAACGGGGTCGACGACGAGCAGCAGGCAGGTCGCCGCACCGCGCCCGGCGAGCAGGAGCGCGGGCAGCGGCGCGCGGTGGCCCGTGACCACGGCGAGCACGTCCACGACCGCCCCGCCGCCCGGCGGCACGGCGACCGCTGCGTCGAGCGACGCCTCCCGCGGGCCGCCCGGCGCGACGACCGTGAGCCGGTCCGCGGCGTGCGCCGCCGCGCGCAGCGGCTCGCCCGAGCCGGGCACGCCCGCGGGCGCCTCGACGTCGAGCCGGCCGGTGAGCGTCACGCAGCGCACCGGGACGCCGTCGGCCGCGCACGCCTGCACGAGCGACGCCGCGACGTCCACGGCCTCCTCGAAGCCGTCGCCCGCGGCGTCGTCGCCGTACGCGGCGGCGCGGTCGTCGAGCAGCACCGTGAGGTGCGGCTGCGCAGGGTCGGCGTCCTCGCGGACCATCGGGGTGCCGACGCGCGCGGTGCTCGCCCAGTGCAGGCGGCGCAGGTCGTCGCCGGGGACGTACTCGCGCAGCCCCACGAGGTCGGTGCCCCCGTGCTCGACGCGCTCCTGGGTGCCGACGTGCCCGCGGCGGCGCCCGGGCGGCGGCGCGGACGCGGCGAGGAGCCGCGGCACGACCTGCAGCGTCGACGAGCCGCCGCGGCGCTCGCGCGCACGGGCGAGGTCGGCCAGCCCGCGGCGCTCGAGCACGAACGGCCCGACCGGGACGAGCCCGCGGCGGTCCGTCGGCACGGGCACCTCGACCTCCCCCGTGCCGCGCGGCGCGAGGCGCACGGGTGCGAGCGGCAGCGCGCGGCCCGCGACGTGGTCGGTGCCCGCGACCTCGAGCGGGAGCCACGGCGAGGCGTTGCGCAGCGCGACGTGCGCGGCCGCCGGGGCGAGCCGCGGCGTGCGCGCGGGCTCGACGCGGTGCGTGACGTCGAGCGGCGTCGGCAGCGCGAGCCCGACGAGCGCGGCGAGCACCAGCCCGAGCGCCGCGACGCCGAGCGCGACGAGCCCCGGGTAGCGCGCGAGCAGGCCGAGCACGAGCGCCGCGACGCCGAGCACGGTCAGCACCGTGCCGCGCGCCGTGGGACGCAGACCGCGGGACACGTGCCGCGCCTCAGACGGCCGCGGGCCGCGGCACCTCGACGGCCTCGACCGCCGCGGCCACGACGTCGGCGGCGGTCGTGCCCTCGAGCAGCGCCTCGCGCGTGAGCACGAGACGGTGCTCGAGCACGGCGTGCGCGACGCGCTGCACGTCGCTCGGGACGACGTAGTGCCGCCCCTGCGCGGCCGCCTGCACCTGGCCCGCGCCGACGAGCGCACGCAGCGCGCGCGTGCTCGCGCCCAGGCGTGTGCGTGCGTCCTCGCGCGTCGCCTCGCCGAGCGCGCGCACGTAGCGCAGCAGGGGGTCGGCCACGTGCACGGCGCGCAGGTCGCGCACGAAGCGCGCGACCTCGTCGGGGCTCGTGACGACCGGGACGCTCGCGACGTCGCCCGCGCTCGACCCGGGCCGCAGCACCGCGAGCTCGTGCTCGAGGTCCGGGTAGCCCAGGCTCACGCGCAGCAGGAACCGGTCGAGCTGCGCCTCGGGCAGCCGGTACGTGCCGTCGAGGTCGACGGGGTTCTGCGTCGCGACCACGAGGAACGGGTCGGGCACGGTGTGCGTCGTGCCGTCGGCCGTGACGGTGCGCTCGGCCATGACCTCGAGCATGGCCGACTGCGTCTTGGCGGCGGCGCGGTTGATCTCGTCGGCCAGCAGCACGTGCGAGAACACCGGCCCGGGGCGGAACCGCACCTCGCCGGTGGCGGGGTCGAGCACGCTCGTGCCCGTCACGTCGGCCGGCAGCAGGTCGGGCGTGAACTGGATGCGGCGCGACGTGCCGCCGAGCGCCGCGGCGACCGCGCGCGCGAGGGTCGTCTTGCCGGTGCCGGGCACGTCCTCGAGCAGCACGTGCCCGCCCGAGAACAGCGCGGCGACCACGAGCTCGACGACGGGCCGCTTGCCGTGCACGGCGTGCTCGACCGCGTCGACGACGCGCCCGTGCAGCACCCGGAAGTCGGCGACGGTGGTGACGGCGTCGGTCATGCGGGGCTCTCCTCGGTCGGGGCGTGCGGGCTCGGCGGTGCGGTCGGTGCGGCGTCGTCCGTGGCCGCCGCGGCGGGGCGGGTGCGCAGGCGTGCGGCGCGCAGCGCACCTGCGGCGAGCAGGAGGCCCGCACCGGCCGCGGCGAGCGGCGGCCGCTCGGGCCCCACGGGAAGCCGCGGGGTCCACGGCAGCGGCACGACGACCACGTCGGGGTCGCCGGGCGTGATGCTCACCGGCTGGGTGCAGATGCCGGTGTTCGGGTTGCAGTACGCCCACGTGTTGCGCGGCGGCACCTGCTCGGTCACCGAGGCGGACGTGACCGTTCGGCCATCGACGTTCTCGGCCCGGACGGCGACGGTCACGGAGCCCCCGGAGAAGCTGCCGAGGTGCACCGCACCCCCGGAGCACGACACGCTGCCCGCGGCGGCTCCGTTGACGACGAGCGTGCAGCCGCCCTGGTGCGCCGCCCACGACGCGGGGGGCGAGAGCTGCGCGGACATCGGGACGTCGGGGTCGCCCAGGCCGGGGGTGCCGTAGTGGACGTAGGCGACGACCGAGTCGCCGTCGGCGGGCGGCGGCAGGGGCGGCGCGGGGACGCTCACGCCCGTGCTCGCAGCGGGCCCGGCCCCGACGCCGTTGGCGGGCGTGACGGTCACGGTGAGCGTGCCGCCGTCGGTGCACAGGGGCTGCCCGCCGCAGGGCACGCTCAGGGTCGCGCCCGTCGCGGCGGTCGTGGTCGAGCCGCCCGTGCCGCCGCCCGACCACGCGACCGCGTACCCGCTCAGCGGCGAGCCGTTGTCGGCGGGGGCCCCCCAGGACACGTCGACCGTGAGCACGTCGCCCGCGCGGCCCGCGAGCGCGGCCGCGAGGCCGCCGACGCCGCCCGGGGGGCCCGCGACCGTGACCGCGTTCGACGGGGCCGACGCGGCGGTGAGGCCCTCGCGCTGCGCCTGCACGACGAACCGCACACCGGCGCCGGGCGGCAGGTCGCGCAGCACGAGCGAGGTCGCGTCGCCCGACGTCGTGGTGGTCGACCCGCCCTCGGGGCCGACGAGGTAGGCGTCGACCGGGGTGCGCGACGCGGTCCACGACACCGTGACCGACCCGTCGCCGCCCGCGACGGCCGTGACGCCCGTCGGGGCGGCGGGCGCCTGCGGCGGGCACGCGGGCGTCGTGACGGCCGCGCTGGTGGCCGCGGCCGAGCGCTCGGCACCCGCGACGGCCTCGACCGAGAACGTGACCCGCGTGCCGCACACGACGCCGCGCACGGTCGCCGTGGTGGCGCCGCCGCCGACCTCGACGGGCGCGACGCCCGCGACCGACGTGCGGACCACGTGGTCGTCGGCGGGCGGCGTGCCCGCACGCCACGTCACGGTGACGTCGGTGAGCCCCGCGGCGTCGGGCGTGCCCAGGGTCGCGACGACCGCCGACGGGCGCCCCGGCGGCGCGTCGGGCGTCGGGGTCGCGGTGCCGGTCGGGGTGGGGGTCGGCGTCGGGGTGCCCGGCGGGCGCCCCGTCGGCTCGCCCGTCGGCGCACCCGTGGGCGTCCCGACCGGGAGCGTCGGGGTGCCGCCCGGCGTCGGTGCGTCGGGTGCACCGGGCGGCGGCTCGGGCGCGCCGACCGGCGGGACGCCCGGGTCGGCGCCCGGGGGCGGCGCGCCCTGGTCGGGACGCTGCGGCTGCGTCGGCTGCTGCGGACGCTGCGGCGGCACGGCGGCCGACGGGCCTGCCGCCGTGTCGCGCGGGTCGTGCACGGGCGCGCCGGAGCGCCCGGTGTCGATCGCGCGCGTGCTGCCGTCGGCCTCGACGACCACGGCGCGCGCGCCGTCCTCGGTGTGCACGACGAGGCGCCCGTCGTCGACCAGGAGGCGCGGGTCGCGACCGCCCGGCACGACGACGTCGGCGCGGGCGCGCGTGCCGTCGGGCCGCAGCACGACCACGCGTCCGGCGCCGGTGCAGGGCACGTACACGAGGCCCGCGAAGACCGCGGGGCGTCCCGGGCGCTCGCACCCGAGCGCGCCGACGCCGACGTCGAGGATCCGGTCCCCCGCGAGCATGACGACCGCCGAGCGGCCGGGCACGCCCGCCGGTGCGAGGTCGGTCGGCGAGGAGTCCGCGGGGAGCACCTCGCCCGCGAGGTCGGGCACCGCGACCGCGAGGTCCCGGCCGACCCCGACCTGCAGCACGGCGCCGCCGTCGGGCGCGAACAGCGTCACGCCGCGCTCGTGCGGCAGCAGGCGCGTGCCGGAGCCCGCGCCCCGCACGGGCCGCGGCTCGCCGACGTCGAAGCGCTCGTCGGCGGGCTTCCAGGTCACCTGCTGCAGGTCACCGCCCGCCGTCACGACCCACACCGTGCCGCGCGCGTCGACGACCGCGTCGGCCAGCGCGCCGCCCACGCGGTGCGGCGTGCCGAGGTCCTTGAGCGTCAGCGGGTCCACCGCGCGCACGACCCCGCTGCCGGGCGTCACGAGGTACACCAGGCCGCCGCCGACCAGCACGCGGGCCGGCTCGCCGCTCGTGCGCTGACCGCTCGCGAGCAGCGTCGCGAGGTCGATGCTCGTGAGGCTCCCGGTGCGGCCGTCGCCGACCACGAGCACGCCGTCGCGCTGGCTGATGTCGAGCTCGGCGCCGGGGCCGGCGACCTGCAGCCGACGCTCGGCGCGGCCCGTGCCGGGGTTGATCTGCACGACCTGACCGGTCTGGTCGTCGGGCAGCCACGTCACGCCGTCCGACATCGTGACCACGGTGCTGGCCACGCCCGAGCCGAGCGCGGCGCCCAGCACGAGCGCGGCGCCCGTGACGGCGACGCCGGCCTCGGCGAAGCCGCGCTGGCGGTCGCCCGGACGGCCCAGCAGGCGCCTCATCAGGCCGGATGCGGTGGCTGATCGGTTCAACGGACGGTCTCCCGGTCGGCTGTCGGCGATAGTACCTGGACCACCCGGACGCCCCCGGCGCTGACCAGCAGGCCGCGCCCGACGCCCGTCGCGGGCTCGTGCGTGTGCATCGGGACGGTCGCGCCGACGAGCGAGCCGTCGGCCATCTCGGGGGCGAGCAGCACGGCGCGTCGTGCGCGCCGGGCGGCCGCGACCGCGCCCGCGACGTGCTGCCGCGCGCGGGCCTCGTCGGCGTCGGCCGCGACGACCACGGCGACGCGGCGTGCGGGCCCCTCCTCGACGGCGCGGGCCAGCAGCTCCACGAGGCGCCGGTCGTCGCCGCCCCGCTCCCAGCCGCGCTCCCACTCGTGCACGTCGTCCACGAGCAGCACGCGCCAGGCGTCGTCGGCGGCGGCCGGCGTCGGGTCCGCGAGCAGCTCCTCGAGCAGCGCGGCGGCCGCGGCGGGGTCGGCGACGGCCGTGACGCCCGCCGCGTCGCGCGCCCGCGGGCCCAGCAGGTGCACGGCCGCCGGCGGCTGCGCGGCCCGCGCGACGGCCTGCGCGAGGCCGAGCAGGAACGACGTGCGCCCCGACCCGCCGCGGCCCAGCACGAGCAACGGCGCCGGCAGCAGCGGCAGCACGACGCCCGTCGCGAGGTCGCCGTCGACGCCGAGGCACACGTCGTCGCGCTGCGGCGCGGGCACGAGGTCGACCGGCACGCGCGTCGGCATGGCGGGCACCGCGACGGGCGGCTGGGCGGCGTACCGCGCACCCTCGCGCGCGGCGACGTCGCGCAGCAGCGCGGCCTGGCGCGGCGTGCCCGCACCGCCGACCGTCGCGACCTGGACCTCGGTGCGGCCCAGCAGGCCGCGGCCGGGCGGCGTGCGGTCGTCGAGCACGGTCTGCGGCACGCCGAGCACCTGGTAGTCGTCGACCGACGTCATGCGCAGCACGAGCCGCTGCCCGAACGCGCCCGCGAGCGCCGACGGCAGGCCGGTGCGCCGCGGGGTCGTGGCGGTGACGTGCACGCCGCAGCGGCGGCCGTCCTGCAGCACGGCGACGAGCTGGTCGACGTGGCCGCGGCGCAGCGGGCCGCCGCCCTCGAGGTGCTCGACGAGCTGCGGCAGGTTGTCGACCAGCACGTGCACGCGCGGCAGCACGACGCCCGCGGCGGCGAGCGCCTCGACGTCGGCCGCGCCGTGCCGCGCGAGCAGCGCGTTGCGCTCGGTGAGCGTGCGGTGCAGCATCCGCACGAGCCGCGTGACGCGCTCGGGCTGCTGCTCGACCACGACCGACCCGACGGACGGCAGCACCTCGAGCGCCGCGAGCCCGCCGCCCGCGGCGTCGATGCCGTAGACGAGCGCGGGCGCGAGGTCGTGCGCGAGCGTCGCGGCCAGGGCCACGGTGCGCAGCAGCTCGGTCTTGCCGCTGCCCGAGGCGCCGTGCACGAGCAGGTGGCCGGCGCGCGCGTAGTCGACGAGCAGCGGGCGCTGCGTCTGCTCGTCGGGGAGGTCGGCGAGGCCGAGGGGCAGGACGCCCGGGCCGGGCGTGCAGGTGTGGACGTCGGGCGTCACTCCGGGCACGGCGGCCTCGTCGCGCGCGTCGGCGCCGAGCAGCAGCGTCCCGGGCTCGCCGCCCGCGAGCAGCACCTCGTCGCGGAGCGCGGGCAGCCACGGCCGCTTGGGGGCGGCCAGGCCCGAGCGGGCGAACGCCTCCCCCACGGTGAGCACGAGCCGCTCGAGGTCGGACCGCTCGCGGACGCGACCGCTCGCGGCCGCGGGCGCGGCGTCGGAGCGCGCCGTGAACGCGCGGACCGCGACGGTCGCGGCCTCGTCGCGCGCGGGCTCGTGCGCGCCGACCCACGCGACCTGCACGAGCTCGCGCGTGCCGTGGCCCGTGCGCCGCAGCCACGCGCGCCCCGGCGTGCGCCGCGAGAGCGTCGCGGCGTCGGGTGCCTCGACGACGTCCGTCGAGTCGTCGGTCGACGCCATGCGCAGCGCGATCCGCAGGTCGGTGTTCGCCTTGATCTGCGGGGTCACGACGCCCGCGGGGCGCTGCGTCGCGAGCAGCAGGTGCATGCCGAGCGAGCGCCCGCGCTGCGCGACGTCCACGACGCCGTCGACGAACTCGGGCACCTCGCCCAGCAGCGCGGCGAACTCGTCGACGCAGATGAGCATGCTGGGCGGGGCGACGTCGGGGCGCAGCTTCTCGAGGGCGACGAGGTCCTTGGCGCCGTGCTCGGCCAGCAGGTGCTCGCGCCACGTGAGCTCGGCGCGCAGCGACACCAGGGCGCGCTGCACGAGCGCGGGCGTGAGGTCGGTGATGTAGCCGACCGTGTGCGGCAGGTCGGCGCACTCGCGGAACGCCGCGCCGCCCTTGTAGTCGACCAGCAGGAACGTGATGCGCGACGGCGGGTTGTTGGTGGCGAGCGAGCAGAGCAGGGTCTGCAGCAGCTCGGACTTGCCCGAGCCGGTGGTTCCCGCGACGAGGCCGTGCGGACCGTCCTCGCGCAGGTCCACCGTGACGACGCCGTCGGCGCCCGCCCCGAGCTGGGCGCGCAGGCCCGCGGACTGCGCCCAGCGGTCGAGCACGGCGGTCGCGTCGTCGGGGTCGCGCAGGTCGGAGCCCAGGTCCGGCAGGCGCACGGCGTCGGGCAGCGCCGAGTCGGGCGGCACGACGGCCGCCTCGTCGCGGAACGACGTGAGCGTGCGCGCGGTCTCCCACGCGGCCGCGAGGTCGAGCTCGTCGACCGCGTCCACGACGTCGTCCCCGCCGCGGTCGCGGCGGCGCACGAGCCCCGCGTCGAGGTCGAGCAGCACGTCCGTCGCGGACGGCACGCGCGTCGCGTCGCGGCCCACCCACAGCAGGTGCACGTCGCGCTCGGCGGCGGCGCCCGCGACGGCCTCGACCGCGCGGCGCGGCACGCCCGCGTCCTCGTCGACCACGCAGACGACGTGCCCGCGCGCACCGTCGGCCGCGACGAGCGCGTCGAGCAGCACGACCCCGTCGGCCGCGCCGACCGCCACGGGCGGCAGGCCTGCGACGCGGTGCGCGGTGTGCGGCAGCCACCGCAGCCACGTCTCGACGTGCGTCGCGTCGGGCCCGAGCACGGCCGCGAGCGCGACGTCGGTCGGCGAGTGCGCGGCCGCGAGCCGCACGAGCAGCGCGCGCACGGCCGCGTCGGCGCGGTCCCGGTCGGTGCACGTGACGGCCGCGAGCCGGTGGCCGCCGAGCACCAGCGGCACGGGCTGCGCGGGGATCGTCGCGCGCTCCTGGAACTCGCGGACCGCGAGGTCGCGCTGCACGCGGTCGCCGCCGCGCGCGACCGTCCCGGCCACGAGCGCGGGGCGCGGGCCGAGGCCGGCCCGCACGTGCAGGAAGTCGGGGTCGTCGACGCGCCGCGCCCACGTGCCGGGGTGCCGCGCGGCGACCCGCTCGCGCACGGTCACGAGGTCGGGCTCGTCGGTGCCGGCGCGCTCGCGCTGCACGGCGGCCGCGGCGTCGACCTGCGCGACGACGTCGTCGACGTCGTGCCGCCACGCGCGCAGCTGCGCGTCGTGCTCGGTGCGCTGCTGGCGGCGCTGCACGACGTGCTGCACCGACATCATGAGCGGGAACCCGAGCATGAAGACCAGCGAGAACGGGCTGCGGTTCATCGCGAACATCGCACCGCCCAGCAGCACGGGCATGAGCATCATGGGCCACGGCAGCGGCGCGCGGCGCGGTGCGGTGGGCGGCGCGGGCGCCTCGAGCTCGGCGGGCTCCAGCCGCGCGCCGAACCGCGGCGGCCGCAGCACGCCCGTCTCGCCGGGCAGCGGGGTCGCGTCGCCGCGGTGCACCTCGAACGTGGTGCGGCCGACCTCGACGCGCTCGCCCCAGCCCACGGGCTGCGCGCGCTGCACGGGGCGGCCCGCGACGCGCGTGCCGTGCGCCGAGCCCTCGTCGCTCACGACCACGCCACCGGCGAGGAGGACGCGCGCGTGCACGCGCGACACGAGCGGGTCGGTCAGCCGCACGGTCGCGCCGGACCCGCGGCCGACCGTGAACGCGTCGGAGGCGACCGCGACCTCCTGCCCCGCGTCGGGGCCGGCGACGACCCGCACGCGCGCCCGCACGGCGCGTCGGCCGCCCGGGCGGTCGAGCCACGCGGCCGGCACCGACGCGACCGGCAGCACCGCGCCCGTGCGCAGCGGCGCCTGCGCGAGCGGCAGGTCGGCCGGCCACGGCGTGCCGTCGGTGGTCGGGGCGAGCAGCGCGCCCGTGCCGGCACCCAGGTGCCCCGCGAGCGCACGGGCGAGGTCCGCGACGCGCGCGCCCTCGCGCGCGACGACCTCGACGTCGACCGCGCGCAGCCCGCTGTCGCGGGTCGGCTGGACGCTCAGTCGCCACATGGGCGGTCTCCCGTCGGTGGGTGCGTGGGCGTGGGGCGAGGGCGGGGGGCGAGGGTGGTGACGTCCCGGGTGACGTCCGGCGGGACGCGGACGCCGGGGTGCCGCGCCGGACGGCGGCGGCACCCCGGCGGCGGGGTCAGGACGACGCGGTCTCCTGGTCGTCCGCCTGCTGCGCGAGCGCCGCGGCGTTGGCCTGCAGCGCCTCGACGACCCGCTGCAGGGCCGGCACGTACTGGCCGGTCCAGTCGGCGTTGAAGCGCTGCGCGTCGGGCCCGTACCAGGGCGTCGACTGCAGCTGCTGCGTGAGGCGGCTCGTGATCTGCGTGATCGAGTCGGCGTCGACGTTCATGACGCGCACGAGGTCACGGGCGGCGGCGATGTCCATGCCGAGGACGTTGCTCATGGTCGTTCTCCTTCGGTGCGTGCCCGGACCTGGCGCCCTGGGCGGGTGGGTGGCTCTGCCGGTCTCGGTCAGGCCGGGGCCGGGTCGGCGGCGCCGAGCCGGACGGAGGTGTGCGCGGCGGCGAGCGCGTCGCGCAGGTCGGTGGGGGTCGTGGCGGACCAGCTCGACACGACCGTGACGGCGTGCCGGTGGCCGCCGGGCACGGGCGTCGGGTCGACGTGCACGTCGACGCGCTGGTGCACGGTGCCGGTGCCGTGCGCGCGCACGAGCACCGCACGTGCGGTCCCGTCGGGTGCGCCGTCGCCGGCGCCGTCGCCGGTGCTCGCGTCGGCCGGCGGCACCGGCTGCCGCGTGCCCGGGTACTGCGCGAGCATCGCGTCGAGCACCTGCGCGGCGGTCGTGCCCGCGGGCACGAGGTCGGCCGTGACGGTGAGGTTCGGCTGGAAGCCGGGGACGTCGACCGCGGGCCGGGCCACCGCGAGCGCACGCGGCGCGGGGGCGGCGTGCCAGCCGTCGGGCAGGTCGAGGCGGAAGCGCGGCGCGCCGGGCAGCAGGGGTCCGGGGTGCTCGACGGTCGTGGCGGTCATCGCACGGTCCCGTCGATCGTCAGCTCGGTCACCACGGGGGTGCCGGGCCCGGCGTGGTCGCCCGCCGCGGCGTCGTCCTGCGGCTCGCCGTCGGCCGTGCCGCCGTCGGCGCGCAGCGCCCCGAGGCCCGCGGCACCCAGCGCGGCGAGGCCGAGCGGTGCGGCCGCGAGCGCGACGGGCGTGCCGCCGCCGTCCTCGAGCGCCGCCAGGCCCGCCGCCGCGACGGCACGCGCGTCCCCGCCGGCAGGGGCACCGCCCGCGGCGCCGCCGAGCCCGACGGGCGTGGTCGAGACCGGCGGGTCGCCGGGCACCGCACCCGCGTCGACGGGCGTGCCGCCGCCCGTGGCCCCGCCCGCCTCGACGGGTCCGCCGATCGCGGCGGGGGCCGGGGGCACCGGCGCGCCGCCGCCGGACGCGCCGCCCGAGCCGCCGGAGATCCGCCCGGCGACCTCGTCGGCGACGGCCGCACCGATGCGCTCGCCGAACGTGCCGCCGCCGACCGCGTGGCCGACGGCCCCGCCGACGACGCCGCCGACGACCTGGCCGAGCGTGCCGCCCGGGTCCTTGACGATGCCGGTCGCGATCGAGCCCGCGGAGACACCGGTGCTGCCGGCACCGGTCGCACCGCCGCCGGGCTCGGTGCGGGCCACGGGTGCGGTGGGCGTCGTGACGCCCGCTCCCCCGCCGCCGGCGCCGTTGACGTGCACCGTGATCGAGCCGATCGACACCGGCACGACGACCTGCGCACCGGCACCGGCCGCACCGCCGCCGGGCTGCGAGGGCCGCACCGCCGGGTCGGGCGCCGCGAGCACGGGCGCGTTCACGGTCGAGGCCTTCGGCAGCTGCACGGGCGTGAACCGCGCGTCGGGGATGTGCACGGTCGGGGTGTCCGCGCTCGTGTCCTTCTGCGTCTGCGAGACCAGCGCGAGCACCTGGGCGAAGCCGCGCAGGTACTTGGCGACGGTCTGGACCCACGGGATGACCACGGCGCGCAGGTAGCGGGCGAACGCGGCCGCCCAGCCGGTCCACGACATCGCCTCGAGCGCCGCGGCGAGCACGCGCAGCGCGGTGACGACGTCGTCGGCGAACTCGGCCGCGTCGGTCATGGTCCGCACGATGCGGTCGAGCCCGTCGACGTCGGACCCGCGGAACGTGCCGCTCTGCTGGAGCTGGGTCATCGGGTGCCTCCTGCGGTGGGCCGGACGGTCCGGCGGGGCTGCTGCGGGTGGGTCGTGCGAGGCGCTGCGGTGCGCCGGGGTGCGGGGCGTCGGCGCTGTCTCGACGCTAGGGAGCGGGCGGGCGGCGCGGCCAGCGTCGGCGGGGTGGAAGGTTCCGCCGCGCGGCCGGTCAGCGGCTCGCGTCCTCCTGCATCTGGGCACGCCGGTCGAGCTCGACCGCGTTGGTGCGGATGTTCTCGGCGGCGGCCTGCAGCTCGGGGCGCAGCGCGCCGTCCCACTCGCCGAGGAACCGCTGCGCGCCCGGGCCGGACCACTGGACCTGGCTCAGCAGCGAGCCGATCTGCCCGACGATGCGGTCGAGGTCGCCCGCACCCGTCTGCATCGCGCGGGCCTGCTGGCGGCTGTACTGCGGGTCGATGCCGTGGAAGGTGCTCTTGTCGTACATCGCGTGCTCCTCGCGTCGTCGGGCCGGTGCCCGGCACGCTAGGCAGCGCGCGGGCGGTCAGGACAGGGCGCCGGGGGTGGAACCTTCCGGGTTGAGGCCCGCGCCGCGGGCGCGCGCGGCCTCGACGACGGCCAGGTCGTCGGCCGTGACGAGCCGCACCTCGGCGGCACGGCGCGCGACCGCGAACCGCACGTTCTGCGCGCGGCCGCCGGCCTGGGCGAACGGGTCGTCGGCGGGGCCGAACGCCATGCGCGCGACCACGCGGATCGCGTCGTCGACGCGCTGCGCGCGCTCGAGGTTCCACGCGTGCCCGCGCCACGCGAGCACGCGCTCGTAGATCTCGCGGTTCGACGCGGGCCGCGGGTAGTCGTCGTCGCCGACGAGCCACGGCTCGGCGAGCGCGAGCGCGACGTACCACTCGCGGGACCACCGCTCGAGGCGCGGCGCGGGTGCGGTGACGGCGCCGTCGGGGTCGTGCTCGGGCACCCACGCGGGGCCCGTGTCGGGCTCGGCGGGCACCGACACGTCGACGACGAGCACGAGGTCGGTGTACTGCCCCGGGGCGGTCTGCCGCCCGCGCAGCAGCAGCACGTGGTTCTCGCCCTCGTCGAGCAGCGCGGCCATGCCGTCGGTGAGCGCGACGCGGCGCGCGCCGCCGGGCGCGTCGAACAGGCTCGAGAGCTGGGCCTCGGTCGAGCCGCGCCAGCGCAGCCGCACGACCTCCTCCCCCACGACGATCTCGCCGACGAGCCGCGACACGTGCGGTGCGGCGCGTGGCAGGGTCAGCGCGGTGCTGCGCAGCGCGGCGTCCGCGTCGGCGTCCGGGAGCGCGGCGTGCGGGTCGCGGCCGACGAGCAGCGTCTCGCCGGACCCGAGCACGACGGTGGGCACGCCGACGCCGCGCAGGGTCACCCGCAGCACGGGGTCCCCCTCACGTCAGGGCTGGGTGCGGGCGCGCCGTGGCGGCCCGTGCGGTCCGTGTGCATCTGTCGGAGTCTGTCCGACGCGCGCGGGCGGTTCACGCCTCCCGGACGTTCCCGGACGGTTCCGGACACGCTTTCACCCGATCCGACCAGCGATGCCGCCACCACACGCCCGGCGGGACGACCGTGGCGGCGCCGGCGCGGACGCCGCGCTCAGCCGAGCACGGCCCCCTTCGACGCGGACTGCACGAGCTTCTGGTACTTGCCGAGCACGCCGCGCGTGTACCGGGGTGCGAGCGGCGTCCAGCCCTCGCGGCGGGCCGCGAGCTCGGCGTCGTCGACGAGCAGGTCGAGCGTCGCGTGCGCGACGTCGAGGCGGATGCGGTCGCCGTCGCGCACGAACGCGATCGGTCCGGCGTCGACGGCCTCGGGCGCGATGTGCCCGACGCACAGGCCCGTCGTGCCGCCCGAGAACCGGCCGTCGGTCACGAGCAGCACGTCCTTGCCGAGGCCCGCGCCCTTGATCGCCCCGGTGATGGCGAGCATCTCGCGCATGCCGGGGCCGCCCTTGGGGCCCTCGTAGCGGATGACGACGACGTCGCCGGCCTGGATCGTGCCGTCCTCGAGCGCGTCGAGCGCGGCCCGCTCGCGCTCGAAGACGCGCGCGGTGCCCTCGAACACGTCGGAGTCGAAGCCCGCGGACTTCACGACCGCGCCCTCGGGGGCAAGCGAGCCCGAGAGGATCGTGATGCCGCCCGTGCGGTGGATCGGGTCGTCGAGCGCGCGCAGGATCTTGCCGTCGGGGTCGGGCGGCGCGATGTCGGCGAGGTTCTCGGCGACGGTGCGCCCCGTGACGGTGAGGCAGTCGCCGTGCAGGAGCCCAGCGTCGAGCAGCGCCTTCATGACGACGGGCACGCCGCCGACGCGGTCGACGTCGTTCATGACGTACCGGCCGAACGGCTTGAGGTCGCCCAGGTGCGGCACCTTCGCGGCGACGCGGCTGAAGTCGTCGAGCGTGAGGTCGACCTCGGCCTCGTGCGCGATGGCCAGCAGGTGCAGCACGGCGTTGGTGGACCCGCCGAACGCCATGACGACGGCGATCGCGTTCTCGAACGCCTCCTTCGTCATGATCTGCCGCGCGGTGATGCCGCGGCGCAGCAGCTCGACCACGGCCTCGCCCGAGCGCTGCGCGTACTGGTCGCGCCGGCGGTCGGCCGACGGCGGTGCGGCCGAGCCGGGCAGCGACATGCCCATCGCCTCGGCCACCGACGCCATGGTGTTGGCCGTGTACATGCCGCCGCACGCGCCCTCCCCCGGGCAGATGGCGCGCTCGATGCGGTCGACGTCCTCACGGCTCATCAGCCCGCGCGCGCACGCGCCGACGGCCTCGAACGCGTCGATGATCGTCACGTCCTTCTCGGTGCCGTCGGACAGCTTGACCCAGCCCGGCATGATCGAGCCCGCGTAGAGGAACACGCTCGCGAGGTCGAGGCGCGCGGCGGCCATGAGCATGCCGGGCAGCGACTTGTCGCACCCCGCCAGCAGCACCGACCCGTCGAGCCGCTCGGCCATCATCACGGTCTCGACGCTGTCGGCGATGATGTCGCGGCTCACCAGCGAATAGTGCATGCCCTCGTGGCCCATCGAGATGCCGTCGGACACCGAGATGGTCCCGAACTCCAGCGGGTACCCGCCGCCCGCGTGCACGCCCGCCTTCACGGCCTTGGCGAGCCGGTCGAGCGACAGGTTGCACGGCGTGATCTCGTTCCACGAGCTCGCGACGCCGACCTGCGGCTTCGCGAAGTCCTCGTCCCCGAGCCCGACCGCGCGCAGCATGCCGCGCGCCGCCGTCGCCTCGAGCCCGTCGGTGACCTGCCGCGACCGCGGCTTGATGTCGACCCCCGCCTGCTGCGCGTCCGTCATGAGGTGATCATAGGCAACCCATCTAGAACCGCCTCGAGCACCCCTAAACTGCGCGAGCTCGCGGGAACCGCGGATCCGTCGCCGAGACCATGCGCTCGGGACCGGAACCAATCGCGGGCAGCCGCTCATTTAGGGACCCAACCCGGGTAACGGTACCATTACTGCGCAGGTCTGGACCGAGACTCTCTCGCCCAACCAAGGAATAAGTTGGAATTGCGAGACAAGAACGCCTCACGCGAGAGACGTGGATGCAACCATCGCCGCTCGACCCGTCACGCACTCGCCCGCGAGGGAGGCCCCCGAAAGCAGCTAGTTGAGTGAGCGGAAAGCCGCGGGCGCCACCCTGTTTGCTTAACAGCCGGGGAGTCCTTCGTCAAACGGCATATTCAGCTCGACATCACCCGACCGACCCGCCACGGCGACCGCTATCGCAGCGTCCCGCGCCGAGAAGTCCTCTGGAGGTGTTTCCACTGGCCGGTTCCGGGGTGACACAATCGAGCACAAGACCCCTCGAAGTCGCTTACATTCGTCCGGCATGAGTGCTTCATCTTGGCGAGCGGCAACCAATAGCGCGTCTACCATTACATGAATACTCTTGTATACCGGTATGCGCCGCTGGAGCGAACCAAGCACTAGCTTTCCGTCCACATACAGGTGCCAACATTCCTCCCATCGGTCAAGCATTTCAGTTTCGACCCTCTGGTGCACGTCTGCGTAACAGTCGAGCCTGGCCTTCCATGCGAGCATCTCACGCCACAGGCGCGCCTCAACTGGATCAGCAGGTGCCAAGTCGGTTGGGAACTCTTGATCCGCAACTGGCTCTTTGCGGACGCGCGCCTCCACAAACTGCCCCAGCGCGACATCGAAACCGCTCTTCACGCTCGCTTTTAGGACTGGACCCAGCTGCTCGTTCTCGGCAGCGATTCCTGCGACGAGTACGATTTTGAGTAGCGGCTCAGTCAGTAGGACATTCTCAAGCATTCGCGCTCGCCACACGAAGACTCCGCCCCCACTCTCAGCGGCTTCCGCCTCTGCATCCGACCAAAAGTCGCGATCAACCACACAGAGCCACGGAACGCCGACAGCGAGACCTCGAAGAGTCGTAGCGGCTCGCAAGACCGCCTCGCGCCCTCCGCCGACAACTACTCGGGCCCCCGCTAACTCATCGGGGAAGAGCAGCCTTAGACGACGCTCATCATCGGCACCTTCAACGAAGAGCAAGAGATCCGCTTGGAACAACTCGCGTCGAGAAATCCCCAGATCGACGAGTACATCCAAATGGCCACTGTCATCAGACACCCGGCAAACCTGATTTCCCGCCGACTCCCAGGCCGGCTGTACTACCAGCACGTCATCGGGTGCAGCACCCCCAATCAGAGTGGGCGAATGCGTTACTACGAAAACCTGCCCACGGCCCGCGACCGACATCATTGCAGTGAGAACCGCCTGCTGGAGCGTCGGATGGAGGTGCTTCTCCGGCTCGTCTAGCAGAAGCACACCTCCTTGCGCGGAGAGCTGACTCACATAGTAGAGCATTCCGAGCATCTCGCGTTCGCCATTTGAGAGACCCTCAAGCGAATGTTGAACACCCGACGGCAACTCGACGTCGATTGAGCTCTTTGTCGTTACCGGATCATAGTGCGGGAGGGTGATACGCTTACCGGTCGCGCTCTCGAATATCTGCTGGAGTCGAGAGTACTCGCCGTTGACAGATAGGCCCGCACGAGCCGCAACGTAGTCGCGGTAGTCGAGTGAGGTCAGGTATGCGCCAACGTCAGGCATCTGCATCCCCGACTTCCAGCGAATCTCCTGGTCGTACATCATGCGCCGCTGATCCGCATTCGTGGTGCGATCAAGCATCGAAAGATCGACTGTCGTCGTCGTTGTTAGCGAAACCTGCCTGCGCGCCGACAAGAGATCAACGCTCGCGAAAGGATGATCCCTGGAGAATAGCGGGTTTTGAAGCGTCTCAATAAGAGCATCTCGCTGCAAATATCGACCCGTCGATTCGCGATTTGTGGAAACCACCTCGAGCACGTGTTCCTGCAGACGCGTTATCGGCGAAAGAGCGCGGGCGGAACGCCAACGATCGACGAGTTCATACTCTTCGGCCGTGAACGCCAACCCAATCTCAATCACTAGTGAACTGCCGTAGGGTCCGACGAACTCCGGGAGGTTGATGTTCCCAGACCAGGCCGCTGTTAGCGCTTCAAGGATTAGGCTCTTGCCGGTGCCGTTCCTGCCGGTAATGAGAGTCAATGGTCGCGCCTCTAGCGAGGCCGCTGTGGCCGCTCGGACGCCTTTATAGTTCTCTATCCGGAACCTGACGATTCGCATGGCCGCCTCACCGACGCAGGACGCCTATCGGCCGATAATATTGCGTGAACTCCCTCTACGCGCCCGAAACGACGGGTGAAGAGTTGCCTTCAGCGCTTCAGACCCGGCGGATGCGGCTCACGTCGCGCACGGCCCCGCGGTCGGCGGACGTCGCCATCGCGGCGTACGCCTGCAGCGCGGGCGACACGTAGCGGTCGCGGTCGAGCGGCTGCCACGGGTTCTCGCGCGCCTCCATCTTGGCGCGGCGCTCGGCGAGGACCTCGCCGGGCACGTTGACGCGGATGAGGCGCGTCTCGACGTCGATCTCGATCTCGTCGCCGTCCTCGATGAGGCCGATCGTGCCGCCCGCGGCCGCCTCGGGGCTGATGTGCCCCACGGAGATGCCGCTCGACCCGCCCGAGAACCGGCCGTCGGTGATGAGCGCGCACACCTTGCCCAGGCCGCGGCCCTTGATGAACGACGTGGGGTACAGCATCTCCTGCATGCCGGGGCCGCCGGACGGGCCCTCGTACCGCACGACCACGACGTGGCCGGGCTCGACCTCCTTGCGCAGGATCTTGTCGACCGCCTCGTCCTGCGACTCGCACACCAGCGCGCGCCCCACGAAGTGGAAGACGTCGGGGTCGATGCCCGCGGTCTTGAGGATCGCGCCGTCCTCCGCGAGGTTGCCGCGCAGCACCGCGAGCCCGCCCTCGACCGTGTACGCGTGCGCGACGTCGCGGATGCAGCCGTTCGCCGCGTCGGTGTCGAGGGACTCCCACACGTTCGACGTCGAGAACGCCTGCGTCGTGCGGACGCCGCCGGGCGCGGCGTGGAACAGGTCGACCGCGCGCTGCGTGGCCTTGCCGCCGCGCACGTCCCAGTCGTCGAGCCACGCGCGCAGCGTCGGGGTGTGCACGCTCGTCACGTCGTGGTCGAGCAGCCCGGCGCGGTCGAGCTCGCCCAGCAGCGCGGGGATGCCGCCGGCGCGGTGCACGTCCTCCATGTGGAAGTCCGGGTGGTTCGGCGCGACCTTCGACAGGCACGGCACGCGGCGGCTGAGCGCGTCGATGTCGTCGAGCGTGAAGTCGACCTCGGCCTCCTGCGCGGCGGCCAGGATGTGCAGCACGGTGTTGGTCGAGCCGCCCATCGCGACGTCGAGCGTCATCGCGTTCGAGAACGCGGCGCGCGTCGCGATCGACCGCGGCGCCGCGGTGTCGTCCTCGTCGTCGTAGTAGCGCCGCGCGAGGTCGACGATCGTGCGCCCCGCCTCGAGGAACAGCTCGCGGCGCGCGCTGTGCGTCGCGAGCGTCGAGCCGTTGCCGGGCAGCGACAGCCCGAGCGCCTCGGTGAGGCAGTTCATCGAGTTGGCGGTGAACATGCCCGAGCACGAGCCGCACGTGGGGCACGCGTTCTCCTCGACGCTCGCGAGCGCCGCGTCCGACACGTTGTCGTCGGCCGAGTAGTTGATCGCGTTGATGAGGTTGAGGTGCGTCTTCGCGACGCCGTCCGCGACGACGGCCTTGCCGGCCTCCATCGGCCCGCCGGACACGAAGATCACCGGGATGTTCAGCCGCAGCGCCGCGTTGAGCATGCCGGGCGTGATCTTGTCGCAGTTGGAGATGCACACCAGGGCGTCGGCGCAGTGCGCCTGCACCATGTACTCGACCGAGTCGGCGATGAGGTCGCGGCTGGGCAGCGAGTACAGCATGCCCGCGTGCCCCATCGCGATGCCGTCGTCGACCGCGATGGTGTTGAACTCCTTGGCGACGCCGCCGGCCTCCTGGATCGCCGACGCGACGAGGTCGCCCATGTCCTTGAGGTGCACGTGGCCCGGCACGAACTGCGTGTACGAGTTCGCGATCGCGACGATCGGCTTGCCGAAGTCCTCCGAACCCATGCCCGTGGCGCGCCAGAGCGCACGCGCTCCGGCCATGTTGCGACCGTGGGTCGAGGTACGTGAGCGCAGGGGACGGCTCATCGCGCAGTTCTCCTTCGGGGGCGGGCACCGTGCTGGTGCCCGCCCACCGTACGTCGGCCCTGGTGCGGGGCGTCCCGCGCGTCCGGCCTGTGATCCTCCGAGGGCCGGACGCTCAGACGGCGGTGACGTGCGTCCAGCGCGCGTCGTCCAGCGTCACGGCGTAGGTCTCCCCCGCGAGCTCGACGCTCGCCTCGACCTCGCGCTCGGCGCACGACGGCCCGACCCACACGCGCAGCTCGCCGGGCTCGACCACGCGGCGACCCGAGCGGTCCGTGAACGCCAGGCGCGCGGCGGGCACCGTGAGCTCGACGTCGACGCTCTGCCCGGGGGCGAGCTCGACGCGGTGGTAGCCGAGCAGCTGCGCGACGGGGCGCGTGACGCTCGCGACGACGTCGTGCCCGTACAGCTGCACGACGTCGGCGCCCGTGCGGCCGCCCGTGTTGGTGACGGTCACCGTGACGGCCAGGCCGCCGTCCGTGGTCGCGCCGGGCGCGACGCGCAGGTCGGTGTGCGTGAACGTCGTGTACGACAGCCCGTGCCCGAACGGCAGCGTGGGCACCGTGCTGAGGTTGGTGACGTCGCCGTCGCCGCCCAGCGCGGGGTGCAGGTAGGTGTACGGCTGCGCCCCGGCCGAGCGCGGCATGCTGATCGGCAGCCGGCCCGACGGGTTGACGCGCCCGCTCAGCAGCCCCGCGATCGCGGTGCCGCCCTCCTCGCCCGGGAAGAACGCCTGCACGGCCGCGGCGCAGCGCCCCAGCGCCCAGTCCACGGCGTACGGGCGGCCCGTGAGCATGACGAGCACGACGGGCGTGCCCGTGGCGAGCACGGCCTCGACGAGCTCGCGCTGCACACCGGGCAGCTCGAGGTCGTCACGGTCGCAGCCCTCGCCGACCGTGCCGCGGCCGAACAGCGCCGCGTGGTCGCCGACCACGAGCACGGCGACGTCGGCGTCGGACGCGAGCGCGACGGCCTCGTCGAAGCCCGAGCGGTCGTCGTCGTCGACCGCGCAGCCGCGCGCGTAGGTGATCTGCGCGGCGTGCTCGCGGCGCAGCGCCTCGAGCACCGTGGGCGACTCGATGCCCACCGGCACGTCCGGGTGGTGCGCGAGCACGTGGTTGAGGAACGAGTAGCAGCCGAACAGAGCGGCCGTGCGGTCGGCGTTGGGGCCGACGACGGCGATGCGCGCGTCGGGCGCGACGGGCAGCGTGCCGTCGTTGGTCAGCAGCACGAGCGACCGCTCGGCGAGCTGCGCCGCGATCTCGCGGTGCTCGGGGCTGTCGAGGTCGACCTCGGTGGGCGGCTCGTCGTCGAACCGCGCGTCGAGCAGGCCGAGCTCCTCCTTCTGCGCGAGCGCGCGCAGCACGGCGCGGTCGACGAGCGCCTCGTCGACCGTGCCCGAGCGCACGGCCTCGGCGAGCGGCGTGAGGTACGCGTCACCCGTGGGCAGCTCGATGTCGACGCCCGCCGCGAGCGCCTGCCCGGCGGCGTCGCCGAGGTCGGCCGCGACGTGGTGCAGCAGGTGCAGGAAGGCGACGCCGAAGTAGTCGGCGACGACCGTCCCGTCGAAGCCCCACCGGTCGCGCAGCACGCCGGTGAGCAGCTCGGGGTTGGCAGCGACGGGCACGCCGTCGATCTCGGCGTAGGAGTGCATGACCGAGCGGACGCCGCCGTCGAGCACGGCCATCTCGAACGGCGGGAGGAGCACGTCGGCGACCTCGCGCGGGCCCGCGTGCACGGGCCCGAAGTTGCGGCCCGACTGCGACGCCGAGTAGCCGACGAAGTGCTTGAGCGTCGCGTGCACGCCCGTGGACTGCAGACCCCGCACGTACGACGTGCCGAGCGTGCCGACCAGGTACGGGTCCTCCGAGATGCACTCGTCGACGCGGCCCCACCGGGGGTCGCGGATGACGTCGAGCACGGGCGCGAGGCCCTGGTGGACCCCGAGCGTGCGCATCGAGCGGCCGATGACCTCGCCCATGCGGGTCACGAGGTCGGCGTCGAACGACGAGCCCCACGCCAGCGGCGTCGGGAAGGTGGCGGCACCCCAGGCCGACAGGCCCGTCAGGCACTCCTCGTGCACGAGCGCGGGGATGCCCAGGCGGGTCTCGTTGACGAACCAGCGCTGCTTGTCCCACAGCCAGCGCGCGCGCTCGACCGCGTCGATCGGACGCGTGCCGTACACGCGCGTGAGGTGGCCCAGCCCGTCCTTGATGACGTCGTCGAGGCCGCGCTCGACCTCGAACTCGCCCTGCAGCGGCGCGACGGCCTCGCCCTCGCTCTTCTCCCAGAAGCCCACGATCTGGGCGAGCTTCTCCTCGAGCGTCATGCGCTCCAGGAGGTCGCGGACGCGGGTGCTGGGCTGCGACGGTGCAGCCGTCTGGAGATCCGTCACGGATCCGACTCCTTCGGGACAGGGAGCGGCAGGCGGCCGCGACGCAGGTGTGACGCAGGTACGTGGGTGGTGCAGGTACGGCAGCGGTGCCCGCGCACGTCGACCGTGCGCGGGCACCGCGGTGCGGTCAGCCCTTGACCGCGCCCGTCAGACCGCCGACGATGCGGCGCTCGAACAGGCTGAAGAACACCAGGGCGGGGAGCATCGACAGCGACGTGAACGCCAGGACGCGCGCCGTGTCGACGGAGTGCTGCGACGCGAACGCCTGCACCCCGAGCGGCAGCGTGAACGCCGACTCGTCGTTGAGGATGAACAGCGGGAGCATGTAGCTGTTCCAGCTCGCGATGAACGCGAGGATGCCGACCGTGACGACGCCGGGCATCGACAGCGGCACGACCATCCGCCAGAAGAACGACAGCTTGCTGCACCCGTCGAGCAGCGAGGCCTCCTCGATCTCGTCGGGGATGGCCCGCAGGAACGGGACCAGGATGATGATCGTCGTCGGCAGCGCGAACGCCACCTGCGGCAGGATCACGCCCGCGAGCGAGTTCATGAGGCCGAGCTCGCGCACCAGGATGTACAGCGGCGTGATCGCGACGGTCATGGGGAACATCAGGCCCGCCGCGAACAGCGAGTACAGCGCGCCGCGGCCGCGGAACCGGTACCGCGCCAGCACGTAGCTGGCCGCGAGCCCGAGCGCGACGACGCCGAGCGTCGTGCTCAGCGCGGCGACGGCCGAGTTGAGCACCTGCGTCCAGAAGACGCTGCCGCCGAGGACGTCGAGGTAGTTGCCGACCTGCCACGGCGAGGGCAGACCGGACGGGTCGAGCGTGATCTGCGAGTTCGTGCGGAACCCGCCGAGCACGATGTAGACGACCGGCGCCAGGATCGCGGCGATCAGCAGGGCGGCGACGCCCCAGACCGCGGCGTCGCCGCGGCGACGGCTCGAGGTCTTGCTGACCGTCGTGGCGGTCGTGGCCGGACGGCGGATCGTGGTGGTCGCCATCAGCGCTTCCCTCCCGTGGTCGCGCCCTCGGTGTCGCGCCGCAGCACGAAGCGCTGGTAGATGAGCGCGACGATCAGCGAGATGACGAAGAGGACGACGGCGACGGCGTTGCCGTAGCCGAAGCTGCCGGCGTTCCGCCCGTTGACGACCATGTAGGTCGCCATGGTCGAGGTGCCCGCGGTCGAGGCCACGTACTGGCCCCAGACGATGTAGACGAGGTCGAACAGCTGCAGCGAGCCGATGATCGACAGGAACGCCCAGATGCGCAGCGTGGGGCCGAGCAGCGGGAGCGTGATGCGCCGCTGGACCTGCCAGTACGACGCGCCGTCGATCGCGGCCGCCTCCGAGAGCTCCTCGGGGATGCCCTGCAGACCGGCGAGGAAGAGGATGACGGCGAAGCCGACGTACTTCCACGTGATGATGATCATCAGGGTCCAGATGGCGATCTTCGGGTCCGACAGCCAGTCACGCTGCAGGCCCTCGAGCCCGAGCTTGCCCAGCAGGTCGTTCACCGCACCCGAGGTCTGGAGCATGAGGCTCCAGCCGGTGCCGACGACGACCTCGGAGATCACGTACGGCACGAAGATGAGGACCCGGATGACCGACTGGCCGCGCATCTTGCGGTTGAGCAGGAGCGCCAGGGCGATCGCGATCGGTCCCTGCATCACGAGCGACATCACCATGATGAAGGCGTTGTGCCGCAGCGCGTCGTGGAACGTCGGGTCGGTGAGGATCGTGACGTAGTTCCGCAGGCCGACGAAGTCGGTCGGCGGGCCGAAGCCCTGCCAGCTGAAGAACCCGTAGTACGCCGCCATGACGACGGGGAAGATGACGAAGGCCAGGAAGACGATCAGGGCCGGGCCGGCGAGCAGGGCGATCTCCGCCCGCATGCGCCAACCGATCCCGCGGGCCCGCCCCGCCGAGGGCGGCACGGTGACCGTGCCGCCCTCGGCTGCGAGACCCGTGGGCGAGCCCTGTGCGTCGCGCACGTTCTCGCTGATGGATGACATCGTGGACTCTGCCTCAGCCCTTCGCGGCAGCGTCGTTGACGGCCTTGACGATCGCCTCGGGCGAGCCCGAGCCGGCGAGCATGTCGACCACGCCGACGTTCAGCGCGTTGCCGACGTTCTGGCCGAACAGCGTGTCGAGCCAGACCGAGACGTAGGCCGCGTCGTTGTACGCCGCGAGGACGTCCTGCAGGGCCGGGTCGGTGACGACGCCCTGCGCCTCCTTGCTGGCGGGCAGCGTGACGAAGGCCTCGGCGTACTTCTCCTGGTACTCCTTCTGCATGTAGAAGTTCAGGAAGTCGGCGCACTCCTTGGGGGCCTTGACCCAGCAGGAGTTGCCGTCGACGCCACCCATCATGGCCGACGGGTCACCCTTGCCGCCCTCGACGGCCGGGAAGGGGAACCAGCGCAGGTCCGCGAGGGGCTCCTTGGTCGGCGTGAGGTCCTTGATCACGCCCGGGTCCCACGCGCCCATGAGCTCCATCGCCGCCTGGTGGTTGGCGATGAGACCGGCGGACGAGCCGGCGCCCTGCTGGGCCGACGTCGTGAGGTAGCCGTCGTTGAACGGCTCCGTCTCGGCGAAGTCCTGCAGGTCCTGACCGGCCTTGAGGAAGCAGTCGTCGTCGAAGCTGCGCGACTCGGCGGCCTTGTCGATCGCGTCCTTCGAGCACTCGCGCAGCGCGAAGAAGTAGTACCAGTGCGCGGCGGGCCACGCGTCCTTCGCGCCGAGCGCGACCGGGCTGGTGCCCGCGGCCTTGAGCTTGGAGACCGCGTCGTTGAGCGAGGCCATGTCGGTCGGCGTCTCGGTGACGCCGGCCTCCTTGAAGAGGTCCTCGCTGTAGTAGATGCCGCCGGGCAGGATCGACTGCGGCATGCCGTAGACCTTGCCGTCGACCGAGAGCGCGGAGAGCGCGCCGTCGCCGAGCGCGGACTTGACCTCGGGCGAGATCAGGTCGGTCAGGTCCATGACCTGGCCGGCCTTGACGACGTCGGCGAGCTTGCCGCCACCGCGCGACATGAAGATGTCCGGCGCGTCGCCCGCGTTGAGCGCGGTCTGCAGCTTGCCGTCCATGTCCTCGTTCTGGACGACCTGGGCCTTGATCTTGACGCCGGGGTTGGCGTCCTCGAAGGCCTTGATGGTGTCGTCCCAGAACTTCTTGCCGTCACCCGTGGTGGAGTTGTGCCACAGCGTCATCGTGACGTCGCCGCCGTCGCTGCCGTCGCCGCTGTCCTGCGAGCACGCCGTGATGCCGGCGGCCAAGACGAACACCGCTGAGGTGAGCGCCAGGGTCTTCCTCACGTTCATGAACCCGTCCTCTTCGTCGAGTCGATCCCTGTAGGGACGCGCCCTGCTCGGTCGTCGACCTCGCGGGACACGCATCCTGCACCGACGGAACGGCCCCCTCGCCGGCCCTCGGCACCCGGTCGGTGGCGACGTCGCCGTCCCCGACCGGGCTTGACGCTGACGAGTCTGAACCGGCGTCCGGGTCGAAGTCAAACGATGTCGATAACGATATCGGCACGATGGCCTATGCTCACCGTGTGGAGCAGGTCACCCGCGTCAAGATGGCCGACGTCGCCCGGACGGCAGGGGTGTCGGTCGCGACCGTGTCGAAGGTCGTCAACGGCCGCTACGGCGTCTCGCAGGAGACCCTGGCGCGCGTGCAGCAGGTGATCGACGACCTCGGGTACGAGGCGAGCCTCGGCGCACGGTCGCTGCGCAGCCACCGCACCAACGTGCTCGGGATCCTCGTCGCCGAGTTCGAGCCGTTCTCGACCGAGCTGCTCAAGGGCGCCGGCTCCGTGGTCGCCAGCACGGGCTACGAGCTGCTCGCGTACTCGGGCGGCGGGGGCGGCGAGGTCGGCTGGGAGCGCCGGTACCTGTCGCGGCTGTCCGGCACGCTCATCGACGGCGCCGTGATCGTTACGCCCACCGTGCTCGACACCTACCCGGGCGTCCCCGTGATCGCGATCGACCCCCACGCGGGCCCCTCGGGCCTGCCGACCGTCGACTCCGACAACCTCGCCGGCGGCGTCATGGCGACCGAGCACCTGATCTCGCTCGGCCACCGCCGCATCGCGCACCTCGGCGGCCGCACCGACCTCGACTCGGCGCGGCTGCGCGAGCAGGGCTTCCGCCAGGCCATGGCCGCGGCGGGCCTGCCCGTCGACGAGTCGCTCGTGCTGCCCGGCGGGTACCGCCGACTCACGTCGGCGGCGCCCGCGCACGACCTGCTGGACCGGCCCGACCGACCCACTGCGGTGTTCGCCGCCAACGACCTGTCGGCGCTGGCCGTGCTCGACGCGGCGCGCGACCTCGGGCTGCGCGTGCCGCACGACGTGTCGGTCGTCGGCTTCGACAACGTCCCCGAGTCCGCGCTGAGCGAGCCGCCGCTCACCACGGTCGCGCAGCCGCTGCGCGAGATGGGCGCGACGGCGCTGCGGATGCTCGCCGACCTCGTCTCGGGCCGCGAGGTGCCGATGCACCTGCGGCTCGCCACCGAGCTGCACGTGCGCTCGACCACGGCTCCCCCGCCGCCCTTCTGACGGCGGCCCGGCCTCAGGACCGCGCGGCCACGTCCGCCTCGGACTCCGCGCCCTCGCGCACGTGCCGCGTCACCCACGGCGCGAGCGCGAGCATGACGCCCGCGACCGCGAGCGACACGACGCCGATGCCGCCGAAGAACGCGGTGCGGCTGACGCCCTCGGTCACGGTGATGAGCTGCGCCGTGACCGCCTGACCGGCCGCGGGGGCGAGGAACCACAACGCCATGGCCTGACTGCGGAAGGCCCGCGGCGCAAGCAGCGTGGTCGCCGCGAGGCCGACCGGCGACAGGCACAGCTCGCCGAGCGTCTGCACCACGTACACGACCACCAGCACCCACCAGGGCGAGCGTCCCTCGCCGGCGACCGCGGACGCGCCCGCGAGGAACAGGAAGCTCGACGCCGCGAGCGCGAGGCCGAGCGCGAACTTCACCGCGGTCGACGGGCGGTCGCCCAGCCGCACCCACAGCCACGCGAACACGGGCGCCAGCAGGATGATCGCCGCCGGGTTGACCGACTGGTAGAGCACGGGCGAGATCGTCACGCCCAGCACGTCGAGGTCGGTGTGGTCGCGCGCGTACTGGGACAGCGTGCTGGACGCCTGCTCGAAGATCATCCAGAACAGCGCGGCGGCGACGAACAGCGGCACGTACGCGGTGAGGCGCGACCGCTCGGGCGCGGTGACCTTCGGCGACCGGAACATCACGAGGAACATCACGACGGGTGCCGCGAGCGCGAGGTAGGACAACGCGTCGATGACGACGTCGAGCGGCCCGCCGCCCCCGGCCCCGACGAGCCACGCGACGACGCCCGCGGCCACGACCGCGAGCAGCACGAGCAGGCCCGTCCGCACGACCTGCGGGCGGTCGGCGGGCGTGAGCGGGTTCGGCACGGCGTCACCGGCGCCGTGCAGCGCACGACGACCGAGCACGAAGGCCACGAGCGCGAGGGCCATGCCGACCGCGGCGACCGAGAACCCCGCGTGGTAGCCGCCGACCTCGCGCGCGGCCTGCACGAGGAACGGGGCCGTGAAGGACCCGATGTTGATGCCCATGTAGAAGATCGAGAACGCCGAGTCGCGGCGCGGGTCGTCGCGCGAGTAGAGCTCGCCGACCATGCTCGAGACGTTCGGCTTGAGCAGCCCCGTGCCGAGCGCGACGAGCACGATGCCGAGGTAGGCGGTGCCGGCCGACGGCAGCGCGAGGCTCACGTGCCCGGCGGCGATGACGACGCCGCCCCACAGCACCGAGCGCCGCGCGCCGATCACCCGGTCGGCGGCCCAGCCGCCCACGACCGTGACGAGGTAGACCGCCGACCCGTAGACCGCGACGAGCGCGGCGCCCGACGCGTCGTCGAGGCCGAGCCCCCCGTTCACGACCGTGTCGGTGAGGAAGTAGAAGAGGATCGCCCGCATGCCGTAGTAGCTGAACCGCTCCCACAGCTCGGTCGTGAACAGCGTGTACAGCCCCAGCGGGTGGCCCAGCAGGGTGCGCCCGCCGGCGGCGGCCGCGCGCGGCCCCGGTGCGGCGCGACCCGGTTCGTCGGCGGTGTCGCTCATCCGGCCATCGTGGCCGTTCGGGGGCGTCGGCGCACGTCGCGAATTCGTCAACCGGTTGACATCGAGGGTGTCAACCAGTTAACTCGTGGTCGTGGACCTCTCCAGCACCGCCGACCACCCGCTCGGCGACCGCGTCACCGTCACGCTGCACCACCTCGTCGACGTCCTCGACGAGTTCGCGGACGACGTCCTGAACCGCGAGCACGGCGTGACGTTCAACCAGTACCTCTTCCTGGCCGTGCTCTGCGGCCTCGACCGGCCCGACGTCACGTCGCTCGCGCGCTGCCTGCGGGTCAGCAAGGCTGCCGTCAGCAAGCGCGTCGGCTCGTTCGTGGCGGCGGGCTGGGTCCGCACGCACGACGACCCCCGCAACGCGCGCCGCGTGCTGCTCGACCTCACCCCCGCGGGCCGCACCCTCGTCGACACCGCCGGCCGGCGGATGGAGCACGAGTTCACGTCCCTGTTCGCCGACGTCACCGACGTCGACCTCGACCGGCTGCACACCGACCTCACGACGGTCCTGACGACCCTGCGCACCGCGGCCGCGTCACGCGTCCCCACGTCGCCGTCGACCTGAGCGCCCCCTCACCCGCCTGAGGCGAGCCCCGCCGGACGTCGCACCGCCGTCCGGCTGCCCCGTCCTGCCCTCTCACCGCTCGTCCGATCCCGACCCCGCACCCCGGAGGTACCCGTGCACGTCCTCGTCGTCGTCGGCCACCCCCTGCCCGACTCCTTCAACCACGCCCTCGCGCGTTCCTACGCCGACGCCGCCCGCGCGGGCGGCGCGCAGGTGCGGGTCCTCGACCTCGCCACCACGCCGTTCCCCCACGACCCGCCGTCGAGGCGCGCGCTCGCGGCGCACGGCGGCACGACCGACCACCTCGAGCCGGAGGTCGCGGCGCTCGTCGAGCACGTGCGCTGGGCCGACCACCTGGTCGTGACGCACCCCCAGTGGTGGGGCACCTACCCGGCCGTGCTCAAGGCATTCCTCGACCGCGTGCTGCTCGCCGGTGTCGCGTTCCGGTACACGAAGGGCCACGCGCCGCGCCGCCTGCTGCGCGGACGCACCGCGCGGACGTTCATGACCATGGACTCGCCCAAGCCGTGGAACCTGCTCGCGTACCGGGACGCCGCGGGCGCCTCGCTCGGCGCGGCGACGCTGGCGTTCACCGGCCACCGGCTCGTGGGCCGCACGACGTTCGCGCCCGTGCGCTTCTCGACCCCCGAGCGGCGCGAGCGGTGGCTCGCGACCGCCGCGCGCCTCGGCCGCCGGGACGTCGAGCGCCTCACGGCGCGGCACCGGGCCAGGACGCGGGTCGCCGTGGCGGCCTGAGCGGCCACGCCGGCCGGCTGCCGCCGCCGCAGGTCGCCGCACGCCGCGGCGGGGCCCGCACCACGTCGCCGCGCGTGGTGCGCCGCCGCGGGTTAGCGTGCGACGTGCCGACGATCTGCTGGTTCCGCCGCGACCTGCGGCTGTCCGACCACCCCGCGCTGGTCGCGGCCGTTGCCGAGTCGCGCGCGGCGGACGACGAGGTCGTCGCGCTGTACGTCGTGGACCCCGCGCTGTGGCGGTCGGCGGGCGCGCCGCGGCTCGCGTACCTCGCGGCGTCGCTGCGTGCGCTCGACGAGGCGACGGGCGGCCGGCTCGTGGTGCGGCACGGCCGCGCGGACCACGTGGTCCCGCAGGTCGCGCGCGAGACGGGCGCGACGTCCGTGCACGTCAGCGCGGCCACCGAGCCCTACGGGCGGCGGCGCGACGACGCGGTCGAGGCGGCGCTCGGGCCCGACGTGCGGCTCGTGCGCACGGGCTGCCCCTACGCGGTCGCGCCCGGCCGCCTGAGCACCGGTCAGGGCGGGCCCTACAAGGTGTTCACACCGTTCCGGAACGCCTGGCTCGACCACGGCTGGCACGAGCCCGCGCCGCGCCCGCGCGACGTGCCGTGGGCGACGCTGCGCGGCGACGGCATGCCCGGCGCCCCCACGACCGACGTGCGTCTGCCGCGGGCCGGGGAGCGCGCGGCGCGCGAGCGGTGGCGCGCGTTCGTGCGCGACGACCTCGCGGGGTACGACGTCGACCGCGACCGCCCCGACCTCGACGTGACGTCGTGGATGTCGGTGCACCTCAAGTACGGCGAGATCCACCCGCGCACGGTCCTCGCGGACCTCGCCGAGGCCGGGCGCGGGGCCCGGGGCGCGCTGGCGACGTCGGTCGCGACGTACCGGTCGGAGATCGCGTGGCGCGAGTTCCACGCCGACGTGCTGTGGCACTCCCCCTCCGCGTCCCGGCGCTCGCTGCGCGAGGTCGTGCCGGCCGATGCGTGGGCCACCGGCCCCGAGGCCGACGACGCCTTCACGGCGTGGGCGCAGGGCCGGACCGGCTACCCGCTGGTCGACGCCGGCATGCGCCAGCTGCGGGCGCTCGGCTGGGTGCACAACCGCGTGCGCATGGTCGTCGCGTCGTTCCTCGTCAAGGACCTGCACGTCGAGTGGCAGCGCGGCGCCGACCACTTCATGGCGTGGCTCGTCGACGGCGACGTGCCGCAGAACCAGCTCAACTGGCAGTGGGTGGCGGGCACCGGGCGCGACGCGGCCCCGTACTTCCGCGTGTTCAACCCCGTGACGCAGGGCCTGAAGTTCGACCCGTCGGGCGACTACGTGCGCCGCTGGGTGCCCGAGCTGCGCGACGTGCCGGGCGCGGCCGTGCACGAGCCCTGGAAGCTCCCCGACGGCGTGCCGGACGGGTACCCCGAGCGGATCGTGGACCACAAGCACGAGCGCGAGGTCGCGCTCCGGGACCACGCACGCCGAGCCGGGTGAGCCCCGTGCGGTGACCAGGCCACCGACCGGCCGCCGACCGGCCCGCGTCCGCCGCGGCGTCAGGTGCGCGCGACCTCGTTGACCGCGGGCTCCCCCGCGAGCAGCGCCTCGAGCTGGCGGCGCACGAGCGCCGCTACGCGCGGGAACGTCGCGTCGGTGTTGCCGCCCTGATGCGCGGTCACCAGCACGTTCGGCGCGTGCCATAGCGGGTGGTCGGGCGGCAGCGGCTCGGGGTCGGTGACGTCGAGCGCGGCGCGCAACCGGCCCGCGGTGAGCTCGGCGAGCAGCGCGTCGGTGTCGACGACCTTGCCGCGCGCGACGTTCACGAGCAGCGCACCGTCCTTCATGCGCGCGAGGGCCGCGGCGTCGACCAGGTGGTACGACGTGCGCGACAGCGGGATCGCGAGCACGACGACGTCGGCGTCCGGCAGCAGGCCCGGCAGCTCGTCGACGCCGTGCACGTGCCCCTCGGCGTCGTCGCGGGCGCTCGACGCGACCCGCACGAGGTCGACCTCGAAGGGCCGGAACCGCGCGACGATCGCACGGCCCACCGAGCCCTGCCCCACGACCAGCACGCGGCGGTCCGCGAGCGACGGTCCGAACGGGTTGTCCCAGCGGCCCTCGTCCATCGCGCGCACGGCACGCGGCAGGTCGCGCTGGACCGCGAGCGTGAGGCCGACGGCCAGCTCGGCCGTGCCCGCGTCGTGCACGCCGCGACCGTTGCACAGCACGACGCCGGGCGGCAGGTGCGGCAGCGCGTGCTCGTACCCCGCGCTCGGCAGCTGCACGTACCGCAGCCGCGGCAGGTCGCGCAGCACGTCGAACCCGCCGGGCCGCACGAAGTAGTGCGGGATCACGACGAGGTCGACGTCCGCGGCGGTCGCGGGGGCGAGCGGACCTGACAGGTCCCAGCGGACCAGTCGCAGGTCGTCGGGGTGCGCGGCCGCGACGTCCGCGAGCCGCGCGAGCAGGTCGTCGTCCGGGACCGTCGCCGTGAGCACCCGGTCAGCCACCGATGCGCCCCGCGCGGTACTCGTCCTCGAGCATCGACATGACCACCGCGTCGCACCAGCCCTCGCCGTCGCGGTACGCGTCGCGACGGCGCCCCTCGAACCGGAAGCCGATGTTCTCGTACAGCGACACCGCGCGCGTGTTGATGCTGAGCGCCTCGAGCTCGACCCGGTGCAGCCCGAGCCCCTCGAACGCGAACTCCAGCACGAGCTCGATGGCCTCCGTGCCGTAGCCGCGACCGCGGTAGACCGGGCGCATCGACAGCCGCAGGCTCGCGCAGCGCACGTCCTCGTCGACGTCCGAGAGCACGATCTCGCCCCGGAACTCGTCGTCGCCGTCGACGGTGACCGCGAAGTCGAACCGCCCCTGCGCGGCCTCACGGCTCGCGCACCACGCGTCGACCTCGGCGCGCGTGAACGTGCGCGTCGTGCCCGTGAGCCGGTTGCCCTCGGCGTCGTCGAGCATGTCCCACATCGCGTCGGCGTCGTCGGCGCGCACGGGGCGCAGCACGATCATCTCGCCCTGGAGCGTCGGCTTCTGCATGACAACCCTTCCGTCGCCGCCCGGTCGGTGCGACCAGGCGCAGCGCACGTGCCCCTCGGCGCGCATCGGATCGTACGGACCCCGTGTGACCGAGGTGTTGCGTCCCGACGCACGCCGAGGGAATGACCCTCAGGCCTGCACGCGCTCCAGCACGAGCTCGCGGACCCGGCCGGCGTCGGCCTGCCCGCGGGTCGCCTTCATGACCGCGCCGATGATCGCGCCGACCGGCCCGAGGTTGCCCGAGCGGATCTTCTCGGCGATGTCGGGCTGGGCCGCGAGCGCCGCGTCGATCGCCTCGAGCAGCGGGCCGTCGTCCGAGACGACCTCGAGGCCGCGCGCGACGACGACCTGCTCGGGGTCGCCCTCACCGGCCAGGACGCCCTCGAGCACCTGGCGCGCGAGCTTGTCGTTGATGCGGCCGGCGTCGACGAGCTGCTGCAGCGCGCCGATCTGCGCGGGCGTGATCGGCAGCTCGGCGAGCTCGACCTCCTGCTGCTTGGCCGTGCGGGCGAGCTCACCCATCCACCACTTGCGCGCCGCGGCCGGGCTCGCGCCCGCCGCGACGGTCGCCTCGATCAGCTCGACCGCACCCGCGTTGACGACGTCGCGCATCTCGGCGTCCGCGTAGCCCCACTCGCCCTGCAGCCGGCGGCGGCGCGCCTGCGGCAGCTCGGGCAGCGCGGCGCGGATCTCCTCGACCCACGCGCGGTCGGGCACGACCGGCACGAGGTCCGGCTCGGGGAAGTAGCGGTAGTCCTCGGCGTCGGACTTCACGCGCCCGGCCGTCGTGATGCCGGTGTCCTCGTGCCAGTGCCGCGTCTCCTGCACGACCGTGCCGCCCGCGTCGAGCACGGCCGCCTGGCGGCCGATCTCGTAGCGGACCGCGCGCTCGACCGAGCGGAACGAGTTGACGTTCTTGGTCTCGGTGCGGGTCCCGAGCGGGGACTGCGGGGTCGCGCGCAGCGACACGTTGACGTCGGCACGCACGTTGCCGCGCTCCATGCGGGCCTCGGACACGCCGAGGGCCCGGAACAGGTCGCGCAGCGTCTGCACGTAGGCGCGCGCGACCTCGGGGGCCCGCTCGCCCGCACCCGTGATGGGTCGCGTGACGATCTCCACGAGGGGCACGCCCGCGCGGTTGTAGTCCACCAGCGAGTACTCGGCGCCGTGGATGCGCCCGGTGGCGCCGCCGACGTGCGTGTTCTTGCCGGCGTCCTCCTCCATGTGCGCGCGCTCGATCTCGACGCGGAACGTCGTGCCGTCCTCGAGCTCGACGTCGACGTACCCGTCGTGCGCGATGGGCTCGTCGTACTGCGACGTCTGGAAGTTCTTCGGCACGTCCGGGTAGAAGTAGTTCTTCCGCGCGAACCGGCAGGACTGCGCGATCTCGCAGTTCAGCGCCAGGCCGATGCGGATCGCGTACTCCACCGCGGTGCCGTTGACCGCGGGCAGCGCCCCCGGCAGGCCCAGGCTCACGGGCGTGATCTGCGTGTTCGGCTCCTCGCCGAACGACTGCTCGGCGCCGTCGAACATCTTGGTGCGGGTGCCGAGCTCGACGTGCACCTCGATGCCGATGACCGGGTCGAACCGGGCCACCGCGTCGTCGTAGTCGACCAGGTCGACGTTCGTCGTCGTCATCAGGCTGCCCCTCCGGCCAGCTCGGGGGCGCGGCCCAGGAGCGGGCCCTCCCAGCTCGTCTCCAGCAGCTGCTCGAGCGCGGCGCCCACGCGGTACAGGCGGGCGTCCTCACGGGCCGGGGCCAGGATCTGGAACCCGACCGGCAGCCCGTCGTCCGACAGGCCGTTCGGCAGCGACATGCCCGGCACGCCCGCGAGGTTCGCGGGGATCGTCGCGACGTCGTTGAGGTACATCGCGAGCGGGTCGTCGAGCTTCTCGCCCAGCTTGAACGCCGTGGTCGGCGCCGTCGGCGAGACCAGCACGTCGGCCTGCTCGAAGGCGGCGGCGAAGTCGCGCTGGATGAGCGTGCGGACCTTCTGCGCCGAGCCGTAGTAGGCGTCGTAGTAGCCCGCGCTCAGCGCGTAGGTGCCGAGGATGATGCGACGCTTGACCTCGTCGCCGAAGCCCTGGCCGCGGGTCGCGGCCATGACGCGCTCGGCGGTCACGGGCCCCTCGGACGGCTCGACGCGCAGGCCGAAGCGCATGCCGTCGAACTTCGCGAGGTTGCTCGACGCCTCGGCGGGCAGGATCAGGTAGTACGCGGCGAGCGCGTACGTGAAGTGCGGGCAGGAGACCTCGACGACCTCGGCGCCGGCCGAGCGCAGCGCGTCGAGGGACTCCTCGAAGCGCGCGAGGACGCCGGGCTGGTAGCCCTCGCCCTGCAGCTCGCGCACGACGCCGACCTTGAGGCCGCGCAGGTCGCCCGACGCGCCCTCGCGCGCCGCCGCGACGTAGCCCGTCGCGGGGTCGGGCAGCGACGTCGAGTCGCGCGGGTCGTGCCCGCCGATCAGCTCGTGCAGCAGCGCCGCGTCCAGCACCGTACGCGTGCACGGCCCGGCCTGGTCGAGGCTGCTGGCCAGCGCGATCAGCCCGTAGCGCGACACGCTGCCGTACGTGGGCTTGACGCCGACCGTGCCGGTGACGGCCGCGGGCTGCCGGATCGAGCCGCCCGTGTCGGTGCCGATCGCGAGCGGCGCCTCGTACGCGGCGACGGCCGCGGCGGACCCGCCGCCCGAGCCGCCGGGGATCCGCTCGAGGTCCCACGGGTTGTGCGTGTTGCCGTACGCCGAGTGCTCGGTCGACGACCCCATGGCGAACTCGTCCATGTTGGTCTTGCCGAGGACCGGCAGGCCGGCGGCCTTGATGCGCTCGACGAGCGTCGCGTCGTAGGGCGGCACCCAGCCCTCGAGGATGCGCGAGCCGGCCGTGGTCGGCAGGCCGCGGGTCACGACCACGTCCTTGACGGCGATCGGGACGCCCGCGAGCGCGTGCAGGTCGTCGCCCGCGGCGCGGCGCGCGTCGACGTCGGCGGCGGTCGCCAGGGCCTCGTCGGCCGCGACGTGCAGGTAGGCGTGGACGGCGGGCTCGACGGCGGCGATCCGGTCGAGGTGGGCCTGCGTCGCCTCGACGCTCGTCACCTCGCGCGCGGTCAGGCGGTCGGCCAGCTCGGCGGCGGTCAGGCGGGTCAGGTCGGTCACGTCACTCCTCCCCGAGGATCTGCGGCACGAGGAACTTGCCGTCCTGCGCGGCGGGCGCCTGCGCGAGCACCTCGTCGCGGTCGAGCGGCGCGACGGGCTCGTCGGCACGGAACACGTTGGACAGCGGCAGCGGGTGGCTCGTGGCCGGCACGTCCGGGGTGGCGACCTCGGACACGCGGGCGACGGACTCGACGATGACGTCGAGCTCGCCCGCCAGCCGGTCGGTCTCGGCCGGTGTCAGGTCGATCCGGGCGAGCGCGGCGACGCGCGCGACCTCGTCGCGGGAGAGGGTGGACATGGCCTGGAGTCTAGACGTGGTGGGTCCCCCGGCCGCAGGCCGCCGCGCGTCCCGGTGCGTGGACCCGGCCATGGGCCTCGGCGCGATCTCGGTCGCCGAGCGGGCCGGGAGCACGCAGACGTGTCATGTCGCCTGTGACGGTTCAGACCCCCGCAAACCGGGCGCGCGGTTGCCCCGAAAGGGTCATTGTCGCTGGTCAGCGCATCTCGATAACGTTCTCGATAACGTTCCCCACAGATCCCGGGCGCATCGGCGCGCCCGCCGGGGTGAGGAGCGGCACGTCCCGACGCGGCACCGCAGCCGCGTCGGCATGCACGCGAAGGAGCGACATGCACGCACCCGCCCAGGGGCGACGGCACCGGCGCGCGATCGGAGGTGCGGCGGCCGCCACGGCCCTCGTGCTCACCGGTCTCGTGGCACCACCCGGCGCCGTTGCCGCCGACTCCGGCACCGTCCCGTACACCGTGATGTTCAACAACTTCGAGAGCAGCGTCGGCAGCCGGGCACCCGCCTGGTCCGCGCTCGACGTCGCGGGCCCCTCGGGCACGCCGGCCGCCACGTCCTTCTCGACCACCGACGTGCGCACGCGCGTCAGCCACGCGCGCAGCCTCCGCGTCGCCGCGCGCGACCACGTCGGCGACGGCGCCCAGATGCCGATCCCGGCGACCCTGCTCACGGCCGGGCAGACCTACACGGTCTCGGTGTGGGTGCACGTCGCGGAGGGCTCGACCCCCGTGACCGCCGGCACGCCGCTCACCGCGCGCGTCGCCGTCGGCGGCACCGCGCTGCCCGCCGCCGCGGGCACGGACCTCGTCCTCCAGCCCGGCGTCTGGAAGCGCGTCGCCGTCACCTACACGCACACCGCCGGCGCGACCCCGCTCACGGTGTCGATCGACAACACCACGGGCACGTTCTACCTCGACGACGCCATGATCTCCGGCGAGCGGGTCGGCGACCCCGTGCCCGCGACCGGCACCCTCAAGAACACCCTGGGCTACCCCGTGGGCGTCGCCGTCGAGCGCCGCTCGACCCTCGTGGGCACCGAGCCCGAGCAGGTCCTGAGCGCGCAGTTCGACCAGGTCACGCCCGAGAACGCCATGAAGCCCGAGTCCTGGTACGGCGCCGACGGCAAGTTCGCCGGCTCGCCCGGCGCCGAGATGACGTCCAACGAGGGCGCCGACGCGCTCATGGACTGGGCCAAGCGCAACGACGGCCGCGTCTACGGGCACGTGCTCGTGTGGCACGGGCAGAACCCCGGCTGGTTCTTCCAGGACGGCAACGGCCAGCCGCTCGACGCCACCGCGCTGAGCGCACGCATGCGCACGCACATCTTCGACGTCGCCGAGTACCTGGCGGACCGGTACGGCCCGTTCGGCTCGCCCGGCAACCCGCTCGCGGCGTTCGACGTCGTCAACGAGGTCATCGCCGACAGCGCGTCGACCGCGTCGAACGGCATGCGCACCAGCACGTGGTTCAACACGCTCGGCGAGCAGTTCGTCGACCAGGCGTTCCGCGACGCGGACGAGGCGTTCAACGACGTCTACGCCGCCCCCGGCAGCGACCGCCCGGTCAAGCTCTTCATCAACGACTACGGCACCGAGGGCGGTGACGCCGCCGGGTCCAAGCTCAACCGCTACTACGACCTCGTGCAGCGGCTGATCGCGCGCGACGTGCCGATCGACGGCGTCGGGCACCAGTACCACGTCAACCTCAACACCCCGACCGCGAACCTGCGCACGGGTCTCGAGAAGTTCACCGCCACCGGGCTGCAGCTCGCGGTCACCGAGTTCGACGTGACCACCGGCTACCCGCAGACGGAGCGCCTGGCGATCCGGCAGGGGCAGTACTACCGGACCGCGTTCGACATCTTCAACGCGTACGACCGCGCCAACCCCGACCGCCTGTTCTCGGTCACGGTGTGGGGGCTCAACGACGCGGGCTCGTGGCTGTACTACGACGGCGCGCCGCTGATGTTCGACGACTACCTCAACCCGAAGTGGTCGCTCGTCGGCGCCCTGGGCGGCGACGTGCCCGCCGAGCCGAAGGCGATGACGGTGTTCGGCAGCGAGGTCGACCTCGACGCGCCGCGCGTCACGAGCGACCCGCAGTGGCAGCTCGTCGCGCCCGCCGCGGTCGGCGACCACGCGCGGTTCGCGCTGCGGTGGTCCCCCGACACGCTCACGGCGTACGTCGACGTGACCGACGCGAGCGTCGAGGCGACCGACGCCGTCACGTTCCGCGTCGGCGCGCAGCGGTACACGTTCGCGCGGTCCGGCGAGGGTGACGTGCCGGGTGCCGTCACGCAGCGCCCCGACGGCTGGACGGCCGTCGTGCAGCTGCCGCTGACCGGTGCGGCCGAGGGCGGCACCGTGCCGTTCGACGTGGCCGTGACGGACGGTGCCACGACCGCGGGGTGGAACGCCCCGGGGATCCTCGGCGAGCTCACGCTGCGCGAGCCGCTGTCGCACGTCGACGTGCTCCAGGTCGACGCTCCCCCGGCGGTCGACGCCGAGGTCGACGACCTGTGGGCGGCGGCCCCCGTGGTCCGCACCGACAAGGTCACGCAGGGCAGCGCGGCGGCGGCCTACGCCGACGTGCGCACGGTGTGGTCGGGCGACGGCTCGTCGTTCTTCCTGCTGGCCGAGGTCACCGACCCGCAGGTCAGCCTCGCGCCGAACAACGCGTGGGAGAAGGACTCGCTCGAGATCTTCGTCGACCCGGGCAACGCCAAGAACGGCGCGTACCGCGCCGACGACGTCCAGATCCGCATCGCGGCCGACAACGCGGTCTCGAGCGGCGCGGGCCGCGTCGTGGCGTCCGCCACCCGGCAGACGGACACGGGCTACGTGGTCGAGGCGGAGATCAGCCTCCTCGCGGCGGGCGGGCCCGGCACGCTCCACGGCCTGGACTTCCAGGTCAACGACGCGACCGGCAACGCCCGCACGGGCGTCAAGGCGTGGGCCGACCCGACCGGCCAGGGCTACCAGAACACGGCCCGCTGGGGCGTCGCACGGCTCGCCGAGCGACGCACGCCGGCCCTCGCGCTCGGGACCGACGAGGTGCGGGCGGGCGGCGACGTCACCGTGACGGCGACCGGGTTCCCGGCACGCGCCACGGTCGAGCTGCAGCTCGTCGCGGCGACGTCGGGTGCGGCACGCGCCGCGGCCGACCCCGTCGCGCTCGGCACGGTCGAGGTCGCGGCGGACGGGGTCGCGGAGACCACGGTCACCGTGCCCGCGTCGGTCGCCGCCGGTGACTACCGGGTCGCGGCCGTGACCGCCGACGAGACCCTCGCCACGGCGGACCTGCGGGTCGTCGCGGCGGCGGTCGAGCCGACGCCCGAGCCGACGCCCGAGCCGACGCCCGACCCGACCGGCTCGCCGACGCCGGGCGCCACCCCGACGCCGGGCGGCACGGGGAGCGCGGGCGGCACCGGCGGCACGGGGTCGAACCCCGGGCGCCTCGCCACCACGGGCTCGGCGATCGCGCTGTGGTCCGCGCTGGCGGCGGCGCTGCTCGCGGGCGGCGGCGTGCTGGTGCGCGCACGACGCGCGGCGGGTGCCGACGACTGACGTCGGAGCGCCACGGCGGCCGGGTCGGACCTCGTGTCCGGCCCGGCCGTCGCGCGTCCCGGCCCGGACACGGGGCACGGCCACGAGGGCGCCGTCACCTGGGCGCGGTCTCGTTCCCCGGGTCGGGTGCCGTCCGACGCGTGTGCCGTCCGACGCGCGTGCCGGTCGGCGCGGTCTCAGCCGACGCGCGAGGTCGCGGCCGTGACGAGCGCGAGGAGCGCCTCGGCGTACGCGTCGGCGGGCTCCTCGGACGTGAACACCCGCTCGGGCTGCCCGCCGATCTCGACGAGGACCTGGTAACGGCCGTCGGTCGAGCGCGCGAGGCTGCGGAACGTGCCGCCCAGCAGCTCGCGGAGCTGGTCCTCGCGCGGCAGCCAGAGGGCGTCCTCCTGGCGCAGCGAGTCGAGCGCCCACTCGGTCGTCCCGTTGAAGCCGAGCACGGTGCCGGTCGGGTACTCGTGCGCCTCGACGACCATCTCGGAGATCGTGAACACCTCGCCGCCCATGTCGGCACCGCGCACCACGAAGCGGTCGCCGGCGCGCGGGTGCCACTGCAGGCCGGCGGCCTCGAGGGCCACGGCGTTGTCCGTCGAGATCATGCGCCCAGTATCGGCTCCCGCGCCCCGATCGGCCCGCCCGGGAGGGCGGCCGCGGTGCACCCCGCACGCCGCCACGGCGCGGGGAGCGCGGGACCGCCGTGGCGCTCCCGTCGGGTCAGCGCGAGCCGGTCGACGGCCCCGCGGCGAGCTCGCGGTACGCGTACCCGTGCGCGAGCCGGAACCCCAGCGCCTCGTACAGGCGCAGCGCCCCTGCGTTGTGCGACTCGACCTGCAGGAAGGCGCGCCGGGCGCCGTGCTCGGCGGCCGCGGCGAGCGCCGCCGTCGTCAGCGAGCGCCCCCAGCCGCTCCGGCGTGCCGCGGGGGCGACCTGCAGGCACGACAGGCCGACCCACTCCCCCGCGAGCGCCGCCCGGATCACCGCGACGTCGTCCCCCGCCTCGTCGGTCGCGGTGAGGTAGAGGGCGGGCGCGGCGCCGACGATCGCACGCGAGACGTCGCGCGCGCCGCCCTTGCCCCGCAGCCACCCGTCGAGCCACGCGTCGTCGGGCGCGTCCGCCACGCGCACGCGCCCGGGCGCGACGTCACCGGTGGCGGCCGCGCCCGCCGCACGCCCGCGCGGGAGCGGGTCGAGGTCGTGCACGAGCACGTCGGTGAGCGACGCGACGGCGTAGCCGCGACGGTCCAGCTCGGCGACGAGGCCCGACGGGTTGCCGGGGTCGCCGACGCGGAACGTCGACGGTGCGCCGTCGGCGCGGTAGAGCGCCTCGACGCGGTCGACGGCGGACGGCAGGTCGGCGACCGCGCACGGCGCGACCGTCGAGCTCGCCCGCCGGGTCACGCCCCGCGAGAGCCCGACGCGCCACCCGTCGACGTCGACCGTGCGCAGCGGGGGCCACGTCGCGACCTCGACGTCGACTCCGGGCGCCGGGGGCGCGTGCCACGTGCGCACGCGCATCGTGACCTCGTCGGTCCAGTCCCGCTCGGGTCGTGCCACGAACCCGAGGCGGGCGTAGAGGCGCTGCGCGGCGGTCATGGGGTCGAGCGTGGACAGCACGACGTCGCGCGCGCCGCCCGCGACCGCGGTGCGCAACGCACCGCGCACGAGGTGCTCGGCGACGCCCGCTCCGCGCCGCGCCGGGTCGACCGCGAGCATCCGCAGCTCGACCTCGTCGGCCCGGGCGACCTCGGCGTAGCGCGTGCCCGGGGCCGCGAGCGTGACCGTGCCCAGCAGGTCGTCCGTGGTCGCGTCGACCGCGACGAGCAGGGTCGCCTGCGCCGCGCGGGTCCGTGCGTCCCGCAGCTCGTCGGCGTACCAGTGGCGCGCGTCGACCAGCCCGTCGGCCACGTACGCGCGCGCCGTGAGGGCGCCGACGGCCGCGAGCTCGTCGTCGCGCGCCGCACGCACCACGACGGGTCCCGCGGCGCTCACGACGCGTCGTCGGGCGCGGCCGCCTCGTCGTCCTGCCCGGTCGCCCCGGCCGCCCCCGCGTCGCTGCCGCCGTCGGCCGCGGGCGGCGGCCCGACCGCGTCGGGGCCGCCGGCCAGCAGCGTCTCGAACCCCGCCTCGTCGAGGATCCGCAGGCCGAGCTCGCGCGCCTTGGTCTCCTTCGAGCCCGCGTTCTCGCCGACGACCACGAAGTCGGTCTTCTTCGAGACCGAGCCGGACGCCTTGCCGCCGCGCGCGAGGATCGCCTCCTTGGCGCCGTCGCGGCTGAACCGCTCGAGGCTGCCGGTGACGACGACGGTGACGCCCTCGAGCGTCCGGGGTGTCGAGGCGTCGGCGACGTCCTCCATGACGACGCCGGCCGCGGCCCACCGGTCGACGACCTCGCGGTGCCACGGCTCGCCGAACCAGTCGAGCAGCGACTGCGCGATCGTCGGCCCGACGCCCTCCACGCCCGAGAGCCGCGCGACCGCGGCCGCGCGGTGCGCGGCGCGCGGGTCCGGCGCGGGTTCCTCGGCGACGTCGTCGGCGGGTCCGTCGTCGGCCCCGGCCAGGTCGAGGGCGTCCTGCTGCCCCGCTCCGGCCCCGTCGCCCGTGCCCGCCGCGGCGGGTGCGTCGGGCTCGTCGGGCCACCACGTCGCGTCGACGACCTCGCGCAGCGCGCGCATCGACCCGAACTCCTGCGCGAGCGCGCGCGCGGCCGTCGGCCCGACGTTGCGGATGCTCAGCGCCACGAGCACGCGCCACAGCTCCTTGGACTTGGCCAGCTCAAGCTGGTCGAGCAGCGTGCGGGCGGCCTCGGACGGCTCCCACTCGCGCAGCACGCGCCCCTCGGCCTCGGCGGCGGCGCGCTGCGCCTTGGTGTGCTTGAGCGTGCGCCGGAAGGGCGTGCGGCGCCGGACGGTGCCGTCCTCGTCCTCCTTGGGCAGCCCCGTCTCGGCGTCGCGCACGACGACCTCGACCTGCGCGAGCGTCGCGAGGCTCACGTCACGCACGTGCGCGACGTCGTCGGGCGTCGGGTCGTCGCCGTAGCGCACGAGGTCGAACAGGTAGGCCTCGGTCGGCACGGGCGGCGTGCTCGGCACCTCGGGCTGCGTGAGCGCGGCGGCGGTGACCTCGCCGAGCACCTCGATGTCGAACGCGCCGCGCGAGCCGATGTGCTCGAGCCGGCCGCGCACCTGCGCGGGGCAGCCCTGCGCGTTCGGGCAGCGCAGGTCGACGTCGCCCTCGCGCATGGGCCGCAGGGGCGTGCCGCACTCGGGGCAGTCGGCGGGCATGTGCCACGCGGGCGGCCGCTCGCCCTCGTCGGCCTGCGGCGCACGCCCCACGATCTCGGGGATGACGTCGCCGGCCTTGCGCAGCACGACCGTCTCGCCCGGCCGCACGTCCTTGAGCCGGACGACGTCCTGGTTGTGCAGCGTCGCCTGACGCACGGTGCTGCCCGCGACCGTCACGGGCTCCATCACGCCGAACGGCGTCGCCCGCCCCGTGCGGCCGATGCCCACCTCGATCGCCAGCAGGCGCGTGAACACCTCCTCGGGCGGGTACTTGTACGCGATCGCCCACCTCGGCGCGCGGCTCGTCGCGCCCAGCCGGCGCTGCAGCGCGATGTCGTCGACCTTGACCACGATGCCGTCGATCTCGTGCTCGACGTCGTGCCGGTGCTCGCCGTAGTGGTCGATGCGCGCCCACACCTCGTCGAGCCCGTCGAGCACACGCGTGTGCGACGACGTCGGCACGCCCCACCCGGCCAGCAGCTCGTACACCTGCGACTGCCGCTCGATGCCCTGCCCGCGGCCCTCGCCCCAGGTCAGGGCGCCGATGCCGTGCGCGTACATGCGCAGCGGGCGCGACGCCGTGACGCGCGGGTCCTTCTGCCGCAACGACCCGGCCGCCGCGTTGCGCGGGTTCGCGAACGGCGGTCGCCCCGCCGCGACCTGCGCCTCGTTGAGCGTGCGGAACGCCTCGACCGGCAGGAACACCTCGCCGCGGATCTCGATGAGCTCGGGGTGCGTCGCGGGGTCGCCTGCGAGCACGTCGGGGATCGTGGTGATCGTGCGGACGTTGAGCGTGACGTCCTCGCCCGTGCGCCCGTCGCCGCGCGTGGCCGCCCGCACGAGCCGGCCACGCTCGTACAGCAGCGCGATCGCGAGCCCGTCGATCTTCAGCTCCGTGAGGTACGCGAGCGGCGCGTCCGACTCGAGGTCGCGGTGCACGCGCTGCGACCACGCGAGCAGGTCCTCGCGCGAGAACGCGTTGTCGAGCGACAGCATGCGCTGCACGTGGTCGACCGCCGTGAACTCGGTCGAGAACGTGCCCCCGACGCGCTGCGTCGGCGAGTCCGGCGTGCGCAGCCCCGGGTGCTCCGCCTCGAGCGCCTCGAGGGCCCGCAGCCGCTCGTCGTAGGCGGCGTCCGACGACGACGGCGCGTCGCGCACGTAGTACGCGAACTGGTCGGCCCGGATCTGCTCGGCCAGCTCGGTCCAGCGGTGCCGGGCCTCGGCGGGCACGTCGCGCTCGGCGGTCTGCGGGGTCGGGTCGCTCACGGGTCCATCATGGCGCGCGGCACCCACACGCCGCCCGCCGCGCCCGGCTCCCCGCCCGCCCGTCGGCCGGCACGTCCCGCACCCCCGCGACGGCCCTACACTCGGCCGCGTGCCCGGTCCCGCCGCCCCGCCCGACCTGCGCGCCCGCGCACGGGCGAGCGGCAGCCGCGTCGCGCGCCGCGTGCTCGACCAGCCGCTGCGGCGTCTCGGCGTCGTGGGCGCCGTCGTGCTGCTGGCCGCCACCGCGGCCTTCGGCGGGCTCGAGGAGCAGACCGACGACGGCCTCGAGGTCCTGGCGACCGGCGTGCCCGTCGACGTCGCGCCGTTCGAGCTCACCGTCGAGCGCGTCGTGTGGACCACCGCCCTGCCCGGGCAGGGCCTGAGCGAGCCCGGCAACCGCTGGCTCGGCGTCGTGGCGACCGTGCGCAACACGTCCGACGCGGGCGTCCTGGGACCGGTCCTGCGCGAGGCGCTCACGCTCGACGACGTGCCGGGCCTCGTCGGGGCCCCGGGCGACCTGGGCGTGCCCGCGTCCGCGGTCGCGGTGCTCGTCGACGGCTCGGAGCTGAGCCCCGTGCAGCCCGGCCTCGCGTACGAGGTCGCCTTCCTCTTCGAGCAGGACGGCGGGACGCCGCCGCCGACGTCCGTCGCCGTGCAGCTGCAGCGCCACGTCTGGGGCACCGGCTCGCTCGACCCGACGGCCGGCTGGCGCGACGCCGCGACCGTGCTGCGCGGCGACCTGCCGGCGCGCGAGGCCGTGGCCGACGAGGACGCCGCGTGAGCGCCGCGGACGGCGCGCGCCGGGCCCGTCCCCGCGTGCGCCCGCCCGCGGGCCGCGCGCTCGGCGCGGGCGCCGCCGTCCTGGCCGCGCTCGTGGTCGGTCACGTCGTCACGTCGGCGTTCCCGGTGGACGAGCGCGTGGCCGCTCCCTTCGTGCGCGAGGGTGACGTCGGCGACACGCTCGACCTCCGCTACGCGCGGCTCACCGTCGAGGAGCCGACGGGGTCGACCGTCCTGGCGCCCGAGGTCGGGTCGCTCCTCGCGACGCCGGGCGTCTGGCTGGTCGTCCCCGTGACGGTCGAGGCGAAGGGACAGCCCCGCGCGCTCGCGTTCGCCGAGCTGCTCGGCGGCGACGGCCGGACGTACACGGTGTTCACCGGGGGCCGCTCCGCGTTCCTGCCCGGTGCGGCGCAGCCCGGCGTGCCCCGCCACGCGACGCTGCACGTCGAGGTCCCGCCCGAGGCCGTGGCGGGCGCGCGCCTGCGCGTCGGCCTCGACGTCGAGGACCAGCGCCACGACGACGTCGCCGAGGTCGACCTGGGCCTCACGCAGGACGACGCGGACGCGTGGTCGACCGACGACACCCCCGTGCGCGCCCCCGCCGCGTCCGACGCACCGCCGGAGCAGCCGTGACCACCACCGTCCCGTCCCCCGCCGCCGCGCGTCCGCGCTCGTGGTGGCGGCGCAACCGCTGGGCCCTGGTCGCCCTGCCGCTCGCGCTGGCGCTCATGGCCGCCGCGTCCGCCGACCGCGTGCGCTCGCTGTGGTGGGAGCAGGGCCTGCACGATCCCACGACGGCCGCCCCCGGCGCGGCCGTCGCGTTCCACCAGGACGTGCGCGACGGGCTCGGCGGCACGCGCCCGCTCGACGTCGAGGTCAGGCTCGACGCCGTCGTCGACGCGACGACGCCGCCGCGCGACCTCGTGGTGCCCGCGGGCGCCCGCGCGGTGCAGGTCGAGATGACGCTGAGCGCCGACCCCGACGTCGTGCTGCGCGGCTGCTCGCTCGCCGTGCGGGACGCCGCCGGCACGCGGTACGACTACGTGGCGAACGGGTGGGGGACCACGCAGCCGGCCTCCCCCTGCGTGCCGGTCGACGCACCCGGCCCGGCACCCTCGCTCGGCGACCTCGACGACGTGCTCACGCCGGACTCGACCCCGCGGCGCCCGGCCACGTGGACCGTCTCCCCGGTCGTGGTCCTGCCCGCGGACGTCCAGGTCAGCGACGTGGTCCTGTGGTGGCAGCTGCCCCAGCACGTCGTCCTGCCGACCGCGCGCGAGTGACGCGGGCGGACGCCCCCTGCGTGACAGGATGGCGCCGACGAGGGAGCGGACCATGACGGACGAGGTGCGGCTGCGCGACGTGGCCGAGGCGGCGGGCGTGTCGATCGCGACCGCGTCGCGCGCGCTGACCGGCCGCAACCGCGTCTCCGCGTCGACGACGGCGCACGTCACCGCCGTCGCGCGGCGCCTGGGCTACCAGGTGAACAGCGTCGGGCGCGCGCTGCGGGAGGGCTCGACGCGCACGGTGGGCATGACGGTCCCCGTCATCGGCAACCCGTACTTCGCGCAGCTCGTCGACGCGGTCGAGGGCGCGCTCGTCGAGCCCGGGCTCGAGCTGCTGATCGCGGACTCGCACGGCGACGTGGACCACGAGGCCCGCCGGCTGCGGACGCTCGTCGGACGCCAGATCGACGGCCTCGTGGTGGTGCCGGCCGACGTCGAGCGCTCCGCCCCCGCGCTGCGCGCGGCACGCCGGCACGCTCCGGTGGTGCAGCTCGACCGCCGTGTCGAGGGCCTGACCACCGACTTCGTCGGGGTCGACAACGCGCTCGGCATGCGTGTCGTCGTCGACCACCTCGTGGACCGTGGCGCCCGCAGCGTCGTCCTCGTCGGCGCCGACGACGTGACGTCGGCGGGCGTCGAGCGCCGCGAGGGCTTCGAGGCGGCCGTCGCCCGCACGGGTCTCGAGGTGCACGCACCCCTGCTCGACGACTTCAGCCTCGAGGCCGGGCAGCGCGCCGCCGAGGAGCTGGTCGCACGCGGCCCGCTGCCCGACGCGGTCGTCGCCGCCGACGACCTGCTCGCCGTCGGCGTGGTCACGACGCTGCGCCGCCTCGGCGTCGACGTGCCTGGGCGCGTGCTCGTCACGGGGTTCGACGGCACCGTGATCGCGGGCATCACCGAACCGGCGCTCACGACGGTCGTGCAGCCGTTCGCCGCGCTGGCGCAGGAGGTCACCCGCACCCTGCTGGCGCGGATCGCGGACGGCGCGGCGCCGACCCGGCAGAGCCGGATCAGCCCCGAGCTGCTCGTCCGCGCGTCGACCACGCGCCCCTGAGGGGCTCAGCGGCGCGGGTACGACTCGACGGTCCCGTGCCGGGTCACCGCCTGCGAGGCCGCGGCGACCGCGCTCTGCACCGCACCGCCCAGGTCGACGCCCACGGCGAGCCGGGACGCGAGCACCCCGACGAACGCGTCGCCCGCCCCGGTCGCGTCGACGGCGTCGACGACGGGCGCGGCGACGTAGGCCGACGACGTGCACGTCGCCGCCACCGCGCCGCGCGCGCCGAGCGTCACGACGACCGCCTCCGCGAGCCGGCCCGCGGCGGCCGCGCACGCGAGCCGCCAGTCCTCGGGATCGGCGCCGTCGAGGCCGAGCGTGCGCGCCTCGTGCTCGTTGACGACCAGCGGGTCCGCCGTGCGCAGGGTCCGCGGTGCGACGTCGCGCGGCGGCGCCAGGTTGAGGACGAACCGCGCGCCCCGGTCCCGGCACACCTCGGCGAGGCGGTCGAGCACCTCGACGGGCACCTCGCCCTGCGACAGCACGGTCGTGCCGGGCCCGAGCCGGTCCGCGAGCGCGTCGACCGCCGCCGCGTCGAGCGCGTCGTTGGCGCCCGAGCTGACCGCGATCATGTTCTCGCCCCGGGCGTCGACGAGGATCTGCGCGATCCCGGTCGGCACGCCGCGCACGGCCGCCACGTCCGTCACGTCGACGCCCCACGCGGCGAGCTCGGCCCGCACGGCGGCGCCGCCCGCGTCGTCGCCCGTGCGCGCGACGAGCTCGACCCGGGCGCCGTCGAGCGCCGCGGCGACGGCCTGGTTGGCGCCCTTGCCGCCGAGCCCCTGACGGTAGGACGACGCCAGCACCGTCTCCCCCGGCGCCGGGAACCGCTCGACCCCCGAGACGGCGTCGACGTTGACGGACCCGACCACCAGCAGCGTGCGCTTCATGACGCCCCCTCGTACGCGGTCCCGCTCGCGGCGGGCGCCCGGACCTTCCCGACCACCCCGGCGACCGCGAGCACGGTCACCAGGTACGGCAGCATGAGCATGAGCTCGCTGGGCAGCGGCGACCCCACGATCCCCAGCACGTTCTGCAGGTTGCTGACGAACCCGAACAGCAGCGCCGCGGCCGCGGCGCGCAGCGGGTGCCAGCCGCCCAGGATGACGGCCGCGAGCGCGATGAACCCGGCGCCGGCCGTCATGTCCTTGCCGAACCCTCCCACGGACCCGAGGGTGAAGTAGGCGCCCCCGAGACCGGCGACCGCCCCGGCCAGCGCGACGACGCGCACCCGGGTGGCGCGCACGTCGATGCCGACGGTGTCCGCCGCCTCGGGGTGCTCGCCCACGGCGCGGATGCGCAGGCCCTGCCGCGTGCGGAACAGCACGACCCACACGACCGCGACGACGACGTACATCGCGTACACGACCACGGTCTGGCGGAACAGCACGGGGCCGACGACGGGGAGGTCGCCCAGCACGGGCAGCGCGATCTGCGGGAGCCGCGCGGGCGAGTTGAGGCGGGCCGCGTCGGGTGCCAGGGCCGTGGAGTAGAAGAACCCGGTGAGGCCCGTGACGAGCACGTTGAGGACGATCCCGACGATGACCTGGTCGACCAGGTACCGGACGGAGAAGACCGCCAGCACGGTGGCCACGAGCGCGCCCGCGACGACCGCGGCGACGAGTCCCACGAGCGGCTGCCCGGTCACGGTCGCGACGACGGCGGACACGCACGCACCCGCCAGCAGCTGACCCTCGATCGCGACGTTGACGACGCCGACGCGCTCGGACAGCACGCCGCCCATGGCGCCGAACACGAGCGGGATGGACAGCGCGAGCGCACCGCCGAGCAGCCCGACGACCGGGACGGTCGCGCCGGCGGCGGCCCACGTGAGCAGGGCCAGCACGAACGCGGTCCCGAACGCGGGCGCCAGGGCCCGGGCGGGCGGGCGCCCGGCGCGGACCCGCAGGGCCGCCACGGCGCACAGCGCCGCCATGACGAGCGTGAGCGCGACGGTCGCGGCCTGCGCGGGCACGGTCGCCGTCGGCAGCGCGAGCACGTCGGTCGGCTCGGACAGCCGGAACGACGTCGTGCCCGTGCGCGGCCCGAGCGCCGCCGCGAGCGCGGCGGCGAGCGTGAGGACGGCCATCGTGACCGGCGTGCGCCACGACGCCGCGGCCGTCCCGGCGCGTCCGTCGCGCCGGGGCGCGAGGGACCGCAGGAGCTGGGTGGGGGTCATGGGTCTCACTCCTGGCCCCGCGCCGGGGCGGGGATCCGGAACAGGGCGCGCACGAGCGGGGGCGCCGCGATGAACAGGACGATGAGCGACTGCAGCACGAGGACGAGGTCGACGGGGATGGCCTGCATGGACTGCATCGCGAACCCGCCGGCCTTGAACGCGCCGAACAGCAGGCCGGCGAGCAGCACGCCGAGGGGTCGCGACCGGCCCAGCAGGGCCACCGTGATGGCCTCGAAGCCGATGCCCGCCTCGATGCTCACGCCGAACCCGGTGGTGACGGTGCCGAGCACCTGCCCGGCGCCGGCCAGGCCGGCGAGCGCACCCGCCAGGACCATGACGACGAGGTACACGCGCTCGACGTCGATGCCCGCGACACGTGCCGCTCGGGGGTTGAGGCCCACGGCGCGGAACCGGAACCCGAGCGCGGAGCGGTCGAGCAGCCACCACACGCCCGCGACCGCGAGCAGCGCGAGCACGAACCCGGCGTGCGTGGTGTGCGCGTCCCCGAACAGCGGCGGCAGCACCGCGGTGGCGTCCGCGGGGCGCGAGCGCGGGTTGGCCGACCCCTCGACCTGCAGCACCGGCGTGCGCAGCAGCAGCGAGACCAGGTAGAACGCGACGTAGTTGAGCATGATCGTGACGATCACCTCGTGCGCGCCGGTGCGGGCCTTGAGCAGCCCGGCGATCCCGCCCCACAGCGCCCCGCCGGCCAGGCCCGCGGCGAGCGCGACGGCGACGTGCACGCCCACCGGCAGGTGCAGCGAGGACGACGCCCACCCGGCGCACGCCGCAGCGACGAGGATCTGCCCGCGCGCACCGATGTTGAACATGCCGACGCGGAACGCGAGCGCGACCCCGAGGCCGGCGGTGATGAGGGGCGTGGCGAACATCAGGCTGTCGGTCAGGGGGCGGATGCTCGCGGCGAACGTGTCGCGCGGCGCCCACACGGCTCCCTGGAAGAGCGCGAGGTACGCGCCGCCCACGGCCTGCCCGACCGCCGCGAGCAGGTCGCCGGGCCGCCGCAGGAAGTACGGTGCGGCGGCCGCGACGCGGTCGTCGGTGAGGCACACCAGCAGCGCGCCGAGCACGAACGCCATGAGCACCGCGAGCAACGAGGTGGTCACGCGTCCCTGCGTCACGGCGCGCAGCACGGCGCCCGCGCGGTCCGGCGGAGGCTCCTGGTGCGCCTGCTCGCGCACGGGGGTCTGCACGTCGCTCATGCCGCGTCCGTCTCCTCGATCGGGGTGCCGGCCATCATCAGACCGAGCACCTCCCGGCTCGTCCCGGCCGGGACGACGCCCACGACGCGCCCGCGGTACATCACCGCGATGCGGTCGGCGAGACCGAGCACCTCGTCGATCTCGGTGGACACCACGACCACCGCGGTGCCCGCGTCGCGGGTCTCGACGATGCGCCGGTGGATGAACTCGATGGAGCCGACGTCGACGCCGCGGGTCGGCTGCGCCGCCACGAGCAGGCGCAGGGGCCGGGCCAGCTCGCGCGCGATGACGACCTTCTGCTGGTTGCCGCCCGAGAGCCGCCGCACCTGCGTGCGGATCGACGAGGTCCGCACGTCGAACTCGTCGACGCGCTGGCGGGCGAACTCGGCCAGGTGCGCACGGCGGACCTCGCCGCGCCGCACGAACGGCGGCCCGAACGAGCGGTCGAGGACGAGGTTCTCGGCGATCGAGAACTCGCCGACCAGCCCGTCGTGCGTGCGGTCCTCGGGGACGTGCCCGACGCCGGCCGCGAGCACGGCGCGGACCCCGGCGCGCGTGAGGTCGTCGTCCCCGAGGCGCACGGTCCCCGCGGACGGTGCCCGCAGCCCGGTGATCGCCTCGACGAGCTCGGTCTGCCCGTTGCCCTGGACGCCGGCGATCCCCAGCACCTCTCCCCCGCGGACCTGCAGCGTCACGTCGTCGACGAGGGCGCGCCCGCTCGCGTCGCGGACCGTGAGCCCGTCGACGCGCAGCCCGTCGCCGCGCGGGCGTGCGGGCGGGCGGTCGACGGTGAGCGTGACGTCGCGCCCAACCATGAGCCGCGCGAGCTCGCGCGTGGTGGTGCCGGGCTCGGCGGCGCCGGCGACGCGGCCGTGCCGGATCACCGTGATGCGGTCGGCGACCTCGCGCACCTCCCGCAGCTTGTGGGTGATGAAGACGAGCGCGGTGCCGGCGTCGGCGAGGCGCCGCATCGTCGCCATGAGCTCGTCGGTCTCCTGCGGGGTCAGGACGGCGGTGGGCTCGTCGAGCACCAGGACCCGCGCGTCGCGGGCCAGCGCCTTGACGATCTCGACGCGCTGCTGCACGCCGACGGGCAGGTCGCCGACGAGCGCGTCGGGGTCGAGGTCGAAGCCGAACCGCTCCGAGATCTCCCGCACCCGCCGCCGCGCGGTGCGCATGTCGAGCCAGCCGGGGCCGCGCACGTCCTCGTCGCCGAGGACGACGTTCTCGGCGACCGTGAGGACCGGCACAAGCATGAAGTGCTGGTGCACCATGCCGATGCCGGCGCGCATCGCGTCGCCCGGTCCGTCGAAGCGCTGCGGCGCGCCGTCGAGCAGGATCTGGCCGGCGTCGGCGCGCAGCAGGCCGTACAGCACGTTCATGAGGGTCGACTTGCCGGCGCCGTTCTCGCCGAGCAGGCAGTGGATCTGCCCCGGCTCGACCACGAGGTCGATCGCGTCGTTGGCGACCAGGGTCCCGAAGCGCTTGGTGATGCCGCGCAGCTCGAGCTTCATCGTTCCTCCTTCCGGGCCGCGGGGCGCGGCGTCGCGCCCCGCGGCCCCGGGGTCAGCGCGGGGAGTTGACCGACTCGACGACGATCTCGCCGTCGGCGACCTGCTGGCGCAGGGCGGCGACCTCGTCGGCGAGGCCGTCCGGCAGGGTGTCGGCCAGGTCGTGGTACGGCGCCAGGTCGACGCCGGCGTTGGCGAGGTCGCCGACGTACGGCGTGGCGTCGAAGCGCCCCTGCGACCCCTCGTCGACGACGCTCACGATCGCGTCGCCCATCTGCTTCATGACCGAGCTGAGGATCAGGTCGCCGTACTGCGGCGCGATCGCGTACGTGTCGTTGTCGACGCCGATGAGCACGCCCCGGCCCGCGTCGCGCAGCGCCTCGGCGGTGCCCTGGTAGAGCGACCCGGCGACCGGCATGACCACGTCGGCGCCCTGGTCGAGCAGGTTGCGGGTGACGGACTTGCCCGCGGCGATGTCGTCGAACGTTCCGGAGAAGGTGCCGGTCTGGCTGGCCTTGTCCCAGCCCAGCAGGCGCACGTCGGTGCCGTGCACCTCGTTGTAGTGCGCGACGCCGTCGGCGAAGCCGTCGAGGAAGAGCATGACGGGCGGGAACGGCTGCCCGCCGTAGACCCCGACGACGCCGGTGCGCGAGTACCCGGCCGCGAGGTACCCCGCGAGGAACGCCGCCTGCGCGGTGTCGTAGACGACCGGCTTGACGTTCGGCAGGTCGATCGAGGAGTCGTCGACGATCGCGAAGCTGCGGTCCGGGTACCGCTCGGCGGCCGTCCGGGCGGCGTCGGCGGTGGAGAACCCGACCGTGACGGTCAGGTCGCAGCCCTGCTGGTAGGCCTGCTCGAGGTTGGGCGCGTAGTCGGTCTCGCTGTTCGACTCGAGCGTGAGGGTCCGGACGCCGAGCTCCTGCTCGGCGGTGCGCATGCCGTCACGGACGGCCTGGTTGAAGCCCTTGTCGTCGAGGCCCCCGAAGTCGGAGACCATGCACGCGGTGTAGTCGCGCCCGGACGTGCCGGCGGTGGCGGCGTCGGGCTCGGGTGCCGGTGGCGCGGCGCACGCGGCGAGCGCGAGGGCGACGAGCGCGGCGAGGGCGAGCGGCCGACGGGCGGTGGGTCGTGCGGTCATGTCGAAGCTCCTTCGATTCGCATGAGGCGGGACGTGCGGGGTCGATGGGACGGGCAAGAATGCGCAATCGTTTACGCGCAGTCGCTGACGGACGCCCTCAGCGGAGGGCGCGCAGCGCGGACTCGACGAGGCCCCAGAACCGCTCGACGTCGAGGTCGAGGGCCACCGTCGCGTTGTGCTCCAGGCGCAGGATGTCGATGAGGTCGACGCAGGTCGCACCCGCGGTGCGCTCGCCGCGCAGCTCGACGTCCACCCGCGTGCGGACGGTCGTCGCCACGGCCGGGTCGGCCACGAGCGCCACCGCGACCGGGTCGTGCAGCGGGCCCTCGGGCATCTTCTCGGCCTCGAGGTACGTCGAGCAGAAATAGTCGAGGAGCTCGACGCCGAACGCCGAGGTCGCGTTGCCGATCGCCGCGATGCGCTCGCGCACCTGCGCGCTGATGAGCGCCTGGTGCGTGATGTTGAGCCCGACCATCGTGAACGGCACGCCCGACGCGAGCACGACGTCCACCGCCTCGGGGTCGGCCCACGCGTTGAACTCCGCGTACGGCGTCGCGTTCCCCCTGGTCGTGGAGCCGCCCATCCACACGATCTCGCGGATCCGGTCGCGCGCCTCGGGGTGGTCGCGCAGCAGCGTCGCGACGTTGGTGAGCGGGCCGGTCGGGATGATCGTCACGGGCTCGTCGCTCGCCTCGAGCGTGTCGAGCACGAGCTGCACCGCCGGGCGCGGGTCGAGCGCGACCGTGGGCTCGGGCAGCTCCGGCCCCCCGAGGGCGTTCTCGCCGTGGATCCACGACGCGGGCGTCAGGGTCCGGGCCAGCGGGCGGTCGGCGCCGGCCGCGACGGGCACGCCCTCGATCCCGGCGACCGTGCACGCGACGAGCGCGTTGCGCGTCGTGTGCTCGAGGTACCCGTTGCCGGACACCGTGGTGATCGCGCGCAGGTCGAGCGCGGGGTTGCCCGCGGCCAGCCAGATGGCGAAGACGTCGTCGTGCCCCGGGTCGCAGTCGAGGATCACGGGGATGGGCATGGTGTCACTCCTTCGTCACACCGACCGGTCGGTTCGGTGTGGAAACGATTACGCACATCTGGACGCGCGTCAAGGCCCTCCCACCCGTCGGGCGTCGGTCGCCCGTCAGCGCGCGTCGGCCGCCTGCGGCTCGACGGGGGCCTCGTCGTCACCCCGGGGCGCGCCCTGCCCCCGCACCACGCGGTCGACGCCGGCCGCGAGCAGCGCGATCGTCAGCGTCAGCCCGATCGCGGTCGCGAGCCCCTCGAGCATCGGCACGAACGCCAGCCACGTGCGGACGTCCTGCGGGCCGAGCACCGCCCGCCCCAGCAGCAGCACGCCCTCCTCGACACGGGTCGCGACGAGGAACGCGAGCGCGAACACCAGCATCGGCCCGAGACCCGCGACGGCCATGCGCCGCAGCCCGTCCGCGAGCGCCGTGAACCGTCCCCGCACGTCGCCGACGACGGGCGCCGCCGCCTCGGTCGACCACCGGCGCACGGGGGCCGGCACGCGCTGCCAGGCCGCGGGAGCCGTGCGCCGCGGGCGCGGCGGGTCGGCCAGGCGGTGCCCGTAGACCACCGCGCCGACCGTCAGCCACGCGAGCGGGATGACGACGAGGTCGTCGAGGTTCCCCAGCACGCCCGCGACCGTGTCGACGACCGCGTCGACCGGACCTGCCAGCGGGCCCAGCGCGTCGAGCGCCGTCAACCACCACTCGAGCACGATCGACACCGCGCGCCGCGTCTCGACCCACGCCCAGACCCGGCCGGTGAGCTCGGTCGCGAAGGCCGCGGCCACGAGCAGCCAGAACGCCTCGACGTACGCGCCGACGAACGCGAGCGCGCGCCGGTGGCTGCGGCCCTCCCAGCGGCCGAGCGCCCACCGCAGCACGACCGCCACGCCCACCACCAGCACGACCCACCAGCCGCTCGCGAGGTCGACGAACGAGCCGTCGGCCCGGTCGCCCGTGAGCGAGAACCCGTTCTCCCGGAACGCCCGGTACGCGGCCGTGTTGAAGAACCGGGCGCGGTCGTCGGCGAGGAACCCGTACGACGCGTACAGCGCGAGGAACGGCACGAACACCGAGCCCAGGACGTCGACGAGCCCGCGCTCGTGGCCCGAGGTCGGGTCGTCGGGCGCGCGCGTGCGCCCGATCGCGGCGAGCGCGGGCAGGTCGCGCCGCAGCACGTGCAGCATCGCGACGATGCCGGCGACCATGCACAGCGGCGCGAGCACGAGCACGGCCCACCCGAGGGTGTTGCTGACGCCCGCGGCGTTGACGGCGGCCCAGCCGGCCGCGTGACGACCCGCGACCGCGAGGAGCGCGAGCACGAGCAGCACGGGCCACCAGCGCACCCACAGCCGCACGCCGTGCGCGACGACGGCGCCCAGGTCGCGGAACCACGCGCGCAGCCGCGCTCCGGTCGTGGTGGGGGGCACGTCGGTCACGGCGGACATCATGGCGCGTCGCCGCGGCGTGCGGCCGCACCGCCCGCGGCGGCGCGTGCCTGCCGGGGCGGCAGCACCGCGACGGCCGTCCCGGCCGCACCGCCGAGCAGCAGCACGAGCCCACCGACCACCACGGCCGTGGGCGCCGCCGCGACGACGGACCGCTCGCGCGCACCGTCGACGTCCCACGTGCAGACCGAGCGCGCGGGCACGACGCCGAACCCGACGCGTGCGTCGGCCTCGCCGGCCTCGTACGCCGCGAGGCACGTGCCCGGTGCGGCGTCCTGCGCCGCCTGCACGGTCCGCACGCCGATGCTCACCCACGTGACCAGGAGCGTCACGACGCCGACGAGCCCGAGTGCGGTCGTGACGAGGAGCGCGAGCGCGCGGCGGCGCGAGCGCGGGGCGCGCCGCGTGGGCGGTGCGGGGCGGTCGAGCGGCGCGGGCCCGGGCGGCGAGGTGCCGGGCGGAGGGGTGGGGGGCACGGTGGTCATCCTTCCGCCCGTTCGGCGACGAGGCTCGCGGCACGCACGAGACCGGCGAGCGCGCCGCGCGCGTCGTCGGGGGTCGCCCGCTCGGGCGGTGCGCCCGCGAGCAGCACGACGTCGCGCAGCGCGGCGGCGGGCAGCCCGACGGCCCGCCAGGGGCGTGTCAGCGCGTCGGCCTGCCCGACGACGTCGGGGCCCGCGCACTGCGACGACGCCTGCGGCGGCAGCTCGGGCCAGAACGCGCGGCCGTCCTCGACGACCTGCGCGACCTCCTCCCAGCCGCGCTCGCCGATGCCGGCGACCGCGAGCGCCGCGCCGTCGGCGGACGACGCCCGCACGGCCGCGAGCGCGGACCACGCGGTGCCGCCGTGCACGACCAGCGCGGTCGCCCCCGCGGCGCGCACCGCGTCCGCCACGGCGCCGAGCCCCTCGGCCACGACGGGTCCCGGCACGCGGCGCAGCGGCGCCCGCCCGGAGAACCCGGGCACGGCCCCGGCGAGCACGGGAGCCAGCAGCGGCTCGCGCAGCAGCACGCGGACGTCGGCGCCGGGGACGACCCGTCGCACGTCGGCGACGCGCTCGGCGAGCCCCGCGGCGACCGAGCCGACGGCGTCGCGGACCGCACCGGGGTCGGACAGCATGCGGTCGCCGCGCGCGAGGTAGACGTCGGCCGCGAGCGTGAACGGCCCCAGCGCGGGCAGCACGAGCGGGCCCGCGTAGCCGTGCGCCGCGACCGCGAGCGCGTCGAGGTCCTCGCGCGCGTGGGCCCGCGCGCGCTCGAGGTCGCGCCCCGGTCGGTCGGCGAGCTTCCAGCCGTGCGGCCCGAGCTCGGAGGGCAGGTCGGCGAGCAGCGCGACCGCGGCGCCCGTCGCGTCGCCCCAGGGCCCGCGCGCGGGCAGCAGCACGGTGAACGGGTGACCCACGACCTCGCTCGGCGTGTCGACCAGGTCGCCGACGACCGTGCTCGCGACCTCGAGCGCGTCGGTCCCGGGCCAGGGGCCGACGCCGCTGACGCCCGTCACGCCGTGCGTCCCGGCGCGGGCACCACGTCGGCGGGTGCGCGCGTCGCGGCGACCGTGGCCTGCCCCAGCACGCGCGTGCCGTCGTACAGCACGAGCGACTGGCCCGCCGCGACGCCCCGCAGCCCGGCGCCCGTGACGTCGACCGTGACGCCGTCCGCGTCGGCGGCGAGCACGCGCGCGGGCACGTCGGCGCCGTGCGCGCGGACCTGCGCCGTGAGCGTCGTCCCCGGCGCGGGCACGTCGGCGAACCACACCGCGGACGCACCGACCACGTGCGCGACGTCGAGCGACTCGGCGGGGCCGACGACCACGCGCCGCTGCACGGGCTCGACGGCCAGCACGTAACGCGGGCGGCCGTCGGCCGCGGGGCGCCCGAGCGCGAGCCCGCGCCGCTGACCCACCGTGTAGGCGTAGGCGCCGTCGTGGCGGCCGACGACCTCGCCGCCCTCGTCCACGACGTCGCCCGGCTGCTCGCCGAGCGCACGGCGCAGGAAGCCCTGGGTGTCGCCGTCGGCGACGAAGCAGATGTCGTACGAGTCGGGCTTCGCCGCGACCGACAGACCGCGCGCGACGGCCTCGGCCCGGACCTCCGCCTTCGACGTCACGTCGCCGAGCGGGAAGACCGCGCGCGCGAGCCGCTCGGGGCCCATGACGGCCAGCACGTACGACTGGTCCTTCGCGGCGTCGGACGCCCGGTGCAGCTCGCGCGTGCCGTCGGCACGGTCGACGACGCGTGCGTAGTGCCCGGTGCACACCGCGTCGAACCCGAGCGCGAGCGCCTTGTCGAGCAGAGCGGCGAACTTCACGTGCTCGTTGCAGCGCACGCACGGGTTGGGCGTGCGGCCCGCGGCGTACTCGGCGAGGAAGTCCGCGACGACCGTCTGCTCGAACCGCTCCGACATGTCCCACACGTAGTACGGGATGCCGAGCACGTCCGCCGCGCGGCGCGCGTCCGACGCGTCCTCGATCGAGCAGCAGCCCCGGGACCCGGTGCGCTCCTGCGCGGGCGTGCGCGACAGCGCCATGTGCACGCCCACGACGTCGTGCCCCGCGTCGACAGCGCGCGCGGCGGCGACGGCCGAGTCGACCCCGCCCGACATGGCGGCGAGCACGCGCATCAGGCACCCACCAGCGTCGACGTGAGCCCGGCGGCGCGGGCGCGCTCGACCGCTGCGGGCAGGGCCGCGACGACCGCGTCCACGTCGGCCTGGGTCGACGTGCCGCCGAACGAGAACCGCAGCGCGCCCCGCGCGTCGTCCTCCCCCACACCCATCGCGAGCAGCACGTGCGAGGGGCGTGGCACGCCGGCCTGGCACGCCGACCCGGTCGACGCCTCGACGCCCGCGGCGTCCAGCAGGTAGAGCAGCGAGTCGCCCTCGCAGCCCGCGAACGTCAGGTGCGCGTTGGCCGGCAGCCGACGCGCCGGGTCGGACGGCCCGCGCAGCGTGGCACCCGGGACCTCGGCGAGCACGCGCCGGACGAGGTCGTCGCGCAGGGCCGCGACGCGCGCGGCGTGCTCGGCGCGCTCGGCGACCGCCTCCTCGACGGCCGTCGCGAACGACGCGAGCAGCGGCGCGTCGAGCGTGCCCGAGCGCACGTCGCGCTCCTGCCCGCCGCCGTGCAGCACGGGCGTGACCGCCAGACCGCGCCGCAGCAGCAGCGCACCCGTCGAGCCCGGTCCCCCGACCTTGTGGCCGCTCACCGTGAGCGCGTCGACGCCCGACGCCGCGAGGTCGACCGGCACCTGGCCGACGGCCTGCACGGCGTCCGCGTGCACGGGGACGCCGTGCCGGCGCGCGAGCGCGACGACCTCGTCGAGCGGCTGCAGCGTGCCGACCTCGTTGTTGGCCCACATCACCGAGACCAGCGCGACCGCGTCGCCGTGCTCGTCGAGCTCGGCCCGCAGCGCGTCGACCTCGACGACGCCCTCGGCGTCGACGGGCAGCAGCACGAGCTCGGCGCCCGAGTGCTCGGCCAGCCAGAACGCGGGGTCGAGCACCGCGTGGTGCTCGACCGCCGACACCACGACGCGGCGGCGGCGCACGTCCTGCGCGTGCCGCGCCCAGAACAGCCCCTTGACCGCCAGGTTGTCGGCCTCGGTGCCGCCCGCGGTCCACACGACCTCGCTCGGCCGGGCGCCGAGCGAGGCGGCCACCCGCTCGCGCGCCTCCTCGACCGTGCGGCGCGCCGTGCGCCCCGCGGTGTGCAGCGACGACGGGTTGCCGGTGCGCGTCAGCGCGTCGGTGAGCGCGGCGAGCGCCCGGGGGCGCATCGGCGTGGTGGCCGCGTGGTCGAGGTAGACCGCGGGCGGACGGGACGGGCTCACGTCGACAGTCTACGAACGTGCCCGCGGGCCCCGGCGCCGCTTCCCCACCGAGGTCGGCGCCGGGCCGCCGCGAGGCCCGGGCCACGACTCTCCCCCACGGTCGGCACGTTTCCCCCGCACGCCGCGGGCGATCGCGCGACCCGAGGGGCCGTCTTGCTGGCAGGATGTCAGCGTGAGTGCCGACGACGTCATCGCGCTGCCGCTCGCCTTCGGCGGACAGCGGCTCGACTGGCGCGACCTTCCGCGGGCCGTGCGGGACCGCATCGAGACCCTCGCCGGCGCGCGCGTCACGGCCGAGACGTCGGCCACCAGCGGCTTCTCCCCCGGGTTCTGCGCCGTGCTCGAGCTCACCGACGGCCGGGCCGTCTTCGTCAAGGCCGTGTCGCCCGACCAGAACCCGACCTCACCGCAGCTCGCGCGCGCCGAGATCCGTGCCGCCGCGGCGCTGCCCTCGCAGGTGCCGGCACCGCCGCTGCGCTGGTGGCACGACGACGGCCACTGGGTCATCCTCGGCTTCGACGCCGTGCACGGCCGCTCGCCCGAGCTGCCGTGGCGCGCCGACGACCTCGCGCTCGTGCTCGCCGCGATCGACGACCTGGCGCACTGCGAGCCGACCCCGGGGCACGCGCTGCCGCGCACGGACGACCAGCTCGCCGAGGACTTCACCGGCTGGCGCCGGATGCTGCGCGCCGCCCCCGCCGAGCGCGAGCGCGTCGCGACCGCGATCGACGAGCCCGGCCGGTGGGCGGTCGAGCACCTCGACGACCTCGTGCGCTGGGAGCAGGACGCGCTGCGGGCGTGCGCGGGTGACGCGCTCGTGCACGGCGACCTGCGCGCGGACAACGTCATGATCGAGGACGGCCACGACCGCGTCTGGCTGATCGACTGGCCGCACGCGAGCGTCGGCGCGCCGTGGCTCGACCTGGCGTTCATGCTGCCGAGCGTGGCCCTGCAGGGCGGGGCGGGCGACCCCGCGTGGCTGTTCAGCCAGAGCGCGGTGGCCGACGGCGTCTCGGTCGACCAGCTCCGCGCGGCGCTGTCCGGGCTGGCCGGGTACTTCGCGTGGTCGTCGGGGCAGCCCGCACCCCCGGGGATCCCCAACCTGCGCGCGTTCCAGGCGGCGCAGGCCGGCGCGACCCTGCGGTGGCTGCGCGACATCGCCTGACGACCGGACGACCGCCCGCGGCTCGGCCCGGCACCGCACCCGTCACGCGCGGTCCGGGCCACGCGCTCCCCGCCACGGCGGCGTGAGGACGCCGCCCGGCACGCGAGCAGCGACCGACGTCAGCCCTGGAGCCGGCGCAGCTCCGCGGCCGTCTGCGGCAGCACCGTGAACAGGTCGCCCACGATCCCGAAGTCGGCGATCTCGAAGATCGGTGCGTCGGGGTCGCTGTTGACCGCGACGATGGTGCCCGACGCCTGCATGCCGCCACGGTGGTGCACGGCGCCCGACACGCCCGCGCCGACGTAGAGCCGCGGCGACACCGTCACACCGGTCTGGCCGATCTGCGCGTCGTGCCCGATCCAGCCCTCGTCCGTCGCGACGCGCGTCGCGCCGACCGCGCCCCCGAGCACGTCGGCGAGCTCCTCGACGGGCGAGAAGTCGCCCTCGGTGCCGCGGCCGCCGACGACGACGACGTTCGCCGAGCCGAGGTCGGGGCGCCCCGACGCCGCGTGCTCGCTGCGCTCGACGACCGTGACCCGCGTCGAGGACGGACGCACCGCGACGGGCAGGTCCTCGACCCGCGGGTCGCTCGGCGCGGGCGCGTCCTGCGCGGGCACCGCGTTCGCCTTGACCGTGACGACGGCCGTCGGCGTGGTCACCGCGCAGCGCGTCGTCCACGTGCCGGCCAGCACGGTCTTGTGCGCGACCACGCGGCCGTCCTCGAGCGTCAGCCCGTCGACGTCGGTGACGACGCCCGCGCCCGTGCGGACCGCGAGGCGCGCCGCCGCCTCCTTGTTCTCGAACGACGACACGAGCAGCAGCAGCGTCGACCCGGTGGCTGCGAGCGCGGCCTGCAGCCCGTCGGCGAGCACGTCCGACACGTGCGGGTCCGCGTCCGTGACCAGGCGGTGCACGGCGGTCACGCCCTGCGCCGCGAGCACCGGCCGCGCGGCGGCGACGTCCTGGTCACCGGCCCACACGCCGTGCACGCCCGCGTCGCCCGCGAGGTCGCGCGCGAGGGTCAGCAGCTCGCGCACGGGGGCGCGCAGCGTGCCGTCGGGGGCGTGGTCGAGCAGGACGAGCACGGGGGTGGCGGTCACGACGGTCCTCCGGTGGTGCGGGCGACGGGGTGGGGGCGGGCCGCGCTCAGACGAGCTTGCGCTCGACGAGCCACGCGGCGAGCCGCGTCCCGGCGTCACCGGTGTCGGTGAGCAGGACGCGGTCCTCGCGCGGCGGTCGCGGGGCGGCCTCGAGGACCTGCGTGCGGGCGCCCGCGGCCCCCACGGTCGCGGGGTCGACGCCCAGGTCGGCGAGCGTGAGCGTCGCGACGGGCTTCTTGCGGGCGGCCATGATGCCCTTGAAGTTCGGGTAGCGCGGCTCGTTGATGCCGTCGGTCACCGACACCACGGCCGGCAGCGGGGCCGTGAGCGTCTCGGTCGCGTGGTCCAGGCGCCGCACGACCGTCGCGGTGCGCGCGTCGACGTCGACGTCGAGCGACGACGCGAGCGGCAGCGCCGGCAGGTCGAGCAGCTCGGCGAGCGCGGCGGGCAGCAGCGACGTGAGGCCGTCGAGGCCGGCCATGCCCGTGAGCACGAGGTCGACCGGGGCGTCGGCCGACAGGTGACGGACGGCGGCCGCGAGCACGGTCGCCGTGCCGATCGCGTCCGAGCCCGCGACGTCGTCGTCGAGCACGTGGACCGCCTCGTCGGCGCCCATCTGCAGGCCCTTGCGGACCGCGTCGACCGCGTCGTCCGGGCCCGCCGTCAGGACCACGACCTCGCCGTCGTGCTCCTCGGCGAGCGCGAGCGCGGCCTCGACGGCGTTCTCGTCGAGCTCGTTGAGGGTGCCGTCACCGCCGTCGCGCACGACGCGCCCGTCGGCACCGAGCTGCCGGTCGGACTGGATGTCGGGGACGAACTTCACGCAGACGACGATCCTCACCCGGCGAAGGCTACCCTCACCGGCCCCGCCCGTCGGAGGTGGTGTTCGCCACGTGGGCAACGCCGGCCACGTCCCGGACGTGCGTCCTGGCACGATGGGGTGGTGGCCGAGACGACCGAGCGACACCGTCCGCCCCGCCTCGGCGTGCACGTCACCGGGGCGGGCGTCGACGTCGCCGTGCTCGCGCCGCACGCGACCGCGGTCGAGCTGTGCCTGCTCGACGGCCCGCTCGACGCGCCCACCGAGCGGCGCGTGCCGCTGGCCGGGCCGCGGCTCGGCGTCTGGTCGGCCTCGGTGCCCGGCGTGCGCGCGGGTCAGCGCTACGGGTTCCGCGCGCACGGCGCGTGGGAGCCCGGCTACGGCCTGCGGTACAACCCGGCCAAGCTGCTGGTGGACCCGTACGCGCGCGGGCTGGTCGGCGAGCTGGGGTACGGGCCCGAGACGTACGGCCACGTCGTGGGCGACGACCTGACGGGCGACCCGTACGGGCCGGCCGACGGTCGCGACTCCGCCGGGCACGTCCCGCACGGCGTGGTCGTCGACACGCGCGCGCTGCCCGGTCCCGACCCCGCCGCGAACCGCCCGTGGACGCCGTGGTCCCGCACGGTCGTCTACGAGGCGCACACCAAGGGGCTCACGCGGCTGCACCCCGACGTGCCCGAGGAGCTGCGCGGCACGTACGCGGGCCTCGCGCACCCCGCGGTCGTCGACCACCTGCTCGGCCTGGGCGTCACGGCGCTCGAGCTGCTGCCGGTCCACGCGTTCACGTCCGAGCCGCACCTGGTCGCCAAGGGACTGACCAACTACTGGGGCTACTCGACGCTCGGGTTCTTCGCGCCGCACGCGGCGTACGCGACGGCCGCCGCGCGCGCCGCCGGGCCCGCCGCCGTGCTCGACGAGGTGCGCGCGACCGTCCACGCGCTGCACGGGGCCGGGCTCGAGGTGCTGCTCGACGTCATCTACAACCACACGTGCGAGGGCGGGCTGCCCGGCCAGCACCTGTCGTGGCGCGGGCTCGACAACGCGTACTACTACAGCCACGACGGCGCGGTCCCCGCGACCCTCGTGGACGTGACCGGCACCGGCAACTCCCTCGACTTCCGGCGCGACGGCGTCGTCGGCATGACGCTGGACTCGCTGCGGTACTGGGCCGACGTCGTGGGCGTCGACGGCTTCCGCTTCGACCTCGCCGTGACGCTCGGCCGCAGCCCCGAGGGGTTCCGGCCCGACCACGCGACGCTCGTCGCGGCCGCGACCGACCCGTCGCTCGCCGGGCTCAAGCTCGTCGCCGAGCCGTGGGACGTGGGCCCCGGCGGCTGGCGCACGGGCCAGTTCCCGGCGCCGTTCGCCGAGTGGAACGACCGGTTCCGCAACGCCGTGCGGTCGTTCTGGCTGGCCGACCCCGGCCGCGCCGCGCACGGCCTGCCGGGTCACCGCGTGCGCGACCTCGCGACGCGGCTGTCGGGGTCGGTCGACCTGTTCGGCTCGGGCACGCCGCCGCTGCAGCGCGGACCGCGCGCGTCGGTCAACTACGTGACGGCGCACGACGGGTTCACGATGGCCGACCTCGTCGCGTACGACCACAAGCACAACGCCGCCAACGGCGAGCAGAACCGCGACGGGTCGGACGACAACCGCTCGTGGAACCACGGCGTCGAGGGCCCGGTGCAGCAGGACTCCCCCGCGGTCGACGTCGCACCCCTGCGGCGCCGGTCGGTCCGCAACCTCTTCGCGACGCTCGTGCTCGCGGCCGGCACGCCCATGGTCACGGCGGGCGACGAGACGGGCCGCACGCAGCGCGGCAACAACAACGCGTACTGCCAGGACAACGAGCTGTCGTGGGTGCGGTGGGACCTGTCGCCGTGGCGCGTCGACCAGCTCGCGACCGCGCGGCACCTGCTGCTGCTGCGGCGCGAGCACGCGGCGCTGCGCACCGAGACGTTCTACACCGGGCGGCCGCGCGTCGAGGGCGGTCCGCCCGACCTCGGGTGGTACGGCGCCGACGGCGTCGCGTTCGACCACGCCCGGTGGCACGACGCGTCGGTCCGCACGTTCCAGATGCTGCGCGTCGCACCGCCGCCCGACGACGACCAGGTGCTGCTGGTGGTGAACGGCGCGCTCGACGCGGTCGAGGTGACGCTCGTCGACGGGCACCCCGCACCGTGGACGCTCGCGTGGGACTCGGTGTGGGAGCACCCGTCGGAGGTCTCGACCGCCGCGATCTCGGGCGGGCTGCACCTGCCGGGCGGCTCGACCACCACGGTCGAGCCGCTGAGCATGCGCGTGTACGTGCGCCCCTGACGTCGCGCGCCGGCGGGGCGGTAGCGTGCGCGCATGACGCACACCCACGACGTCGTGGTCGTCGGTGCCGGGCTCGCGGGCCTGGTCACGACCGCCGAGCTCGTCACCGCCGGCCGGCGCGTGCTGCTGCTGGACGCCGAGCCGCCGGCGAGCCTCGGCGGGCAGGCGTGGTGGTCGTTCGGGGGCCTGTTCCTCGTCGACTCGCCCGAGCAGCGTCGTCTCGGCGTGCGCGACAGCGCCGAGCTCGCGCTGTCCGACTGGCTGGGGTCGGCGGCGTTCGCGGACGACGGCGCTGACCGGTGGGGCCGCGCGTGGGCCGAGGGGTTCGTGGACTTCGCCGCGGGCGGCATGCGGGACTGGCTGCACCGCCTCGGGGTGCGGTGGTTCCCGCTCGTGCAGTGGGCGGAGCGCGGCGGGTACCTCGCGGACGGGCACGGCAACTCGGTGCCGCGGTTCCACGTCACGTGGGGCACGGGGCCGGGTGTGCTCGAGCCGTTCGTGCGGGTGCTGCTCGACGCGCACCGCGACGGCCGCGTCGAGGTGCGCTTCCGCCACCGCGTGACGGGGCTGACGACGACCGACGTCCGCGTCACGGGCGTGCGGGGCGACGTGCTGGCACCCGACGCGGCGGAGCGCGGTGCGCCGTCGTCGCGCACGGTCGTCCGGCCGTTCGAGGTCGAGGCCGCCGCGGTCGTCGTCGCGACGGGCGGGATCGGCGCCAACCACGACCTGGTGCGCGCGACGTGGCCCGCGGCGGCCGGTCGGCTGCCCGCACGCATGCTGTCGGGCGTGCCGGACCACGTCGACGGGTCGGGCATCGAGGCCGCGCGCGCCGCGGGCGCGCACGTCGCGCACGAGGGCCGCATGTGGCACTACCCGGAGGGCGTCACGAACCACTCGCCGGTGTGGTCGGCGCACGGCATCCGGATCCTGCCGGGTCCGAGCTCGCTGTGGCTCGACGCGGACGGCAACCGGCTGCCGGCTCCGCTCTTCCCGGGGTTCGACTCGCTCGGCGCGCTCACGCACGTCACGTCCCGCGGCGACGACCACTCGTGGTTCGTGCTCGACCGGACGATCCTCGGCAAGGAGTTCGCGCTCTCGGGCTCGGAGCAGAACCCGGACCTCACGGGGCGCGACCTCGCGCTGCTGCTCGAGCGGGTCAGGCCGGGTGCGGTCGGCCCGGTCGAGACGTTCGCGCAGCGGTCGCCGGAGTTCGTCGCCGCGACGACACCGGCCGAGCTGGCCGCCGGGATGAACGCCCTGACGGGCACGTCACGGATCGACCCCGACGCGCTCGCGCGCACGATCGCGCTGCGAGACGCGCAGGTCGCCACGGGGCTCGGCAAGGACCTGCAGGTCACGGCCACGGCGATGGCGCGGCGGTTCGTGGTCGACAAGGCGATCCGCGTCGCACCGCCGCACCGCCTCACGGACCCCGCGCACGGCCCGCTGTACGCGGTTCGGCTGTCGGTGCTGACCCGCAAGACCCTCGGCGGCCTCGCGACCGACCTCGAGGGCCGCGTGCTGCGCCCCGACGGCGAGGTCCTGCCGGGCCTGTGGGCGGTCGGCGAGGCCGCCGGGTTCGGCGGCGGCGGCGTGCACGGCCACCGCGCGCTCGAGGGCACGTTCCTGGGCGGCTGCCTGTTCACGGGCCGCACGACGGGCCGCGCCCTGGTCGCGGCCCTCTGACCCCGGTCCTCTCCTCCTCCCCCGTCCTCGTCGCCGAACGCGCGGTTCTGCCGGTTCTCAAGCCGTAGAACCGGCACGAGTCCGCGTTCACGGGGTCGCCGGACGCGAGAGGTGGCGGGCCAGCGTGCGCGCGACGCGCCCTGCGGCGACGTCGTCGGCCGTGAAGCGCAGGAGCAGCGCACCGGTCGCGACGATCGCGTTCTGCCGCTCGCGGTCCCGGTAGAGGGCCGCCGGTGTCGCGTGCGGTCCCGCGCCGTCGATCTCGACGACGACGAGACGCCCCTCTGGCGTCCACCAACCCAGGTCGCCGCGCGCCACGACACGACCGTCGGCGTCGCGCACCGGCACCTGCAGCTCGTCGGGGGCGAGGCCCGCGTCGACGCACTGCAGCCGTGCGCGCGTCTCGAGCGGCGAGTCCGCGCGCCCGTCGACGAGCTCCCACCACCTCGCGAGACGCGCGGCCCCGCGTCGACCGCGCGCGAGCGCCCGGACGCACGCGAGGTCGGGTGCCACGAGGCCGCGGCGGACGGCCGAGTCGAGCACGCCCACGGCGTGCTCGCGTGACAGCTCGCACACGGCCTGCGCGAGCGCAAGCTCCGGTCGCACGGCACGCGCACCCCGCACGACCACGACGTCACCCGTCCGGAAGCGCCGCACCCGCGCGTCACCCCGGTGGTCGCGCCCGCCGACGACGGGAAGCGCCGCCTCGGGCCGGATCGTCCGCGGCAGCCCCTCGACGCCGTGCAGCGCGAGCGCGCAGGCGCCGACCGCCACCGCGCGCTCCGGCCCGAGCGCGAGCAGCGCCGTCCACGCGGCCCTGCGCCGGCGGTGGTCGTGCCCCCGGTCGACGCGGTCCGGTTCCCCGGGCACGACCGGACCGCCGCGCACCGCACCACCTGGTGCGCCTGCGGGGCCCGCAGTCCTCGGAGGTGTGGCCGCCGCCTGCACGCGCATCTGCGCCTGCGGCGCCCGTGGCGACCACCCCTGTCGCGGCGTCGGCTGCGGCAGGGGCGACCGTGCCACCGTCACGCCCTCGGCTGCGGGTCGCACGGGCACAGGTCCCGCCGGCGCAGGGCTCACGGCCGCGGATCCGGTCGCCCCGGCGTGCACGTCCAGCGGGTCGGCGAGCACGCGCGGTCCGTAGCGCCGCACGAGCGCGCCGGCGGCGTCGTGGACGCCCCGCACGACGGGGACCAGCGAACCGTCGCCCCGCAGCGCAGCGCGGCGGTGCCGGCCGACGCCGGCCGCGTCGCACTGAGCCGTCGACACGAGCCCCTCCTGCAGGAGGGCGAGACGGAGCAGGGGAGGGGGCAGAGGCGCCGGACGTCGCATCCCGCCAGCGCACCAGCCCGACACGGACGGCGTCCTGCCCCGACGCCGACGCGGCGCTGGCCCCGAGGTCACACGGTCCTGTGGTCGGCTCGACACGGTAGCGGTCGCCGCTCACCGGTCGAGTGCGGAGTCCCGCCGCTCCTCGGCGCCCGTGACCGGCGCCCTCCCGCGCTCGACGGCGACCGACGCCCGCGGCCACGGCACCACCTGCGGGGCTGCGCCGCACCGTCACCAGGCCTCGGTCGGCGGCGAACGCGGTGTTCGACCGGTCATGGCGTCCGAGAACCGGCAGAACCTCGCGCTCGCCGGGTGGGGGCCAGGTGGGGTGCCGGGTTCAGCGGGGCGGGATCGGTCGTGTCGCGCGGTGGGGGGTGGACGGGTGACCAGGTGGCTGCCGGAGCGGGCGGGCCGCCCGGGCCGCGGGCGGCGCGCCGTGGGTGCCCAGCGGATGCCGCGACCCCGGATCCCCGGATAGGTTCGGGACCGTGACGACACCCCGCCGCCCACGTCGCACGTCACCGGCCACGTCCGCGGACCGGCCACGTGCCGTCGCCCCGGTGCCCGCGCCCGGGCGACCCTCCGACCCGACCCGCACGCCGGAGCCCGCGAGCCCGACGGCGGCGGACACGGCCGCCGCCACGACCTCCGCCTCGGCGCCCGCCCCCGGGGCATCGGCCCCCGAGGCGGTGTCGACCGCACGGGCGTCCGCCCCGCCGGTCGGACCGCCCCCGGCGGCCCCCGCGCCGCCGGCCCCCACGGCCGCCTCCCCCGCGGCGCCCGTGACGGGCCCGCTGCCGGTCGGGCGCATCCCGGTGGTCGACGTGTCCCCGGTCGCCGAGGAGGGCCGGTTCCCGGCCAAGGCCGTCGTCGGCGAGCCGGTGCCCGTGCGCGCGACCGTGATCCGCGAGGGCCACGACGCGCTCGGTGCGACGGCGGTGCTGCTGCGTCCCGACGGGTCGGTGCACTCGTGGCGTCGCATGGTCGACGTGGCGCCCGGGCTCGACCGTTACGAGGCACGCCTCGTGCCGGACGCCGAGGGCGAGTGGTCGTTCCGCGTCGAGGGCTGGTCGGACCCGTACGGGACGTGGGCGCACGACGCCGCGATCAAGGTCGAGGCGGGCGTCGACGTCGAGCTCATGCTCACCGAGGGCACGCTCGTGCTGGAGCGCGCCGCACGCCGCACGGGCGACGACGCGATGGCCTCGCACGACGCGCGCACGCTGCTGGCGGCCGTCGACGCGCTGCGCGACACCTCCCGCCCGCCGTCGGAGCGCCTGGCAGCGGGGCTCGCACCCGCCGTCCGGGAGGCGCTGGACCGCACCCCGCTGCGCGACCTCGTGACGGCGTCGCGGGCGTACCCGCTCGTGGTGCACCGCCGTCTCGCGCTGACGGGCGCGTGGTACGAGATGTTCCCGCGCTCGCACGGCGCGACGTACGACGAGGCGACGCAGACGTGGACGTCGGGCACGCTGCGCACGGCGGCGAACCAGCTGCCGCGCATCGCCGCGATGGGCTTCGACGTCGTCTACCTGACGCCGATCCACCCGATCGGTCACGCGCACCGCAAGGGCCGCAACAACGCGCTCACGGCGATGCCGGGCGACCCGGGCTCGCCGTACGCGATCGGCTCGCAGGACGGCGGCCACGACGCGATCGAGCCGACGCTGGGCACGTTCGACGACTTCGACGCGTTCGTCGCACGGGCACGGTCCCTGGGCATGGAGGTCGCGCTGGACGTCGCGCTCCAGGCGTCGCCCGACCACCCGTGGGTCCGCGAGCACCCCGAGTGGTTCACGACGCGCGCCGACGGCACGATCGCGTACGCCGAGAACCCGCCGAAGAAGTACCAGGACATCTACCCCCTGAACTTCGACAACGACCCCGAGGGCATCTACGCGGAGATCCGCCGCGTGCTGCAGGTGTGGATCGACCACGGCGTCACGGCGTTCCGCGTCGACAACCCGCACACCAAGCCGCTGTCGTTCTGGCAGCGCCTGCTCGCGGACGTCGCGGCGGACCACCCCGAGGTGATCTTCCTGTCGGAGGCGTTCACGCGCCCGGCGATGATGCTGACGCTCGCGAAGGTCGGCTTCCACCAGTCGTACACCTACTTCACGTGGCGCAACACGAAGGCCGAGCTCGAGGAGTACCTCGCGCGGGTCGGCGGCGAGGAGGGCGCGTGGATGCGCCCGAGCTTCTGGCCGACGACGCACGACATCCTGCCGCCGTACCTGCAGCACGGCGGGGCCGCGGCGTGGGCGGTGCGGGCCGTGCTCGCGGCGACCGGGTCGCCGACGTGGGGCGTGTACTCCGGCTACGAGCTGGTCGAGGACGTGCCGCGCCCGGGCGTCGAGGAGCAGATCGACAACGAGAAGTACGAGTTCCGTCCTCGCGACTGGGCGCGCGCCGAGCACCTGGGCATCGCGCTGCTCATCGGGCGGCTCAACGAGATCCGTCGTGCGCACCCGGCGCTGCAGCAGCTGCGCAACGTGCGCGTGCACCCGACGTCCGACGACGCGCTCGTCGCGTTCTCGCGGCACCTGGAGGCGCACGAGTCGCCGACGGGGCGGCCCGACACCGTGGTGACGATCGTCAACATCGACCCGTTCGGCGTCCGCGAGGGCGTCGTGCGTCTCGACCTGGGTGCGTTCGGCCTGCCCGCCGACCGTCCCGCGGTGGCGCGCGACGTGCTGTCGCAGGAGACGTACGCGTGGTCCGAGGAGGTGTACGTGCGGCTCGACCCGCAGGTGCGGGTCGCGCACGTCGCCTACCTCGAGCACCCGGGTGAGGCGCGATGAGCCCGTCCACGCCGCCGCCCGACGACGTCGCCGGCGCGGGTGACCCGCGCACGCCGCGCACGCCCGTGCTGGGCACGCCTGCGGCGCACCCGGGCGGTGCGGCCGCGGTCCCGCCGGGCACGCCGCCCCCGGGATCGCAGCCGTCGCCGGACGCGGTGCCCGGTGCGCCGGCGCCCGTGCCGACGCCCCCGCCCCCGGGGGCCGCGGGTCCGGCGACCTACGGGCGGCACCGCGAGCCGGCGCCGACGACCGCGGCGATCGCGCTGGGCGGCCTGCCTGCGCGCCGTCAGCCGCCGGTCCCCGCTCCCCCGCCGACGGACGGTCGCGACGACGACCCGGAGTGGTACCGCACGGCCGTGTTCTACGAGGTCATGCTGCGCACGTTCTCGGACTCGAGCGGGCACGGCAGCGGCGACCTGCAGGGCCTGGTGCAGCGGCTGGACTACCTGCAGTGGCTGGGTGTCGACTGCCTGTGGCTGCCGCCGTTCTACCCGTCGCCCATGCGCGACGGCGGCTACGACGTGTCGGACTACACGGCGGTCGCACCGCAGTACGGCACGCTCGACGACTTCCGCCTGCTGGTGACCGAGTGCCACCGGCGCGGCATGCGGATCGTGGTCGACCTGGTGATGAACCACACGAGCGACCAGCACCCGTGGTTCCAGGCGTCGCGCTCGGACCCGGACGGGCCGTACGGCGACTTCTACGTGTGGAGCGACGACAACACGCGCTACCAGGACGCGCGCATCATCTTCGTCGACACCGAGACGTCGAACTGGACGTTCGACCCCGTGCGCCGGCAGTACTTCTGGCACCGGTTCTTCAGCCACCAGCCCGACCTGAACTTCGAGAACCCGCGCGTCGTGGACGCGATGTTCGACGTCGCGCGGTTCTGGCTGCACCTGGGAGTGGACGGGTTCCGGCTGGACGCGGTGCCGTACCTGTTCGAGGCCGAGGGCACGAACTGCGAGAACCTGCCGGAGACGCACCAGTTCCTGGCCGACCTGCGGCGCATGATCGACGAGGAGTTCCCCGGTCGCATCATGCTGGCCGAGGCGAACCAGTGGCCCGAGGACGTCGTGCACTACTTCGGCACCGAGGAGGCGCCGGAGTGCCACATGTGCTTCCACTTCCCCGTGATGCCGCGCATCTACTACGCGCTGCGCGACCAGCGCGCGACGCAGATCGTCGACATCCTGGCGGACACGCCGGCGATCCCGTCGTCGAGCGGCCAGTGGAGCACGTTCCTGCGCAACCACGACGAGCTGACGCTCGAGATGGTGTCGACGGAGGAGCGCGCGTCGATGTACGGCTGGTACGCGCCGGACTCGCGCATGCGCGCGAACGTCGGGATCCGCCGCCGGCTGGCGCCGCTGCTGGACAACTCGCGCAAGGAGATCGAGCTCGCGCACGCGCTGCTGCTGAGCCTGCCGGGCAGCCCGTGCCTGTACTACGGCGACGAGATCGGCATGGGCGACAACATCTGGCTGCCGGACCGTGACGCGGTGCGCACGCCGATGCAGTGGACGCCGGACCGCAACGCGGGCTTCTCGACCGCCGACCCCGGCAAGCTGTACCTGCCGCTGGTGCAGTCGCTCGTCTACCACTACGGCAACGTCAACGTGGAGTCGCAGCTCGCGCAGCCGACGTCGCTGCTGCACTGGGTGCACGGCATGCTCGCGGTGCGACGTCAGCACCGGGCGCTCGGGCTGGGCTCGTTCGAGGTGGTGCCGAACGACAACGACGCGGTGCTGACGTTCCTGCGGCGCACCGACGACGAGACGGTGCTGGTGGTGGCGAACCTCGCGGCGACCGCCCGCGCGACGACCGTGCGCCTGCCCGGTCACGTGGGGTGGCACCTGCGCGACGTGTTCGGCGGCGCGCACTTCCCGCCGGTGCGGGACGACGGCACGCTGACGTTCACGCTCGGGTCCCGCGACTTCTACTGGCTGGAGCTGACCGCCCCGTGATCCTCGACGCGCTGCCGCCCGACGACGTCGACCACGAGGTCGTCGAGCTGCTGCGCGCGTGGTTGCCGGAGCGTCGCTGGTACCCGGCGAAGGGTGTCGACGCGCGCCTGACCCCGGTCGGTGCCGTGCACCTGGGCGACGACGTGCGCGTGCTGCTGGTGCACGCGCGGGCGGGGGCGGTGGACGTCGTGCTGCAGGTGCCGGTGCTGCTGCTCGCCGACGCGGGCGGGGCCGACCCTGGCGCGGTGCTGGGCACGGCGGGTGGCCGCACGGTGCTCGACGCGGCGGGCGACGCGCGGTTCCTGGCGGCGTGGCTCGCGCACGCGGACGGGCCCGGGGCCGACGTCGACGTGACGGCCGCCCGGGTGGTGACGGGCGAGCAGTCGAACACGTCGGTCGTGCTGCCGGGTCCGGACGGCGTCCCGCGCGGGATCCTCAAGGTGCTGCGGACGCTCGCGGGGGGCGAGAACCCCGACATCGACGTGCCACGCCGGCTGGTCGAGGCGGCCTGGGACGGCGTGCCCGCGCCGCTCGCGTGGACGCGGGCGCGGTGGCAGGCGCCGGACGGCAGCGAGGCCGTCGGGTACCTGGGCGTGCTGAGCGCGTTCGTGCCGGGGGCGCAGGACGGGTTCGAGCTGGCGTGCGACCACGCGCGCGACGGGCGCGCGTTCGGGGACCTCGCGCGCGAGCTGGGTGCGACGGTCGCGGGCATGCACGACGCGCTCGTGCGGGCGTTCGACCGGCAGGAGGCGCCGGACGGGGGTGCGGTGCTCGCGCGCGCGCTGCTGGACCGGCTCGCGTGGGCGACGGCCGCGGTGCCGTCGCTCGCGGAGCGCACGCCCGCGGTGCGTGCGGTGGCGGACGAGGTCGCCGCGCTGCCGACGACGCCGGCCCGGCAGCGCGTGCACGGCGACCTGCACCTGGGGCAGGTGCTGCGGTCGACGGGTCGCTGGTTCGTCATCGACTTCGAGGGCGAGCCGCTGGCGCCGCTGGCCGCGCGGACGCGCCCGGACCTGGCGCTGCGGGACGTGGCGGGCGTGCTGCGGTCGTTCGACTACGCGGCGGCGGTCGGCGGGCTGGTGGGCGCGCCCGCCGAGGCGTGGACGCGGGACGCGCGCGACGCGCTGCTCGACGGCTACGGCGTGGGTGCGGAGCCCGCGAGCGCGCTGCTGCTGCGCGCGCTCGAGCTCGACAAGACCCTCTACGAGGTGGTCTACGAGGCGCGGAACCGGCCGACGTGGGTGCCGATCCCGCAGGCGGGCCTGGACCGTCTGCTCGGCTGACGGCACAGCCGCGACGGGTCGCGGCTCAGGCGACGCCGGACCCGGCGGGCACCTCGGTGAGCGCGTCGGCCACGATCCGCATGCCGGCCTGCCGGGGTGCGAGCTCGGCCTGCAGCACGAGCGCGGCGCCGCCGACGGCGGCGGCCTCGGCGGCGTGCGACGAGATCGTGACGCGCACGCCGTGCGTGGCGCGCGCGAAGAACGCGCCGTCGAGGCGTTCCTGGACCACGGGCAGGTAGAGCGACCCGGCGTGCGCGAACGACGACCCGGTGAGGACGACGAGGTCGAGGTCGAGGACGTTCGCGAGGGACTGCGTCGCCGCGGCGACGTAGCGCGCGGACTCGGCGAGCAGGCGCACCGGCTCGTCCTCGCCGCGGGCGGCGGCCCGCGCGAGCGCCGCGAAGTCCTCCGACACGCTGCGTCCGGGCAGCGCGATGCCCGCGTCGAGCGCGCGCGCGACGACGGCGGACGGGCCCGCGAGGGCCTCGAGGCACCCGCGCCCGCCGCACCAGCAGGGCGGACCGTCGACGTCGAGGCAGACGTGCCCGACCTCGCCGGCATTGGACGAGCGCCCGCGGTAGACGGCGCCGTCGACGATGATCCCGGAGCCGATGCCGGTGCCCATGTACAACGCGGCGCAGACCGCGCCGGTGGGCACGCCGCCGGACCAGTACTCCCCCAGCGCGGCGGCCGTCGCGTCGTTGTCGAGCAGCACGGGCAGCCCGACGGCGTCCTCGATGACCGCCGCGAGCGGGAAGTCCGACCAGTGCTGCATGACCGGCGGCGCGATGGTCATGCCGGTCGAGGTCGCGAGCGGGCCGGGCGACACGACGCCGACGCCGAGCAGCAGGCGCCTGTCGACGCCGATGCGGGCCACGTTGGCGGCGATCTCGGCGGCGATCCGGTCGACGACGACGCGGGGGTCGTCGGCACCGGTGCCGGGGCGGCGCCACCGCGCGACGACCTGACCGCCGAGGTTGGCGACGACGTACGTGATGCCCGCGTGGTCGAGGTGCACGCCGACGGCGTAGCGCGCGGCGGGGTCGAGCTGCAGCAGCATGCGGGGCTTGCCGCCGGTGGACTCGGCGCGGCCGGCCTCGACGACCAGTCCCTCGTCGAGCAGCCGGCGCACGACGGTCGAGACGGTCGCGGCGGTGAGGCCGGTGGCGTGCGTGAGCTCGACGCGGCTGATGGTCCCGGCGGCGCGGATGACGTCGAGGATCGCGCTGCGGCTGCTCGTGTGCGCGGCGCCGCGCACCGGCGTGCCTGCGTTCACGTGGGCTCCCGTCGGGTTGGCGGCCGCCGGGTGGCGACCCGTCGAGCCTAACGACCGCGACACGGGACGGACCGGGTCACGACACGCCGTTGACTTACTTTGTTCAGTGGCCTAAGAATCTACACGGCGCACGGCCCGGGGCCGTCACCGCCCCAGCCGGGACACCGAGGTCCCGGCGCCGACGAGAGGATCGACGATGTTCCTTCACCAGCGACGCGGGCGGCTCGCCGTCGCGTCGACGGCCGTCGCCCTGCTCGCCCTCACGACCGCCTGCTCGGGCGGGGCCGAGGGCGAGGAGAACACGACCGGCGAGCCCGGCGGCTCCCTCACGGTGCTCACGTGGCGGACCGACCTCGTCGAGGACGGCACGTTCGACGACTACGTCGAGCGGTTCAAGACCACGTACCCCGCAGTCACCGACGTCAAGGTCGAGGGCATCACCGACTACGAGGGCGAGGTGAAGACGCGCATGAGCACCGACAACTACGGCGACGTCCTCGCGATCCCCGGCTCGGTCACGCCCGACCAGCTCGGCGACTTCTTCGAGCCGCTCGGCGAGCAGGCGGAGCTCGCCCAGGAGTACCGCTGGCTCGCCGACAAGTCGTTCGAGGGCACGAGCTACGGCATCCCGGTCGTCGGCAACGTCCAGGGGCTCGTCTACAACACCAAGGTCTGGCAGGCCGCGGGCCTGACGGACTTCCCCACGACGCCCGACGAGTTCCTCGAGGACCTCGCCGCGCTCAAGGCGGCCGACCCCGGGATCGACCCGCTCTACACCAACTACAAGGACGGCTGGCCGCTCACCGCGTGGGAGTACTACCGCGGCGGCGTCTCGGGCGACCCCGACTACGTCAACCAGATGGTCACGTGGGACGACCCGTGGGCGGACGGCCGCGACCACGAGGTCATCGACGGCCTGCTGTACGACGTCGTCGCGCAGGGACTCACCGAGGCCGACCCGACGACGACCAACTGGGAGCAGTCCAAGCAGCTGCTCGGCACGGGCAAGATCGGCGTGATGCTGCTGGGGTCCTGGGCGATCCCGCAGATGCAGCAGGCCGCCGTCGACGCCGGCGGCTCGGCCGACGACATCGGCTACATGCCGTTCCCCGCCCAGGCCGACGGCACGTTCCACGCCACCGCCGGCGGCGACTACAACCTCGGCATCAACGTCGCCTCGAAGAACAAGGTGACCGCGCGCGCGTGGATCGACTGGTTCCACCACGAGTCCGGCTACTCCGAGTCGCAGGTCGGCCTCTCGCCGCTGATCGACGGCGCCACGCCCGCCGCGCTCGCCGACTTCGTCGACCAGGTCGAGCTCGTCGAGATGAACCCCGCGCCGCAGGGCAAGGAGTCGCTGTTCGCCGACATCGACACGGCGTCGGGCATCGTCACGACGGACCCGAAGTACCGCCAGAAGATCATCGACGACGCCCGCTCCGGCGCCCGCACCAAGCAGCAGGTCTTCGACGACCTCAACGCCGCGTGGGCCGAGGGCCGCGCCGACGTGGACGCCTGACGCGCGGTCGCCGCACCATGACGACCACCACGACGGGCGCCCCCGGCCCGGTGGACGCCCCCGCGCCCGCGACCCGCCCCGCCCCCTCGGGCGCGGGTCGCGGCGCGCGCCGGCGTCGCCGCGCGGTGCCGTACCTGTTCCTCCTCGTCCCCGTCGGGCTGCTGCTCCTGCTGACGTACCTGCCCGTCGCGAACATGTTCTGGTACTCGGTGACGGACTGGGACGGCCTCGCGCGCACGAAGGAGCTCGTGGGGCTCGACAACTACGTCGAGATCTTCACCGACCCCGACAACGTCCGCGTCTTCTACGTCTCGCTGTACTACTTCCTCGCGTCGTTCGTGCAGATGGCGCTCGCGCTGTACTTCGCGACCGTCCTGTCGTTCCGCGTGCGGCTCAAGAACCTGTGGAAGGGGATCCTGTTCTTCCCCTACCTCATCAACGGCGTCGCGATCGGCCTGATCTTCCTCAACTTCCTCAAGCCCGGGGGCGGCCTCGACACCGTGCTGCTGGCGGCTGGCCTCGACGCGCTGGTGCGGCAGTGGACGGGCGACCCGGCGGTGGCCAACGTGACGCTCGCCGCGGTGTCCGTGTGGCGCTACACGGGGCTGAACTTCGTGATGTTCCTCGGTGCGATCCAGTCCATCAGCAGCGACGTCTACGAGGCCGCGGAGATCGACGGCGCCAACCGCTGGCACGAGTTCCGGCACATCATCCTGCCGTCGATCCGACCGATCGTCGGCCTGTCGTTCATCCTCGCGATCTCGGGCGCGCTGTCGGTCTTCGAGATCCCGTACGTCATGACGAACGGCGGCAACGGCACCGAGACCTTCGTGATCCGCACGATCTGGATGGCGTTCAACCGGAACATGGTCGGCCTCGCGTCGGCGATGGCGGTCGTGCTGCTGGTCGTCGTGCTGCTGGTGACGTGGGTCCAGCGTCGCGTCGTGCCCGAGCAGGAGGTGGACCTCACGTGACCCGCGCCCTCACCGCCACCGGCAAGTACCTGTCCCTCGTCGTCGCGTCCGTCGTCACGCTGCTGCCGCTCGTGCTCATCCTGTTCGGCTCGTTCAAGACCGGTCAGGAGTTCCTCGCCACGAACCCGTTCACGCCGCCCGAGAGCTGGGGCAACGTCGCGAACTACGCGACCGCGTTCACGCGGGGCGGGATGCTGCGGGGGTTCGCCAACACGGTCGTCGTCTTCGTCGCCGCGATCACCGGCACGATCCTCGTCGGCGCGGCGACCGCGTACGCGCTCGACCGCTTCCGGTTCCGCGGGCGCTCGGCGGTGCTCGGCCTGTTCCTGCTGGCGACGCTCGTGCCCGGCGTGACGACCCAGGTCGCGACGTTCCAGATCGTCAACGGCCTCGGGCTCTACAACTCGCGCTGGGCGCTGATCCTGCTGTTCACGGGGACGGACATCGTCTCGATCTACATCTTCCTGCAGTTCGTGCGCGCGATCCCCCGGTCGCTCGACGAGGCCGCGACGCTCGACGGCGCGGGGCACCTGCGGATCTTCTTCCGGATCATCCTGCCGAACCTCAAGCCCGCGATCGCGACGGTCGTCATCATCAAGGGCATCGGCATCTACAACGAGTTCTTCCTGCCGTTCCTCTACCTGCCCGACCCCGACCTGCGGCCCATCTCGACCGCGTTGTTCGCGTTCAAGGGCCCGTTCGGCTCGCAGTGGGAGGTGATCTCGGCGGGCGTGGTCATCACGATCGTGCCGATCCTCGTGCTGTTCCTGCTGCTGCAGCGGTACGTCTACAACGGCTTCACGTCGGGCGCGACCAAGTGAGCGGCTGACGACGCAGGGCAGGACGACGGAGGGCGGCGGGGTGACCCCGCCGCCCTCCGCACCGCCCGCGGCCGTCGTCAGTCGACGCGCGTGGCCCGCAGCAGCACGAGCCGCTCGGGCTGCAGGTGCGGCGGCCGGACGCCGACCTGCCCGAGCACGCGTCCCGTCGTGCGCAGCCCCTCGGGCTCCCACCACGGCACGTGCTGCCACGGCCCGACGACGTCGGCGGGCGCCTGCGGGCGCACGTGGTACGTCGCGTCCGGGTCGAGCCCGGGCAGCGTCACGAGCGCGGCGGGCGCCTGCGCCGAGGACGCCACGGTCGCGATCGCGAACAGCGCGTCGGAGCCGTCCTGCGCGACCACGCCGTGCACGGCGTACGCGGGGTCGACGGGGTCGGCGTGCACGCTCACCCCGGTGTGCAGCAGCTCGCGCACGTCCTTGTAGAGCGCGACCCACGCCGCGAGCTCGGCGCGCTCGGCGTCGTCGGCCTCCCGCAGGTCCCACTCGATGCCGAGGTGCCCGAACAGCGCCGTCCCGGCCCGGAACCCCAGGCCCGCGCGCCGTCCCGTGGAGTGCGCGGTGCCGGAGCCGATGTGCGCACCGATGAGCTCGAGCGGGATCAGCAGGTTGGTCCACGGCTGGATCGTGCGGCGCTCGAGGGCGTCGATGCAGTCCGAGGCCCACACGCGGTCGGTGCGCTCGAGGATCTCGAGGTCGACGCGCGCGCCGCCCGACGAGCAGGACTCGATCTCGACCCGCGGGTGCCGCGCCTTGAGCTCGTCGATCAGCCGGTACACGGCGAGCGTCTGCCCGTGCACGCCGGGCACGCCGTCGGCGCCGTGCCCCGCGTCGAGCAGGTCGCGGTTGTGGTCCCACTTGAGGTAGGCGATGTCGTACTCGGTGAGCAGCGCGTCCAGGCGCTCGAGGATGTGCGCGAACGCCTCGGGACGCCCGAGGTCGAGGACCTGCTGGTGCCGCGCGGGGCGCGGGAGCCGGTCGGGCAGGCGCAGCATCCAGTCGGGGTGCGCCCGGGCGAGGTCGGAGTCCGGGTTGACCATCTCCGGCTCGACCCACAGGCCGAACTGCATGCCCAGGCCCGTGACGTGCGAGACGAGCGGACCGAGGCCGTCGGGCCACACCTCGTCGGACACGTACCAGTCCCCCAGGCCGCGCGAGTCGTCGCGGCGGTCGCCGAACCAGCCGTCGTCGAGCACGTAGCGCTCGGCGCCGACGGCGGCGGCCGCGTCGGCGAGCTCGGTGAGCCGCGCGAGGTCGTGGTCGAAGTACACGGCCTCCCACGTGTTGAGCGTCACGGGCCGCGGCGTGCGGGGGTGCTGGGGCCGCGCCCGGAGCCACGCGTGGAAGCGGCCCGCGAGCTCGTCGAGGCCCGCGGCGCCGTAGGACGCGTACAGCCACGGGCTCGTGTACGACTCGCCGGTGCCGAGGCGGACCTCGCCGGGCAGGAGCAGCTCGCCGCCGCCGAGCAGGCCCGGGTGGTCGTGCGCGCGCTGCGCGAGGCTGCGGTGGTTGCCGGACCACGCGACGTGCACGCCCCACACCTCGCCGCGCCGGTGCCCGAGCTCGTCGGTCCCGGCGACCAGCACGTACGGCGTGTCGAAGCCCGTGCGCCCGCGCCGGTTCTCGCGCAGGCGGGTGCCGTGCGTGAACGGCGTGCGGATGGGGTGCCGTTCGCGCGCCCAGTGCCCGCCCATGTCGAGCAGGGTCGTGGCGCGCAGCGGCACGGGCAGCGTCAGCAGGACGCCCTCAAGGTCGTACGTGCCGTCGGCGGTGTTGGTGACGGTCGCGCGCTGGCGCACGACGCCCTGCGGCGTGAGCTCGAGCACGAGCTCGAGCCCCAGCCCCGCCGCCGGGTCGGCGGCCGTCACCGTGACGAGGTCGCCGCCGCCGGCGGTGCGCGCGTGCGTCGCACGCTCGAGCGCGAACGCGCTCGACCAGCCGCGGCCGCCGCGCGACCCCGTGAGGCCGGGCACGCCCAGCCAGCCGGTCGACTGCTCGGGGAGCACGGACGGCACGACCTCGCCGTCGACCGACGACGCGGCCGGCGCCGAGCGGGCCGCGAGCCGCAGAGCGGCGAGCGCGGCCCCGGGCAGGTCGCCGAGGTCGGCGCCCCAGTGCAGCACGCGCGGCAGCCCTGCCGCGAGGTCGAGGACGAGGCTCACGCCCGCCGCGCGCAGGTGCAGCACGTCGGCCGTGTCCAGGGTCGTGGGGGACGTCACGTCGTCGGGACGCAGGGGCACCGCTCACCTCCGGGTGGATTCGTGCGCACCAGCCTAGGAGGAACTCGGCGAAGCGTTGACGGACTAAGTTCAGCAGCCTAACAATGTGGGTGGCTCCTCGGGTCGGACGGCCCGCGGGCGCGCGACGACGCGCGCCCGCCGGGGGCACAGGACCTCCGGGAGCGCGCACGCACATGGACCACCACCTCCTCGACGACGGCTGGACGCTCACCGCCGACCCCGCGACGCTCCCCGACGACCTGCCGGAGCCGCTGCTCCGCGCGCTGCACGACGGCGTCCCCGCGCACGTCCCCGGCACGAGCCACACGACGCTGCTCGACGCGGGCCTCGTCCCCGACCCCTACGTCGACGACAACGAGACGCGCCTCGCGTGGATGCGGCACGCCACGTGGACCTACGCGCGGCCCGTGCGCATCGCCCCCGCGCTCGCCGGCGAGCGCGTCGACCTGGTCCTCGAGGGCGTCGACACGGTCGCCACGGTGCGTCTCGACGACGACGTGCTCGCACGCACCGCCAACCAGCACCGCACCTACCGCGTCGACCTGCGCGCGCACCTGCACCACGACGTCCGCACGCTGAGCGTCGAGCTCGGGTCCGCGCTCGCGCACGCCGAGGCCGAGGCGCGCCGCCTGGGGCCCCGCCCGCTCGCGTACCCCCAGCCGTTCAACATGGTCCGCAAGATGGCCTGCTCGTTCGGCTGGGACTGGGGCCCGGACCTGCAGACCGCGGGCCTGTGGCGGCCCGTGCGGATCGAGCGCTGGCGCGTCGCGCGGCTCGCGTCCGTGCGCCCGCTGGTCACCGTGCGGCCCGACGGGACCGGTGTCGTCGACGTGGTCGTCGACGTCGAGCGGTCGGGGCTGCCCGGCGGCGACGTGCCGCTCGTGGTCACGGCGCGCGTCGCGGGCGCCGAGTCCGTGGTGACGGTCGACGCGGGCGCGACCGCGGCGACCGCGCACCTCGAGGTGCCGCACGCGCCGCTGTGGTGGCCCGTCGGCCACGGCGCCCAGCCGCTGCACGCGCTCGAGCTTGAGCTGCACGCCGCGGACGCGGCCGCCCCGGCGGGCCCGCGCGCGACCGGCGCGCGCCTGGGTGCGTGGAGCCGCCGCATCGGCTTCCGCACGGTCGAGCTCGACACCTCGCCCGACGACGTCGGCGCGGCCTTCACGCTGCGGGTCAACGGCCGCGCGGTGTTCGTCCGCGGCGCCAACTGGATCCCCGACGACCACCTGCTCACCCGGATCACGCGCGACCGTCTCGCGCGGCGGCTCGACCAGGCCCTCGGCGCGCACCTCAACCTCGTGCGCGTGTGGGGCGGCGGGATCTACGAGTCCGAGGACTTCTACGACCTGTGCGACGAGCGCGGTCTGCTCGTGTGGCAGGACTTCCTGCTGGCGTGCGCGGCGTACCCCGAGGAGTCGCCGCTGCTGGAGGAGCTCGAGGCCGAGGCCCGCGAGCACGTCGCGCGCCTCACGCCGCACCCCTCGCTCGTCGTGTGGAACGGCGGCAACGAGAACCTGTGGGGCTTCCGCGACTGGGGGTGGCCCGACGAGCTCGAGGGGCGCACGTGGGGCCTGCGGTACGCCACCGAGCTGTTCCCGGCCGTGGTCGCCGAGCTCGACCCCACGCGCCCGTACGTCGAGAACAGCCCCGCCTCGCCGGGGTACGACCTGCACGACGTGCACCCCAACGACCCCGACCACGGCTCGCACCACCAGTGGGAGGTCTGGAACCGCGTCGACTACACCGCCTACCGCGACGAGGTCCCACGCTTCTGCTCCGAGTTCGGCTTCCAGGGCCCGCCCACGTGGGCGACCCTCACCCGTGCGGTGCGCGCTGCGGACGGCACCGTCGCCGGCAAGGACCACCCGACCTTCCTGCTGCACCAGAAGGCGGAGGACGGCAACGGCAAGCTCGACCGCGGCATGGCGCCGCACCTGGGCGTCCCCGACGACCTCGCGGACTGGCTGTGGGCGGCCCAGCTCAACCAGGCGCGCGCGGTGCGGTTCGCGATCGAGCACTACCGGTCCTGGTGGCCGACGACCGCGGGCGCGATCGTCTGGCAGCTCAACGACTGCTGGCCCGTGACGTCGTGGGCCGCGGTCGACGGCGACGGGCGCCCCAAGCCGCTGTGGTGGGCGATGCGCGCGGCGTTCGCGGACCGGCTCGTCACGGTGCAGCCGCGCGACGGGTTGGACGCGCTCGTCGTCGTCAACGACACGCCCGTGCTGTGGAAGGGCACGGCCGTGCTCGAGCGCCAGACCCTCGACGGCCGCGTGCTCGCTCGGGCCGAGCGTCCGCTGACGGTCGGCGCCTGGTCCGTGGGCACGTTCCCCGTGCGCACGGACCTGCGGACGCCGGACGACCCCGCGCAGGAGGTGCTCGTCGTGACGCTCGACCGGTGCCGCGCGGTCCGCACGTGGCTCGAGGACGTCGACCTCGCGCTCGACCCCGACGCCGTCGACGCTCGTGTCCACCCCGTGCAGGACGGCTACGAGGTGCAGGTCGCGGCGCGGTCGCTGGTCCGCGACCTCACGCTGCTGGTCGACCGGCTCGACCCGGCGGCGAGCGTGGACGAGGCGCTCGTGACGCTGCCCGCGGGCGCGAGCGCGACGTTCCGGGTGCGCACCCCGGTCCCGCTGGACGCCGACGCGCTCGTCGCGCGGCCCGTGCTGCGCAGCGCGAACGACCTCGTCGCGGCACGGCGCGCGACGGCCACGCCCACCGCGTGACGCCCGGCCCGCCGCCGGGGACGGTCACGACGTGGCGGCTACGCTGACGGCCGTGGGCGCTGACGCGATCGGACTGGTGCTGGCCCGCCCGGCGCGCATGCTGGGGCTCGAGCCGTTCTTCATGGAGCTCATCGGCGGCATCGAGGAGACCCTGTCGTCCGACGACCGGTCGCTGCTGCTGCACGTGGTCCCGGACCACGACGCCGAGATCGCCGCGTACCGCCGGTGGGGCCAGGGCCGGCTCGTCGACGCGGTCGTGCTCGTCAACCTCGTCGTGGACGACCCGCGGCTCGACGTGCTGCGCACGCTCGGCATCCCCACGGTCGTGGTCGGCGGGCCGGAGCGCACGCTCGACGGGGTCGCGCACGTGTGGATCGACAACGCGCAGGCGATGCGGGACGCGGTGGGGTACCTCGTCGACCTCGGCCACGCGACCATCGGGCGCATCTCCGGGCCCGCCGACCTCGCGCACACACGGTCGCGGACCGACGCGTTCCTGTCCGAGTGCGCGGCACGCGGCGCGCGCGGCGTGGTCGTCGAGGGCGACTACGCCGAGGCGTCGGGCACCCGCGCGGCCCGCACGCTGCTGGGCCGCAACGACCCGCCGTCCGCGCTGGTGTTCGACAACGACGTGATGGCGGTCGCGGGGCTCGGCGTCGCGCACGAGCTCGGGCTGTCCGTCCCCGGCGACGTGTCGTTGCTGGCGTGGGACGACTCGGCGCTGTGCCGGCTCGCGCACCCGCCCCTCACGGCGATGAGCCTCGACGTCCACGCGATGGGCGTCCAGGTCGCCGACGCCGTGCTCAACCTCTTGGCGTCGGGTCGCCCGACCACGTCGTCGGCGCCGCTCCCCCGCCTCGTCGCGCGCGGCAGCACGGCCCGCCGCACGCGCTGACCGCGCCGGTCGCGCCCAGGGCACGACGGTGTGCGGCGACCACCTGCGCCGACGCCCCGGGGGTGGTTGGGTAGGCACATGACTGCGGCCGCACCGTCCCCCGTGCCCGTCGACCACGACACGCTCCGTGCCGTCGCGGCCGGGACGTTCTACGACCCTCACGCGGTGCTCGGCCCGCACGTCGGCGACGGCGCCGTCACGGTCCGCACGCTGCGTCCGCTCGCCGACCGGGTGGTCGTGACCACCGCGACGGGGAGCGTCGACGCGCAGCACGAGAGCGACGGGGTGTGGGTCGCGCTGCTGCCGGGCACGGTCGTGCCGGACTACCGCCTCGAGGTCACGTACGGCGGGCACACCACGACGGTGGACGACCCGTACCGGTTCCTGCCGACCGTGCAGGAGCTCGACCGGCACCTGGTCCGCGAGGGCCGGCACGAGCAGCTCTGGCAGGTGCTGGGCGCCAACGTGCACACGTACCCGGGCCAGCTCGGCGAGGTGCGCGGCACGTCGTTCGCCGTGTGGGCGCCCAACGCCCGCGCGGTGCGCGTGGTCGGCGACTTCAACCACTGGCAGGGCGCGACGCACGCGATGCGCTCGCTCGGCGACAGCGGCATCTGGGAGCTGTTCGTGCCCGGCGTCGAGGCGGGTGCCCGGTACAAGTACGAGATCCTCGGGGCCGACGGCTCGTGGCGCCAGAAGGCGGACCCGCTCGCGAAGGGCACCGAGGTTCCCCCCGCGACGGCCTCGGTCGTCGTCGAGTCGCGCTTCACGTGGTCGGACGACGCGTGGATGACGGCACGGGCGGAGCGGGACCCGCACACGGGCCCGTTGAGCGTGTACGAGGTCCACCTCGGCTCGTGGCGGCAGGGTCTGTCGTACCGCGACCTGGCGCACCAGCTCACCGAGTACGTCCTCGAGACGGGCTTCACGCACGTCGAGCTGCTGCCCGTGGCCGAGCACCCGTTCGGCGGCTCCTGGGGCTACCAGGTGTCGTCGTACTACGCCCCGACGTCGCGCTTCGGTCACCCCGACGACTTCCGCTACCTCGTCGACTGCCTGCACCGCGCCGGCATCGGCGTGATCCTGGACTGGGTGCCCGCGCACTTCCCGAAGGACGAGTGGGCGCTCGCCCAGTTCGACGGCACGGCCCTGTACGAGCACCCGGACCCGCTGCTCGGCGAGCAGCCGGACTGGGGCACGTACGTGTTCAACTTCGGGCGCTCCGAGGTGCGCAACTTCCTCGTGGCCAACGCGACGTACTGGCTGGAGGAGTTCCACGTCGACGCGCTCCGCGTCGACGCCGTCGCGTCGATGCTCTACCTGGACTACTCGCGTCAGCCCGGGCAGTGGCGCCCGAACGTGTACGGCGGCCGCGAGAACCTCGAGGCGATCTCGTTCCTGCAGGAGGCGAACGCGACCGCGTACCGGCGCGCGCCCGGCATCATGATGATCGCCGAGGAGTCCACCGCCTGGCCCGGGGTCACCGCGCCGACGAGCGCGAACGGTCTCGGCTTCGGCCTGAAGTGGAACATGGGGTGGATGAACGACACCCTGCGCTACCTGCAGGAGTCACCGATCAACCGGCGCTACCACCACCACGAGATCACGTTCTCGATGGTGTACGCGTACTCGGAGCACTTCGTCCTGCCCATCAGCCACGACGAGGTCGTCCACGGCAAGGGCTCGCTGTACGGCCGCATGCCGGGCGACCACTGGCAGAAGCTCGCGGGGGTTCGCGCTCTCCTGGCGTACCAGTGGACGCACCCGGGCAAGCAGCTGCTGTTCATGGGGCAGGAGTTCGCGCAGCAGGGCGAGTGGGCCGAGTCGCGGTCGCTCGACTGGTTCGCGCTCGACGACGCGTCGCACCGCGGCGTCCAGAGGTGCCTCACCGACCTCAACGCGCTCTACCGTGCGACCCCGGCCCTCTGGCAGCTCGACGAGACGCCCGACGGCTTCGAGTGGCTCGCGTCCGACGAGGCGGACCTCAACCTGCTGGCGTACGTGCGCAAGGGGGTGGGCACGCCGCCGGCCGTCGTCGTCGTGAACTTCGCGGGCGTCCCCCACGAGGGCTGGCGCGTGCCGTTGCCGCAGGGCGGTCGGTGGCGTGAGGCCTTCAACTCGGACGCGGAGATCTACGGCGGCTCGGGCGTCGGCAACCTCGGCGCGGTGCAGGCCGAGCCCGTGACCCACTACGCACGCGCGTGGTCCGCCGAGGTGCGCGTGCCGCCCCTGGGGGCGATCGTCCTCGTCGCCGACGACGCGCCCGCCGACGACGCCTGACGGATCGGCCGCACCAGTCCGCACGGCAGAGGGCCGCACTCCGCTCGGAGTGCGGCCCTCTGCCGTCTGACCTGCGCCGTAGGGGAACCCTGCCGTCGACGCTCTGGCGCGCGAGCCCTGCCGTGGACACTCCGCCACACGAGCCCTGCCGTCGACGCTCCGCCGGACGGGCCGGGCGGTGGACACTCCACGGGCCGGGCCGGGCCGAGGCCACTCCGCCGTACGAGCCCGGCGGCCGACGCTCCGCGTACAGATCCTGCCGGCGACATTCCTGCCGTGGGGGGACCGCAGTACGCGCCCGGTCAGCCCGTGTGCCACGGTCGGTCGCACGCGCTCGGTGCCCGCTCGCGCGCCGTCAGCGGGCCCGGAGACGACGAAAGGCCCACCCCTGTGAGGGGTGGGCCTTTCGTTGAATGGTTGTCCGGCGGCGTCCTACTCTCCCACACCCTGGCGAGTGCAGTACCATCGGCGCTGAAGGGCTTAGCTTCCGGGTTCGGAATGGGACCGGGCGTTTCCCCTTCGCTATGACCGCCGTAACGCTGT